>CAZHBX010000021.1:0-29388 GCA_964530795.1 uncultured Ruminococcus sp. | reverse complement strand
TGAAAAAAGGAGATAATGAATAATATTCCATTGCCATCCTTTTCCCGGCGCCGTCCGCCCTTATTGTGATGCGGCTTCTTACGTCTGCAAGGGCTTTCACGCCTGCAGGCGTGAAAATGACCAAAATACGAGGTGACAGTTGCTTCCCGCTGATTTTCTTCCGGAAAAGCAGATTGCCGAATTCTGATATGACCATTGAATAAAAATAAAAGCAGGCTAAGCGCTTTGGAGCCGCTTGAAGCGTTGACCACCTTAATGCCACTTGATTTTATAGACGGTTTCTTTCCAGAAGAGGAAAGTCTATGGACCCTCTGAAAAATGCCGCTTGACAAAAGCGCACGCTTGACAAAAGCGCACGAATATGGTATCATCGTATCATCAAAACAAGGCGGCGTCGGGAATGAAACAGGTGACATTTACAGATATCGAATACGGTTGCCGCAAAAAGAAAACCAAGCGTGACGAATTTCTGGAAATCATGGACGAAATCATCCCATGGGATGAAGGCGAAAACATGTTCGACTTTCGCTCGAACGGACGGCTTTCCGCGCTCTCTGCGTTTGATCTGCGCTTTGGAACGGTTGGATCTCTTCCTGCTTTGGGACGGTCTGCGGTTGACTTTATACTTGATTTTCTTGCCATGCCTGTTTTTCGTGACGGCGTTTTCCCGCTTTTCGGCGCCGATGCAGCCGCTGTCGCCGTATACGGTTTCTTCTTCGCCGGTCAAAAGTTCCGGCGCGACGGTCACGTCATGAACATTCGCCGCCGTGACAACCAAATCGTGTACGGTCCCCGTGTCCTTGTCCACCCTGATATGTGCCTTGTAGCCAAAATGCCGGTCCGTACCCTTTTTCACCGAATGGGCGCTTGTTTTTGGTGGAGGAAGGCGCTTCGATGATCGTTGAATCCACGATCGTCCCCTTTTTCAGGAGCAGCCTGCGCTTTTTCAGCGTTTCCAAAACCAACGCGAAGAATTTTTTCGTGGATTCCGTTCTGCATCGGCGCCGAAAAGCGGGAAAACGCCGTCACGAAAAGCAAGCATGGCAAGAAAATCAAGTATAAAGTCAACCGCAGACCGTCCCAAAGCAGGAAGAGATCCAACCGTTCCAAAGCGCAGATCAAACGCAGAGAGCGCGAAAAGTCGTCCGTTCGAGCGAAAGTCGGGCATATTTTCGCCATTGTCAAGGGGCAGTTTCGATACCGAAAGACGCGCTGCCGAGGCTTGCGAAAACAGACGGCAAAACCGCATGGATTTCGGCCGGCAGACCTTCCCGTCTGGCGGTGTGAATCGTTTTACCTTCCGGCGACCAAAACGGGTTGATTTGCAGGGGATACGCGCTTTGCTTCTGCGCGCCCGTTCGTCAGCGGCATTTGCGGTGGGGCCTTAATATACCACAGAGCAAAAGCGAGAAAATTTTCATTTTTCTCTTTCTTTTCCCGAAAAAATATGTTACAATAGAACCGTCATATACGAGACTTGACGCAGAGACATAAAAAAGGGGATTGCCATATGTTTTGGAAACGTTTCTTGCCCGCGCTGCTTTGTTTGCCGCTCGTCGTTGTCGCCTGTCTGATGTCCGCGGCGCTCGCTGTCGGTTCGACGTCCGTCCGCGAAATTCCGGGTGACCTCGACGGGGACAGTGAGCTGTCCGCCTATGACCTGACGCTCTACCTGCAATACCTCGCGGGAGACGCCACGCTGACCGACCGTGCTCTCGCCCGGGCAGACCTTAACGGGGACGGCAAACAGGATGAAAGCGACGTCGAACTGCTCCGGCAATATCTCTCCGGCACGGAAGTGAACGGAATGGAAACCGCAAACACGAAACGGGTCGCATATTTGCCACTGGATAACCGTCCGGTCAACAAGGACCGTGCGATCTATCTTGCGCAGTCCGTTGGGATTGAACTCGTTATGCCCGAGGAGACGCTCTACCGCACAGCGCTCGACAATATGGAGTCCAATCCGGACGGAAGCACCATTGGCAACCGGGAAGCGCTACTTGCGTGGATGAAGGAGGTTGACGAAACCTGCGATGCCTTTGTCCTTTCGGTGGACCAAGCGCTTTCAGGCGGTTTGGTCGGGTCGCGCTGGCTGCAAAATACCGATCTCTCCTTGGAAAACGAGATTATCGACGAAATCGCTTTCCTTTGCGAGAACAACACGGTCATCCTGTTCGACACCGTCATGCGGCTCGCGTCAACGGTCAACTATGCGGGACTGGACGAGGACACCTACAATGCCCTGCGCGGATACGGCGAAATTGCCCGCCGCCCGCTGACCGGGAATGAGCTGACCGTCGAAAATATCGTCGCCGGATACCGCTGTGACGAAAACGGGCGGGAGATCCCGTTCTCGCGCGGCGAGGAGGTCCTGCGGCACTACCTCGCATCCCGCGAGCGTAAACTGCGTTTGACGGACACGCTGCTTGACAAGGTCAAGGATCGTGTGGAGTTCCTTTATATCGGAGTGTACGATTCCTCCCCGCAGGTGACGATCCAGACCAACGAGATCAACTACCTGACCGCCAAACTCGGCGGCAGGGGCGTGCTGAGCGCAGCGACGGACGAACTCGGGCTTTGCTGTATCACCCGCATGGCGACCCTGCTGTACGGATCGCCGCAGGTGCATCTAACCTACTTCGGCGATGGCAAGGACCTACCCGCGGACGGCTTTGACATCGGAACGCTCGGCAGCGTGCTGGACACCCATTTTGCCTGTTTGAACGTAGAGGAAACGAGCGACACGAAGGACGCTTTGCAGATTTTTGTGCTGACGAAGAACAATTCTCCGAGCGACCGCCAGTCGCTGCTGCAGCAGATGAAGGACAACCTGACAAACGGGGTGCCGACCGTGTTCATCGACGCGTCCACCGACGCCGGCGCGTTTGCGCCGACGCTGCTAAACGGGGACGTCCCGATCGGGATGCTGTTCGGGTATTCCTGCTGGAACACGGTCGCGAATTCGGTGGGCATCGCGCTTTCGCAGGGGGTCTCCCGCTATGCGTACCTGCGAAACGTTCCGGAATCCACCGCGGAGGCGAACGAGGGCTTCCTGAAGAGCATGACGTTCGGCTATATCAAGGACATCAGCTATAAGCTGTTCCACCCGAACATCAACGGGATCGAACAGGAAAGCTACACTTGCTCGGTGCCGCTGGTGCTGCGCAGGCTCAACGGGAGCGGGATCGTCACGTCGCTTTCGCCCTATGCGGAAAGCGGCCATGCGAAAGTAAAGGTTTCGAACTTCCGTTACCCGTGGAATCGCACGTTTGAAATGACGTTTGACATACAGGTCGGCTGAGTTTCCGGCCGGGAAGGGAAAAGCATGATTCTCATCATCGCGGAAAAACCCAGCCTTGCGCGCAACATCGCTTCCGCGATCGGGCAACTCCGCCGTCGGGACGGGTATCTTGAAGGGGAGGGCTATCTTATCACATGGGCGTTCGGGCATCTGTTTTCCCTGTGCGATGTGGAGGAATATACCGGGGAGCGGAAGGGCGATCGCTGGACGATGGAGCATTTGCCCTGCTTCCCGAAGGAATTTCGTTTTACCTTGCGCAGGGGGGAAGACAAAAAATCGGTTGACGCTGGAGTAAGGAAGCAGTTCGGCGTCATTTCCGCATTATGCGGGCGGAAGGACGTCGATACGATCGTCAACGCCGGAGACGCGGACCGTGAGGGCGAAATCATTGTGCGGCTGTGCATCTCGAACGCCGGAGAAAACTGCAAGGGCAAGGCGCTTAAACGGCTCTGGCTGCCCGACCAGACCCCGCAGACTATCCGCGATGCGCTTGCGGATCTGAAGGATGAATCGGAATATGACCGTCTTGCCGACGAGGGCTTCGCTCGTACCTACATCGACTGGCTTTACGGCGTCAACCTGACCCGCTACGCCACGTTGCGGACCGGGATGCTGTTGCGGGTAGGCAGGGTTATCGTGCCGATCGTCAAGGCAATCTACGAGCGGGATCTGGCGATCCGCAACTTCGTTCCCGGGGTCTACCTCGCGCTGGCCAGCAAGGAAAGTACCCGCGGCGAACCGATCGAGCTAATTTCCAAACGAAAGTTCGAGTCGGCGGACCTCGCAAAGGCGGAGGAACTCTGCCGCAGGTACAACGAAACCGGCGCGGTCGTTAAATCCGTCCGCCGCAAGCGGGAAAAACTCTCCCCGGGCAAGCTGTTTTCATTGTCAAAGTTGCAGAGCCACCTCGGAAAAAAATACAAGATGTCCATGCAGGAATCCCTCAACGTCGTCCAAAAGCTGTACGAGGAAGGCTACTTGACCTATCCCCGCACCAACTCGGAGTACCTCGCCACAGCGGAAAAGGACAAGGTCCGCAAGATCCTTTCTTCCTGCGAAAAACTCGGCTACCCGGTCCGCTTCAAGGACGGAAAGAACATCTTCGACGACAGCAAGATTGAGTCTCACTCCGCCCTGACGCCGACCTACAGGATCCCCGCAAAAGGAGCGCTTTCCGAGCGGGAGATGCTGGTATACGAGGCCGTGTTTCGGCGGTTCGTCGCGGTGTTCTGCGCCGAGGACTGCGTCGTCGACCGGACGGAGATCGTCGTCGCCGTCGGGGATTTGGAGGAATTCACGCTCAAGGGCACCATCATGCGGGAGAAGGGTTGGACGAAGTTCGACGAGCGAACGCAGAAGGACAAGGTACTCCCCCCGCTCGAAAAAGGGGAAGCCGTATGCATCGACTTCCGCCCGGCCGAAAAGAAGACGTCGCCTCCCCGGCATTACACCATTGAAACCCTGAACAACTATCTCAAAAACCCATTCCGCGAGGAGAAAGCGGCGGCGAAGGAGTGGGACGGAAGCGAGGAGGGCGAGACCGCGGTGGGAGACGCCGCTGACGACCGCGAGGAGTATCGGGCGGTCTTCGAAGGACTCGAGCTCGGCACGGAGGCGACCCGGACCGGAATCATCGACAACGCACGGAAAAGCAATTACATTCAACTGGAAAAGGACGTCTACACGATCCTGCCCGACGGCGAGTTCCTTGTGAATTCGCTCGAGGAGCTCGGGATCGTAATGGATAAATACAAGACCTGCGAGCTGAGCCGGGCGCTCAAGGACGTCTTTCATGGAGTCATGCGTGTATCCGACAGCGTCCGCCTCGCCGAAGAGCGTATCTCCGCAGCGTTTTCGGCGTGCCCGGCGGACAGCGACGCGGGATATTTCGGCGAAGTGGTCGGTTCCTGTCCGCTCTGCGGTGGGGAAGTGCGCAGGATGCGCGGTTTTTACGGGTGCGCGAACTACCGCGAGGGATGCAAATTTAGCGTCAGCACACACATCTGCGGACGTGTAATCCCCGCGAGCGCCCTGCACAGGTTGCTCGCGGGGAAGGAGACCGACGTGCTCAATGGGTTCCGTTCAAAGAAAACCGGGCAGTCTTTCTCCGCATCGCTCCGATTGGACGAAGCCGGGAAAGTGGTGTTCTGTTTTCCCGATCGCCGCGAACCGAAAAAAGCGTCCTCGCCGGTCTGTCCGCTTTGCGGAAAAGCGATCGTGAAAGGAAGGACCGCCTACGGCTGCTCCGGTTGGAAGGAAGGCTGCACATATCGTTTGCCATTTGAACAGGACGGCCGGCTGCTGACCGACCGGGAGGCGTTTACGATGATCGCGTCCGCGCGGGAAGGAGGTTCCGTATGAAACGGGAGGAACAGAGCGCACCGATGCTGTTTCCGCCCCCGCCGGGAGAAGCGGTAACGGCGCTGCTTGCGTGGTACCGCGCGCACGCGCGGGTGCTGCCTTGGCGGACGGAGATCACGCCGTACCGGGTATGGATCTCCGAGATTATGCTCCAGCAGACCCGCGTGGAGGCGGTCAAGCCCTATTTTCACCAATTCCTCAAGTCGTTTCCGGACATTCCGTCGCTCGCGCACGCGGAGGACGCGCACCTGCTCAAGCTGTGGGAGGGGTTGGGCTACTACAGCCGCGCCCGCAATCTGAAGAAGACGGCGTGCGTCCTGACTGAGCGGTATGGCGGAAAACTCCCTGCGGACGTCAGGGAGCTGCGGAAGCTGCCCGGTATCGGCAGCTATACGGCGGGGGCGATTGCATCGATCGCGTTTGGGATCCCCGCGCCTGCGGTGGACGGAAACGTGCTGCGGGTGCTCGCCCGGCTGACCGGCTGCTTTGCGGACGTCCGCGAATCGAAAACCCGCGCGTCCGCCGAAGAAACCGCCCTGCGGATGTGCCCGCCGGAATCCCCCGGCGATTTCACGCAGGCGATGATCGAGCTGGGAGCTATGGTTTGCGTGCCGAACGGGGAAGCGAAATGCGGGGAATGTCCGCTCCGCCCGTGGTGCATCGCCGCGCGGGACGGGCTGACCGACCGCCTGCCGGTCCGTTCGGCGAATGCCCCGCGCCGGATCGAACAGCGGACCGTTCTACTGCTCCGGGAAGGAGAGGGATATCTGCTTCGCCGCCGTCCGCTGAAAGGATTGCTCGCGGGATTATATGAACTGCCGAATTTAGAGGGCACGCTTTATCGCGAGAGGGCCATCGCTTTCGCCCGCGAAATCGGATACCAGCCGCTCCGTACCGAGCCGCTCCCGCCCGCCAAGCACATCTTCACCCACGTCGAATGGCATATGACCGGCTGGGCGATGACCGGGTATTTTCCCGACAGCGGGGAAGGGACCGGTCGAATCCTCGCGCGACGCGAAGAACTTTCGGACGTCTACGCTATCCCGTCCGCTTTTTCCGCTTATCTTAAGGAGATCCGGGAGGGCAAGGCATGACGAAACGAAGCAAATACCCCGAAATCGACGACGAGACGGTCCCCGGAGGCCTCACACCGACCGTCACATACGGAAAAACGAAACCGGGAAGGGAAGGCCCTTTCCGGTTTTGCATGTACGAATGGGGTTTAGCCGTTATACGCTTCCTTGTCACAAATCAGCACGACATCCGGATGGCACTTCAGGATCGTGCCGGGGACCTGTGTGGTGATGCGGTCGTCGAGCATCTTCCCGATGACGTAGTGCTTTGCCTTGCCGCTGGCGAGGACAATGATTTTCTTCGCCTTCATGATACTGCCGATGCCCATTGTGACCGCCCGGGTCGGGACGTCCGCCTTGCTTGCAAAGAAGCGGGAGTTCGCTTCGATCGTGCTGTCAGTCAGCCCGGTCAGGTGCGTGCCGACGTAGAGGTTCTCCTCCGGCTCGTTGAACGCGATATGCCCGTTCGGGCCAAGGCCGAGCACCTGCAGGTCGATCCCGCCGGCCGCTTCAATTGCTTCGTCATACGCCTTGCCCATCGCGGCCGGGTCCTTCGCAAGTCCGTCCGGAACATGTGTGCGGGACTTGTCAATGTCTACGTGGTCGAACAGGTTGTGGTTCATGAAGTAGCGGTAGCTCTGGTCATGCTCCGGGGCGAGCGGGTAGTATTCGTCCAGGTTGTAGGAAGTGACGTCCTTGAACGAAATCTCGCCAGCCTTGTTCATCTTTGCCAGTTCCTGATACATCCCAACCGGGGTCGAACCGGTCGCCAGCCCCAGCACACACTTCGGTTTCTCCTTGAGCAGTTTGGCAATGATTTTCGCGCCCTCTTTGGACATTTCCTCGTAGTTTTCACATACAATCAGTTTCATTTCCCAGTACCTCCATTTGGTTTTTGCTGTACGTAGTTTAGCACAATTTTCCTTTTAGTTCAATAGGTTTTCGCAAAATTTTCACTCTTTTTGAAAATCGTTTGACAAATTCCTCCGGGTGTGGTATACTAAGTCTGTCAAATCGTTCGTCAATTGTCACGGGAGAATTTTCACTATGAAACGACTCATCCTCGTCACCTCGCCTCCTGCTTGCGGGAAAACCTATATTTCCAAGAAACTCGCCGAAAACCTCAAGCACGTCGTTTACCTCGACAAGGACACGCTTATCCCGCTTTCGAAAAAGGTTTTTGAGGCGGCGGGGGAGCCGTATAATCGCAGTTCCGGCTTCTTTAAAAAGTATATCCGCGACGCGGAATACGTCACGATCCTCGCCCTCGCGTTCGAGGCGCTCAAGTACGACGACATCGTGCTGATTAACGCCCCGTTCACGCAGGAGGTGCGCAACAGCACATACATTAACAATCTGAAAAAAAGGCTCGTTCAGCTCAACACAAAGCTGACGGTTATTTGGGTGCAGACGGACGTCGAGGTCTGCAAACAGCGGATGCTGCTGCGCAATTCCGAACGTGACACGTGGAAGGTCGAGCATTGGGACGAATACGTGCAGGGGGTAGACTTTTCTATTCCCGCCGCGCTCGACGACCCGGACGTGCTCGACGACCTGCTGATTTTCTATAATTCCAGCGACGAGGAGTACAACGAGTCCATGGCCCGCGTCCTCGATATCATCGAGAATAGCTGAAACCCATAAAACAGCAGCGCGACGGAGAAAAAAGCATTACAATGTAATATGCATGACAATTGAACGACGAAGATTCTAAGGTTCTTCGGGCGTATGCAGACATGAACGGATTGACGGTATCGGAATGATATGCGCCCCAAAAGTTAGACCTTTTGGGGCGCATATCAAAACCGTAGAAGCGGCTACAGAGGCTTCTATGGCCGGAAAGGAGGGAAAAACAATGACTGAACGGCAAGACACCAAAATGGCAACGCTCTATGAGCTGCGGCTCATCCTCACGGGCGGCGGAAAGAGTGCGTATACGCTCGAAGAGCTGTGCGAATTGCTGGACAAAATCGCGATGACAAAAGACCAAGAGACATGAGTCAATGCCGATAAAGGGAAAAAGGGATTGCGATGGAACATGCAGGAATGCTTGTGTGCCGTAAAGAAGTGTGAAACCGCAGAAGGGAATCGGAATTTTTGAAGGAAAAAGCGGGGTCAGACATTTTCCCCGACCATATGCTCCTGGGGCTCGGCAGAATCGGAATTTTTGAAGGAAAAAGCGGGGTCAGACCTCGTCCGAAAATTCGACGCGGCGGATGTCCGCGCCGACGGATGCTAGCTTTTCGACGATGTGCTCGTATCCGCGCAGGATGTGGTGGATGTCGTCGACGACCGTCCGGCCCTCGGCGGTCAGCGCCGCGATGACCATCGCGGCGCCGGCACGCAGGTCGACGGCGCGCACGTTTGCGGCCTGCAGGGCAGGCACGCCGGTGATCAGCAAGTCGGTCCCGGAAAACGTGACCCGCGCGCCCATGCGCAGCAGCTCCGGCACATACTGGAAGCGGTTCGCCCAGACCGATTCGGTCAGCCTGCTTTCCCCGTCGGCGAGGCAAAGCAGAACGGCGATCTGCGGTTGGAGGTCGGTCGGGAAGCCGGGGTAGAAAGCGGTCTTAACGCGGACCGCGTGCATCGGGGCGGCGTCCGCCGCCGGAGCGTGGATCGTGATGCTGTCGTCGCCCTCCTCGACCGGGACCCCCATTTCCTGCAGCTTTGCGGTCAGGGATTCGAGGTGGCGCGGGATGACGTTGGCGACGGTGATTTCGCTGCGGGTCGCGGCGGCGGCGATCATGTACGTTCCGGCCTCGATCATGTCCGGCACGACGGCGTAGGTGCAGCCGTGCAGTTCGGACACGCCGTTGACGCGGATGGTCGGTGTGCCTGCGCCGAGGATGTCCGCGCCGCAGCTGTTGAGGAAGGACGCGACGTCTACGACGTGCGGTTCCCGCGCCGCGTTGTCGATGACCGTGCTGCCGTTCGCCTTGCAGGCGGCGAGCATGATGTTGATGGTCGCGCCGACCGACGGCACGTCAAGGTAGATCGACGCGCCCTTCAGCCCGTTTTCCCGGCTGTCGCAGCGGATGCTTCCATCGGGTCCGTCGGTCTTCTCAACCGCCGCACCCAGCGCACGGAACCCCTTGATGTGCTGGTCCATCGGGCGCGAACCGAAATCGCATCCGCCGGGCAGACCGGCGCTCGCGTACCCGAACCGTCCCAGCCCCGCGCCGAGCAAATAATAGGAGGACCGCAATTTGCAGGATGCGGCCCGTTCAATGACCGCCCGCGCGACCGGACGGGTGTCGATGCGGATGCGGCCGTCGCCGTCGAAGGAGATTTTTGCTCCCAGAGAACAAAGGATGTCGCAGATGAAGCGGGTGTCCTCGACCGCCGGGACGTGTTCGATGGTACAGACGTCCCCGACCAGCATGGACGCGAAAAGAATCGGCTCGGCGGCATTCTTCATCCCGCCGCAGGGGATGGTGCCGGAAAGGCGCTTGCCGCCGTTGATGTACAGTTTCTCTGTCATACGCATAGAATACAAAACCTCCGTTGGGGGAGAGATATTTTCAAAAAGGAAGGCAAATCCTCGCTGAAAGGATATGCAAAACGTGATTTTTTGGTGATTTCCGGCGCAAAATGACGGTTTTCAGCCGTCCGTGGCGATGCCGACGTTTTTCAGCGCCTCCGCTTGCAGCGTGTAAAGCTTGTAGTAGACCCCGCGCTTCTCCATCAGCTCCGAGGCGGTTCCCGCTTCCATCAGCTTGCCGTTTTCGATGGCGATAAGGGAATCGGCGTCCCGCAGGGTGGAGAGCCGGTGGGCGATGACGACGGTCGTGCGGGTCCGGGACAGCTCGGTCAGAGCATGCTGGATGCTGCGCTCGGTCTGGGTGTCCATGGCGGACGTCGCTTCGTCGAGGATGAGGATGCGGGGATTCTTCAGCAGGGCGCGGGCGATGGAAAGGCGCTGTCGCTCGCCGCCGGAAAGCTGCCGGAAGCCCTGCCCGATGCGGGTCTGGTAGCCGTCCGGGAAGCCGATAATGAAATCGTGCGCGTGGGCGGTTCGGGCTGCCGTGAGGACCTCCTCGTAGGTCGCGTCCGGGCGTGCATAGCGAATGTTTTCCAGCACCGTGCCGTTGAACAGGTAGGTTTCTTGCGAGACGATTGAGATATTCCGCCGCAGGCAGGCGAAGGAATAGTCCTTCACGTCCCTGCCGTCGAGCAGGACCTGCCCCTCGTCGCAGTCGTAGAGACGGGTGATGAGGTTCGCGATGGTGGACTTGCCGGCTCCGGTTTGCCCGACGATGCCGAGTGTTTCCCCGGCCGGGACGTGGAACGAAATATCCGTGAGCACCTTGCGGTTCTCGACGTAGGAGAAGGTGACGTTCCTGAATTCCAGTTCCCCGTGGAGGGTTTCCGGGTTGACCGCGTCCGGCGACTCGGCGACCTCCACCTTTGCGTCCTTGATGTCGAACAGCCTCTTGAGGGCGTTTAGGCAGTCGCTCCACCAGTCGGTCACGTCCGAAAGCATTTCGATCGGGGAATAGACCAGCGAAAAGAGGGCCGAGAAGGTCATGAGCGTCGGGAAATCCATACGGGTCCCGTCCATGACGTACCACCCGCCGATGAGCCAGACGACGTAACTGCCGAGCTTGAGCGCGAAACCGAGGAACGGATAGATGCGGGACGCTGTGTATTCGAGTTCCTTTGCCGCTTCCGCGGCGGCCTCGCTGCGGGCGCCGAAGCGCTTGGTTTCCGCGTTCTCCTGCGAGAACGCTTTGACGACGCGAATGCCGTTAATGACGTCCGACAGAAAGGAGTTATAGGAAGCGCGACGGGACCACGTCCGGGCGTGCAACTTTTCAAATAGACGCGAAAGCAGCTGAAACGAGACGAAAAACAGCGGGATCGTCACGAACGTGTACAGCGTCAGCTCCACGTTGAGCCCGAACATCACCACCAGCAGCACCACCAGCTGAATGAGCTGGGAGAGCAGGGCGGGGAAGCCGTCGCAGAAGAACCAGTAGATGGTGGTCGAGTCGCTGTTGATCTGGGTCATCAGCGAGCCGGTCTGGCGGTTGGTGAAGAAAGAGAACGACAGCCTGCCGAGCGCTTGGAAGATGTCTGTCTTAAGATCATAGGAAACCTCGGCCGCCACCTTCGCGTTGACCGTCCCGGTCACGAGGCTGACCAACAGCGACAGCAGCCGCACCGCCATGAGCACCAGCACCAAGGCGCCGATCTTCCCGTACAGCGAGCCGGATGGGTCGAGCACGTCGGCGTAAAGCACGCTGTTGCTGATGTACGGCGTGACCAGCGAAAGCCCGACGTTGAGGAGCAGCGTTAGCAAGATCAGCAGCACGAACCACTTGTAGCGCAGGAACATCACGGCGAGCCGCTTGGCAAGTCCGGTCTTTTCGAGACAATGCGGGCAGTAGCGCCGTCCGCGGTCCGGGAACCGCCTCCCGCAGCGGGGACAGATCTTACTTTCCGCGTCCTCCCCCTTGAGTAGCCGCTCGGAAAGGAAGCCGGTTTCCTGCAATTCGACGATGGCGCGACAAAAGACCGTCGCGTCGTGGCTGTACGTGGCGGTAAAGCCGAAAAGCTGGAGAGA
The DNA here is from genome assembly GCA_964530795.1 of uncultured Ruminococcus sp. Lineage (GTDB taxonomy): Bacteria > Bacillota > Clostridia > Oscillospirales > CAG-382 > Coliplasma. The sequence goes on along the minus strand of CAZHBX010000021.1, from coordinate 17,081 downwards.
TTCGCCGTCGTCCGCATCCGTGCAGACCGCCCGGCCGCTCGAAATGAGCAGCTCGACCTCTGGCCCGCGGATGGACGACACCGGGAAGCGAAATGGTTCGTCCGCCCGATAGCATTCCGCCCTCCGGCGGTTGCCGGAGGACGAAAGTCCCTTTTCCCGGGTGAATTCGAGGAATCCTTCGGCGCGGAGCATCTCTTTTTCGGTCAGCAGCACGAAGCAGTCGCAGGGCTGCCCATCGACTGAAAGGTCACTCCGCAGAGCGAGCAGGACATCCTCTTTTTGGACGCCGTGTACGGCAAAATACGCCCAGACCGACGCGGGGATTTTTCCCATGAACGTCTGCGGGGCTTTGACGGTATTCGGTTTCGTATCGGTATTGACTTGCGCACCCATATTGTTTCACCCGGGCTGGCGAGGACCGCCGACCGGACCATTTCTTTCCTATCCGCAGATAAAGAGAGTATAGCACACCAAACGCAAAATTGCAAGGGGGAAGATGCAAAATGCTGACAAATTTTCCGTGAATTTTTTCCGTCGGGGACTTGCAAGACGCGGGGGAATGTGCTATACTGTCTCCAGAAAAACGGATTTCGGAGGGTTTTGAGGGTCTTATGGCAATGAAACAGGAGCTGACCGCTGCGCGGTCGGTATTTGCGTCGCCGGACGCCTTCGCCGGGCGAACGCTGAAACTGGGCGGCTGGGTCCGCAGCATTCGTGCCTCCAACAGTTTCGGATTCATCGAGCTCAACGATGGCACTTGCTTTCAGAATCTTCAGGTAGTGCTGGAGGAAAGCAAACTGGAAAATTATAAAGCGATCTCCCGTCAGAATGTTGGCGCGTCCCTGCTCGTCAGCGGAACGCTGGTCCTGACGCCGGAAGCCAAGCAACCGTTCGAGCTGAAGGCGGAACGGGTGGAGGTGGCCGGCGCTTCCTCGCCGGAATACCCGCTCCAACCGAAGCGGCACTCCTTTGAGTTCCTGCGGTCCATTGCACACCTGCGTCCGCGTTCGAACACGTTTAACGCGGTTTTCCGCGTCCGTTCGGTCGCCGCGCAGGCGGTCCACCAGTTTTTCGCAGAGAGGGGGTTCGTCTATGTGAACACTCCGATCATCACCGCGAGCGACTGTGAGGGAGCGGGGGAAATGTTCCGCGTCACCACGCTTGACCAGCAGAATCCGCCCCTGCGCGAGGACGGGAAGGTGGATTTTTCCAAGGATTTCTTCGGCAAGCCCGCCAACCTGACCGTTTCCGGACAGCTCGAGGCCGAATGCTTCGCGCTCGCCTACGCCAACGTTTACACGTTCGGCCCGACTTTCCGTGCCGAGAATTCCAATACCCCCCGCCACGCGGCGGAATTCTGGATGATCGAGCCGGAAATGGCGTTCGCCGACCTCGAGGACGACACCGCTCTCGCCGAGGAGATGACCCGCTACGTCATTCGCCGGGTGCTCGACGTCTGTCAAAGCGAGCTTGCGTTCTTCAACCGCTTCGTCGACAAGGGTCTGCTTGAACGGTTGACGCTTGTCGCGGACAACGCCTTTGCTCGCTGCACCTACACCGAGGCGGTCAAGCTGCTTCAGGAAAGCAAGCAGTCCTTCGTCTACCCGGTTTCGTGGGGGTGCGACCTGCAAACCGAGCACGAGCGCTACCTGACCGAAACCGTTTTCGGGCGCCCCGTGTTCGTCACGGACTATCCGAAGGAGATCAAGGCGTTCTATATGCGTCTTAACGACGACGACAGGACCGTTGCCGCAGCGGACATGCTGGTTCCGGGCGTCGGCGAGCTGATCGGCGGATCGCAGCGCGAGGAGAGGCTGGACGTACTTGAAGCGCGTATGGACGAGTTCGGCCTGCGCAAGGAGGACTATTGGTGGTACCTTGACCTTCGCCGGTATGGCGGGGTCAAGCACGCCGGATATGGGTTGGGCTTCGAACGGCTCATCATGTACCTGACGGGCATCTCCAACATCCGCGACGTCGAGCCGTTCCCCCGCACCGCCGGCAGCGCCGAATTTTAACAAACCGATTTACAACGCTAAATTTAAAGAAGGAAACGAAACCCATGAATTACGAGCAGCTCATGAAGCAGTACGAAACCATCAAGGCCCGGGGGAGGAAGCTGGACATGTCCCGCGGGAAACCCTCGCCGGAACAGCTCGGGACCATGTCCCGCCTGCTGACTGCCGTTATCCGCAACGACGAATGCTTCTCCGAAACCGGCACGGACTGCCGCAACTACGGCGGGCTTGACGGTATCAACGAAATGAAACGGCTTTTCGGCGAGATCCTCAACGTGCCGATGGAGCAGGTCATCGTCGGGGGCAACTCCAGCCTGAACCTGATGTACGACACGGTGGCCCGTTCGATGCTTTGCGGGGTGCGGGAGGACTGCAAGCCCTGGTGCAAGTACGACCAGGTTTCTTTTCTCTGTCCCGTTCCGGGATATGACCGCCATTTCGCCATCTGCGAACTCTTCGGCATCCGCATGATCAACGTCCCGCTGCTGTCTGACGGACCGGACATGGACATGGTCGAGAAGCTGGTCGCCGAGGACGAGACCATCAAGGGCATTTGGTGCGTTCCGAAGTACGCGAACCCCAGTGGGATCACCTATTCCGACGAGGTCGTCAAGCGTTTCGCTCAACTCAAGCCCGCCGCAAAGGATTTCCTAGTCTTTTGGGACAACGCATACGTCCTGCACGACCTGACTGACACCCCGGACACGCTTTTGGAGATTTTCTCGGAGGCGGCGAAGTACGGCAACGAGGATTTGTTCATTGAGTTTATGTCCACGTCGAAGATCACTTACTCCGGGGCGGGGATCTCCTGCCTCGCGTCCAGTCCACGCAACATCGCCTACATTCTGTCCTGCCTGAAGGTCCAGACCATCGGGCATGATAAGCTCAACCAGCTTCGGCATTCCCGGGTGTTCCGCAATCTTGAGGACGTCCGGGCGCAGATGCGGGTGCACATGGAAATTATTCGTCCAAAATTCCAGTTGCTCTACCGGGTGTTCGAGGAGGAACTCTCTGAAGTGCCGGGGGTGAGCTGGACCAAGCCGAACGGTGGGTACTTCATCTGCATGACGCTCCCGCGCGGGACGGCAAAGCGGGTTGTCGAGCTCGCGAAGGACGCCGGGCTCGTGCTGACCGCCGCCGGCGCGCCGTTCCCCTATGGGCAGGATCCGGAGGACAACATTCTGCGCATCGCGCCGACCTACCCGTCGCTCAACGAATTAGCGGAAGCGGCGCCGCTGCTGTGCTGCTGCATCAAGCTCGCCGTGCTGGAAATTGGGCAAAATGCACAAAAAAATTTCTGAAAATTTAGAAAGAACATCGTTGAAAACAAAAACATACTATGCTATAATGATAGTAGAATCAGGATTTTATCAAAATGGGAGGGTTCTGTATGTTCCACAAGAAACCTATCGTTACGCGGCTGACCTGTTTTTTGTTGGTCGCCCTTTTGTGTGCCTTTGCGCTTACCGCGTGCAAGGATGAAGAGGGGAGCGCTTCCGGCTCGACTTCTTCTTCCTCCTCCTCCGGCACCGTTTCCAGTGTGGAAGACGACTTTCTGTACAAGGATTTCTATGAGGATACAACGGTCAAAATCCTCTGCGTCAGCACGGACCGCCACACCTACGGCGAATTGCAGTTTGTTCCGAACGAGGACAGCAATTACGCCAAGGTCAGCGACGCGGTCGGGTCCCGGAACGACCTGATCGAGCAAAACCATGGCCTGAAGATCGAGATTTATGCCGATAAGGCTCCGGTCGCGTACCTGCGCGACCAGCAGACAGCCGGCACGGCGGACTTCGATCTGGTCTGCGACTCGGTCGATAACATGGTGCAGAGCATTCCGGAGCATCTCTTCTGGTCCATTGAGTCGGAAAAGCTCAGCATTGACGAATCGTGGTGGGACCGCGAGTGCATGGACGCAATCTCTATCGCCGGGAAGTCCTACTTTCTCAGCGGCGACGCGCTGATTACGGACGACGACAATATCTATCTCTACCTCTATAATAAGAAGATGTATGACGAGAACGCGGACCTGCACGCCTACGGTGACATCTACGACATTGTCAAGGAAGGCAAGTTCACGCTCGACCTCTTCCAGGAAATGTGCGCGCTGGTTTCCCACGCCGATGAAAACGGCGAATGGGGCTTCAACGCCACCTACGGCAACCTGTCCCACTCCTACGGCGCAACGGTGCTGGTCAACGGCTGCAACTTCGCGATGGCGTCGACCGATCCGAATACCGAAGATTACTTCCAGCTTAACGTAAATTCCGGTCTGGGGCAGACCGTATTCGACAAGGTCTACCAGATCATGTCGGATAAGCAGATCACCCAGCGGGCCGAGTTGATCATCGGCCAGGGTTCGAGGCCGTCCCAGTACGGATTCTCCGAACTGGAAGAAATGTTCGTCAACCAGAGGGGACTGTTCTATAACACAACCTCCAGCTCCATTTCTATCCTCAAGCGGACAGATATGGATTTCGAATTCGGCGTCCTGCCGACCCCGAAGTATAACGAGGATCAGGCCCGCTATTGCAATACGGTCAACCGCTACCAGTCCTCCGTTATCGGCATTCCGATCTGCTGCAAGAACATGGACGCCGCGTACGCCCTGCTTGACGCGCTTGGCTATTACGGCGAGGGCGTTAAGACGGCGTACTACCAAGAAACCCTTCAGCTGCAAACCCTGTCCGAAGAGGATTCTGAAATGCTGGATCTGGTCTACGGCAGTCGTTTCTATGATCTCGGCTCCTACTTTAACTGGGGGAATGGTGCGTTGATCAACTTCTACGGCTCGCTGATCAACAGCGCGACCAACGAACTCACCTCCCGTTGGGATTCAATTGAGTCTGCTGTCGAGGCGGATATGCGTGCGACGGTGGAAGCTTATAAGGAATCCGTCGCATAAGTCGAATTTTTGAGGAGACGGAAATGAATTTGCGAATGAGACGGGTTTTAGCGATGCTGCTTGCGGGCCTTTTGGCAGCGTTTCCGGTTTTCGCGGTACATGCGGCGGAAGGAGAAACGGTGCTTTCCGTCGGGAAATCCTATACCCTGTCGTACGACAGCCCGGTCGAAAACGCGTTCCCGAATAAGGCATACACGCCGGAAAACGCGCTGACGGACGGCGTCCGCGCGTCCTCGGCCGCGTCGTCGGACGGGGCGTTCCTGCGGCTCTACCGCGGCACGTCGGTTTCCGTCACGATCGACCTCGAGTCGGTCTGTGCGGTCTCTTCCGTGGAGGTCGGCGGCCTGCGGGCGAACGGCGGGGTGCAGTGCCCGCGGTACGTGAAGGTCGCGGTGTCGGAGGACGGCGAATCCTTCGGCACGGTCGGCGTCCTCGAGGATCCGGATTCCGTCACGGGAACCGGCGCGGAAATCGTGCGCTACGCGGTCGAGCTGGAAAAGCTCTACCGTGCGCGGTACGTGCGGGTCACGTTCTCGAGTGACGTGCACACGTACATCGACGAAATCACGGTTTCCGGCTCGGCGGACGCCTCGGGCGCGGAAAGCGCGCCGACGGACGAACCGTTCGCGGAGCGCGGGTTCGCCGGGGAGATCGACGGCATCGGCAACATCGTGCTGATGTACACGTCCGGCAAGTACACCGAGCAGCAGCTGCTCCCGTACCTGCTGTACGTCGATACGGAAGGCAGCGTGACCGACACCATGTTCGAATCCATGCTGTTCCTGCCGAACACGCATGATTTCAAGACCTCCGCCGGGTGGAGCGAGTACATCGACGAGTTCCTCGGTGTTTCGGACAATACCAATCTTGCCGCTTTGAACCGGCTGGTCGGCGAGCATAGCGCGGAACTGGGCGAGGATTACCGTTACCCGGTGTTCCTTTCCGTCCCGTATCTCGCGTTTGGCAATTACTCCCTCGATGGGATCTCGCCGAACAGTCTTGAGAACCGCACACAGCTTCTGAAGACCTATGTTGACCGCATCGTCGAGCAGTTCACGGCCGCGAACTTTTCGCACCTCGAGCTGAAAGGACTGTATTGGCAGGAGGAAACCGTCCAGTACGCCACCACGGCGGACGAGGAAGCATTCATCATGGCCTTTAACAATTATGCCCATGAAAAAGGTTTGAAAACCATCTGGATCCCGTACTATTGCTCGCCCGGGTTCGAACGCGCGGTGGAGCTTGGGTTCGACTGTGCGACCTTGCAAAGCGGCTACGCGTTCGGCGGGAACGACGAGACCGGAAATCCGCTGCCCGAGACGGTGGGGGATTCCGCCGGACAGGCGAAGAAGTATGGGCTCGGCATGGAGTTTGAGCTTGACATTGGACAGACGGACTTCCGCGAGCGGTACGATCAGTACATCCACACCGGATACAAGACCGGCTGCATGGACGGAAATATGATGATGCTTTACCAAGGCGTGACGGATATTCTCTCCTGCTCGCAGGCGGCCGCGGCGTCTGACCTGCGGCAGGTCTATGACATCACCTATCGGTATATCAAAGGGACGTTCGCCGCGCTTTCGCCGGCGGTCGCGCCGAACCAGTGCGTCGTCGGGGCGGTCGGGGTCCGCACGTCCGGAAATTTAGATGTAACGGACGAGGACACCTTGCGCAGCGGGCTGAAAACGGAGGAACTTGACATCCCGGACGGACTTCCGTTTATGCTCGAAGGGGACGGTTTCTACCTCCTCAACGGTTCGAACGCGACGCCGGGCGCGTATGAGGTGCACTTCAGCGTTTCCGATGGTTACAACGTTTCCGAATCGTCGACGTTGAAGGTGTTCGTGTATGACCCAGAGACTGCCGGGAAGCTGACGCTGGACGAGGACCTGACGGCCTATACCCGCCTTGATGCGTCCGCGGAAACCGTCACGATTCCCGCTGGCCAGGTGACCGCCGTGCAGCTGGAGGACGGGTGGTACTACGTGTCCGCCGTCGTCAATAGCAAGGAGGTTTTCGGTTTCCTGAAGGTGGACGAATCCACCGCGAAGGATCTGCCGAAAGCGCTGCTCGATCTGGCCGGTGTGAAAGCCGGAGGATTCCCATGGGGACTCGTCGGTGTCATTACCGGCTGCGTCGCCGTCGCGGGGGCTGCGGTCGGGCTCGCGGCCGTGCTTCTCCGAAAACGCAAAAAAAGTTGAATCCGCGTCGATTTTGAAACAAAAAACAAAAATAAAGCCGCATTAAGCCGCAAAACAAGAAAGGAAGGTCCTTATGAAAAAGCTACTTCTCCTGTTGTTGGCGCTTGTTTTGGTCGTCGGTGTTGTCGCATGCGCGGACGATTCCGATGATACCAGCAGCACCGCAACCAACTCGAACACCTCGTCCGGCACGTCATCGGCGGGCGGCGCTAGCTCCGGCGCGTCGTCCTCAGCGGGCAGTACCTCCTCCACAAGTACTGCCGGTTCTTCGACGGGCGGATCCTCCGGCGCTTCCACGGATACGTCCGGGAACGGCTCGGCTGCCACGAATACAATTTCCCAATTTGTCAGTTGGACCGGTACAATCGGCGACGGCAAGCTGCTGGCTACCGCTGCGACTGACGCGACCTCCTTGCAGTTGACCGCGCTTAACGAAGGTCCGCAGGACGGTGTCGCGGGCGTCATCGGCTTCAACTATGAGTACGGCGGAACCATTGCCAGCGACGACGGCAGCTACGACGATTACAATATCCTCGTGTTCACGTATAACCCGGATACCTGGGGCTACACGCTCACCAAGTCGCTCGCCGTCGGCGACAGCGACAAGGATGATGTTGAAATTCCGGAGGACGGATTCGTCATCGCAGCGCACAAGGATTATCAGGAAAAGGTGGATGCGATCAAGAAACTCGAGCCGGAAACGGTTGTGTTCCCGCATGGCTTCCGCGCAACGGAAGAGCTCGACACCCGCATCAAAAGTGCGGAGATTGCAGTTGACGGCTCTGTGACCGAGGACGAATACGGCAAGCCAATCTGGGAGATCGAGCCGAGTGCCGACATTGCTAACTATGAGCAATTCGCAAAGCTGAACGTTGAAGTCACCGCGAAGGTTTACATGTCCTATGACGAGGATAACCTCTATATCGGCGTGGTTGTCGACTCCCCGAACCACTACCTGCCGGAGGATCAGCTTGGCAGCCTGTGGCGCTACGATTCGATTCAGGTCAACGTCCTGTCGCTCTCTCCGACTGATGAGTATTTCATGGACAATAACTACTGGAACTATGGGTCCGGCACCGGCATGTCCGCCCAGTCCGCGACCGATAACATCTTCCGTCAGTACGGCTTCGGTGTGTCCGATAAGGGTACGGACGCGAACGCTCTGTATGTCAGTGACGGCAAGGTCAAGTTCGGCGGAAAGAACGTTTCCAAGCGTGACGATGGCGCCCAGACGACCACTTACGAGGTTTCGATTCCGCTTTCCGAGTGCGGCAAGACGGGCGAAACGATCAAGGGCGAAAAAGGCACGGTTATCGGCGTCTCCATTTCTGTCAATCAGGGCGACAAGGATGCTTGGAAGAACGTCGCGCTCCGTGACGGCGGCGGCATCATCGGTTTGAACGACCTGACGAAGGTGCCGACGATTATCTTTGACTAAAAAAGAAGCATAGACAACGGAAAGGAATTTGAGAAACAGGTATGAAAATCGGAGTCAGTCTGTATAGCTTCCACGATTATATCGAAACGCTCGGGGTCAAAGCATGTATTGACAAGGCAAAGGAATTCGGATGCGAAGGCGTGGATTTTGTAGACTCCACATGGGGGAAAGGTCTCCCGTACGAGGAATATCTTGCGCAGGCCAGGGAATTGGGCGATTACTGCAAGGAGGTTGGCGTGGAAGCGGTTTGCTTCTGTATCGGTTCCGACTTTCTCAACAACGACCTCGGCAAAGAGGTCGAGCGTGTCAAGCGCATGGTCGACGTCGCTGTCGCGCTGGGCGCGAAGTGTATGCGGCACGACGCAACCCCCGGCTACCCGCCGGCTGTCAAGACGCGCCGCAGCTTTGACGCGGTGCTGCCCATTCTGGCGAAGGCGTATCGCGAGGTCACGGAATACGCGAAGACACGCGGAATCAAGACCTGTATCGAGAACCACGGATTCTTTGCGCAGGACCCTGAGCGCGTCGAGAAGCTCATCAACGAGGTCGGCGACGAGAACTTCGGCGCTCTGGTCGATATCGGCAACTTTGCCTGTGCGGACGCGGACAATGCTTACGCGGTCGGCGTGATGGCTCCCTATGCGATCCATGCGCACGCCAAGGATTTCCACAAGCGTTCGGGCGCGGAGGATGCGCCGGGCGAGGGCTGGTTCCAGTCCCGTGCCTGCAACTACCTGCGCGGCGCAATCATCGGACACGGCAACGTTCCGGTTCGCCAGTGCATCCATGCGCTGCAGCGCGCGGGCTACGATGGTTACCTAATGATTGAGTTTGAAGGAATGGAGGATCCGCTCAAAGGGATTCGCATCGGCGCGGATAATCTGCGGCGGTATTTGAATCCGTAAACCGTTTTCCGCGCGGGGCGAGGGAATTATTCCTCGCCCCGCTTGCTTGTTCGGTATCAAAAAGGGGGGAAAGCCTTTGAAACGAACCAAATGGAAGGACCTGTCCGATCGCGGAAAGCTTAGACGGGTCGCCCTGCTCGTCGGGGCCGTGCTGCTTGCGCTTGTCGTACTTTCCGGAGTGCTCTGGCTGGTGGGGTTCCTGCTGCAAGATTCGCCCAAACGCCCGGAATCCCTCTCGAGCGACCGGTTCTACGAGGCGGATTACGACCGAAATATTTTCGAGGATCCGGCGTACCAGCGGCTGGACCGGTCGGTGCGCTACCTGGAATACGGTTCGGGCGAAACGATCACGGAGGAGAACTACCAATCCCTCGGGGTCGCGTCCGAATTCTTCCACGACTATTTCGATGCGATTATCCGCGGCGATTGCGAAGCCTACCGTTCCTTTCTGACGCCGTATTACGTCAGGACGTTCGAGCCGTCGGAACGGTTTACGATGCAGATGCTCTACGACATCGAGGTCAACCGGACGCAGACCCGCGCGTCGGCGGAATACGAGGGACAGGAGGTTCCGGTGTATTACTTCGAGGTAAAGTACAAAATTTTTGAAAATAACGGCACGTTTCGGGACGACGTGGAGAGCAACCGCTCGACAACGCAGTATTATGAGTTGTATGACCTCGGAGACCGGCTCGTACTGAACGCGATCAGCGAGAAGCAGGTCATTCTGCAATAACGACGTTGCTGGGCCGATCGTGGGGATTCTCCCGCTGCGTGTCGAATATTTATTTTCAAAGTGAGAAATATACCCGTTCCATCGCCTGGTTTGTTCGCCGCTTCTGCTTTCACGCAGGGCGGCGGAAAATTGTTCTCGAAAAAATAGACACGATGTTACAAATTTTTTACGATATGTGCTTGCAACCCCTTGCTTTTCGCAATAAAATGAAAAAAGAACGACATAATGGGAGGAAAAGCGAATGGGTGGACAGACGGAAAAAGACAGGGGCTTCGTGCGGTTCGAGGAGGTCTCTAAAATCTATCAGGCGGGGGAAACGGAGATCCGCGCGGTGGATCGCGTCAGCTTCGAGGTCGGTCGCGGGGAGTTCTGCGTCGTCGTCGGGCCGAGCGGAGCGGGAAAGACCACGCTGTTAAATATGCTTGGCGGGATGGACAGCTGCACCTCCGGGAAAATTTTTTTAGACGGGAAGGAAATCAGCGCCTGTGGGAAGAAGGCGCTGACGGAGTATCGTCGGCATTCCGTCGGCTTCGTTTTCCAATTCTACAACCTCATGCAGAACCTGACGGCGCTTGAAAACGTCGAACTGGCGTGCGACATCTGTCCGAATCATCTCGATGCGGCGGAGACGCTGCGGGCGGTCGGCCTGGGCGACCGGATGTCGAACTTCCCGGCGCAGCTCTCCGGCGGGGAGCAGCAGCGGGTCGCGATCGCCCGTGCGCTTGCGAAAAACCCGAAGCTCCTTCTCTGCGACGAACCGACCGGGGCGCTCGATTCCCGCACCGGGCAATCCATCCTGCGCCTGCTGCAGGACACCTGCCGTTCTACCGGCAAAACCGTCATTATCATCACACACAATCAGGCCATCACGAAGATGGCGGACCGGGTCATCACCGTGCGGAGCGGGACCGTGACGGACGTAAGGATGCAGGACCACCCGCTTTCGGTCGACGAAATTGAGTGGTGAAAGGAGCCGTGCCGTGAAACGCAACTACAGACGGATGATTTTCCGCGCCGTTCTGCGCGGGATGCCCCGGTTCCTCTCGATCTTCGCGATCGTGGCGCTCGGGTGCGGGTTCTTGGTCGGACTGTTTTCGACCTGCCCGGATATGCAGGATTCGGCGGACGACTATTACCGGCAGTACCAGGTCATGGATTTGGACGTCAAGGGCACGGAGGGGCTGACCGACGACGACTGGGAGGCGGTGCTCTCCTTACCCGGCGTCGATCGCGTACAGGCGGGGTACAGCATGGACCTCGTGCTGAGCGACCCCAACGGTGACGACCTGACGACGCGGCTCTGGGGCTTTTCCGGGCCCGCGGAGGAGCGGGTGAACGGTTTTGCGCTCAAGGAGGGGCGGATGCCGGAGACCGCCGACGAGTGTGTGTTGGAGTTGCCGAGTGCGTTTGCCGCGGACTATGCCGTCGGGGACAAGTTTACGGTCTCTCCGGAGAACGCTCCGGACGGGTTAGTCCCACAGACGTTCACTGTCGTGGGTCTGGCGGAAAGCCCGATGTACTTATCGATCGAACGGGAGAAAACCACGGTCGGCACTGGGCAGATCAGCGCGGTGCTGTACCTTTTGCCGTCTGCGTTCGATCTTTCGGTGTATACCGATTTCGTCGTGACGTATACGGATACGGCGGAATATAACTGCTTCTCCGACGAATATCTCGACCTGCTCGACAAGAAGCAGGACGAGGCGGAAGCGCTCGGGAAGGAGCGTTCCGACGTGCGCTACGCGGAGCTTCGCAAGACCTACGACGATGAGATCGCGAAGGCGGAGGGCAAGCTGAAAGACGCCGAGGATGCGCTGGAAAGCGGCCTCGCGGAGGCGGGGGAGCAGTTAAAAACTGCGCGGGACCAGATGAACGAAGCGGAAAGCGAACTGCAGGCGCAGGTCGAAGGACTGCTTCTCCTGTACGGCGCGGAGGAAAATTTTCCGGCGAAGGTCGCCGCTGAGATCGCGCAGGCGCGGGCGGAGTTGGACGCGCGAAAGGATGCGCTGGCGGAATCGCAGGCGGAGCTGGACAAGAACCGCACCGAGGGCGAGCGGGAGCTTGCGGACGCGCGGGAGGAGATCGAGCGGGCGAGGGCGGACGCGGAAGCGTTGGAGGTTCCGTCTTGGGTGGTGCTCACCCGCGCGGACAACGTAAGTTTCAACAGTTTTTCGACAAATTCGGAGAAGATCCGGTCAATTTCCGTGGTATTCCCGGTGTTCTTTTGCCTAGTCGCGGCGCTCGTCGCGATGACGACTATGACCCGCATGGTCGAGGAGGAGCGCACGCAGGCGGGTACGCTGGGTGCGCTCGGCTACACGAACCGGGAAATCCTGTGGTCCTACCTCGGCTACTGCCTGTGCGCCTGCGTGCCGGGGTCGCTGTTCGGGATTTTGATTGGCTCGTGGCTGTTCCCGAGCGTCATCTGGAAGGCCTACGGCATCATGTTCGCTCTGCCGAAGTTGAAATTGTCCCTCCGGCTCGGGTATGCGCTCGCGGCGTTCCTCTCGGTCTGCGGTGGGATCCTGCTGGCGACGTGGTTCGTTTGCCGGACTTCGCTGCGGGAAACCCCGGCCTCGCTCATGCGCCCGCGTGCGCCGGCCGCCGGGAAACGGATTTTTCTCGAGCGGGTAACCTTCTTCTGGAAGCGGCTGTCCTTTCACCGCAAGGTGTCGTTTCGCAATCTGTTCCGGTACAAGAAGCGACTGCTGATGACGGTAGTCGGTGTGGCGGGCTGCACGGCCTTGCTTCTGACCGGGTTCGGATTGCAGAATTCCATCGGCTGCATCATCGACCGGCAGTTTGACCGCGTGCAGACCTACGAACTGACCGTTTCGCTCAAGGACGGGGCGGTCTGGGAGGACGATCCGGCGCTGCGTGCCTTTGCGGAGGACGAACTCGTGACCGGGGTGCTGCCGATATATGCGGAATCGCTGTCGCTGGGAACCGACGAGGACGAGATCGAGGATGTGACGCTTTATGTACCGCTCGACGAGGAACGGATCGGGGAGTATCTCTCCCTGCACACGCGGGGCGGCAAGCCGCTCTCGCAGGAGGACGGGCTGTTGCTTTCGGACAAGGCGGCGCAGATGCTCGGGCTTTCGGCGGGGGATGAGGTGACGCTTCGGCGGGAGGACGGCGAAGAAGTGACCGTCCGCGTCGGCGGGGTGTTCGAGAATTACATTCTCAATTACGCCTGCCTGTCCCCCTCGCAGTACCGCGAGCTGTTCGCGGGGGAACCGACTCCATCGAGTATGCTCGTCAAGCTGAACGAGGACACGGAGGAGGTGCGCGAGACGGTCGCGAAGCGGCTGTACGAGAGCGAAAGCGTCGCTTTCCTGCAATTTTCCGGGGAATTGCGCGAGACCTTCTCGCGGATGGTCGAAAAGCTCAACTTCGTCGTCTACGTGCTGATTTTCTCGGCGGGGGCGCTGGCGGTCATCGTGTTGTATAACCTCAACAACATCAACATCTGCGAACGCCGCCGGGAACTTGCTACGATCAAGGTGCTGGGCTTTTATGAGCCGGAGGTATTCTCGTATGTGTTCCGGGAAACGTTCCTTCTGACGGTGCTTGGCGACGTCGTGGGGCTTCTGCTCGGGATCCTGCTGCATGCGTTCGTCATCCGCACGGTGGAACTGGACATCGTCATGTTCGGGCGGGACATTGGGGCGATGAGCTATGTCATCGCGTTCTCGCTGACGCTGCTGTTTTCAATGCTTGTCAGCCTGCTGTCGTTTCCGGTCGTGCGCAAGGTGAGCATGGTAGATTCGCTCAAGGCGAGTGAATAGAAGAACGGAAGGACGCGCTTTTATTCTTAGACAATATAATATAAAGTGCAACGAAGAAATTTGGGAAAAAGATAGGAACGCATCGAGAAATCCTTTATCATGGTAGATTTGCCGCAAAGGATTTCCCAGAGATTTCGAGATTCAATCTTGACTTTTCTAAAAAAGCGCGGTATAATAAAAGGTAAGGATGGGGTGCACGCTCTGCGGGGCGGGGCGTGTGCCGCTCAATACGGAAAGAAGTGTATGTTATGACGAAGATTGACATTTTCTCTGGGTTCCTCGGTGCCGGGAAGACCACCCTCATCCGCAAGCTCATCAACGAAGCATATGCGGGGCAAAAGCTGGTGCTGATCGAGAACGAATTCGGCGAAATCGGTGTGGACGGCGCATTCCTGCGCGACGCGGACATCGAGGTGACTGAGATGAACTCCGGCTGTATTTGCTGCAGTCTGGTTGGTGATTTCTCCGCGGCGCTCGGCAAGGTGCTCACGCAATTCCATCCCGACCGCATCCTGATCGAGCCGTCCGGCGTCGGCAAGCTCAGCGACGTCATTCGTGCGGTTCGCAGCGTGCAGACCGAGGACGCGGTACTCAACAGCTTTACGACCGTCGTCGACGCGAACCGCTGCAAGATGTATATGCGGAACTTCGGGGAGTTTTTTAACGACCAGGTCGAGCACGCGGGAGCGATCGTGCTCAGTCATACCGACGGGCTATCCGAGGAAAAACTGGCGAAGTGCGTCGAGCTGCTTCGTTCGCGCAACGCGGACGCTCCGCTTGTGACGACGCCTTGGAACCAGCTGACCGGCGCGCAGCTGCTCGACGCGATGGAGCGCCGCAACACGGTCGCTCACGCGTTGGAACTGCTCGCGGAGGAAACCGCCCACGACGAGCACGAGCATCATCATGATCACGATCATCATGGCCACGACCACGAGGAGCACATCGTCGATGAGCACGGTCATTGCAGCTGCGGCCACGATCATCACGATGCTGACGAAATTTTCGTCAGTTGGGGCGTGGAAACCGCTCGCAAGTATACCCGCGAGGAGCTCGGGCAGATGCTCGGCGAATTGATACGGGAAACCGAATACGGATCGGTGATTCGCGCGAAGGGGATTCTCCCGGCGAAAGATGGCACGTGGCTGCACTTCGACTACGTCCCAGGCGAGCCGGACGTGCGCACCGGCGGTGCGGATGTGACGGGTCGGTTGTGCGTCATCGGTTCGGACCTGAAGCAGGAAAAGCTCGCGCAGCTGTTTGGGGTGGATTAAGGCCGAACTCGAAGCGTCTTGACGGAAAACCGTCCCAAGTGAAAGTGAAAGGTATGGTTTAATAAACATGGAAATTCCCGTTTATCTGTTCACCGGCTTTTTGGAGGCGGGCAAAACCAAGACCATTCAGGAGACGCTGGCGGATAAGGAATTCAACACCGGTGAAAAGATCCTGCTGATTTGCTGCGAGGAGGGCATCGAAGAATACGACCCGAGCGGGTTTGCCTACCCGAACGTCGAAATCGAAACGGTCGAGGACCCGGGGGATCTGTCCGTTTCTCTCTTTCTCTCGTATGAAAAGAAGCACTCCCCGAATATGGTCCTTGTTGAATACAACGGGATGTGGATGCTCGACCTGTTCTATCGCAGCTTGCCGGAGAATTGGGCGGTCTATCAGGAGATGCTGTTCGTCGATGCGACGACGGTCAAGTCCTATAACACCAATATGCGCACGCAGATGGTGGATAAACTGCAAAGCTGCGAGATTGTCATCTTTAACCGGGTGCCGGAACAGCAGGACGTGATGGAGCTGCACCAGCTGGTTCGCGCGATCAGCCGCGGGGCGTCCATCGCCTATGAGTACACGGACGGTCGGATCCAGTACGACGAAATTGAGGACCCGCTCCCGTTTGACATCGACGCCCCTATCATCGAGATTCAGGACAAGGATTATGCGGAGTGGTACCGCGACATTTCTGAGGAGATGGAGAAGTACGACGGGAAGACCGTCCGTTTCAAGGGCATGGTTGCCAGAAGCGGCGGCCGCGACGAGGCGTTTGCCGTCGGGCGGCACGTGATGACCTGTTGTGCGGCAGACATCACCTACCGTGGGGTGGTCTGCACGGGCTGGCAAAAGAAAAAGCTTAGGACCCGCGACTGGGTCACCATCACGGCGAAGATTCAGATCGCCTACCACAAGCTGTACGACGCCCGCGGCCCGGTGCTGACGGCGATTGACGTGGAGGACGCGACCGCGCCCGACCCCGTCGTTGCGACGTTCTATTGATTTGAAGCAAAAATCGTCCGTTTCAGTCTGCCGGGGAGAAAAATCTCCCCGGCGGGCTGATTTTTTAAGGCCATGTTTGGGAACGGTTACGAGGTGTCTGTATGAAAAAAGAGTTCGTCGGGAAAGGGACGGCGTCCTTTCCGCCAGTGCGGCGTCCAACATTTCCTGATCGTCGAAGGAGAGCGGTTACGACTTGGGAGTGATTACGTCCGCGCCGTTGACCTTCACGGTGAGCTTGTCGTTGTCCTTAGGATCTCCCCTTTGAAAAGCAAATGCTTCATATCATCGCCCAAAAGGGTTCGTGCGTTCTCTGCGGTGACGTCCGCGCCGTCTGTCGTGCAGCTGTTTCGATTGACGGCGGCCTGTTTGCCCTCCGCGGTAATCCAGAAACCTTTTTCAAAGGTGCAGTTTTCGCAGGCCACGACATTACCGTTATTCAACCTGAGGCTGTTACCGGCATTTGGGAAGTAAGGCCAGCCCGTGGTCGAACCCTCTTTATTTCTGAAAGTCACATTCTCAAACGTCGCAGTTCCTCCATCTCTGCTGAGAAAGGTTCTCCAGCCGGTCAGTGCGCTGTTTCTGACGGTTAGATACGGCTCGGAACCGACAGAAATCGGATACACCGCGTTGATCTCCGAATCTTTAACTGTTAAGGTTGGTGTTGGAAAGCCACGCCTGCGCAATGCCTGTTCCCGCCCCGGAAATCTTCGAATTTCTCACCGTGACCGAGTCCGCGCAATTCCATAAATCAAGGCGCGTTAGGTCTGTCTCGCTAAGCCGCGGATTCAAAAAAAGGCCCTT
>CAZHBX010000020.1:0-29631 GCA_964530795.1 uncultured Ruminococcus sp. | reverse complement strand
ATTCAAACTGAATATTTTTGTTTTTTTCTCTGTCTACTTGACAGGGGGCGGGTCAGTTTTCCCGTGCCGGGGGACGTTTTGTTTTCTTTATTATATTTCCCGGTTGAGGTAGAACGACCACAGCAGGGTCTCCCGCACCGGCCGCCCGGTCATCCGTTCGACCGCCATGCGATAGCATTCCAGCTGCAAAGCGTGCTTCTTTCGCAACAGCGCGCCGTCCGAAATGCGGTCGGTCTTGTAATCGACGACGGTCATGCTGCCGTCCTTTTCGGCAAAGAAGCAGTCGATGACCCCTTGCAGCAGCACGTCCTCCCCCTCGTCCCCGCCAAGCAGCGTCGCGGGTGCGCGGACGGAGAAGCGCTGCTCGCGGTAGACCGCGCTGCTCGCGCGCATCCGGGCATACAAGCTGCTGCGGAAGAACTGCTCAAGCCCGTTTTCGTCGAGCAGGGAAAGCTGCTCCTCGTTCAGCATCCGACTTTCCCGCAGGCGTTCCACCTCGGTGTGCACACCGTTTCGTTCCACATTTTCCCAGCGGCAAAACTGCATGAACACATGGTTGGCCGTCCCCGTCTCTGCCGCTGTGCCATGGGTGACCGGCTCGCCGCAGAAAGACGGCGCGCGCAGCAGCGACGACGCGCGATACTCCACGACGGCGCCCCGCCGGAAAGTTCCCTCCTTGAGCGCGGAGACCGAAACCTTCGCTGGAAGCATGCTGCCGCGGAACGAGTAGGAAAACCGCACCGCCTCGATCGCCTCCGGAGTGAGGAAGGACGGCTCCGTCGGGACCCCCGCGGGTTCGGCCGGATCCTCCGCCGGCCCGGCCGATTCGGAGAGTACCCGGAAGACCCGACAGTCCGGCTCCTCTTCGGATAGCACCGCGTTCATCGCAATATCGAGTACGCTGCGCGGGGAGCGGCGGTGAAAGGCCCCGCCGTCGAGGTCCTTTTTTGTGCATTTTCCGGTCAGGTACAGCCGTTCCCGCGCGCGGGTACAGGCAACATACAGCTTGCGCAGTTCCTCACCGTATGCCGCTTCCCGTTCCGCCATTGCCGCATAGCCACTAAGCAGAGTGTCCTGCACGGTCAGGCGGTCCATATCCCACAGCCGGAAGAATACCCCGTCCTTTCGAAGCAGCGTGTACGGCTTCTTCTTGCCGAACAGATCTCGGTCGCAGTCGCACAGGAACACCGCCTCGTACTCAAGTCCCTTCGACTTGTGAATCGATGTCAGCAGGACGCAGTCCTCGTCGCCGCATTCCTCCGCGCCCGGCGGGTCGATCTCCCGTTCCTCCGACGCGCGCAGGTAGGAAAGGAACCCGGAAAGTCCCTTGTACCCTCCGATCTCGAACCTGCGGGCAAAATCAAACAGCAGCATCAGCCCGTTCCGTTCCCGCCGACTGCAAAGAGACAGCAGGCCGTACCGCGTATACAGTTCCCAAAGGAAGGCGTGGCAGGGCATCCCCTCCGCCGACAGGCGCATCCGGTCGAGCTCGGAAAGGAATTTTGCGCACTTTTCGGCGAGCCCTTCCGGCAACGTTTCACCGCCCTCCGCCGCGCGGCGCAAAGCGCGATACAGTGGTCCCGGCTCTCGCGTCGCGCAGCGAATCTCATAGACTTCCCCAGCGGAAAACCCGCCCGCCGGACTGCGCAGCATGGAGAAGAGCGAAATGTCGTCTGTCGGGTCGTCGATGGTCCGCAGCATCGCGACGGTCAGCAGGATCTCCGGGCGGTCGAAGAAGGAACCCTCCGCCGTGACCCGGTAGGGGATTCCCCGCTCCCGCAGGGCCTTCTCGTAGACCGCCGTATACCCCCGCGCCTTGCGAAAGAGCAGCGCGATGTCCCGATAGCGATAAGGAGCCGGTCCGTCCGGAGTCTCCCGCTGTTCGGTTTCAACAAGGCGGCAGATCTCATCGGCGATGAATCCCGCCTCCCGCTCCCGCGCGAGGGAGATGTCCTTTTCGTATGGGGCGACGGCAACGGTCACAGGGTGCTGCGCGGCGTTCGTCTTCTTGGCGAAAACCAACTCCTCCCCCCGGTACTCCCGCTCGTACACGGTTCCGACGGTCGTGACGCGAAAGAGCATGTTGACGAACCGGAGGACCTGCCTCCCGCAACGGAAATTCTCTCGCAGGAACACCCGCGCTTCCTTCGCGTCCGGATCGTCCTTCACCTTTTCGTAATCCGCAAAGCGATCCTTGTAGCCCAGAAAGATGTCCGGGTAAGCGTTACGGAAGCGGTAGATGGACTGCTTGACATCCCCAACCATAAAGCGGTTTGTCCCGTCCGAAAGCAGGGAGAAAAGCCGGTCCTGCAACGGGGAAACGTCCTGGTATTCGTCGATGTAAATTTCCCGGATCTGCCGGCGCATGGCGAGGCAGAACGGGGTCGGCCGCCCGTCCTTTTCGAGCAATTGCAGCAGAAAATGCGGGGCGTCCGCGAAGTCAATGACCCCGCGCTCCCGCTTGAGCGCCGCGTAGCGCCCGTCGAACGACCGCAGAAAGTCAAGCATCGCGAACACCACCTTCCCGGTCCGTTCGAACTGAGAAGCCGCGTCTGCCGGGGAGAAACGACACGGTTCGAGCAGGCTGTCCAAATCGTTGCTCAGGTTGGAGCGGGCCGTTTTATACCGTTCCCGGTCCTCAGCGGAAAGTTTTCCGCCCCGCATAGACGGCACATCTTTGGGACGGAATGCCCTCGCGGCCTCCGAAAAGAGCGCGTATGACCGCTTGACCGCGTCGTAGAGCAAACGGGTCTGCGCCTGCAGGTAATTCGCCGCCTTCCTATTTGCCGAGCCGTCCACCCCCGCAAGGTAAATGCACAGTTCGTCCGCCTCATCCGCGAGCGCCGACAGGCGGTCCGAAAGCATCCCCCGCAGGGAGCGTCCGACGGCGGTGTCAAACAGCTCCCCCCCGCCGGAAAGCAGTTTTGCGTCGGCGAGCAGAGTCCTTCCCTTCTCTTCAAGCCAGCCGAACGGGTCGTCGAACGCCCGCAGTCGATCGTAGAAGTCGAGCAGGTTTTTGAGCAGCCCGTCGTCCCCCTTCCCGTCCGAAAACGTGTCGGACAACAGGGCATACGAAGCCGGATCCTGCTCGCTGAACGCGTCGGCGGCGTCTTCAAGCGCTTCGAGCGCGAGCAGGCGGGCCTCCTTTTCGTCCGCTTGGCGGAACTTCGGGGAAAGCCCAAGAGATTGGAAATTTGCCCGCACCATCTCGTTGCAGAACGCGTCGATTGTGCAGACCCGCGCGCTCGGCAACAGGTACAGCTGCGCACGGTAGCGCCGGTCCTGCGGGTGCTCCGCCGCAAGACGGCTGACCGCCTGATAGAGTTTCTCCTTCAAGTCCGCGGCGGAGGCGTTCGTAAAAGTCACGATCAGGAAATCCATAACCGAGTCCCCGCGCTCGATTCGCTCGATGATGCGCTGGGTCAGCACGGTCGTCTTCCCGCTCCCCGCCCCGGCGGAGACCAGCAGGGTCAGATTCCGCGAATCAATCGCTTCCCGCTGGGATGTGGTCCACTCCGGCATCCGTTCATTCCTCCTCCGTATTCAGATCCGTTCGGCCTCGCCGGCAGGCGGGCCGCAGTTTGCAGTAGGTGCAGGCACTGTGCTTGTCGTCCGGCGAGATCGGGCAGACGTCCATCCGCCCGTCGAAGATGTCCCCCGCCGTATCAAGCAACTGTGACTCGAGCAGTTTCCCGAGTCCGTCGAACTCGTTTGCCGGGAGGGTCGAAGCGGTATGCTTGACCGTTCCGTCCGCTTCAGGCGTCACCGGGATGTACCGCCCGCTTTCGCTCTCATCCATCGCCCGCACGATCTCCGCATCCTCGAGGAGCAGACCGGTCTGCCGAAGCCCTTTCTCCACCTGCTTACGGATCTCGTCGTCACTCTCGTTCCCCTTTGTTTTGACGACCGGGAGGACCGCCGGGTGGTACAGAACTCCCGCCGGCAGCACCTTCCCCCGCCCGTCCGACGACACACGACAGTAGGCGAACAGGTACAGCAGCATCTGCTCGTCGAGTCCGTACTCCCGCACGTAATTGAGGTTGAGCGCTTTTTTATAGGTCTTGTAATCCACTACCCGCGCATACCGTACCCCGTCCCGCTCGTACACGTCCACACGGTCGATCACCCCGCGCAGCGCGACGGTCTTTCCGCCGCCACACGGCAATTCCAGCGCCGGAAGCCCATCCGGGTCGACGCCGAAGCCCACCTCGAACCCCGCCGGCAGGAACCGGCTGCCCACAAGCTCCCCGGTCAGGTTTCCGAGCAGCAGCCGCAGGGTCTTGCGCAGATTTCGGCAAACGAGCCGGAAGCGCCCGTTTGTGCCGTTTGCGGCGTCAATCGCGTCGAGCTGTTCGCGGAATAATTCGTCCGTTTCCCGGTCCAGCTCCTGTTCGGACGCGGGCGGAACAAAGCGGCCGTTCTCCGTGTGGCGCTCGAGGAAGCGCTCGAGAATTCGATGGACGAACGTCCCCGCCGTCACCGTGTCAAATCTGTTCTTGCGCAATTCCTTGAGCTTCAACAAATACCGCCCGAAGTAGGAGAACGGGCAGTAGCGATAGCGCTCGAGCGCGCTCGGCGAGAGGCGCAGGGTCTGCTCTCCAAAAGCGATACGGGCGATCGGATCGGCAATCGCCGGACGCGCGGGGGGCAGTTCGATTCCCTTTTCGGCGAGCAGTCCGCGCAATGCCTCCCGATCCTTTCCGGCAGGCAGCGCGTAGAACACCGCCGACGCGTTTTCCGCCGAAAACAATGCCTGCGCTCCGACGCCAGTGTATAGCCGCGTGCGCAGGCGCGGAAAAAGCGCGCGGATGCGCAGAATGGCAGGGGACGGTCGAAGCGTTTCCCCCTTCAGCGTCGACGCGGGATAGGTCAGTACCAGCTGCTCGGACGGGGCGGCGACCGCCGAATAGAAGTAGAACCGCTCCGCACGCAGACGGGAAAGCCTGGGTTCGACCACCGAAAGTCCCGCCGTCTCCAGCTCCGCCGCTTCCGCGTCGCCGAACAACGGGTCGTCGCCCGGGGTCGCCGGGAACACTCCGTCCCCGCAGCCCATCACGATGACCGCCCGGGCGCGGTCCGTCCGCAGCAGGGCCGCTTCCCCGACCGTCACCGAATCCTGCGACGGCGGGATCGACCCGAGACTGTACTGCCGTACGGTCAACGTAAATAAGGAAAGCATCCGCCGGACCGTCATCGGTTTTTCCCCGCAGACCTCGTCGATCCGCTCGAAGATCCCGGTCAGCAGCGACCAGAGCTGGCTTTCCTTCTCCGCCCGCTCCCATTCGCCGCATCTTAATCGTGCGTTGACCTTTTCCACGTACAGCGCCGGCGCGCCGACCCGTTCAAGGTGAGCGTAGACCGCTTGCAGGATGTCCCGCCCGCAGAGCGGCTTTTTCCGTAGCGCTTCGACCAGATCCCGCCAAGCGGGTGCCAGCGCTTCCCGCGCGTCGTTGACCGCCGCAAGCAGGGCGGCCTGCTCCCCGGTCAGTTCCCCTTCGCAATAGCCGTCCGGGTTGCGTTCCCACTGTTCCTCGCCATACCACGCTTTCCCGCGCAGGTTCCAGCTTTCTGCGTACCGCAGCAGTAGGTCGCCGTTCTCCGCATCAACCAATCCCCCCGCGTAGCCGCTCTTGATGTACCGCCGCACCGCGTGCGGCGCAAAATTCGTCGTGACCAGCTCCATCGTTGCGCTGACGAAGGACAGCAGCGGGTGGGACAGTAGCTCGTCCTTTTCCGCAAAGAAAAACGAAATATGGTTCTGCCGCAGCACCGCGTCGAGTACCCCGGCGTAAGCGTCCACTCCCCGGGCCAGCACGGTGATCTCCCGATAACGGTACCCCGCCCGCGCAAGACGCAGGATCTCGGATGCGACCGCCTCCGCTTCGCCGAACAAGTTCTCCGCCTGCACCAGCCGGATCGCCTCCGGTTCCCCGTCAAATTCCGGCGAATCCTCCGACCAGAGCTTTTGCTCTAAGAACCGCAGTTCCTCCCGGTCACTCCGACGGTACGGGCCGACCGGGATCTCCTGATAGCTCCCCGCAAGGCGCATCAGCCGCTTCGCGCAGGCTTCGTTTCCTGCAAAGACTTCCCGCCCGTCGTACACGGCAGTGCAGTAGACCGCCTTCGCCTGCCGTAAAATCTGCGCTAAAACCGCGTACTCCTGCCCGGTAAAGGTGTAGTACCCGTCCACGAACACCAGCTTCCCGGCGAAGAACGGCTTTTCCGGTAATTGCTCGGCCAGCACGCTCAGCGCGTCGCGGGGGTCGCGGCGGGTTTCGTCAAAATACGCGTCATAGGCCGTATAAAGCAACGCGACGTCCGACACCTTCGCGCGCAGATGCGGGCTTTTCAGCCGACCGCTGTCCAGCGCCTGCCGCAGGTCCCCCGGACGGATCTGTTCCGAGCGCAGGCGGCTGAACAGACCGAACAGTCCGTCGATAAACTCCCCGTCCTCCGCGCAGGCGGCGTACTCCCGCAGCTCACTTTTGTGTTCAAACGCCAAAACGGACAAAAGGGCGCAGAGAGCGCCCCTATCCGGGTAGGTCACAGCGAGATCCCCGTAGACGCGCGCGACGCGCTCGGGCAGTCGTTCAAAATTCAGGATTTCCACCGAAAGGTTGCACCCGTCCCCCAAACGGGACAGAATTTCCCGTTCCGCCTGCACGGACTGCTGCTCCGGGGCGATCCACACGCAGGGGATCCCTTCCCGGTACGCCTGCTCCAGCTCGTCGTACAGCCGTTCGGTTTTGCCGCTTCCCGCGGGGCCGGTCATCAGGTAAAGCATGAAAACCACTCCAATAGCTTCAAACGGAAGCGATAAGTCTTGTTGGTAAATACCTTGCCGGAGGACGTGTCAAGCCCGACGGAATCCAAGCTGTTCTCAGCGCTTGCGGCGGACATGCACAGCGGCGGGAACAGGCAGCACCACCAGTTCTGTCCCTCGCCGTCCCCGAGCAAAATCCGCAGCGAACGGTACTCTCCGGCGGGGAACACCGCTCCGTCATATTCCCGCGTGGGGTACTGCTCTTTGCCGAACACCGCTTTCGCCCGGTAAGGGACCCCCTGCTCCTCAAGCACGCGGTTGGCAATCTCCTCCATTCGCCCGGCGGCTTCGTCAAGCTGCGCGAGCGCCTCCTCGGTGGTTTCGGTTTCCGAGAACAGATCGCCGCACTCCGCAAGGATCGCGTCCCGCACCAGCAGTTTGACGGCCTGATCCTCCTCGCCGTCCGATTGGGCGAGGATGTGCAGGCGGATGACCGTGTCGTAAATGTCCGCCTCCTTCGCCGGGATCGCCAGATCCACCGCGAACAGCAGCACCGCCGACGCGCATACCGCGCATACCGCCCGCTCCCATAGTTTCCATGTATGTTGCTCTTCCATGTTCCATGCTCCTTTTTGCTCATTTCAAAAGGAGTATGGACAGGCATTTCCCCGTTTCAATCGAAAACGGAAAGATTTTCCATTCCCTCCGCGCGGGAAACCGTTCGGCAGGCCTCGGCGAACTGAACCCCGCCCGCCCGCAGCGTTTCCGCGGCGGTTTCCGCCATATCTTCGGTCGGAAAAAACGCGAACAGGGCGCTCCCGCTGCCGGTCATCCGCACGCCCTCGCCCCCGACGGCGACCAGCATTTCCCGCACCGTGCGAATTTCCGGGAGCAGCGCTTCCGCAACCGGCTCGAACTGGTTAAGCACATCGGCGGCAGCCGGAGTTTCGTCCAAGCGGCGGTACATCTCCGCTGTCGATAGGCCGCCGCTCCCCTTCGCGACGACGAGGTGCAGCACGTCGCCGTCCGGCAGGGGGGTCAGTTCCTCACCGATGCCAGTACACAGACATTTTCCGCCGCGCAGGCAGAACGGTACGTCCGCGCCCAGTCCCGCCGCGAGCGGATAGAGCGCTTCCCCCGGTAGCGGGTCGTCGTATAGACGGTTCAGCAGCCGCAGCACCGCCGCCGCGTCCGCGCTGCCGCCGCCCAGCCCCGCGCCAGACGGAACGCGCTTCTCCAACCGGAGGGCAACCCCCGGCGCAAGCCCCGCCGCGCCGAAAAACGCCCTCGCCGCCCGGACGCAGAGGTTGCTTTCCCCCGCGAGCGACGGCTCCGAGCAGGAAAAGGACAGCCCGTCCGTCCGCTCCGAAACGACGGTATCACACAGCGAGATCGTCTGCATGACTGTCCGCAGGGTGTGCATCCCGTCCCCGCGCACACCGGTTACGGCGAGGGACAGATTGATCTTCGCGTACGCGGACGCACGCAGCACCCGCCCGCTCACAGCGTTTGCAGGAACTCGCCAATGCGGGCGACCGCCTGCTCGATGTGCCGGACGGAATACGCGTAGGACAATCTGGCAAAGCCCTCCCCGCTCGAGCCAAACGCCCCGCCCGGGACAATCGCGACGTGCTTCTCATACAGCAGCTTTTCACAAAATTCCTCGCTTGAAAGCCCGAATCCGCCGATGTACGGGAACACGTAAAACGCCCCCTCCGGCAGGAAGCAGGATAGTCCGATGCCCCGCAGTCGATCGACGATCAGGTTTCGACGGGCACGGTACTCCGCTTTCATCCGCTCGATATCATCGTCGCCATTCCGCAGCGCTTCGATGGCCGCGTACTGGCTGGTCGTCGGAGCGCACATGATGCTATACTGGTGGATCTTCGCTATTTGCTTCGTGACCCACGCCGGGGCAAGCGTATAGCCCAATCGCCAGCCGGTCATGGCGTACGCCTTGGAGAACCCGCCGACAACCACCGTGCGTTCCCGCATCCCCGGCAGGGAGGCAATGGACGTATGGCGGAAGTCGTAAGTCAGCTCGGCGTAAATTTCGTCCGAATAAATCAGCACATCCGTCTCCCGCAGCAGCCCGGCAAGCGATGAAAGCTCATCGGCGGTCATGCACGCTCCGGTCGGGTTGTTCGGGAACGCCAGCACAAGCGCCTTCGTGCGCGGGGTGATGCCCGCGCGAAGTTCCTCCGCCGTCAACTTGAAGCCGTTCTCCTGCCGGAGCGGGATGGGAATAGGCGTCCCGCCCGCGAGCGAAACGAGCGGCGCATAGCACACGAAGCAGGGCTCCGGCACCAGCACCTCGTCACCCGGATTCACCGTCGCGCGGATCGCGAGGTCAATTGCCTCGCTTCCCCCGACGGTAACGATAATTTCGGTCTTTGGGTCATATTCCAGAGAGAATCGACGTTTTTGATAGGCAGCGATCTGTTCGCGCATCTCGAGAAGCCCATTGTTGGACGTGTAATAGGTTTTCCCCTCCTCTAGCGAGCGGATGCCCGCGTCGCGGATGTGCCAAGGGGTGACGAAATCCGGTTGCCCAACGGTCAGGGAGATGACGTCCTTCATCTCGTCGAGTACGTCGAAGAACTTTCGGATGCCGGACGGGCGAATATCGACGATCTGCCGGTTGAGTCGTGTCGTAGGATCAAACATTACCAACTGTTTCCTCTCTGGTCAGTATTGCAAGGCTGGAAAACCACGTCGTTGTCCTTGTAGGTCTGCAAAACAAAATGGGTCGCCGTGGAGGTCACGCCCTCCATCGTCGCGAGCTTTTCCGCAACGAAAAGCGCCACGTCCCGCATGCTCTCCCCCTCCACAAACAGTGCCAGATCGAACCCGCCGGACATCAAAAATACGCTCTTGACCTGCGGATACTGCGCAATGCGCTCCGCGACGGCGCCGAAACCCTTGTCCCGCTGCGGGATGGTCTTTAGCTCGATGAAAGCGCGGACCATGCGCCGGTCGGTCTTTTCCCAATTGACGATGGTTTTGTAGGAAAGGATCGTTCCATCCGCTTCGCAGGCGGAAATCTCCTTCGCAACGTCCTCCTCCGTGCGCCCAAGCATGACCGCGAGGGTCGGGGCGTCGAGATGGGCGTCGTTTTCCAAATAGGAAAGAATGGTGTTCTTATCGCTCATGACAGTACCTCCGAAATTAGAATAGGATGCGACTTTCGTTCGCGGAACACGGTCAGGTAGCGGAAGCCGGCCTCCCCGGCCAGCCGCGCGCCTTCCCGCAGCCCGGTCCCCACGTCTCCCGGGACGTGCGCGTCACTGCCGAGAGTCAGGAATTCTCCGCCCTGCTCGCGGTAGAGTTTCAACAGTTCCAGACCCGGGTCCGGAACCGGCAGCTGCGCCGCGGGGCTGCGCAGGGCAGCCGTGTTAATCTCCAGTGCCAGTCCGCGCTCCGCGAGCTTACGAAAAATCGGGGAGAACTGCTCCCGCTCGTTTCCGGGCAGCCCGGTGATTGCCTGCCGCTTTTCGACCGGCAGATACCGCAGCGGGTAGCAGATATGCGTCTGCACGTCTACCGGCGTCTTTGACGCGACGGTGTACAGCAGCGACAGGTAATCCTCCCACATCGCGCGCAGCGCCACATCCGACAGGTTTGCGTGCCGCACGTCGTAGAAGTCCACCCCGTTGGACAGGTGGTGCACCGAACCGAGCACCACGTCGTAGGGACGCGCGGCGAGCAGACGTTCGGTCTCCTCGAGTGACGCATAGGGCTGTCCGAGCTCAATTCCCCGAAGAAGTTCCAGTCTCCCGGCAAAGGTTTCCCGCGCTTCAAGCAGCTCCCGCTCCTCCCGCGCATGGTCCGGCGGCTGCATGTGCCCGGCGAGCACGCCGTCTAACTCGTAGTGATTGGTCAGCGCGAGGGCGCCGATCCCGACGCGCAGGGCGGATTCGCAGACGCCTGTGAGCGTCGACGTCGGATCGCAGTCGAACGAAATGTGCGTGTGCAGGTGAAAATCGATCAGCGCCATGGGGATTCCCTTCCTAAAACAAGGTCAATTGGTTGGATTCCGGTAGCCCCTCGAGACAACCGTGCTGACGCAGCAGTTCGACAACATTCCGGCCGACGCCCGGCTCCGTTTCAAGTTCCTCGACCGTCGTGGCGCGTCCTGTGGAGAGCGCGTCACAGATGTGCTCCGCCGCGCTCGTGCCAACGCCCGCGAGAGACGAAAACGGCAGACGCACCTTCCCGTTCTCCGGCAAAAACCGCTTCGCGTCCGAACGAAACACTCGCACCGGCAGGAATTCCACCTTCCGCGCATACATTTCGGCGACGAGGTTGAGGATGGCCATCATATCCTCGTCCTTCTGCGTGATATTCTGACTCTGACCGAGTTCACGCAGCCGCGCCTTGATCGCGGGCAGGCCTTGCATGACCAGCGCCCCGTCGAACGTGTCTGACTTGACCGTAAAGTAGGTCGCGTAGAACTCGACCGGGTAGTTGATCTTGAACCATCCGATCCGCAGGGCGGCGATAACGTAAGCGGCGGCGTGCGCTTTCGGGTACATATACTTGATCTTCTGGCAGGACTCGATGTACCAGTCCGGCACCCCGCACTTCCGCATCGCGTCGATCAGTTCGGGCGTGAGCCCCTTTCCCTTGCGGGTTCGCTCCATCGCTTCGAACGCGACCGAGGGCTCCAGCCCCTTCTGGATGAGGTAAAGCATAATGCTGTCCCGGGTCCCGATGATCTCGTGGATGGTGCAGGTCCCGTTGGCAATCAGTTCCTTGCCGTTGCCGAGCCAGATGCCCGTGCCGTGGGAAAGTCCGGAGATCTGTAAGAGGTCCGAAAAGTTCTGCGGCTTCGCATCAAGAATCATCTGAATGGCGTAACTCGTGCCGAATTCCGGCAAACCGAGCGTGCCGAGCGGGCAGTCGATGTCCGACGGCTGGATCCCCAGCGGAGACGTGGACTTAAAGAGCTCATACACGTCCGGGTCATTCATCGGCAGTGCCATGACCGACTTTCCGGTGTACTCCTCGAGCACCCGGTAGAACGTCGGCACATCGTGTCCGAGAATGTCAAGCTTGAGCAGCGTATCATGCAGGTAATCAAAGGCAAAGTGAGTGGTGATGACCCCGGATTCCGCCTTGTCCGCCGGATACTGCACCGGCGTGAAGTCGTAAATTTCGTGGTCCTTCGGGATGACAACGATTCCGCCCGGGTGTTGGCCGGTCGTGCGCTTCACCCCAAGACAGCCGCAGATGAGTCGTTCCTGTTCGGCCCGGGTCAGGTCCTTGCCCGCGTCCTCAAGGTAATGCTTGACGAACCCAAAGCAGGTTTTCGATTGCAGGGTGCCAACCGTGCCCGCCCGGAAGATGTTCTCCGCTCCGAACAGCACTTCGGTGTACTTATGCGCCGCGGACTGCACGTCGCCGGAGAAGTTCAAGTCGATATCCGGCGCCTTTTCGCCGTGGAAACCGAGGAAGGTCTCGAACGGAATGTCATGCCCGTCTACGATCATCTGCGTCCCACAATGCGGGCAGTTCTTGTCCGGCATATCGAACCCGGACCCGTACGATCCGTCCAGCACGAACTCGCTGTAGCGGCAGTTCGGACACCGCCAGTGCGGCGGAAGCGGGTTGACCTCGGAGATATGGGCGAGCGTGGCGATGAACGACGAGCCGACCGACCCGCGTGAGCCGACATAATAGCCGTGCTCCTCCGAGTTGCGCACCAGATTCCGGGCGATAATGTAGAGCACCGCGTACCCATTCTTGACGACGGAGTTGAGCTCTTTGTCCATGCGCTGCTGCACGACCTCCGGGAGCACGTCGCCGTACATCTTATGTGCCGTATCATGGCAGGAGCGGATCAGGTCCTCCTCCGCTCCCGGGATACTCGGGGTGTACTGTCCGTCCGGAATCGGCTTGAGCCGTTCGATCCTTTCGGCGATCTTTCGGGGATTTTCGACGACGACCTCGTGCGCCTTTTCCGGGCCGAGGAAGGAGAAAGCATCAAGCATCTCCCCGGTAGTCTTGAAGTAGAGTTTGGTCTCCCTCCCCCCGCCGGGAAACTTCTGCCCGATCAGCAGAATTTGCCGGTACAGTTCGTCCTCCGGGTCGAGGAAGTGTACATCCCCGGTCGCGCAGACCGGCTTGCCGAGCTTTTCAGCGACCCGTAGGATCGTTCGGTCGTTCTCCTGCAGCTGTTCGCGGGCCTTGACCGGATCGGTCCCCAGCCTTTCCTCCTCATAGAGAAACCAGTTATTGGTCCACGGCTGGATCTCGAGGTAGTCGTACAGCTCCGCGATCTTGCAGAGCTCCTCAAAGGTCTTCCCTTCCAGCACTGCCTGATACAGTTCCCCCGCGGCGCAGGCGGAACCGAGGATCAGCCCCTCCCGGTGCTCCTCAAGTACTGTTTTCGGGATGCGCGGGTTGGTCCGAAAGTAGTTGAGGTAGGATTTCGAGACGATTTGATACAGGTTTTTTAGTCCCGTCTGGTTCTTCGCAAGCAGAACGATGTGATAGGATTTCAGCCGCTTCGGCTCGCAGTTTTCCGCCATCGCGGCGACCATCTCGTCGGTCGTGTGGATGCCGTTCTGCTCGAGCTTGCGGACCATGCAGCTGAAAATGCGAGCGAGCATTTCGGTGTCGGCGTCCGCCCTGTGGTGATTGAAATCGCCGAGCTTGTAGTAGTGTGCCAGCACGTCAAGGCGGTGCCTCTGCAGTTCGGCGTTGATATAACGGGAAAGCGCAAGCGTATCTAGAGACGGGTTTGGAAACGGGATTCCGAAGTCCAGCGCCGTCTTGCGGATGAACGAACAGTCGAACGCGGCGTTGTGGGCGACGAGCATCTGCCCATCGGCGAATTCCAAAAACTTCCGAACCGCTTCCTCCCGTGTCGGGGCGTCCTTGACCATCTCGTCCGTGATGCCGGTTTTCTCGGTGATGTCCGCCGGAATGGGCATTTCCGGATTAACGTAGGTCGAAAAGCTGTCAAGCTGCTTGCCGCCCTGCCAGCGGATCGCGCCGATCTGCGTGATGCCGCAGGTCTGCGCCGAAAGCCCGGTGGTCTCGATGTCGAAAATGACAAATGGGTCCTTGCTGAAGTCCTTGTTGTCCCTCTTTTCGATGTAGGAAAACACCGCACGAGCGGTGTCGTCGACCAAGTACCCCTCTATGCCGTAGATCGGCTTGACGTCCGGGTTTTTCTTGGCCGCGAGCATGATCTCCGGGAACGCCTGCAGGTTTCCGTGGTCGGTGACGGCGACGGCGGGGCAGCCCCACTCTTGGCAGCGCTTCATCAGCATTGCTGGATCGGTCAGGGCGTCCATGGCGGACATGTTGGTGTGACAGTGCAGCTCGACGCGGGGCTCCGGGTGGGTCTCCCTGCGGAAAACCGCGTCAATTGTCGCGATCGCGTTCGCACGGACCACAATCTCCTTGTCGTATTCCGAAAAGTCCGCGTACCCTTCGACAAGGACGTACGCCGGGGCTTTCGGGAACGGCGTTCCCTTCGGCGCCTGGAAGCGCAGCATGACAGAACCCTCCCCGTCCGTAACAAACATACGGAAGGTGTTCTTTTCCCGCTCGTAATTCTCCTTTTCCTCCCATTCAAAAAGCTTCCCGGCGAACGCGACGTGGCTTTGCGACTGGATGCGTCGAATCGGAATGAGCTCGGATTGGTTTTTCAGCGTCCGATAGCAGGGCTGGGGGTCGGTGATGTCGAAGAGCATCCGCCCCGCGTGCAGCAGGGTGCGCCCGTCGGCGGTCCGCTCGACGGACGCGCGGCTGCCCGGGATCGGATCGAGCGCCATGCTGTGGCTGTGGTCGGCAGCAACCGCCTGCGCCTGTGCCTCTTCCGCGTCGTATTCGGCGCTTGCGGCAAGGCGCATTTCCCGCATTCCCGCCGGTTCGTACACGGTCGGGTTAACCTCTCCGCCGACAATGCGGACCTCGACGTTCAGCCCGAACTGCTCGCGGATGCAGGTTTTTAGGAATCCCTTCGACCCGCTTCGCTCCACGCAGGACGGACTTACCCCGTTCCGCAGCCGAATTTCCAGCAGCATGGCGTCCCTGTCGAACTTGCTCTCACAGTCCTCGAAGAATCCGTAGCTGACCCCTTCCCCGGCGCACCGCTGTAACCAGCGAAGCAGTCCCGGCACACAACCGGCCGTGAAGCACGCGGACGGGTAGGACGGCAAAATCCGCACGCCTTTGAGCGAATAGTCCTCCAGAATACGCTTCTCCAGCGAAATAAGTCCCTGCGGGTCCTCCGGCGCGTCAAACCTGCAGTCCACCGTCACCCAGAACTCCGCCTTATTGACGCGAACCGAGAACGACCGCATCCGCCCGACGATGGACTCCCATTCCGGGTCCGGCTTCAGGCGGGGAAATTTCTTTTTGAATTGTTCCAAAATTTCAGCACTCATCTGTTTCCCCTTGTTCCAGCAAAGCCAAAAGTTCCGTCCAGAGCGCCGGCAGGATCTCTTCCTCCGTCAGCTTCCGCACCGTCACCCCTTTGCGAAAGAGCAATCCCCCGCCCTTGCCGCAGGCGACACCCACGTCCGCTTCCCGCGCTTCCCCCGGTCCGTTGACCGCGCAGCCCATCAGCGCGACGGTCACGGTTTTCCCGGTTTTGACGTCAAGCGCGTCGATGCGCTCCTGCAAAGCGTTCGCGTAGCGAATCAGGTTCACCTGCGTCCGCCCGCAGGTCGGGCAGGAGATCAGGTTGACCCCGCCGGACCGCCCGCACGCTTTCAGGATTTCCTTCGCCGCGCGAACCTCCTCGACCGGGTCCGCCGTCAGCGAGACCCGCACGGTGTCTCCGATGCCGTCGCACAGCAGCGAGCCGATTCCGACGGCGGATTTGACGCTTCCGCTTCGCAGGGTGCCGGTTTCTGTCACGCCGAGGTGCAGCGGATAGTCGCACCGTTCGGCAAGCAGCCGGTTTGCCCGGACCATGTCCGGGACGGACGAGCATTTGACCGACAGAACCAGCTTGTCCAGACCATACCGCTCGAACTCCCTTGCCGCCTTCAGGGCGCTTTCGCACAGCGCTTCCGGCACGGGCCCGCCATACTTCGCGAGCAGCTCCCGCTCGAGCGATCCGCCGTTGATGCCGATGCGGACCGGAACGCCCTTTTTCCGACAGGTCTCCGCCACAGCGCGCACGCCGTCCTCCGAGCCGATGTTGCCCGGATTGATGCGAAGCTTGGAGATGCCCGCTTCCGCAGCGGCGAGCGCAAGGCGGTAATCAAAATGGATGTCCGCGACCAGCGGAACCGGCGCATGCTCGCACAGGTACCCGACCGCTTCCGCCGCCTCCGGCGTGTTGACCGTGACCCGCACGATGTCGCACCCCGCGTTGGCAAGGGCGTTGATCTGCGCAAGCGTCGCTCTTCGATCCGCCGTCGGGGTTTTCGTCATGGACTGCACGGAAACCGGCGCGCCGCCGCCGATTTTGACCCCGCCGACGTTCACTTCCCGACATTTCCTGCGTTCCATTCATATTTCCCCTCTTTCTCCGTCAAAATAGGTGGATCAAATCTTTAAAGAACACCAGGATCATCAGCAAGAACAGCAAAATCATACATCCGGCGTTCAGCGCCGTTTCCACCTTCGGCGAAAGCGGCTTGCGCCGGATCGCCTCGAGCACGTACAGCAGGAACCGCCCGCCGTCCAGCGCGGGAAGCGGAAGCAGGTTCGTGATGGCGAGCGAAACCGAGATCAGGGCCGTCATGCTGCCTAGGTTCCGCAGCGTATCCGGCAGAGACTGGCTCTGCTGAATCGTCTCCCCGACCTCCCCGCCGATGGCGACCGGGCCGCCGATGGCGTCCAGCCCATACCGCCCGCGAATCGTATCAATCAACGAATCCACGGTCAGGTAGACCATGCTGCATCCCTGCCAAAAGCTCTCCGAAAGGATCGTCAGCGGGGTTTTCTCCTTCGCATAGACCGCGAAATCGATCTGCCCAAGCTGTATTCCCTCCTCCGTTGTCGTGCCGAACCGCACATCCTCCAGCAGGATTTTCTGCCCGTCCCGCTCGACGAGCAAGTCGACCGGCTCGGTCCCGTCCGACAGGATCGCGTAGGAGAGATCGGGGTAACAATGGATGGTTTTCCCGTTGACTTTGAGGATCTCGTCCTCCTCCTGCAGGCCGCCCGCCTGTCCGCTGACGTTCCCGTCCAAAAAACGGGCAACCCGCGTGCTGCCGATGGCGGTACTCGAACTCACGAGCAGCAACATAACGGCGAACCCCAGCAAGACGTTCATGAACGGTCCCGCCAGCACGATGAGCATTCGCTTGAGCAAATGCACCTCATTGATGGCGTACCGTCCGATGCTCGCGGCCAGCGCCTCGGGCGTACTCTCCTCTCCCGGCTCTCCGAGCATCCGAACATACCCGCCGATCGGAATGGCCCGCAGGGAAAACGTATTCACTTTTCCTTCCCAGCTCTTGATCTTCGGTCCCATACCGATGGAAAACTCCAAGATGGCAACCTTGCACGCCCGGGCGACTAAGTAGTGGCCCAGCTCGTGGATGGTGATCAGCAGCCCGAAAATCAACAGCGTGACCAGGATCGTGACAATTAGCAAAACAATTCTTCCTTTCCATGTGCGCCTTCCGGCGCGTTACCGGCTCCGAACGTATTCCCGCGCTTCCGCATCCGCGCCGAAGATGTCCGAAAGTGTCGGAGACGGGCGAAACGCCGTCTGTTCCACCGCCAGCCGGACCAGGTCGAACAACTCCGTGTAGCGGATCTCCCCGCGTAGGAACCGCCCGACCGCTTCTTCGTTCGCTCCGTTCATCGCGGCGGGCAGACTGCCGCCCTTCATGACGGCCTCCCGTGCGAACGTGAGCAGCGGGAAGGTGTCGGTATCCGGTCGGGCAAAATGCAGTTCCCCGACGGCATACAGGTCCAGTTCTCCCGCAGAGCAAGGCAAACGCTCCGGGTAGGTCAGCGCGTACTGAATGCAAAGCCGCATATCCGGCACGCCCAACTGCGCCAGCACCGCGTTGTCCGCGAACTGCACCAGCGAATGCACGACGCTCTCCCGCTGAATGACCACCTCGACCTGCTCCGGGCGCACTCCGAACAAATGCACCGCCTCAATCAGTTCCAGCCCCTTGTTCATCAGCGTCGAGCTGTCAATCGTGATCTTCGCACCCATCTGCCAGTTTGGGTGCCGCAGGGCGTCCTCCGGGCGGACGGTCTCGAGGAACGCGCGGGTTTTGCCGTAAAACGGCCCGCCAGATCCGGTCAGCAAAATCTTTTTCGGCTTTCCGCCGCCTTGCAGGCATTGAAAGATCGCCGAATGCTCGCTGTCTACCGGCAGGATGCGGACATTTTTTCCCCGCGCGCGGGACATGACGAGCTCCCCGCCGGCGACCAGCGTCTCCTTATTCGCCAGAGCGACGTCCTTGCCTGCGTCGATCGCCGCGAGCGTCGGGCGAAGCCCGAGGATCCCGGTCAAAGCGTTGAGCACGACCGGCGCGGGATCCTCCGACGCGAGGGCGGAAAGTTCCGTTTCCCCGGTGACGACGCGCACGCCGGTGTCCGCAAGCCGCACCTTCAAAGACGCGTAGCGGCTTTCATCGATGTAAACCGTTTGCGGGCAGAATTCCCGACACTGCGCTTCAAGTTCCGCTTCCCGCTTTCCGGCGGCAAGCGCCGTGACGCGCAAACCGAGCGCACGCGCAACGTCCAGCGCCTGCGTTCCGATGGAGCCGGTCGAACCGAGGATACAAACCGATTCCGTCATCTTACAAAAGTCCTCTCAACGGTGTGCAGTCCACCAGCGTCAGCAGCACTATCGCAACCGGGATCGTGCTGTCAAACCGGTCCAGAACCCCGCCGTGACCCGGAAGCAGGATCCCATAGTCCTTCACGCCAAAGTGCCGCTTAAGCAGTGACGCGAACAAATCCCCAAAAATCGAGACGACCGCCAGCAGCATCGCCCCGAGCGGGATGACAATCAAAGCAAGCGGAGATTGCCACCCCCGGATGCAGCCGTAAACGATTAAAGCCGCGATCCCGGTGCCGATCACCCCGCCAATCGCTCCCTCGACCGTCTTTTTCGGTGAAATTTCCGGGCAGAGCTTGTGTTTCCCGAGAAAATATCCGGTGAAATAGGCGAGCGTGTCAGCAACCCACGGAATGCACAGCGCCGCCCAAAGGAGCGGCCGCACATACAGCGAAGAAGCCACAACGCCGGGCGCAAGTTTGCAAAGCGACCCAAACCCAAGCGTGGTGTACACCGTCATGCCGAACTGCGTCAGCAGCCGGTCGATCGACAGCTGCTTATGCCGCGCCACCGCCGCGACAATGTAGGTCAGCACGAGCAGCGACACGCAGATCCGCTGCATGGAAACGCCGAGCGGAAGGGTCCGCCCGTCACCTGCGTCATCCGGCACGTCAAGTGCCTCGCAGATCGACGGAGCCAGAAGATACCCAACGCAGAGCAGCATCGACAGCGCCGTCAGACACCATTCCCTGCGCAGACCGACGCAGCCGGCAACCTCGTATACCGCGAACGCCGCCAATAGCGAAAACCCCACGAGAACCACCCAGTCCGGTGCGAACAGCAAAACCGGCACCAACACCGCCAGCGCGACGACCGCCGTCAGAATTCGTTTGAGCATCGGAAAACCCTCCTTCCGTCTCACGTCCCGCCAAACCGGCGGGAGCGGTTCTCGTAGGCGTGGAGCGCCTTGTACAGTTCCTTGGGTTTGAAATCCGGCCAGCAAACGTCCGTGAAGTAGAATTCCGCGTAGGCGGACTGCCAGAGCAGGAAGTTCGAGACGCGGTACTCCCCGCTCGTGCGGATGACCAAATCTGGGTCAGGCAGTCCCGCCGTGTAGAGGTGCCTTTCGATATCTTCCGCCGTGATCGGAGCACTCACCCCCTCCGTAAGCAGAGCGTTGAACGCCCGGACCAGCTCCTGCCGCCCGCCGTAGGACAAGCAGACCGAAAGCAGCATTCCGGTATTGCCCGAAAGCTCCCGTTCGCAGGCGAGCAGTTCCGTCCGATCCGCCTCAGGAAAGCGCTCGATCTCCCCAAGCAGGGAGAGTCGGATGTTCTTGCGGTGCATATCCGGTAAAAACCGCTGAATGCCCTGCTCCATCAGCCGCAGAAGTTCCTGCACTTCCGACGCGTCCCGCTTCCAGTTCTCCGTCGAGAAGGCGTACACAGTCAGGTACGGAATGCCCAGATCGCTGCAAGCGTCAACCAGCCCCGCGAACGTTTCCACCCCTGCCTTGTGCCCGGCGGTACGGGGAAGCAGCCGTTTTTTCGCCCAGCGGCCGTTGCCGTCCATAATGACGGCAAGATGTTTCGGCAGCCGGGTAAACTGCTCCTCCGTCATCAGATCTCCATGATCTCCTTTTCCTTTTTTGCGACCTTCTCGTCGACCAGCTTGCAGTAGCGGTCTGTCAGGTCCTGCACCGCCTTCTCCGCCGAACGCTGATCGTCCTCGGTCAGGATTCCGTCCTTCTTCTGCTTTTTGATGTCGTCGTTTGCTTCGCGGCGCACGTTGCGGACGGCGACCTTCGCCTCTTCGCCCAGTTTGGATGCCTTCTTCGTCAGGTCGCGGCGGTGCTCCTCGGTCAGCGGCGGGAACGGCAGACGAATGACCTTGCCATCGTTCTGAGGCATAATGCCGAGGTCGCTGGCGGCGATGGCCTTTTCAATTTCCTTGAGCATACCGGTTTCCCACGGCTGTATGATCAGCGTGCGCGGGTCCGGCGCCTTGACTGTCGCGACCCCTTCGATGCTGGTCGGAACGCCGTAATAGGGGACGGTGATCTGGTCCAGCACGCGTGCGGACGCACGACCGACGCGGATGCTGTCAAAATCGCGCTCCAGCACTCCCAGCGTTTTCTGCATTTTTGCTTCGTGGACACGGGTGTCAAATTTCATTTGCGTACTTCCTTCCCTTATAGTATGGTTTCTTCTACGGTTGAATGAGCGTGCCGACCGGTTC
This sequence comes from uncultured Ruminococcus sp., assembly GCA_964530795.1. Lineage (GTDB taxonomy): Bacteria > Bacillota > Clostridia > Oscillospirales > CAG-382 > Coliplasma. Next base: position 8,911 of record CAZHBX010000020.1, on the reverse strand, counting down.
GCCGAGCACGGCGCGGGTGATGTTGGCGGGATCGGAAAGCCCGAACACCAGCGCGGGAATCCCGTTCTCCCGCCCGATGGCGGAAGCGGTCAGGTCGATCGCTTTAAGTCCCTTTGAGAGCATCTCGTCATAGGTCAGTTTTTCGTATTTATTCGCTTTCGGATTGACCGCCGGGTCGTCGTCGTAGACCCCGTCAACGTGCTTCGCGGAAAGCAGGATGTCGCATTGCAGTTCCGCCGCGCGGAGCATCATGCCGGTGTCCGTCGAGAAGAACGGGTACCCGACCCCGCAGGGAATCAGCAGGACCTTGCCCTGCTCGAGGTACTCCCGGGCGCGGTATTGCGCGTACGGCTCGCAGACCTGCTGGATCTGGAACGCGCTCATGACCCGCGCGTCCGCGCCCGCGCGGATGAGGTAATCCTGCATGGCAAGGGAATTGATGACCGTCGCAAGCATCCCCATGTGGTCCCCGCGAACGCGGTCAATGGAAAGTCCGCCCTGCCGAGCACCCCGCCAGATGTTGCCCGCCCCGATGACAATGCCGATCTGCACGCCCATCGACGCGCACTTCGCGACTTCACCCGACACGGCGCGCAGGATCCCGTCGTCCAAGATCTGTCCGGTTTTCCCTTCACCCTCTCCGGCGAGCGCTTCCCCGGACAACTTCAGCAGGACGCGCTTGTATTTCGGCTTCGCCGCTTCTGTTTCCATATGTATGCCCCCGTTCCATTTGGTTTTCTTTTTCAATTTGCTTCGGTTTAATTATTATAGCAAAAATCTGTCCCGAACGCAACTGTTTTTTCCTCTTCTGCAAAAATTTTCTCCGTTTTCGCGTCAGAACAGCAGTTTCGTCCGCAGGACCCGCGTTTCCGTCACGCGTTCCCCGAGAAACGCGGAGAGGAAAGACGGGTTGAGGTACGCGTCCCCGCAGGGCAGCGTGCAGCAGAGCTTGACCCCGCCCTCGACCGCGAAAAACCGTTTTTCTCCGATAAGCGGGGAAATATCCACGGTCGTTTCCTTGGTTTTGGTCTTCTTCAGGACTGGCATTTCCCCCTCGAACAGGGCGGAAAGCTCCTCCGGCGAAAGGTCCGTGCGAAAGGTCAGCTCATACCGTGCCGCCTTGCAGACCGGCAGCTTATGCTCAGAATAGGTCACCTTTGTGAAGTGCAGTCCCTCCGGCTCGACCTTCCGCAGCGCTTCGAGCGCTCCCGCCTCGTCCGGATAATCCGCACCCTCGTCCAGCCGGAACTCCGCCACCTCGCACAGGCTCTCCTGAAACAGAGAGAGCGGCTGGGCGAAAGTCAGCTTCGGGTGCGGGTTAAACCCCTCCGAAAAGCGGACCGGCAGGTCCGAGCGGATCAGCAGACGGGTCATCGCACGGTTCAAATCAAGGTGGGAGATGTACTTGAGGTTCCCGGTCTTTGAGAACGTCGCAAACACGTAAATCATGTTTTTCCCGTCCTTTCCGCCTGCTTTTCTCGCCATTCGTCGCAGGAGCATCGTCCCCCGCAGAGCGCCGACGCCCCGCAGCCGGAGCATTTCGTGCGGCAGTCCGGCGTGGTCTGCGCCACCTGCGCCCGGTGCCGTTCCGACAGCAGGAAGCGCTTGGATACCCCGATGTCAAGAAAATCCCACGGTAGCAGCTCGTCCTCGCCGAACGTGCGATTTGCGTAGAAGGCGGGGTCGATGCCAAGGTCATCAAAAATCTGCATCCAGCGGTCGTAATCGAAGAACTCGTCCCACGCGTCGAACCGCTGCCCCCGGCGGACCGCCTCGGCAAGCGCGCGGCCCAACCGACGGTCCCCGCGTGCGAACACCGCTTCGAGCCGCGACACCCGCGCGTCGTGGTACCTGTAATCGATTTTCCGTGACCGAATGCAGTCCCGCAGCATCTTCTGCCTCCTTTCGAGCTCGTCCGCTTCCGTCTGCCCCTCCCATTGGAACGGGGTGAACGGCTTGGGCACAAAGCAGGACACGCTGACCGTCACGGTCACCGACCGCCCCCGTCGCTTCTGCGAATAGAACAGATCGACGATGCGCTGCGCGAGGGACGCGATACCGGCAATATCCTCGTCGGTCTCGGTCGGCAGTCCGTTCATGAAGTAGAGTTTCAGGCTGTTGCGCCCGCCGTCGAATGCCTTGCCGCAGGCGGCCAGAATTTCTTCCTCTGTAATATTTTTATTAATGACGTCCCGCAGCCGCTGCGTCCCCGCTTCCGGCGCGAAGGTCAGCCCGCTCTTGCGGACGGACATCACCTTCTCCATCAGCTCCTCGTAGAATGCGTCAATGCGCTGGGACGGCAGCGACAGGCTCACCCGCTGCTTCTCCGTCCACTTCAACAGGCGGTCGATAAGCTCCGGCAGGCGGGGATAGTCGCTGATGCTGAGAGACGTTAAAGAGAGTTCGGAATATCCGGTGTTTCGTACGGACGCGGCCGCGCAGGCGTCGAGCGTTTCGGGGGATTTGTCCCGATACGGGCGGTACACCATGCCCGCCTGGCAGAACCTGCACCCCCGCACGCACCCGCGGTTCACCTCCAGCACCACGCGGTCGTGCACGACCTCAAGGTACGGCACCGGCGGCTCGACCGGGAAATATACATCGTCGAGCTTCTCGATGATGCGCTTGCGCACGGTCGCCGGAACCCCCTCGCGGTTCGGCCGAAAGCTTTCCAGCGTTCCGTCCGGGCGGTAGGTCACATCGTACAGCGACGGCACGTAGAACCCCTCCAACTGCGAAACCCGGTAGAGCAGTTCCTCCTTCGGGACCCCTTCCTTCCGGCAAGTCCGCAGCAGTTCCGCCAGTTCCGGCAGGGCCTCCTCGCCCTCACCGATGGAGAACACATCCACGAAGTCCGCCAGCGGCTCCGGGTTATAGGCGCAGGGGCCTCCCGCAACGATGAGCGGATCCTCCTCCCCACGCTCGGACGCGAGCAGGGGGATTCCCGCGAGGTCGAGCATATTCAGCACGTTGGTGTAGCAAAGCTCATACTGCAAGGTGAACAGCACCGCGGCGAACGACCCGAGCGGGTCGCCGGACTCCAGCGCGTAAAGCGGCAGCCCGTGCTCCCGCAGCTGAGCCTCCATATCCGGCCACGGGGCGTAGCAGCGCTCACAAAACACCCCGTCCATGCGGTTGAAGCAGCCGACGAGGATGCGCATCCCGAGGTTGGACATCCCAATCTCATAACTGTCCGGGAAGCAGAAGCACAGTCGCAGGTCGACCTCCGACGGATCCTTCCATTCGCTGTTCAATTCCCCGCCAGTATATCGACCCGGCTTTTCCACGTTCCGCAGCAGGCTCGCGTATCGATCATTTTTCAAGGTTCTGTCCCTCCAGAATTTCCTTCAGATACTTCCCGGTATAGCTGACCGGGGATGCGGCGACCTGCTCGGGCGTACCGGCCGCGATCACCGTACCCCCGCCGTCCCCACCCTCCGGACCCATGTCAATGAGGTAGTCGGCGGTCTTGATCAGTTCGAGATTGTGCTCAATGACCACGACGGTGTTGCCCGCGTCCACCAATCGCTGCAAGACCCCCCGCAGCTGATCGACGTCGTAGGTATGCAGCCCGGTGGTCGGTTCGTCAAGCACGTAGAGCGTCCGACCGGTTGACGCGCGGGACAGTTCGGTCGCCAGCTTGACCCGCTGCGCCTCCCCGCCGGAAAGTGTCGTGGACGGTTGCCCGATCTTGATATACCCAAGCCCGACGTCCTGCAAAGTCCTGAGCTTGCGGGAGATCCCGCGGTAGGCGGAAAAGAATTCCACCCCCTCGTCCACCGTCATTTCCAACACGTCGTAGATGGATTTCCCCTTGTACTTGACTTCCAGTGTTTCGCGGTTATACCGCCGCCCTTTGCAGACATCGCAGGTGACGTAGACGTCCGGCAGGAAATGCATCTCGATCAGGTTGGTGCCGTCTCCCTGACAGGCCTCGCACCGCCCGCCTTTGACGTTGAAGGAAAACCGGCCCTCCTTGTATCCCCGCGCCTTCGCCTCCGGCGTGGCGGCGAACACGGCGCGGATCTCCGCGAACATCCCGGTGTAGGTCGCCGGGTTGGATCGCGGGGTACGCCCGATGGGGGACTGGTCGATCTGAATGACCTTGTCGATATTTTCGATGCCCCGCAGTTCGTCGTACTTGCCTGGGATCACCGTTGCCCGGTTCAGCTTGCGCGCCAGAGCCCGGTACAGGATCAGATTCACCAGCGACGACTTGCCGGAACCGGACACCCCGGTCACGCAGATGAAAACCCCGAGTGGAAAATCCACGGTAATGTTTTTAAGGTTGTTCTCCCTCGCCCCGACGACGGTCAGAACCTTCCCGTTGCCCTTGCGGCGGATCTGCGGAACCGGGATGGACCGCTTGCCGGTCAGGTACTGCCCGGTCAGCGAGCGCTCGCATGCTCCGATGCCTTCCGGCGGGCCCGCATAGAGAATTTCGCCCCCGTGTATGCCCGCCATTGGTCCGACGTCGACGAGGTAATCGGCGCTCCGCATGGTTTCCTCGTCGTGCTCGACGACGATGACCGAGTTGCCGAGGTCACGCAGGCGCCTGAGCGTCGCAATGAGCTTTTCGTTGTCCCGCTGGTGCAACCCGATGCTCGGCTCGTCGAGGATATACAGCACTCCCATCAACGACGAACCAATCTGCGTCGCCAGCCGGATGCGCTGCGCCTCCCCGCCGGAAAGCGAGCCGGCCTTGCGCCCGAGCGTGAGGTACTCCAGCCCAACGCTGACAAGGAAGCCCAGCCGCGCGTCGATCTCCTTGCGGATCTCCGACGCAATCGACTCCTCCGTGCGGGAGAGTTTCAGCGAGCGAATGAATTCCAGCGCTTTCTCCACGGAAAGCGAGCAAAGCTCGTGGATATTTTTTTCCCCGACCGTCACCGCCAGCGCCTCCGGGCGCAGCCGCTTGCCTTTGCAGACCGGGCAGGGAATGTTCTCCATGAAGGCCTCGTAGTATTCGCGGATTTCCGCCGACGGGTTCTGCTCGTATCGACGCTGGATGAGCGGGATAATCCCATCGAACTTCGGTTCCCCGGGCGAACGGCGGCGATTGCCGTTGCCGTACAGCAGCACCTCCAGCCCCTCCGGGGTGTATTTTTCGATCGGCGTGTGCACGTTGAAGCCGTACTTTTCCCCGATTAGATCGACGATCTGCCCGAAATAGCTGCCCGGCTCAATGGATTTGAACCCGTTGCAGACGATCGCCCCGCCGAACAGAGACAGACTGCGGTCGGGGATCAGCTTCTCGGCGGTCAACACAAAATTTTCGCCCAAACCGTTGCACGCTTCGCACGCCCCCGCCGGGTTGTTGAAGGAGAACAGCCGGGGCTCAAGCTCCCCGATGGACACGCCGTGGGTCTTGCAGGCGTAATTCTGGCTGAACAGCAGTTCCTCCGGCTCGTCCCCGACCGTCACGATCAGCACCAGCCCATCCGAAAGGCGGGCGGCGTTCTCGACGCTGTCGGTCAGGCGGGCCTGCAAATCGTCCCCCCGCTTGACGAGACGGTCGACGACGATCTCGATGTCGTGACGCTGGTTCTTGTCGAGCGTGATGCGCTCACCGAGGTCGTACAAGCTGCCGTCCACCCTCGCGCGGACGTAGCCGCTCTTGCGGGCATCCTCGAGCACCTTGTCGTGCATCCCCTTCTTGCCGCTGACGACCGGCGCCATGACCATGAAACGGGTTCCCTCCGGCAGTTCGAGAATGCGGTCAACGATCTCGTCCACAGTCTGCTGCTTAATGACCTCCCCGCAGATCGGGCAGTGCGGTACGCCGATGCGGGCGTACAGCAGGCGCAGGTAGTCGTAAATCTCCGTCACAGTCCCGACCGTCGAACGGGGGTTCTTGGAGGTGGTCTTCTGGTCGATGGAGATTGCCGGGGAAAGCCCTTCGATCGTGTCAACATCCGGCTTGTCGAGCTGCCCTAAGAACATGCGGGCGTAGGAGGAAAGCGACTGTACGAATCGGCGGTGCCCCTCCGCGTAGATGGTGTCGAACGCGAGACTGGATTTTCCCGATCCGGACAACCCGGTAAACACCACGAGCTTGTCCCGCGGGATAGAGACGTCGACGTTCTTCAGATTGTGGACGCGAGCGCCCCGGATGATCAATTGTGCGGATGCCATTTTGTCTTTGCCTTTTCCTTTCTCACTTGCCGGACCTCCGTCCGCCGTCTCCGAGCAGCCTGCGGATGCGGTCGCGCAGCGCCGCCGCCGTCTCGAAATCCAACTCCTTGGCGGCCCGTTTCATCTCGGCCGTCAGGGTGTCGACCAGCTTCTGCCTCTGTGCCTTGGTCATCTTGCCGCTCTCCTGCGCTTCGTTGCGCAGCGTGACGGCGATCGGGGCGCGAATTTCCTTGACGATGGTTTTCGGGACGATGCCGTGCTCGCGGTTGTACGCGTCCTGGATTGAGCGCCTCCGCTGCGTTTCGGCGATAGCGGACTGCATGGACGCCGTGCGGTGATCGGCATACAGGATGACCTTCCCGTTCGCGTTCCGCGCGGCCCGCCCGATCGTTTGAATCAACGAGGACTCATTGCGCAGAAAACCCTCCTTGTCCGCGTCGAGGATCGCCACAAGCGAGACCTCCGGCAGGTCGAGTCCCTCCCGCAGCAAGTTCACCCCCACCAGCGCATCGAACTCCCCTTCACGCAGCCCGCGCAGGATATCCATCCGCTCCATCGTGTCGATGTCGTAGTGCATATACCTCGACTTAATATTATTTTTAAGGAAATATTCGCTCAGATCCTCCGCCATTTTGCGGGTCAGCGTAGTCACCAGCACGCGCTCCCCGCGTTCGGCGCGGATGCGGATCTCGCCGACGAGGTCATCGATCTGCCCTTCGGTCGGGCGCACCTCGACCTCCGGATCGAGCAGTCCCGTCGGACGGATGACCTGTTCGACCACCTGCGTTGAAATGCTCTTCTCGTAGTCGTTGGGCGTGGCGGAGAAGAAGATGGTCTGCCCGCGCAGGCGGTTAAATTCGTCGTACTTCAGCGGGCGGTTGTCATACGCGGACGGCAGCCGGAAGCCGTAGTCCACAAGGTTCTTCTTGCGCGCGTAGTCCCCGCCGGACATCCCTCGCACCTGCGGGAGCGTCACGTGGGATTCATCGACCAGAAACAGAAAATCCTTCGGAAAAAAGTCGAACAACGTGTACGGACGACTGCCCGGCTCCCGTCCGGCGAGCACCCGCGAATAGTTCTCCACCCCGCTGCAAAAACCGATCTCCCGCAGCTGCTCGACGTCAAACAGCACCCGTTCCTTGATCCGCTGCGCCTCGACAAAGCGCTCCTGCTTCTCAAAGAAGGCGATGCGTTCGTTGAGTTCGTCAAGAATGTCCTGGATCGCTTTCTCCCGCTGTGCGTCGTTGGTGACGTAGTGAGACGCCGGGTAGATCGGAGCGTAAGTCAGCTGGGCCGTCGCCTCTCCCGTAACTGTGTTAATGACACAAATGCGGTCGATCTCGTCCCCGAAGAATTCCACCCGCAGAGCGTCCGTGTCCGTGTTGGCGGGAAAGATTTCCAGCACGTCCCCCCGCACCCGGAACCGATCCCGCTGAAAGTCGATGTCGCTTCGCGTGTACTGCATGGCGACCAGGCGGCGAATGACCTCGTCCCGCGAGATCGCCAGCCCCGGCCGGAGCGAAAGCAGCTGCCTGCGGTACTCCTCCGGGTCGCCGATGGAGTAGATGCAGGAGACCGAGGCGACGACGATGACGTCCCGCCGTTCCAACAGCGAACTGGTCGCGGAATGGCGCATCTTGTCTATCTCGTCGTTAACGGCGCTGTCCTTTTCGATATAGATGTCCTTGCCGGGCACATACGCCTCCGGCTGGTAGTAGTCGTAGTAGGAAACGAAGAATTCCACCGCATTGTGCGGAAAAAATTCCCGAAATTCCGAGCAAAGCTGAGCGGCGAGGGTTTTGTTATGTGCCAGCACGAGTGTCGGACGGTTAACGTTGGCGATGATGTTCGCCATAGTAAAGGTCTTGCCGGAGCCGGTCACGCCCATGAGCGTCTGGTTCGCGTCTCCGCGCAGCACGCCCTCGGTCAGTTTCGCGATCGCCTGCGGCTGGTCGCCGGTCGGTTTGTAGGATGAAACCAATTCAAAATGGTCCATAAGCGGCGCCCCCATCCGAAATCTTTTCTCTAATATTATAACATGGTATTATAGCACATTCCGAAACAAAAAGAAAGGGGTTCTCCTGAAATTTTTCCCTTTCCGTGCGAAAAAATCGCAGCCGGAAACCCGACTGCGATTCAGTATTTCAGTATTAACACCACATAAATGAGGTGTCGGCGGGAAAATGCATTTTTCATCAGATGCTCGTTGCGGATTTTGAGGGTTTTCTTGCGGGAAATTGAGAAATCTGCAAGAAGCAGATGGCGGAAAAGGCGTCTCATGACGCGCCGCCGAATTGTAAGGGAGTTCCTTATGGCCCCACCGCATAAAGCAGAAAATGATTGACAAACCTGTCAAACCACAGCAAAATGGAGTCATAAACAAACAAATGAGCCTGTCGTTTTTCAGAGACGAACTGAAAGAAGTAAAAAACCGCAAGCGGGAATTTCCGGAGCAGATCGAACGCATCATGCCGTGGGGAGAGTTGGAGAAACCTGTAAGACCGCGCTCCTGCAAAGGAGAGCGCGGGAATAAACCCTACGATCTGGAACGGACGCTCCGTATGGTTCTGCGCGCCCGTTCGTCAGCGGCATTGTGCGGTGGGGCCTTAAGCTACATTCAACCAATATCCGTTCCGCTCACAGCACCGCGATCGTCCTCGTCAACCGCTCATAGAGGTCATAGCCGTCCCAAGTCCAGTCGAAGTCCATCGTATGGCCGATGGGGACGATCCGGTCCACCCCGCTTATGCCAGACGACAGCAGTGGATAGAACATC
>CAZHBX010000019.1:28301-32062 GCA_964530795.1 uncultured Ruminococcus sp. | reverse complement strand
AGCGGAAAAAGCGTCGATGAAATTGTCAGCTTCCTTTCTGAATCATGACCTCTTTTCGCCACCAAAAAACGGGTGGCGATTTTTATTTTTCATATTTAGTCATTTGCATCGTTCATTGAGGTTGCTGGTTCCAATTGCCGGCCGGTAGAGTTGTGAGTGTCCGGCGTTGACGTTAGCAACCGCTGAAACCTTGAATCGCCTCACGGAGTTGACTTCGATTGCAAGAGATGGTTATGTCCGCACCCCTGTATGATCTGTATAATTTTATTTTACAATTTATATGATTTTATTTTATAAATTTTATAATTCATGTTTTTTTTACAATTTGCATAAAATACGCATAAAAATATGTTGACAAATGGAATTTGTTGTGATATACTATAACCATCGTTCATTTCCTATGACGAAATCCGATGCAGAAACAATTGTTGATGTTCCTGAGCGCAATGCAACCGGTTGGATGCGTGTAACCATAATCTCACCCAATGGCACTGTAAGTAAACTCTTCTGACTACAAGCGCAAAATCCAACAATACCCAACAATACTATGTGAATAGGTATTGAGGCGCGGTTTTTCACCGCGCCTCAACACTGATTGCGAGGCGAACATGAAGACCTTATTCCTAATTGTAAATAGAATACGGGCGTATATAAAAAGCAATTTGTTTGTTTTTTCGCTCTATTGCATAGGAACAATCCTTGCTATTTTGACTATGATACTGTTTTATGCTTCTTTTGTAGCCGCAAATAAATATTACGAAGATGACGGATATTATATTTATTCAGTGGATTTGGGAGAAAGCGAAGGAGAAAAAGCGATAGGAACAGAAATAGAAAAAATATTTTTTTTAAGCCGAGAGGATCTTATTTGGTATGGAGCTACCGATATTGTGCCCTCGAATGAATTGTTTGGCGGCGAAAGCGAGAAACCGTTCTATATACTGTACTGTTATAACAATATATATGAGGATGCCTTCACCGGAAAAATCGATATGGAATCGTATATTGAGGATGGAACAGCTAACCCTGTCGTCTTGCCGAGAGAATATACGAGAAATGATCTGCGTGTAGGAGACAGTATAGAAATATGCGGTAAGGTATATACAATCGTCGGATTTCACGCGCAGAGGGATCCGTATGTGATATTCAACTCTGAGGATAGTATTTTTGAAGGACGAAAATACAGCATTTACAGATTTTCATACACGCAGCCTTTGGAGGATGAAGCCGTAGAGGAATTTAAAATGTTCATAGCGGCTTCATTTGACAGCGCGACATTTAAATTGCCGATTACGCCGGCAGAACAATATGAAAGGGATTTCTTATCAGGCATTTCCCTTATTTCGTTAATTGGCATTGTTGCCGTACTTGCTTTTGTTTTTCTTTATTCCTATATTTGCTTTACAGCCGAAGAAACGAAAGCATTATTATGTCTATTTGCGGCGCTTCAAGGAAAAAATAATGGATATAATCGTCCTTGAAAATGTTATTCTTAACGCGATATTTTCGCTGATAAGTATCGGTATTTATGAAGCTTTAAAAGAACCCTTGTTTTCAAAGCTGCTTTCGTCGTCTCAGATGAAACTTGACGATTATTTGATAGTATTTTGCTGTTTCATTGCGATGAACATAATAGCCGCAACGCCTTTCTTCTATACCTATTGCAAGGCGAGTATCATTACCGCCAGAAATGAGGTGTAAATGTGAGAAAGTTCCTTTTAATGGTTAATCAGTACTATAAGAAAAACAAACTTTTATCATTCATAGTGGTTTTGAGCTGATTTTCGCTACGGTTTTATTTTCAACTGCTTTAACCCGCTTACAGTATTATTACTATTCTCAAGCTGTTTTTTCGGATTTTGGCATGTCAAACTTTGATTATTACACTCCTCATACAGCCGTTTTCTCGTTAAATCCGTATGAGGATGTAAAAAAGGATATAGAAATTGCGGAAAGCATTGAAGGCGTGAATAAAGTTATCGCAGAACAAACCGTTCGCTGCTATGAGTCTGACGATTTTTCTTCGGAAAATTTCTCTGCGTTTTATTATCTTTCCATGTCCTTCCATGCTGGATACCGATTTTTTAAAAAGTGCCGATGTAGATATTGCGAAAGGACATTGGTTTGAAGAAGAAAGCGACGGCGATTATATAGAAGCGGTAGTGACGGGGGATCGTCTGGCTACTTCATATCGTTCGGGTGAAATAATAAATCTTGTTGTTGTACCGGAGGGCGGAGACGAAGCCGTAAAGGAGTTGAAAATAAAGATCATCGGTATTATTTCTTCTCCGGGATATATACCTTCCTTCGGCAGCGGCGGAAATCGAATAACAATTCAACAACTTTTATCCAGTTCGGATAACTTTGTTATTATTTGTGATCGTGAAAAAAATAAAGAACTGCTGGAAGGCTGCGAAAGCTATTTCCGAACCTCCCTTAATTTTTATATAAAGTATGAAAAGGATATAAGCGAGGAAGCGAAAAGTGATATCAGGAATCAGTTATCGGCGTCGGGAATGCTTTCTACCTATGAAACCATACAAAAGAATTCTGAGGAATATACAGATGAACAAATAAAAACAGTGCTGCCCATAACATTATTTCTGCTGATAATTGCAACATTCGGGCTAATAAGCTCGGTTACCGTTATAATATATATAAGCTTTCATCTGATTTTTCGGTATATTATATTTGCGGCTGCTCGCCTCTAAAATGTTTTGTTTATTCCGGGACAGCCATATTTATAATGGGATTTTTGGGAACGATTGTAAGTATCTTACGGCTTGGATATATACGATATGTCAGGAATACGGATATAAGGTATTATACAACCGGTCCTGATTCCAGCATAATAAACAGCGATACATATCTTATACTCGGCTTGTATATATTTATCACTCTGTTTTTGGCATTGGTTACGGCTTATTGGGTATTTAAAAAGAATTCGCCTATTAAAGCCTATAATGCGCTGAAGAAATAGGAGGGGACCTTATGATAGACATTAAAAATGTAATAAATATTATCCCGTGGGCAAATCAAAGTTTCATGCTTTGAAAAATGCCTGCCTCCATATAGAGCAGGGAGAAATGGTTTGTATCATAGGAGCTTCCGGGTCGGGAAAATCCACATTATTGCATATTTTGGGCGGATTGGACAATTTTGATTCCGGCGAATATATTTTCAACGGTGTTTCTGTTAGCAAATTGTCGGACGGCAAATGTGCCGAAATGCGCAATAAATGCGCAATAAATATATAGGGTTTGTAATGCAGGATTTTGCGCTTATCAACGACCAAACGGTTTTGTTTAACGTGATGCTTCCGTTAATGTTCGGAAAAACAAGGTTTTCGGAAGTGAAAAAGAAAGCGCTGGCGGCCCTTGAAAGAGTTGGACTTGCTTCACAGAAAAATAAAAAGATCAATCAGCTTTCAGGCGGTCAGAAGCAGCGAATTGCAATTGCAAGAGCAATTGTAAGCAATCCTTTATTGATTCTTGCGGACGAACCTACCGGTGCTTTGGACAGCAACACAAGCAACGAGATCATGGATCTGTTGACAGAACTCAACAGCAGTGGCACTACCGTTGTGGTCGTCACGCACGATCCGATCGTTATGCAGCGCTGTAAAAGGTCGATAAGCATTTCCGACGGGGTTATTACGGAATAGGGACCGCAGGGATAAAAACTTTAGGCAACGCCGCATCAAACAGGAAACGCAAATTGCTATTGCAATTTGCGAAACTTTTTTCGGTTTTACTATTGAC
>CAZHBX010000019.1:0-28291 GCA_964530795.1 uncultured Ruminococcus sp. | reverse complement strand
GACAAGTCAAAAAACGGGATGCACGGCGGGAAGGTCGTGCATCCTGTGCTTTATTTTTGTTTCGACTTGAACAGCAGACTCCAGAGCAGGGCGAAGAACAGCGATGCGGAGATCCCAGTCGCCGCCGCGGTTAGCCCGCCGGAAAGCGCGCCGAGTAGTCCGTCGGTCTGTACCGCTTCCCGCACGCCCTCCGCCAGCGCGTGGCCGAACCCGGTTAGCGGGACGGTGGCTCCACTCCCGGCGAAGTCTTTCAGCGGACCGTACAGCCCGATCGCGCTGAGCACTACCCCCGCGCAGACGTACCCGGTCAGGATCCGCGCCGGGGTTAGCTTGGTCAGGTCGATGAGCAGTTGCGCGACGACGCAGAACAGCCCGCCGACCCAGAAAGCGTGGAAAAATTGCAGCCAATCCATGCGTTATGCCCCCTTTCCGCCTGTAGTTTCGAGGCATACCGCGTGCGCGACGGACGGGATTGTCAGCTTTTGTAAAGTGCTACCGGCGCTCAGAAGCGCCCCGGTCCCGATCGCGAGGATGCGTCCGAGCTCCCCGCGGCGCATCCGCTGGAAGAAATAGCTGCCGAGCACCGTCGCGAGGCATCCGCAACCGCTTCCGCCGGAATGCATGTCCTGCTTTTCCGCGTCGTAGATCAGCACTCCGCAATCGAAATGCTTTGGGGCGATGTCCAATCCGCATTTTTGCAGCAACTCGTCGGTCAGCTCGAGTCCTTCGCGCCCAAGGTCGCCGGTGACGATCGCGTCAAAGTCCGCAAGCGACCGGCCGCCGTGGTCGAAGTAACGCAGGATGGTGTCTGCCGCCGCGGGCGCCATCGCCGCGCCCATGTTGTTCGCGTCGGTGACGCCGCTGTCCGTGATGACACCGAGCACCCCATCCGCGACGCGGACGCCCGTGTCCTCCGCCGTCAGCAGGAACGCGCCCGCCCCGGTGACCGTGTACTGCGACGTCGGGGTGCGCTGGCTTCCGTATTCCGGCGGAAAGCGGTACTGCCGCTCCGCCGTGCAGAAATGAGACGATGCGAGCGCAACCGCGCTTTTCAGAAACCCGCCGCTGACCAGCGACGCGCCGAGCAGCAGCGCTTCCGCGATGGTCGAGCATGCGCCGTACAGCCCAAGATAGGGGATCTTATGCCCGGAAACGCCGAAGCTCGTTCCGGTACACTGGTTGACGAGATCCCCGCCGAGCACCGCCCCGATCTCTTCCTCTTTGACCTTCGCCTTGGTGAGCAGCAGCTGGAGGTTGCGGCGGACCATTTCGCTTTCCGCCTGTTCGAAGGTGCTTTGCCCGAAGTATTCATCGGACTCGGAAGCGTCAAACCAGGCGTTCAGCGGTCCCTGTTTTTCCTTTTTGCCGACCGTCGTCGCAGTCTGTGCGAGGTAGCATCCGCCGGTGAACCGGATGACGCCGTTGTTAGCCTGCATTGGTAAACCTCCCCTTTCAAAGTGTGAACAGGTAGTACAGGACCCCGTACAGGATGGAGCTGACCGACCCGTACACGATGACCGGCCCCGCGATCGTGAACATCTTTGCGGCGACGCCGGTGACGTATCCTTCCGCACGCGCATCGATGGCGGCCGCGGTGACGGAGTTGGAAAAGCCGGTGATCGGTACGAGCGTCCCCGCCCCGGCGTACTTCGCAATGCGGTCGAACCAGCCGATTCCGGTCAGCAGCCCCGCGAGGAAAATTAGCGTGACCGACACGCACAGGCCGGCCTGCTTTTCGCCGAGCCCCGCCCATTGGTAGAGTACGTTCAGAACCTGCCCGAGGCAGCAGATCAGTCCGCCGACCCAGAACGCACGCAGGCAGTTCCGCAGGACGTGCGAGCGCTTGGAGCGGGATTCCGTGTAGGTTTGATAAGCTTTTGAATCCATACAGATACCCTTCCTTTTCGGTTCTTTTTCGGTACTATTTTGGTGCGGAATGGAAGAAATTATTCTTTATCCCTTGACAATTTCCCGGCCGAAGGGTATAATAAAGTGATCAGAACAAAGTGATCAGAACGAATTTTGCGATGGTAAGGTGGGTTTGCTCTTGAAACGTTATCTTCCCAAGCCCCAGATTGAAAGATTTGCCAGCATTCGGGAGATTCTCGACCATGGGGCCGCCGCGTACGGCGACGCGATCCTCTACCGCTATTTTACGGAGGGGAGCGAAATCGGGGAAATTTCCTACCGGGATTTCCGTGCGCAGGTAGATTCGCTTGGGACGGCGCTGGCCGCCCGGGGGTTACGGACCGCAACAATCGCGGTACTTTCCGAAAATCGCCCGGAATGGATGCTGACTTTCTGCGCCGTTGTCTGCGGCGGCGGGGTCATCGTCCCGATGGATAAGGAGCTTCAGCCGGATCAGATCTGTAACTTCCTCAACCGTGCGGGGGTGGAGGCCCTCTTCTGTTCCCACCGTTTCGCCGAAATGCTAAACGCACGGAGGGCGGATCTGCCGTCTCTGCACTATCTCTTCGATTTCGACGCCGAGCGTGCGGAGGGCGAGGAGGAGACCGATGAGGACTATCGGCAGCTCCTGCTCAAGGGGGATCTTTTGCTTTCCGACGGCTATGTGGAATACACGAAGGCCCGGTTCGATACGTCCAAGCCCTGCACGTTGCTTTTCACTTCCGGAACGACCGGCACAAGCAAGGGCGTCCTGCTTTCGCAGGATAACCTGACCGCTTGCGTCTACCATTCGCTCAACATGGTTGACATCCACCGGGGCGACGTGATTTTTAGCGTCCTTCCTTTGCATCACACGTACGAGCTTGTTTGCGGGGAACTCGGTGCGCTTTGCATCGGCGCGACGGTCTGCTTCAACAACAGCCTGAAGTATTTTCTGCGGAACATCAAGATTTTTCGCCCGACGTCGATGATCCTTGTTCCGTTGTTCCTGACGACCATTTATAAAAAGATCTGCGAGGAAATCCGCAGGAAGTATAAGGAAAAACTGGTCAATCGGGCCATCAAGGTGACGAAGGTCCTGTGCAAGGTCGGTGTGGACCTGCGTGGCGCGGTGTTCGCGGAGGTGACGGAAGCGCTTGGCGGGCGGCTGAAGAACATCATCTGCGGCGGCGCGCCAATGGACCCGGAATTGGTTGACCGGTTTGGTGAGTTCGGGATCAAGGTTTGTCAGGGATACGGTATTTCCGAGTGTTCTCCGCTGGTGTGCGTCGTGCCGTATACGGCCATGAAGTTCGGCTCGGTCGGGCTTCCGGCGTACGGGACGCAGGTCAAGATTGTGCAGACCGAGGAAGGCGAACGGGAGGTGGACGCTCCGCCCTACGCCATCGGGGAGATCTGTGTCAAGAGCGAGCAGGTCATGCTTGGCTACTACGAGGACGAGGCGGCGACGGAGGCGGCGTTCAACAACGAGGGCTATTTCCGCACCGGCGACTACGGCTACCTCGACGAGGAGGGCTATCTCTTTATTACCGGCCGGAAAAAGAATATCATTATCCTTTCCAACGGTAAGAACGTCTACCCGGAGGAACTCGAGGAGCACCTCTATAAGATCGACCTGATTAAGGAGTGTGTCGTGCTCGCCCGCAAGCAGCCGGGCGTCGAGGAGAACGTCATTACGGCTGTTATCTACCCGGATTTCGACCGGCTCAAAGGCAAAACCGACGAGGAAGTCATTGATGTCATCAAGGCGGAAGTGACCAAAGTCAACAAGCAGCTTCCGGTCTTCAAACAGATCCGAAACGTCGAACTGCGCAAGACCGAGTTCGAAAAGACCACGACTCAGAAGATCATCCGCTATCAAGTCTAAACCGCAGGGGAGGCCACGAAGCCATGTTTGAACAAATCAAGGAAATTCTCGTCAATGAAATGAACTTTGAACCGGGGCAGATCACCCCCGAGACCGAGCTGATCTCCGGCTTGGGGATGAATTCGCTGGAGCTTGCGGATCTGCTCGTGTTGTGCGAGGACCGGTTCGGGATCGTCTTCGAGGACGAGGATCTCCCGTCTCTTTTGACGCTTGGCGATGTCGCCTCGTACATCGAGTCCCGTAAGTAAATTCGGAGGAAACGGGCGATGGACGGGATAGACCTCCGCTTTCTTCTCAATAGTCTTTTGCTCGGGGTGGGGCTTGCGATGGACGCTTTCTCAGTATCCCTCGCGAACGGTCTGAGCGAACCGCGGATGAAGCGTCGGAGGATGCTTGGAATCGCCGGAGTGTTTGCCGGCTTTCAGGCGATTATGCCCCTGACGGGCTGGTTTTTTGTTCACGCGGCCGCTTCCCGTTTTCGTGCGTTTTCCGTCTGCGTGCCGTGGGTGGCGCTGCTGCTGCTGGGGTTTTTGGGCGGGAAAATGTTGTACGAAGGGTTTCGGAGTCGGAAACAGGAGGAAAGCCTTCCGTCGCTCACGCTTGGCGCTCTGCTCGCGCAGGGAGTCGCGACGTCCATCGACGCTCTGTCCGTCGGGTTTACGATTTCGTCGTATGACGCGCCGGCGGCGGTCGTGTGCGCACTGCTGATCGCGGCGGTGACGTTCGTGATCTGTCTGTGCGGGGTGCTGCTGGGGCGGAAGTTCGGGACCCGGCTGGCGGACAAGGCGTCCATCCTTGGCGGGGTTATCCTCATCGCCATCGGGTTGGAAATTTTTTTCAGCAATATCCTTTGAAACCGTGCGGAAACGGCTTGCGGTTCGCATTCTGCGGGTGGCGGGCTGTTTTTTTTTTGCATACGGACAACCTTTCCCGCATAGGATAGAAAAAAAGGGGCCTCTGCGGTCCCGTGTGGAAGTTCATGCGGTCGGACGTCTTTTTTGTAAAAATGCACTGCAAGGGGTGTTGACCGTGGCATTTCAACGGACAAAGCGCAGGAGGCGCCGGCTGCTTCTGCTCGTGCTGGTTGCGCTGCTCGCCGCCACGCTGCTGTTCTGGCGGGGCGGAAGAAAGTCCGAGAGCATCCCGGCGATGCAGCCGTTCGATGGACTTGTGACCGACCAGCCTCTCTGCGCCGTCACCGTTTCGCTGACCGGTGTGGAGAGCGAGGCGTCGCTGGAACTGTTCAAGTCCGTCTGCACGGGTATGGACGTGCGCCCGTGCCTGTTCGTGACAAATGACTGGCTGGAGGAGCATCGGTCGGAGCTTTCGGATTTCTCCTACGCGGAATTGGGGCTTCTGTTTGCGCGCGAGCCGGGCGGCGCGACCCGTAAGCGGGTCATGTCGAACCTCGCGGAGGAGAACGAACGCTTTCTTTCACTGACCGGGACGTTTCCGCGGTTCGTCCGCCTTGCGTCCGGCAAACCGGGCGATGCCTTTTCCGCCGCGCTGCAGGCGTACGGACAGGTCTGCGTCGGCAACCGGGGCAATCTGACGGACGCGCCATCCCCGGGCGCGGTCGCCGACTGCGGACAATTGAACGGCACGACCGGCTATGCGCTCGCGAAGTACTGCGCCGGTGCGCTCGCAGACGGGTATACGATGCTTACGCTTTCAGACTTGCAGAAATACGTCTGACGAAGAAAGCAATTGATAACCGCCCGATAGGTTTTTTCGGTGAGACGGTTGCTTTTTGCATTTCGTTTGATGCTCCGATTTGAAAAGCAAATACGTTCGTTTCAAGCCATTTTTCGGCTTTTACAAAGAATGCGTGGAAGGCGAATGGATGGCAGGTATTTCCAACTATATTTTCGAATGCAGGAGACAAAATAACAGCGAGGGAAAACCTCTGATTATAGAAACGAACGAAAAGCGGTGCGAAGCGAGCGACCGCGAAAGAAAACAGAAAAGGAGAACAACGAAATGTCGAACAAGAATCTTGTGCCGGAAGCGAAGTCTGCGCTTGATAAGTTCAAGATGGAAGCGGCGAGCGAAGTGGGCGTCAACCTCAAGCAGGGTTACAACGGCGACCTGACCTCCAAGCAGGCCGGTTCTGTCGGTGGCCAGATGGTCAAGAAAATGATCGAGAGCTACGAGAACAACATTAAGGGCTAACCGATCTCCCTTTCATGGGCGAAGGAACAGACAAAAAAGTTTGTTCCTTCGCCGTTTTTTTTTTTACAGAAAGGACTTGCACGATTCAAAAAAAATCTGGTATTCTACCGAAAGGAGAAGTCTGAAAGGGGAAAATGGACGCATATGCCGGGCATCCGCAATATTTTTTGCCGCTACGAAAAAAAGTATCTCGCTTCCTCCGACGCCGTCGAGGCGTTCCTGCGGCGAATCGCCCCGCGCATTCGCCCGGATCCGTACGGAGAAACCTGCATCTGCAACTGTTACTATGACACCCCCGACTATCTGCTCATTCGCCGGTCGCTCGAAAAACCCCGCTATAAGGAGAAACTTCGCTTGCGTTGCTACGGTGTGCCGACGAACGAAAGCATGGCTTTTGCGGAGGTGAAAAAGAAGTATGACGGCTTGGTATACAAGCGCCGGCTGTCCCTGCCATACCGGCAGGCGGCGGAACTCCTCGCAGGGGGGAACGTGGGAACGGATTCTCAGATCGCCCGGGAGATCCGCTGGATGCTTCGTTTTTACCCTTCGCTTTCCCCGAGAGTAGCGCTTCATTACGAGCGATGCGCCTATTACGCCGTGGACGATGAGGAACTGCGCATCACGGTTGACAGCGACATCCGTTTCCGTACATCCGATCTCGACCTGCGGGCCGGGACTTCCGGCGAACCGCTCCTTGGACAGGACATACAGCTGCTGGAACTGAAAATCGCCGGTGCGATGCCCCTCTGGCTCGTGTCCGCCTTGGACGAATGTCGGATTTTCCCGACGACCTTTTCCAAATACGGGGAGGCGTACCTTCGTCTGCTGCAACAGACGAACCATTCCTTGCTGAAAATTGCCGGAGGCTCCGTTTATGTTTGAAAATATCTTTTCTTTCCGTTCCGTCATCCCGAGCACCGGGATCGACGGCGCTTCGTTCGCCGTCTGCCTCGGGGCGGCAGCCATGCTTGGGGTTCTTATTTCGCTCTGCTTCCGGTTCCGCAGCCGGTCCGGGCAGAGCCTGCTGTTGACCATCGCGGTCCTGCCGCTAATCGTGACGGTCATCGGGATGCTGGTCGGCAACCGTCTCGGCGCCGGGATCGCCGTGGCGGGAACGTTCTCGCTCGTGCGGTTTCGCTCGCAGCCGGGAACGGCGCGGGAGATCTGCGCCGTGCTGCTTTCCTGCGCGGTCGGGTTTGCCTGCGGGGCGGGGTATCTGATGATTGCGCTGCTTCTGACGGCGGCGACGCTGTTCATCGGGTTCGTGTTCATCCTGTTCAACGTCGGCGGGATCGCGACGGGAGTGCGGGCTCTGAAGATCACGATCCCGGAAAGTCTGGACTACGACGGGCTGTTCGACGATCTGCTCGATCGTTTCGCGGCATCCTGGTCGCTCGTTCGTGTTCGCACGGCCTCGATGGGCAGCCTGTACGAACTGACCTATGAGATTGTCCTGCGCAAGAGCGGAACAGAGAAGCAATTGCTGGACGAGATCCGCTGCCGCAACGGAAATCTGGAAGTGCAGTGCGGTCGTCCGGCAGAGCCGAAAGGGGAACTGTAAAATGCGCAGATGGGTATGTTTATTGCTTTGTTTTTCGCTTTCCCTCGCGCTGTGCTGCGCCTGCGCGTCCTCCGGCGGCGGGGGAACCCCGTCGGACGGCGAGGAGCCCGGCGAATCCGCCAACCCGTCCGTTTCGAACGGCAGGGGCGACGATCCGGTCAACTCGGACAGCGATTCCCCCGCGAGCTGGTCGAACTTTGACTTAGATACTGCGTGGTTTGGGAGCGACACGGTCCTGAAATGCGAAAATGGGGACGTGACCGTTGAAAACGGAACGGGCGCGTCCTTCGCGTCCGGCCGGCTATCCATCACGCAGGGGGGAACCTATGTGCTTTCCGGCTCGCTCGACGGGCAGGTGTTCGTTCAGGTCGCGGACACGGAAAAGGTACATTTGGTGTTCAACGGCTTTTCGCTGACCTGCGCGGACAATTCACCACTCTACTGCGAGGATGCGGACAAGGTTTCTATCACGCTCGCCGACGGAACGGAGAATTCCGTGACGGACAACGGCAGCGGCTTTGTGCAGGGCACCGATCCCGGCAACGGGCGCTACGCGGGTGCGATCCACAGCAAGTGTTCCTTGACAATCAACGGAAACGGCTCTCTTTCCGTCGTGACGACCTACCGCCACGGCGTTGTTTGCAATAAGAATCTCCGCATCGTTTCCGGCGAGATTTCCGTGCAGGCCGCCGAGGACGGACTGAAAGGCAAGAACTCCCTTTCCGCCCGGGGCGGGACGGTCCGCGTGGCCGCCGACGGCGACGGGCTGAAGGTCTCCGAGGAGGAAGATCCGGAGAAGGGCTATCTGGTACTCGAGGGCGGAGACTATACAGTCGAGTGCGATGGAGACGGTCTGGACGTGTCGCGGCTAATCCAGGTCACCGGCGGGACGCTGCGGGTCAAAAGCGGCGATCACGCCCTGCGCTCGCTGGGCGACGTGAAGATCGGCGGAAACGCCGTGCTGGAGCTGGACGCGTACAGCGGTTCGGAGGATTCCGACGCGAAGGGGATCAAGGCGGAGGGCGACGTGAAAGTTTCCGGCGGGTCCCTGCGCGTGACGCGTTCGTTCGAGGGGATTGAATCCCGCGAAGGGTTTGTCAAGATTACCGGCGGGCAGGTGGAGCTGACCTCGAGCGATGACGCCATCAGCGCGGAAACGCTTATCGAGGTGTCCGGCGGGTCGTTGTTCGCGGATGCCCGCGGGGATGGGCTGGACTCCAACGGAGACATCGTTTTTTCCGGCGGGACGGTCGTCGTGCAGGGCCCGACGAACAACGCAAACGGCACGCTCGACTGCGGCGACGACGGCGGGGTCATCCGCACGGACGGCGGGGTTCTGCTCGCCTATGGGTCCGCCGGCCAAGCGAAGTTCCCGGACGCGGGTTCGTCAGCGCAATGTTACGTCCGCATCGACGCGGAGTTGACGGAAGGGACGGTATACAGCCTGCGTGGCGCGGACGGAAGCGCGGTCTGTACGTTTGTCCTGCGGCAGGATGCGCAGAGCGTGTGTATCTCCGTTCCCGCCCTGCAAAGTGGCGCGAAATACACGCTTTATGAGAGCGTGACCCCAACCGGGGACGACGCGCACGGGCTTTACGCCGACCCGGCGTCATCGGGCGGCAGCGCGTTCAAGACGTTTACCGCATCGTGAATTTTTATACAAAAATCCCGGCGGGGGCCCCCTTCGCCGGGATTCGCTTTTGTTTCAGAGCGTTTGCAGATAGTCGAGCGCACTCTGCGCGGCGTTTGCGCCGTCGGCCGCAGCTGTGACAAGCTGTCGCAATGGTTTCCGCCGCAGGTCGCCAGCGACGAACAGCCCCGGGATCGGGGTCGCGCAGGTTTCGTCCGCGAGCACGTACCCGTCCTCCCGCGGTAGCGGCAGCCCGTCGAGGAAACCGCCCTCCGGAACCGTTCCGACCGCGATGAACAGTCCGTCGATGGCGAGTTCTTCCGTTCGTTTGGCTTCCCCCGTCCCGCATTCTAACGTCACGCCGGTGAGGGAGGTTTCCCCATGGACGGCGGTCACTCTTGTTGAGCGGCGGATAAAGACGTTCGGAAGCGACGTCAGCAGCTCCAGCCGCTTCTTTGCTCCCCGGAATTCCTCGCGGCGGTGAATCAGCGTGACCGACGCGCAGCGGGACGCTAGGGCGTGCGCGTCCTCAATCGCCGCGTCCCCGCCGCCGACCACCGCGACCTTTTTGCCCGCGTAGAAAGCGCCGTCGCAGAGCGCGCAGTAGGAGACTCCGTGTCCGACCAGCTTTTCCTCCCCCGGGACGCCCAGCTTTCGCGGCAAGGAACCGGTCGCGGCGATGACCACGCGGGCGGAAAGCACGTTCCCCTTTTCAAGGCGGATTTCCAGCCGCTTCTCCTTCGCTTCCACCCGGACGGCATTTCCGAGCGTGACGGTTGCCCCGAGCGATACCGCCTGCGCCTTGAGCTGTTCGGCGAATGCCATGCCCGTCAGCGGCAGCAGCCCGGGGTAGTTTTCCACCCAGTGCGACGAGGTGATTTGTCCGCCTCCAAAGCCGTCCCGCTCCAACAGGCCGAAGTCCGCCCCCGCCCGCGCGGCGTAGACCGCGGCGGACAGCCCCGCCGTCCCCGCGCCGATGATCCACAGGTCCTTTGTCTCCACCGTACTTTCCCCCTTTGCCGGAGTTTCCCCAAAAATCCCGCCCGTTACGCGGAAATCGACAAACAAGGCGGTCGTCCTGAAAAACGGGAAACGGCCGTCATGCATTTTTTGCCGGGACGTTACAGGAACCGCACGGCCCCGTCTTTGATGTCGTAGATCGCCCCGAGAACTTGCACGTCCGGATTCGTTAAGACCGTGCGCAAACGGGTGACGCCGCACACAACGTTGCGGCGGCAGGCTTCGTCCGGATCGGTCGTGTCGCCGACGGCGAGACGAATCTCGTCGGTAATCGTACGGACGAACCCGTCGGCTTCGTTTTGCAACGCTGCGGCGACCGCGCCGCAGTGCGTGTGCCCGAGTACGACGACCAAACGGCACCCGAGGTGCGAAACGGCGTATTCGACGCTCCCGATCTGGTGATGGTCAAGTACGTTCCCAGCGACCCGGATGACGAACAGTTCGCCGATCCCCGCCGAGAAGATGCTCTCTGGAAGCACCCGCGAATCCGAACAGGCGAGGATGACGGCGTAGGGACGCTGCCCCTCGCGGCAGGTTTTCTCCCGGACGGACGGGGAAACGTCGCCGGGGTTGGATGACGCGCCGAGGAACGCCCGGTTCCCGGCCCTGAGTTTTTCTAGTGCCTCTGGGGCGGAGAAAAATGGTTTGTACATCAGAAAAACCCCTTCCGGTTGTCTTTTTTCCTTCCATAGATACGGTCATCCCTGAGCGCCGGCGCAAAAAAGACGGCGAAACGGAAGGAAAGGGGGAGTTACTTCGTACGCGACGCGATGATGTCTGCCATCTCGCCGACGTTTTTCATCGAACTGACTTCCTTCATCGTGAAGCGCATCTTGAATTCGCGCTCGACCGCGCCGATGAGCGTGATGTGCTCGAGGCTGTCCCAGTCCTCGATGTCCTTTGCAGTGGTTTTGCGCGTAACCGTGATGTTCGCATCGTCGAACACTTTGCGAAACACACGGTTGAGTCGGTTGAAAATTTCTGTTTCGGTCATGATGAATTCCCGTCCTTTTTTATGATTCGTTAGAATTGACGCGAATGACGTGGTTTTGCGCCTCGTAGGATTCCGTCGGCAACTCCCAGACCGTGTTGCCCGTCTCGTCCTCCGATACCTTCGTAAAACCGAATTTGTCGTACAGGTCCTTCACCATCCCGTTCTTGGCGGTGGGGAAGTAGTAGCCGACAATGCGTTTGACCCCTTTCTGTTTCGCTTCCGCGACCAGCGTATCAAGCATGGCGAATTCCATTTCCTTTTTGAGTACCCGGCAGCTCATCAGCCAGAGCTCCATGTGCAGATCCTCGCCCTCCAGCCGCCCGATGACGACGGAAACCACGCCGTTGTCCCCGAACCGGTCCCACAGCTTGCCGTACAGGCAGATGTGCTTCCCGTCGGACGCCGACGCACGGATTTCCTCCTCGGTGTATCGGCGGGTGGTCAGGTTAAACTGGTTGGACTTGTTGGTCAGCTGCGTGATGCGGGCGAGGTAGATCTCCGGGAACGGCAGGATGTCCGCCCGCATGTCGAGGCTTTTCAGGTACTCGGTATAGTCGCCGAAAGTCAGCGCCAGTTCCGCCCGTTCGGCGTTGGCGCGATACATCTCGCTGCGCTTTGCGTCGTCGGAAGAGAATAGAGTCACTTCGAAATACCCGTTCCGGTCGAGCGTGCGGATATACGAGCCCGGGTCGGTCAGCTCCGGCACGGCGACCCCGTGGACGTTCCCGGCGACCAGCGCCCGCTCTGTTGGGTTGTCGTCGGCAAAGACGAAGGAGTCCACGCCAAGGTCCATCTGCGAAGCGGTCAAAAGCAGGTTGCGGTCCTTGTTCTCCCAGTCCGCCTTAATGACGATGAAGTCGTCCGGGCGGAGCACGCCGTCGGGGTGATTGAGTCCGTCAAGGGCGTTTTGCAGGTCGTTCTTGGACGCGACGGTCAGCATGACCCCGATGGATTTCTGTTTCTTGACGTAGGTCTGGAAAGCGCGGAAGCACTCCGCCGTCGCCGTTTCCTCGCCGATCTCGATTCCCTCGACGCCGTCGTCCCCGACGACCCCGCCCCAGAGCGTGTTGTCGAGGTCCAGCGCGAGTACTTTTTTGTTTCGCCCGAACAGGGACTTGACGACCCGAGCGACGTTGAACGCCCAATGCGGAATCGCTTCCAGCGCGCAGGCGTACTTATACAGGTGCCACACCTTATCGTCCAGCCAGCGGTCCAGCCCGAAGCAGGCGGAGACGTATTGCAGGTCGCACAGGTAGAAGTTCTCCTCCCGTGCGGCGTAGGCGGCAAAGGCTTCGTTCATCCGGTTGACAAAGCGGACTTCTCCGTGCGCGTCCCAGCAATCGCGATTGCCGAGCAGCCGGTAGGGCGGAAACTCGAAGTTGTTTTGCAGGACCGGGCAGCGGTAGACCTCCTTGAGGCGCTTCCACATCGTTTCGTACCGCCCGTAGGCCGCCTGAAACGACTGCTCGACCTGCTCTTCGGTCCAGTCCATCTCCGGCAGGTCGTTTTGCAGGTTGCGGAAGGACGTGTGGATGTAAATGACGTCTGGGTGGAATTCGTCGAGTTCGGGGTTGCCGAACATCGCGTCCTGCCAGAACCGGGCGTATTCGGACTGGTAAAAGGTCGGCTCGATCCCTTGGTCGAGCAAAAACAGCTCGAGCATCTTGCAAAAATCATTGGTCGTCGAACCGCCGAGGACCGCGATTCGCTTGGGAACGCGTTTTTCGCCGCTTGCAAGCAGCTCCCGGCGCAGGGACTTCTTGCTTTCGAGCAGTTCTTTGCCGTCAAACGGGTAGGAGAGGGAGGGGTGCGGCATGGCAGGGCTCCTTTCAGAGATTCATGAGTCGCGTGATGTTGTCCCGCTTCGAACCAGCGACGGTGAAGGAGGAGATCGAGAAGGACACGTCCGTAATCTGATGTTCCTGAATGAACGTGAGGATGTTGCAGGAGAAGTCCCGGATGTCCACGAAATACACTTCTTCGAACCCGGCGATCAGGAACGGGGCGAGGGCGTTGCCGAAGCTGTCTTTGACGACGAGCAGCTTCCGCCCGTTCTGCACGCCGGTCTGGATTTGCACGGCGTTTCCGTCCCCGCGGATGAATTTTGTGTAGCCGTTTGCGGAGGAGAACATCGACCCGCTTGACAAAAACGAGAAGGACTGCGAATAGTAATTGACCGTGCAGGACTGCTTCGGTTCGTACCAGGTGAAAGTCTCCGGGTATTCCGCCAGCTCCGAAACCCCGTAGGCGGAGTAGGCGGACCCGAGGAATCCGTCGAAGGAATAGCGGTCAAACTGTGAAAGCGGCGCGAAATCCACCCCCGCCGTCTTGCAGAGCTCCTCGGCAGCGTAGTAGGCGCCGAGCGCGAACCAATGATGGTCGGTCCGGGCGTAGATGTCCTCGGCCGTGTGCGGCTGAAGCGCGGCGATAACGTCAACGAACCGGACCCCGTCCAGCGCGTCCCGCAGGCCGTAGAAACAGTTCTGCGTGTTGGTGACGCTGCGCTCGTATCCCTTCGGCGCGTAGAACGCGGAGGCGGTCGGGATCGGCATGGCGTAGACATTGACATTCGAGCTGACTTTGGACCTGAACTGATTGAGCAGTTCCGCCGTCATCTGTCCGCTGTTGGAGGTCCCGCCGAACTGCTCCATGGCGCGATAGCCGCTGACCAGGAAGCCGTTGACCTCGTGCGGTTCGGTCGCCGGAGGTTCGCTGCTTACGGCCGGTGGTTCGCTGCTTGCGGCGGGGGGTTCGCTGCTTGCGGCCGGAGGTTCGCTGCTTACGGCGGGAGGTTCGCTGCTTGCGGCGGGAGATTCGCTGCTTGCGGCGGGAGGTTCGCTGCTTACGGCCGTCGACGGGTCGGAATCGGACGCCGGAGGCTCGAGGATATGGTCGCCGGAGCTTTCCGGCACAGAGGAAAGCGTCCCGCTCGGGATGCTCGAAACGTCCCCCGTCGGCGCGGCGCACGCGAACAGCAGCGCGACCGTCAAAAGCAGCAACAGCGTGATACAGCCCTTTTTCATTACTGCACTAACCCTTCCAGCGCATTGATATAATCCTTGCCGACGGCGGAGAGCATCGACTCCGCGAACAGCACGTCCGTGATGCCGTGCTCCGTGACAAAGCTCTGCAGCTTTGTCTGGAAAACCCGTGCGTCGACGACGTAAATTTCCTCAAAGGAGTACAGCAGGAACGGCACGAGCGCGTTGCCGTAGCTATCCTTGACGAGAAGCAGTTTCCGCCCGTTCGAGCAGGCGCCGGACTTGATCTGCACCGCGTAGGCGTCGCCGTTGATGAAGGTGCTGTACCACATGGAGCGGTAGTCGTCGCTAAAATGGAAAAACATGTCGTGTTCGAATCCGTTTTGGAAGTTCTGGTCGTAGAAGGTGGCGGTATAGTTCACCTTCGGCTTATAGGTGACGAAATCCTCCGGATTGTCGCGGATGATGGCGTTCATGTTCGTGTACTTATACATCGTGCCGAGGAAGCCCGGGCGGACCTCCTTTTCGTAGGCGGACAGCTCTTCAAATGGCAGATCGAGGTCACTTGCGAACTGCTGCGCCGCATAGTAGGCGCCGAGAGCGGTCCAATGGTGGTCGGTGCGGAAGTAGATATCCTCGTCCCGGTGGGCGTTAAGTGTGTCATAGATGTCTACGGTCTGAACGTTGGCGGACAGCCGCTCGTCGATGGCCTGCATGTCTCTAAGGGTGTTGCCCTCCTGCGCTCTCTTCGCGGCGGAGGCGTCCCGCAGGTAGAAGGCGCACTGTTTCGGAATCGGCATGGAGTAGACGTTGACGTTGGGCATCACCGCTGCAAAGCCGTTCAGCGCTTCGGCGAAGGACGGGATTCTGTTCAGGGATGCGTCTCCGTAGTAGATCTCCATCGCGCGGGTGTCGAGAATGAAAATCCCTTCAACCTCGATTTCCGGCTTTGGTTCGCTGTTCGAGGAAGTGTTCACGTTTGGCGAGCTGGTGCCGGAGGACGTGTCTGGCGTCGTCGTTTCAGAGGAGGTACTCGTGCTTGGGTCGATGCTGGCGCCGGGGGTGTCCGGGTCGGACGGGGGTTCCGGGTCGGACGGAGGAGTCTGGTCGCCGATATCGACCTCCGAGTGGCCTTTATCGTTGAGGGTGACGGTCTCCCTGCCGAACAGGTCGGTAATGCGGTTATACAGTTCCTTGATGTGGTCGCGGTTGAAGACCGTGTCGGTGAAATGTTCACTGAGCTGGGCGAAATAGCTCCCGTCGAGCAGGGAACCGACGGAGAAGGTTGGCATCGGGGTCAGCTTATCAAAATCCGACTGCGCTGTTCTCGGCAGGAAGACGCTGAAGAAGGACAGTGTCAAAAATACGATGACAATCAGAAACAGACTGAGCAGCCTTGCGACCAGCAATGGACGGCTATTTTTTTTCTTAGGAGTCATGAAGCGTTTCCCTCTCTCAGAAGTTCGTATACAGGAACGGGTTGTTCTTGGACGAAATCAGCATGACTGCGCATAACACCAGCAGCCCGATACACCCGACCGCGGACAGCACCTGCGCACCCGCCTGCACGGAAACCTTGCATTTCTTAATCCATTTTTTGACTGCCGGCAGCAGCGGGAAGCAGAATAGGATCGAAAGCAGAAAGATCCAGATGAACTTCATTAGATATACGGACGAAAGCAGCTCGCTATTGTACGGTCCACTCGTAAACTCTCCAGCCCGGTAGAATCCGTTGCCGGAAAAGCCGAACAGGTTGCCGAAGTAGGTTCTCATGCAGGAGAGGAAGCTGCCGAACGTCTGCGTGTCCTCGTAGTAGAAGATGCCGAAGCCAATCAGGATGACGATCTTGTTATAGAGGTGCATCACCACGTCCGGGATGCGCTTAAGCACCCGTTTGCCCAGCTTCTGTTCGATGAAGATAAACAGCCCGAAGTACAGGCCCCACACGATGAAGTTCCAGCTCGCCCCGTGCCAGAGTCCGGTCGTGAACCAGACGAGGAAGAGGGAGAGCCACTGTCTGCGCTTGCCGAAGATCGGCAGGTAGAGCAGGTAATCTCGGAAAAAACTGCCGAGCGAGATATGCCACCGCTGCCAGAACTCTTGAATAGAGCGGCACATGAACGGGTAGTTGAAGTTTTCATCAAAATGGAACCCGAAAATTCGGCCCATGCCGATGGCCATGTCCGAGTAGCCGGAGAAATCGAAATACACTTGCATGGAGTAGGAGATGACTCCGACCCATGTCGCGACGACGGAGCTTGTCCCGATGCTGTCGGTCAGGTAGGCCTGTGCGAGGTAGGAGAGGGTATTCGCGAGCACGACCTTCTTCGAAAGACCTACGATGAGACGGGAAAATCCTTCGCAAAGGTCGGTCAGCTTACTTTGGCGGCAGTCGATCTCGTCCGCGATGGTCGAATAGCGCACGATCGGCCCTGCGACCAGCTGTGGAAAGAGCGAGATGTACAGCAGGAGCTTGGAGAAGTTCTTCTGCACCGGGACTTTCTCCCAGTAGACGTCGATAATATAGGAGAGGATCTGGAAGGTGTAGAAGCTGATGCCCAGCGGGAGCAGCTCCTTCGAATTTACGGTCGGGAGGTTCGTCCCGAAGATAGAATTGATGTTTTCCAGCACAAAGCCGGTGTATTTGAACACCGCGAGCATCCCGATGTTGTAGACCAGCGCGATGACGAGCGAGCGCTTGCACCAGCGGTTGCCCCGGTTCGCGTCGATGGAGCGGGCGAGCAGAAAATTGACCGCGACGCTCAGCAGGAGCAGCAGGAGGTTGATCGGCTTACCCCACGCGTAAAAAATCATTGAGAACGCAAGCAGCACCGCGTTGCGGTAGCGGATCTGCTCCGTAAACAGGTAACAGCCGACGCACAGGGGCAGAAACACAAATAGAAACAGCAGGGTCGCAAAATTCATAACGGTTCGCAATATCCTTTCTTTGTCCGGTCCGGTCAAACCGTTTTCCCACGCGTACATATAGAACCTATATAACGTCTATAGTATGAACCATATTATAAGCCAAAAATACTTGGAAGTCAAGGGCCGGGTCGGAAAACGCTGTAAAAATATTGTAAATAAGGTCCCCGAAAACGGCGAAAAACCCGCCGGAGACGGCGGGTTCAGCGGACGGTGGATTTCTCGATCAACAAATTCAGTTCCGCCCCGAAGAACAGGATGTACATGCAGATGTACAGCCAGAGCATATACACGACGATTGCGGCAAGGCTCCCGTAGATGTTCGCGTAGTTAGCAAAGTTGTTGACGTAGAACGAAAAGATGAACGAGAACAGCATCCAGCCGACGGCAGCGAGTACCGCGCCGGGGAGCTGGCTGGAAAACTTCGCTTTGCGGTCCGGCAGGACCTTGAAAATCAATGCGAAGAAGAAGGTCAGCAGCAGAAGCCCGATGACGAAGCGCAGGGAGGAAAAGAGATTCGTCAGGATTGTTAAATTCGGGAAATGGGCGGAGACGAACGTCGCGATGAACGTGCCGAAGACCACGAGCGCCAGCGTCGCGACGAGGATGATAATGAACGCGAGCGTATAGAAAATGGAAAGGAAACGCAGCTGGAGCGTACTGCGGCTCTCCTTGATTTCGAACACCGAGTTCATCCCGCCGATGATGTAATAGACGCCCTTGGACGCGGACCAGACCACAACGAAGGCGGAGAAAGACGCCATGACGGAGGAACTACTTTCAAAGATGTTGTGCACGATTTCCTCAAACAGTCCGCCGACCATGGACGGGAAGATGCTGTAGAACCCCGCGAGAAACTCTTCCGCCGAGAGGGAGAGCAGCCGCGTGAGCGAAAAGAGCAGGATTAGCAGCGGGACGGTCGCAAACAGCAGAAAATATGCCACCTGCGCCGAGCAGGCGCTGACCCGGTGGGCTTTCATTTTTCGGGCGAAATAGCGGATGATAGTCAACAATCGGATCACATACTTTTCAAGGTGCAGCTGTGCGTAGCCGGTTTGGAGCAGGACGGTTAACAGGAAGGCCGCGAAAGCGAAGGCGAGGGAGACGAGCAGCACCAGCACGGAACTGAACAGGGTCAGTCGCATCTCGAACAGGTCCGCAAAGCAGAACCCGATGAGCAGGTAAGCGGCGCCGACGCCGAGGATGATGGACGCTTTGGCCCGGTCGAGCGGGTGCAGCACCCAGATCATCCCACAGATGGCGCAGGCGGCGGTGCACAGACAGCAGACGGTGGAAATCTCCTCCTGCGGGAGTGGATAGAATCTGCCCAGCAGAGTGGCCGCGATTACGCCGGCGGTAACGGCGATTCCCGCCGGGAGCGCTTTGCCGATCGCGTTGTACAGGAAGTTGCCGTCGATGCGCCGGTCAGACTTGCGCAGAGACAGCAGAAACGACGGCAGAGCGACGGTTAGAGCGTTGATGAGCGTGAGCTGGATGGGCATGAACGGGTAGGCGGACGGCAGAAATAGGAAGATCAGTCCGAGCAGGACCGAGTAGATGGTCTTGATCAGGAAGAGCGACGCGCTCTGTTCGAGGTTGTTGACGGCGCTTCGCCCCTCCGCCACCGCGTCCGGCAGGGCGTTGTAATCGGAATCCAGCATGACGATGTCCGCGACGTTCCGCGCGGCTTCCGCGCCGTCGTTGATGGCGATGGCGCAGTCCGCTTCCCGTAGGGCAAGCACGTCGTTGACACCGTCGCCGGTCATGGCGACGGTGTGTCCGTCCTTCCGCATGGCGCGGATGAGCTTTTGTTTCTGCACCGGGGTCGCGCGTCCGAACACCGTGTAGGCTTCCGCGAGGGCGGCGTAGTCCGCGTTCTCGGGGACCGTTGACAGGTCGATGCGCTTGTCAAAATCCGGCACGCCCGCGGTGTGGGCGATGCGGGAAACCGTGACCGGGTGATCGCCGGAAATGAGTTTGATGCGGATCCCCTGCTTGAGAAAAAATTCGACGGTATGCCCCGCGCCCGGGCGGACGGTTTCGGAAAGCATGACGAGCCCCAGCGCGTGGCGGTTTTCGGGAAGTTCGCCGTTTTTAGTCGCGTTCGACGCGACGGACACGCAAAGCACCCTGCATTCTTCGGCGAGCGCGTCGATGGTGGAAAGGTGGGAGCGTTCCGACGGGGCAAGGACCATTTCCGGCGCACCCAATATATATGCGACCCCGCCTTCATAATAGACCGCGCTGAATTTGCGCTTGCTGGAAAACGGCAGATTGTCCGATGCGGGCGGGACGTCTTTTTCGCCGCAGAAGCGGGAGATGGCGGCGGCCGTCTCGTTCGCGGCGGAAGAGGTGTTCCGCGAGATGCGGGCGAGCGCGTCAAACAGTTCCTTGCTGTTCGATTCGAACGGGAGAAGTCCGGTGACGACGAGTTTGCCGTCGGTCAGGGTGCCGGTCTTGTCGAAGCAGACCGTGTCCGCCCGGGCAAGCGTTTCGACGCTGTAAAGCTCCTTAATGAGCATTCGTTTTTTGGAAAGCCGATAGATCGCGAGCGCCATTACGCCGGAAACGAGCAGGATCAGACCTTCCGGGATCATGCCGATCATGGCGGCGACCGTGTTACGCACCGCTTCGTCAACCGGCGACTTGCGGGATTGCAGCCAGAAGAACAGGACCGAATAGGGGACCAGCAGCAGCGACACGACGTTGATGATTTTCCGTAGAGATCGGATAATGACCGACGTCCTGCGATGGTACTGCCGCGCGCCGGCGGCGACCTCCTGCAGCAGGTTCGACGCGCCAACTCGTACGGCGGAGCCGACGCACTCCCCGGACAGCAGGAACGACCCGGCGTTGATCAGATCCCCGGCGGATTTTCCGACTGGTTCACTTTCCCCGGTTAAAAACGCCTCGCTGACTTCGCATTCGCCGCAGATGATTGAGCAGTCGGCGGGAACCTCGTCCCCCGGTCTCAGCAGGACGATGTCGCCGAAAACCAGAGATTCGGCGGGAATGCGCCGTTCTTCACCGTCCCGGCGCACGGTCACGGTCGGGGCGGTCATGACGGAGAGCCGGTCGGTCGCCCGCTTGGCGCGAAGCTCCTGCCAGAGCCCGATGAACGCGTTGCACGCCACCACGCCGAGGAAAAGCATGTTCTTCGGGGAACGCACCAGCAGCAGGGCGAAAGCCATGAGCAGATTGATGAAGTTGAAAAGCGTCAGCAGGTGCTCCCGCAGGATGCACGGAACGCTCTTGGTTTTGGGCAAGGCGGAGCGGTTGGAAAGCCCCGCTTCGGTGCGCTCACGCACCTCCTGGGAGGTCAGTCCTGTCAGGATATCCGGCGTGCGAAGCGACGACGGCCGCACGTTTTTTCTGCGTTGACGCATGGGCTTCCCCCTCTCTGAAACGGATTTCATGAAATCAGGTAAATTATAGCACGGAATCGGGGAAAATGCAATCGACTTTTTGCAAAAAGATGCGATTTTTTTGGGTGAACTATTGACTAAGCCCAAAAAATATGCTATACTAATAAAAATATGGGAAAGGTGGCGGACGGATGCTGGTGCTTGGCAGCAAAATGACGGTCGAGGCGCTCGAACAGCGCTGGGACGAACAGACGTCCCCCGCCCGATTTGCGGGGAGTGATGAACTGATGGACAACATTTTCATCGCTTCACGGAAGAAAGATCGGGTGTTTCTGATTCGCAGAGCGAGCGGGGCGCTGGACCCATTTGCGACGGTGTTTCGCGGCAGGATCGTCCCCTGCGGCGAAGGCAGCGCGCTCAAAGGGCGCTTTACCAAGCGTCTTTTTGATTATATTCTGTTGCTTGCCCTGTTCGTGCTGGACGCGCTGATTTTCTTGCAGAGCTGGTTGGCAGGGGAAGCGGACCTCTCGCTTGCGGGCTGGTGCGGCGGGTTCGCTTTGGTCCTGCTGCTGCTCGCTATTCCGCTTCGCTCGCCGCGTCGGCGTTACCGTGCCTTTCTCGAAGGCATCGTCCAACCGCAAGAAAAAGAAAATTGAATAAAGGAGAAAAGTGCAATGATGGAGTTCAAAGACAAATTCGGAAACGAAGGGCTGACCTATGACGACGTGCTGCTGATCCCGGCGGAAAGCCACGTTCTCCCGGCGGACGTCGACATTACCACCCGGCTGACGTCCCGCATTCGCCTCAACATCCCGCTGATGACGGCGGCGATGGATACGGTCACGGAATCCCGCATGGCGATTGCCATCGCGCGTGAGGGCGGCATCGGCGTCATTCACAAGAATCTGTCCATTGAAGACCAAGCGGACCAGGTGCAGCGCGTCAAGCGAAGCGAGAGCGGCATTATCAACGACCCGATTTCCTTGACCGGTGACCACCTTGTCAGCGATGCGCTGGAGCTGATGAGCAAGTACCGCATTTCCGGCATCCCGGTTGTCGACGACAGCGGCAGGCTCTGCGGGATCCTTACCAACCGGGATATCCGCTTTCTGAATGCCTATGATATCCCGATCGCCGAGGTCATGACGAAGGAAAATCTTGTCACGGGCCGGGTTGGCACGACGCTGGAGGAGGCGCAGTCCATTCTGCGAACCCGCAAGATTGAAAAGCTTCCCCTCGTGGACGAAGAGGGCTACCTGCGGGGACTGATCACCATCAAGGATATCGAAAAGGCTATTAAGTACCCCCGCGCGGCGAAGGACTCGCAGGGTCGTCTGCTCTGCGCGGCGGCCATCGGCGTGACGCAGGATATGTTGAAACGCGCCGAGGCACTGCTTGCGGCGGGCGCGGACGCGCTGGTGCTGGATTCGGCGCACGGACATTCCGAGGGCATCCTCAAAGCCTGCCGTGCGATCAAAGAAGCGTTCCCGGAGTCTCAGCTGATTCCCGGCAATATCGCGACGGCGGAGGCGGCGCAGGCGCTCATCGACGCGGGCGCGGACTGCATCAAGGTCGGTATCGGCCCGGGCTCCATCTGCACGACCCGCATCGTCGCCGGCATCGGTGTGCCGCAGGTGACTGCGGTGTACAATGCCGCCTCGGTCGCGAGGAAGTACAATATTCCTGTCATCGCCGACGGCGGGATCAAGTATTCCGGCGATCTGGTCAAGGCGATCGCGGCGGGCGCGGACGTGGTGATGGTCGGTTCGATGGTGGCCGGCTGCGAGGAAGCGCCGGGCGAACTGGAGCTGTACCAAGGCCGTCAGTTCAAAACCTATCGCGGCATGGGCTCGATCGCGGCGATGCAGCAGGGCTCGAGCGACCGCTATTTTCAATCCAAAAACAAGAAGCTGGTTCCCGAAGGGGTCGAGGGCCGCGTGGCGTACAAGGGCCCGGTGTCCGAAACGGTTTACCAGCTCATGGGCGGCCTGCGCGCCGGCATGGGCTACTGCGGCGCGAAAGACGTGAGGACGCTTCAGGAGACCGGGCGGTTTATCCGCATCACCAACGCGGGCCTGCGCGAAAGCCATCCGCACGACGTGTACATCACCAAGGAAGCGCCGAACTACTCCAAGGACAGTGAAGTCTGACGGAGACAGTTTTCAGATCCTAAACTGGAAAGTTTTTGGGGGAACATTTTTCAAAAAAGTCTCTTGAATGGGGCTTAGGACTGTGCTTTGCGCAGTTCCGGCAAGGCCCCAACAGATCCTTTTTCGACGGACTGAAGCGGCGGGGTGACCCGCCGCTTGCGCGTTATTTGTGCGTTATCGGTTGGATTCGATTCCGCGGACCGCGGGGTTGTCAATGACGCTGCCGTTGGCGCGGAAGCGGGAGCCGTGGCAGGGGCAGTCCCAGCTTTTTTCCTCTGGATTCCAGCGCAGGGCGCAGCCCATGTGCGAGCAACGCGGTCGGCGGAACGTGAGCAGGTCGAGGATCGCTTCGCCGCCGTTTTGCAGCAACGGGAGCAGTTTCATCCGCCGGGACGGGTCGAACAGTTTCGCATAGCGGTTTTTCTGCCCGGTCAGTTCGTCCGCCAGCACGGACGCGCCGATCATCGAGCCGGTCATCCCCCAGCCGCCGAATCCGGTCGTGACGAACACGTCCTTTCCGCCGGAGCGGTAGGGACCGATATACGGCAGGTCATCGAGCGTCATGCAGTCCTGATTTCCCCAGGCGCGGACCTCCTTTGCCTGTGGATAGTACTGTCGCAGGAACGCGCGCGGGACGTCGAAGCCGCACCCCTTCTTGCCCGGACGGCGGTCCCCGCCGCCGACGAGCAGAAGATTTCCGGCGAAACGAAGGTACATTCCGTGTTCGGCTTCGTCCATGATCGTGCAGCCGAGCGGGGAGGCCCCTTCGGCGGCGACGACGAAGGAACGCTGCTGATACATCTTGAGGAAGTACAGGCCGTGTCGATTAACGAACGGGAAGTGGGTGGCGACGATAACTTTTTTCGCGTCCACCCGTGCGCGGTCGGTCACGGCGGTCGTCCCATCTAGGCGCAGCACTTTCGTCTGTTCATAGATTTGCAGCCCGCCCGTCATGGCATAGAGGAATTTAAGCGGGTGAAACTGCGCCGTTTCCGGCATCCGCACCGCCCCGGCGACCGGGAAGGGCAAGGGCGTTTCGGTCGTGAAGTCCGCGTCCAGTCCGAGCGAACGGAGCGCTTTCGCCTCCGCTTTCATCTTTTCCGCGTCGTGCAGAGCGTAGGTGAGCGCCGGGAGAACGGTCAGCTCGCAGGGGATTTTCTCGGCGTAAGCGCGGAAGCGACCGATCGCTTCCCGTTCCGCGTCGAGAAGCAGCTTTGCGGCTTCGTAGCTTTGTTCGCGGATGCGGTCGGCGTAGAGCGTCTCCGTCTGCACGGAAAGGACGGCGGTGGTGTTGGCGGTGATTCCGCTGCCGACGCGGTTGGCCTCCAGCACGGCGCATTCCACCCCGCGCTCCCGCAGCAGGGACGCGCAAAGAACGCCCGACATCCCGCCGCCGATGACGACGACGTCGACGGACAGATCCTTTTCCAATCGCGGAAAGGATGGCGGGGAGACGGTTTCGGACCAGACAGAACGCATAGCGAATCCTTCCTATCGTTTTCTTTTTAGTATGCGCCCTCTGCAAACGGGCTATACCACCCCAAACATCGAAAGGATAAAGCGACAT
This sequence comes from uncultured Ruminococcus sp., assembly GCA_964530795.1. Lineage (GTDB taxonomy): Bacteria > Bacillota > Clostridia > Oscillospirales > CAG-382 > Coliplasma. The sequence continues at coordinate 4,151 of CAZHBX010000019.1, read as the reverse complement.
GACCGAATACGAGCGACTGACCGGGCGGACGGTTCCACCGACGGACGTGACCCGTTTCCGCAACGCGCGGATCGTAAACCTGATGAGCATATATCTCAATTTCACGCCCAAGGCGATCGACCTGTCGTCGCTTGAAGGAATTGCGTCGTCCTGCAACCTTGCGCGGGAGCGGGCGTACGCCGAATGCCTTGCGGCGCTCTGCGAAGTCGGGACCGACCGGGCGGAGCGGGATTTTACGGCAAACTACATCGTTCCGATGGTACACGAACTCGACCCCGGCGTGTTCAAAAACGACCCGTACTACCGCACAATAAGAATCCCGGACGGGAAGCGGGGAAACTGGGAGCTGAAAACCTTGACCCTCGCGCCCTGCGAAGCGTTCGTCTGCGGGGATTTCAAGGTGTACCCGGACGGGAGAATGCTTCCGCAGATCGGCTATTTTCCCCAGTCCTACGCCTATCCGGCGGTTTTCGAGAACGGGCGGGAGTGGATGACCCTTTTGCCGAACGAGACGATTACGACGCTTCCTGCGGTCGCGCAGGCGGAAGGAAAGGTACTGACCTACGGGCTCGGGCTCGGGTATTTCGCGTTCATGGCGGCGCAAAAGCCGGAGGTGTCCTCCGTGACCGTCGTCGAGCGCAGTCCGGACGTCATCGAACTGTTTCGGACCCTGCTTCTCCCGCAGTTCCCGCACGGGGAGAAGATCCGCGTCGTCTGCGCTGATGCGTTCGACTACGCAGAGACCGTCTTGCCAAGTGAAAAATACGATTTCGTTTTTGCGGATATTTGGCACGACGTCGGGGATGGAAAGGAACTCTACCTCCGCATGAAACGGCTCGAACCCCTCTCACCCGGGACAAAATACACCTACTGGCTCGAGGACAGCATCCGCTGCTACCTTGCGAAGGAACTCTGGCCCCCGCACGGACGGAAAAATCCCTCTTCTTGATCAAAGAGGGATTTTTCTCCTTCCAAAAAAGCTCGTTGGGGCTTAGGACTACGCGAAGCACAGCCCTAAGCCCCCTTCAAGAAGCCTTTTTCGGTAAACTTTCAGGGGATCCTTAAAAATTTTTCCATTTGGGATCTGAAAAGGAGCTAATCTCTTTGTGAAATACGCATCGATAAACCCCAAAACAGTTCAGTGACAGTCTGATTTTCGTTTTCATCTTTTTATTCGGTTTTCTGATTATTCGGTTTCCTGAAAGAACTTCACTCGCTTCAGCACCGCGTACAGCGGCAGCCCGAGCCCGTAGCACGCGAGGAACTGCCCGACGGCGACCGAAAGTGCGCTCAGCGCGAGCACCGCGACCATCTCGGTCGTCTCCCCGAACGTCGTAAAACCATACCCGAAATACAGCACGAATGGGAGGATGAGGGCGTTGAACAGCACAGACGGCAGGGGAGCGACCCATTTCACCCACTTCCTCCGGCATTTCCCGAGCCTGTAGGTAACAAGCGATGCGAGCAGGGTCGCGAGCGTGCCGAAAACGACGTCCCAGAGGTTTCCCCCGCCGAGCAGGTTGGCGAGCAGACAGCCGATCGTCAGCCCCGGGACGGCGGACGGCGTGAAAAGCGGCAGGACACAGAGCGCCTCCGAAACACGGACTTGGATTTGCATCGACGAAAAGGTCCACAGCAGGAAGGCCAGCACCGCGTAAACGGCGGCGATCATGGCACCCTCCGTCAGGCGCCGGAGTGCGCGATTGTGTTTCATTGAATGATTCTCCTTAGTTTTGTTTTAAGTGAGGATGGTTTCGAACTCACTGCTTCGGGGGACAGTATAGCACGGTTTTCCCCGGAATGCAACCGTTTTTTTAAAAAAGTACAGCCGGAGCAGGGGTTTTCCTGCCTGTCCGTCCCGTGCGTGACGTAGGCTTCTCCGGCGGATTCGAGCTTTTCCTCACAAAAGGGGAGGCGTTTGTGAAAAAGGCTCTTGACAATTCCCGAAAAATATGCTACAGTAACCCTGTAAAAAATCAAAACGGGAGCGGTGCTGACGGTTCATGTGCGTTCACACAGTGTGTCGTTTTCCCGAAAGAGCGTTCGGGCGGAGATTTCCGTTCCGGGCGTGCCGTCCGTCTGGGCAGTTCTCCGCGAGGATGCGGGGGAGTGTCCGTTTTTCTTTTCATTCGGCAAACGCCAAAAGAAGGAGGATTTATGACCAGTATCTATGAGTATCTCGCGGGAAACCCCTATCCCGGCCGTGGTGTCGCCATTGGACAGACGTCGGACGGCAAAAACGCCGTCGTCCTCTATTTCATCATGGGTCGCAGCGTCAACAGCCGCAACCGCGTCTTCGTCCCGTACGCCGAACCGCTCGGCGACGGCATCCGCACGGAAGCGTTTGATCCGTCCAAGCTTTCCGATCCGTCTTTAATCATCTATGCGCCGGTGCGCATGGCGAAGGCGCTTTGCGCGAATGGCAGCCGCACGGTCGTCACCAACGGCGACCAGACGGACACGATTGTCGAAACCGTCGCCTCCGGCGGCAGTTTCGCCGACGCGCTTCGCACGCGGACTTACGAACCGGACGAGCCCAACTTTACCCCCCGCGTCAGCGGGATGCTCGACGTCGCGGACGGCAAGGCGCGCTATGTGCTCTCCATCCTTAAGCGTGCCTCCGCTGGGACCGGCTGCGACCGGCAGTTCTTCGAGTACGACACCCCGTCGAATGGCGTTGGACATCTGATCCACACCTATTCCTGCGACGGAGACCCGATTCCGTCTTTCCGCGGAGAGCCGGTCGCATTCGGCGTCGGTTCGGACCTGAGGGCCATCGGCGACGGCGTGTGGAACGCTCTGGACCCGGCAAACAAGGTGTCCCTGTTTGCCCGCTTCGTTTCTCTTTCCGACGGGACGAGCCAGACCCTGCTCTATAACAAGAATGCTGAATAGGAAAGGAATTACAAATCATGACGGAATTGGAACTGAAATACGGGATCAACCCCAATCAAAAACCCGCACGGATCTACGTCAAGAGCGGAGAACTGCCGATTGAGGTGCTTAACGGCAGACCGGGCTACATCAACTTCATGGACGCCTTCAACGGTTGGCAGCTCGTGCGGGAACTGAAGGCTGCGACCGGGCTTCCCGCCGCGACCTCTTTCAAGCACGTCAGCCCCGCCGGCGTGTCCGTCGCTTCCGCGCTCGACGACGTGGAAAAGCGGATGCTGTTCGCTCCGGATTACCCGCTTTCCCCGCTTGCGACGGCGTACATCCGTGCCCGCGGCGCGGACCGTATGAGTTCCTTCGGCGACTGGGTCTCGCTTTCCGACGTCTGCGACGAGGAGACCGCTCTGTTTTTGCAGCACGAGGTCTCCGACGGCATTATCGCTCCGGGGTATACCCCGCGTGCGCTCGAGATCCTCAAATCCAAGCGCAAGGGGGCGTACAATATCGTGCGGATCGACCCGTCCTACGAACCGGGCGCGGTCGAAACCCGTGAGATTTTCGGGATTACCTTTGAGCAGGGGAGAAACGACTACCGCATCGACGCGGAACTCTTCACGAACATCGTTTCGCAGAACAGGAACCTGCCTGATTCCGCCGTGCGCGACCTCATCGTCGCCATGGTCACGCTGAAGTACACCCAATCCAACTCTGTCTGCTACACCTATCAGGGACAGGCCATCGGCATCGGCGCCGGACAGCAGTCCCGCATCCACTGCACGCGGCTTGCGGGGAATAAAGCGGACAATTACTCCCTGCGAAAGCACCCGAAGGTGCTGTCTCTCCCGTTCCGTTCCGACGTCGGCAAGCCCGACCGCGACACCGCCATCGATCTTTACATCTCCTCGACGGATTCTGACGACGTGCTGCGGGACGGTGCGTGGCAGAACCTGTTTACGGTCCGTCCGGACGAACTGACGGCGGAGGAGAAGGCGGAGTGGCTCTCCTCGGTTACGGGCGTTTCCCTCGGTTCGGACGCGTTTTTCCCGTTTTCTGATAACATCGACCGTGCCTGCCGCAGCGGCGTGTGCTACATCGCCGAACCGGGCGGCTCGAAGCGTGACGCCGACGTCATTGAATGCTGCGACCGCCACGGTGTGGTTCTCGCCTTTACCGGGGTCCGGCTGTTCCATCATTAAAAAGGCACGTTTTCGCGCAAAAATATTTTGTTCAGGGAATTGTGATGAGCGGTCTTAAGGAAT
>CAZHBX010000018.1:30826-32246 GCA_964530795.1 uncultured Ruminococcus sp. | reverse complement strand
ATACGATGATGCCATATTCGTTCGCCTTTGTCAAGCGGCTTTTTTCAGAGGGTCCTTAGTTCTGAAGTCGTCTGACAACTGTCCAACAAGTTCGCCAATTTGCAAAAAAACTTTAATCTGTTTTGTGATTTCATACAGATAACGGTCATTCCGCTATCTCATGACCGCACCAATGAATATTTATGCATATATAACTGAAAATTCCGTTGAAACTCTTCATCGCCCTCTTTTACCGCCCGTAGAGATTCGTGTAAATTCATCTTGTGGTGCGCCATATCGATCACGCATCCGGCAATGTTCGAACAGTGATCGGAAGTACGCCCCAAATTCATAAGCAGATCCGACCAGACAAACCCAACCTCAATGGAGCAATCCCCGTGTTGCAAGCGGTGGATATGATTGGTGCGGAGTTGCTCCTTTAACTCGTCAATAACCTGTTCAAGCGGTTCCACAAGAGCGGCGGAATTCAAATCATCGCGCAGAAACGATGTCAGCGATAAATTTAATATTTCCTCTACGGCTCCCCCAATGACCGCAAGCTCCGATAAAGCCTCTTTTGAAAAAGACAGCTTTTTCTCCCGCAGTTCCTCTGCCGATTCCAAAATTCCCACTGCATAGTCGGAAATACGCTCAAAATCTCCTATCATTTTCAGGAGTTTTGCCGCTTCGGCGCTGTCATCCTCGCTGATCTGACGGGAACTCAGGCTGACAAGATAGGTTCCCAATATATCCTCATAATGGTCCGCCCGCTCCTCTCTCTCCCGGATGGAATCCGCTAAGGCATGAGAATACTGTCTTAAAGAGAGCAGACTGTCTTTAAGCGCCTCCACCGAAATTTTCGCCATCTCCTCCGCGACCTCACGGCACCGTTCTATGGCAATTGCCGGAGTCATGAGTAAGCGTTCATCCAATTCCACCTCATTTTCCGGTTTTTTTGCGTCCGGAATCAGTTTCGTCACCAGCTTTTCGAGAAATCCCGAAAGCGGCAGCATGAGTGCGGTACACAGAATGTTGAATACCGAATGGATGACAGCTATTCCTATGAGAGATGCCGGAGCGTCGAGGATGGCGGGGGCGAAAATTGCCCGCAGCAGGAGGAATACCGAAATCCAAACCGCCGTTCCAATCACATTAAAGGACAGGTGCACCATAGCAGCCCTTTTTGCGTTTTTGTTCGCTCCTACCGAGGAGATCAGCGCGGTCACGCAGGTGCCGATGTTTTGCCCCATGATGATCGGGACCGCCGCGCCGTAGGATACCTGTCCGGTAATGGCAAGCGCCTGTAAAATGCCTACGGAGGCGGAACTTGACTGGATGATCGCGGTGAGGATCGTCCCCGCTAGAACGCCGAGTATGGGATTCCTGAAAAGGACAAACAGATTCTGAAACGCAGGAACATCCCGCAGTCCGGAAACGGCGC
>CAZHBX010000018.1:0-30816 GCA_964530795.1 uncultured Ruminococcus sp. | reverse complement strand
GGCGCCGGACATCGTTTCCATTCCGAACATCAATGTTGCAAAGCTGAGAAGGATTAGTCCCGTGTCTTTTTTCTTGTCGCTTTTTAGAAACATATATAAGATAATACCGATCAGTGCGAGAATGGGTGCAAAGGAGGATGGCTTTAAGAGGTTCACAAACAGATTCCCGCTGTCAATACCGGCAAGGCTCAAAATCCACGCCGTCACCGTTGTTCCGATATTCGCCCCCATAATGACATTGATTGCCTGCTTCAATGTCATAAGCCCCGAATTGACAAAGCCGACGACCATGACCGTCGTTGCGGAAGAACTTTGTATCACTGCCGTAATCCCCAGGCCCGTAAGCAGTCCGGCGATCCTGTTTGTGGTCAGCTTCTCTAAAAGGGAGCGGAGTTTGTTCCCCGCGCGGCGCTCCAGCGCCTGCCCCATGACGTTCATACCAAAGAGAAACAGGCTCAACCCTCCCACAAGCGTTAATATATCAAAAAGATCCATAGCACTTGATCCCTTTCTTCTGTTCTACAATTTGATAGCATTGTCACAGAGATTAAAAACAATACGCTGCAAAAGCTGGAGAATACCGTCCATGGCGGCGGATTCTCCGTTAAGCGTAAGCGTTCCCTGTGCGTTTTCCACCTCAACCTGCAGTGACTGCACCGTTTCTTCAGCAATGGCAAAAAGGGTAGTCTCCCCCGCTTCATATCATCCGCATCCTCGTCCAGATGAGAGAGGCGGATCATGTCCTCCACCGGCCGGGTCATGCGCTGTGCTTCATCCCGAATTAGGGAGCGTTCCATCAGTGTGACGGAATAACGGGAGCTTTCTCCCTCTTTGCGGAAGCGAGATAAAGCGGGATTGCCGCAAGCTGGGCTGCTGTGGATACCGCGATCATGGCTGGAATGCTTCTGTCGTACAAGACGCCGAGGAGCCAGCTTCCAAGAAACCAAAACACGCCGAAGGAGCATTCAAAGATTCCGTAACCCGTTGCACGGCTCGTTTTCGGCACCATGCTGCTCACGGCGGCTTTCAGAATCGACTCCTGCGCCCCCATGCCGACGCCCCAAAGAACGATACCGGCGAGCAGGGCGGGAACGGAGTGTCCTCCAAAGATCAACAGTGCGAAAGGCGCGGAGATTACCGTGGATACCGCCAACACTTTTATACCTATTTTGTCGTAGAGAAAACCAAAAACAAGCGCAGCAACCGCATCCACCAGCATGGCGCCGGCATACAGCAGCGGAATGGTGCCCGTCGTGACAAGGGAAGAAGTTTCCGCAAGGCCGGAGCTGAGCGACGCGTATGTATTTGAGACATGCATGATAATAAGGGAGTAGTCGATGAAGCCGAAAGCGAACAGGCTGATACCGGCGATGTAAAGGAGAAACTCCTTTTTCATTTTGAAAGGAACATATTCCTTCGGCTCCGGTTCGAACTGTTCGGGGTTCGGGAATTTGCGCTTCGTCACGAACAGGAGGACCAGCGTGATCGCGCCGGGGACGGCGGTTACGGCAAAGCAGACGGCATATCTGTGGAACACGCTCCCTTCCGTCTGAAACAGCATCACGAGATACAGCAGAACTGGTCCCAAAAACGCGCCGATCTGATCCAGCACCTCCTGAATGCCAAAGCTCTTTCCCACGCCCTCCTGACTGGCGGCGAAGGACATAAGGGTGTCCTTTGCCGGTTTTTTGATCGCTTTGCCCATGCGCTGCACGATGAGAAGTCCGCAGGCCGCGATCCAGCCGTGTTCTCCGACCAATGCCAGCGCCGGAACGGCGAGGACATCCAGCACATAACCGAGTATTGTCATCGGCCAATAGCGGCGCGTTTTATCTGTAAGTTTGCCGAACACATAACGCATGGAGTAGCCGACCATTTCGCCAAGCCCCGAGGCAAAGCCAATCGCTCCGGCGGATGCGCCGAGCAGAGACAGATACGCGCCCCGGACGCTGCTGGCTCCCTCGTGGGTCATGTCTGAGAAAAGACTGACCACACCGAAAAGCAGAATAAAAAGCATCGCCTTGGAAAGTTTATTTTTCTTGCGTTTCATCGAGCGCGCATCCTTTCACGAGCGTCTGCATTTCCGGGAAACCGGCCTTGCTTTCCTCCTTGCAGCGGTGGTAGAGAATCTCCAGAAGCCGAACGAACTCCTGCTTTTCCGTTTCCGAGAGAGGCACAAGAAGCCACTCGTAGAACCTGGATTCTATAGCGGCTTTTGAATTTTTTAGTCTTTGTGCTTTTTCTGTGGGATATAACAGGCGGCTGCGCCCGTCCTTTGCGTTGTCCTCACGGGTGAGATACCCCTTTTTCTCCAGATTCAGCGTCTGCCGCGCCACGGATCCCTTATCCAGACCTGTGATTTTGCAGACATCCGCCTGCGTGATGCCGGGATTTTTGCGAATCGCGTGGATCACGTCGAATTCTCCCGCTCCGATGCCGTCCTCCCGCAGAGTGCGGACGGTAAATTTGCTCACTTCTCTGGCGATTTTGGTAAGCATTCGGTTTGTAAGATCCATAGTGCCCTCCTTGAAAAGATGTACCGTCAACTAAATAGATGATACCACATCTTTTTTGAATTGTCAATGCCTCACAACAGGGAAACGGATATTTATTTTTCTTTAAGACTATCCTATGGCCAAATATGATTGGTTTTATAGGACCGTTTCGTTCTGTGTTTATGATTGGAGGGTTGAAGTGCCGGATCGTCTGGCAGTGCAACCGCAAGTTCGAGGGAAAAAGAAAATGCTCCACGTCGCACTTTACGGACGAGGAGCACCAATCATTCTTTATCTCGGCGGTCAAAAGGCTGGCAGTCTCTCGGCATTTTCGGACATCACGGACGAGGCGCTCGACACCTTTGCCCCGGAAACGGAGCAGGCGGAACTGAAAGCCGAACGGAATGCCACGGAACGGACGCAGCAGAACATCTGTGAAAACGCCCATGTCGCGCCCGGCCAAATTGAATATTCGAAAAAGCACGGTGCTCTCTCGCAGCGGTTCGATGACGCCGAAACAAAGCCGGAACGCAATCAAACGCAAGATAAGCAATGCTGAAAACCGCTTCACCGACCTGCGGCATACCGGTCCTCGTGCGACCGTCTTTTTTACCAGTATCTATAAAAGCACCTCTTTATTTTCAAGCATTCCCCGTCTGAATGACAATTTCATTTTGATTTCCGCAGTTTTCCCATTAACGCATACAAAATATCGTAAAGCATCCGGGCTTTTTCAGGTTCCAGATCAACGCAGGCGGCAAGCCGCTCCGGCACCGTCAGCGCCTTTTCCCGCAGCGTCTCGCCGTCTGCGGTGATGGTGACAATCAAATCCCTTTCATCCTCTTTGGAGCGATGTCTCGAGACATATCCCTTTTCCTCCAGCCTTTTGAGGAGCGGTGTCAGGGTGCTGGAGTCAAGAAAAAGGAACTCCCCAAGTTCCTTTACCCGCAGCCGCTTACGCTCCCACATTACCATCATGGTAATGTACTGGGTGTACGTCAGATCCAGTTCGTCAAGGTAGGGCTTGTAAGCCTTGATGATTTCTTTGGCGCAGACGTAAAGGGGAAAACAAATCTGGTTCTCAAGCTTCAGCGGATCAAATTCATTCGTCATGAATCGCTTTCTCCCTGAGAGACAAACCCCTTGGCGAAATCAGCCGCCGCCCGCAGGTCGTCATTGTCGGGTTTTCCCTTGTGCAGCATCAAAAATTCCCCCCGGCATGAAAATTCCTCGTTGGAAAGAGGGATTTTCTTTTCTGCAAAGGGACTTTCCAGATACTTCCGTATAGACTTCAGCATTGCCGAGGAACTTATGGCAACAGCCTTCTTCACGGTGACGTCAATGCCCTTTATGAAAGATTTTACCTCATCGTCCACATCAAAGGCATAGGGCGCCGTACAAAGGAACAGCACATCCGCGTCGGAGGCAAGCTTTTCTGAAACGGGTTTTGCCTCTGTCCCTACCGCCCGCGCCACGGCGTCCGCCAGTTTCTTTGTCTTTCCGCCTCTTGAATAATAACGAACGGCGACAGTCATAAATAACACCTCACAATTCTATCATTTTAGCTTCCTTTTACGCGGGAACTTCACAACAGCTTTTCGATCTCCTCTTTCACCCTGTCAAGGGAACAGGTGGGTTCAAACCGGGCCGCGATCTCCCCACTGCGGTCTATTAGGAATTTTGTAAAATTCCATTTGATTTTGCCGTTGTCCTTGTATTCCTTATCCATCTTTTTGACAACTGGCTTCAGCACCATTCCCATGGGGCCGCTGAATCCTCCGAATGAGGTGTTCTCCGTCAGGTATTTGTAGAGAGGAACAGCGTTCTCGCCGTTGACGTCAATTTTGGAAAACTGCGGGAAGGTGATTCCGAATCGGCCGGTACAAAAGCTGTGAATTTCCTCATCGCTGCCCGGAGCCTGCTCCATAAACTGGTTGCAGGGAAAATCGAGAATTTCCAAGCCGTCCTCATGATGCAGATCGTACAGCTTCTGCAGCTCCTCATACTGAGGCGTGAAACCGCATCTGGTGGCGGTGTTTACAATCAGCAGAACCTTCCCCCTGTAATCGGAAAGAGATACTTCGCTTCCGTCCCGCGCCTTTACAGTGAAATCATAAATGCCCATAATCTGATCCTCCTTTTATTGATAGTGCGAGATTCAATTTTGCTCTATCAATGTATATTATATTCCATCACGACTGATTTGTCAAGACCCAGCTTGGAAAAAATCAGCCGGCCTTTCGTTAAATTGTATCAAACTCTGCATAGCAGTATCATTCGATGGACTGGATATTGAGGACGCATTGGTCCATCTCCGCTTCCGCCGCGGAAAGCAGGCTCTCGAATCGGGAAGCGTAATTGGGGTCGATCGTATAGTACGCCGTCATCAGACCGCCCCAGTTGTAGGCGGGACCAAGGTCAAAGGAGCGTGTCTTGAACATCAGGTCAAGCATTTCGCCGGATTCGTCGTCGCGCACGTCGCGGTATTTTAACTGTTTGTTGTAGAACGACGGGGTTACGAGTTGCTGCGACTTCATCGCGAGCGCTTCAATGACCGTCCCGAGTTCCTCGACGTCCGGCAGATTGCGCGGAATGGCGAGATAGGAGGAGTTATTGACGGAAACCGTGTGGTAGTATCGATCCTGGTCGGCAAAGGTTTTCGGAATTGGCAAAACGCCGATTTGATCCTCCATGTCACGAAAAGCGGCGAGATGGATCAGCCCGCACATATAGAACAGCTCCCGTCCTTCCATGAATGCCTTGTAGACCGTCGCTTCCCACGGGTTGGAGTACTGCGTGTACTTCCCGCCGTCCGCGACCATCACTTCATCCGAGGTGTAGAAGCCGATGATCTTGTCGAGCGCGGAATAAAGCTCAGTCGGATGGTCCTTGACCGAGATGTAGGGCAGGTCGTTTTCATCCTTTTCGACGACGTGCAGCCCGCCGCCGAGCACCTGCACAAACACGTTGTAATTCTCCGTGCCGAACGCCCACTGGTCGAATTCGTCGACTGTGCCGTCTCCGTTGATATCGCGGGTGATCCCTTGGCAGATTTCGATCAGGTGGTCGAATGTCCAGTCGCCGTCACGGGCGGTCTGGTAGAAATCCTCCTCAATGCCGAGGCGTTCCTTGAGCGACTTGTTGAAGAGGACGCACCACGTCCCGAGGTCGTCGTAGGTGTTGATGTCGCCGTTGACGTAGAACAGCTTGTTGTCGATCGAAAGCTGCTCGACGGCATTCTGATCCCACCAGGAATTGTTGAGGTGGAGAGTCTCGACGGAGCTGAGGTCGGTCAGAAGCCCGTTTTGCGCCATGTGTGCAAGGGAATTCGCGTTATGGAAAACGATGTCATAATCGAACGTGCCGGAGGAAACCATCTCCTGCACCTTCGTCATGATGGCGTCGGTCGTCGGGTCCCCGCCGTCGAGGATCCCCGTGATCTCGCAGTTGTAGCGGGAGGACACGTCGTCAATGACGGCCTTCTTCTGGACGTCGATTTCCGTGGCGTTTTCCTCCGTGCTGTAGATGATCTCCCCAGTGTAGCCGAGGATGGAGGTGGCGCCGTAGCCAAACTGCCAGCAGAGGACGTTGATGGTCCGGCCGCCGAGGTCGATGACCTCCGGCGGGACGTTGTCGGAGTTTCCGGTCTGGGGTTCGGACGTCGTTCCGACGGAGCCGGTGTCTGCGGAACTGGAAGAACTCCCGGAATCTTCTCCACAGGCGCACAACAGCAGAAGCGCAAGAACAAGCAGCAGCGGAAGCAGGCGGGGAAACGAATGTTTCATGGGTACTGATCTCCTTTTACAGCAATACAACGCCAATTTTCTGCTTAATTACAATATGATAACATACTATAGCACAATTTTTCGGGTTTGTCAAGCAATTCTCGCACAACCGTAAACCGTACCGAGCGTGGAAAAAAGGATTGACAAACCTGAAAAAAGGGTGTATAATGCAATCTGTAGTTTTTGCGGGGAACGTCTCAACGAAAGGAACAGGTGAAACCGTTTGGCTGCATCATTTCGGAATTTTCTCATCACATTTTTGCTTGCGTCCCTGCTGTTCGGCGGGCTGGCGTTCGCGTATTATGACGATTTGAAGGGATTGCTTCCGCTCACGGTCGAGGAAGGTACGTCGCCGGATCCGTCCGGTTCGGAGACGTCGGACATCGGCGGTACGTCGTCCGGCACTTCGGACGTCAGCGGTTCGACGTTCAGCGGCGGGATTGTCCTCCCATCCGGTCCGGACGAGGACCTTGGGGCGATCAACGGGCTGATCGTGAAGAAGGGACGGGACGGGAAGGTGCTTTCCGCCGAGTTCCTTCGTATTAATTCCGCCACCAAGAAGGTCGTGACCTGCGATTTGTCTCTCACGGCGGTGCTGTATAACCGGGTCGGTTCGCTTGTTCCGCTCGGAGATTACCTCCGGATCTACTCGATCGAGCAGGCGGCGCAGGCGGTCTGCTCGTTGACCGGTTTCCCGGCGGACTTCTATCTGGTCGTCACGCCGGATTCCATCGAGTCGCTCGCGTCGAACCTCGGGAGTGTTTCCCTCCCGCTCCGACAGGCGATCCGTTACGTCAATCCGATCTATAGCGGAAAGGTCTTTTCGGATGGCGAATTGCTCCCGTTGGACTACTATATAGAAATCGCTTCCGGTACCAATCTTTTCTCCGGCGACACGCTCTCGCAGATCTTTGGCGACTATGCCAAGGCGTATCAGGCGGCGCAGGGATCTCAAAACGTGCAGGGACCGTCCCCGGACGACGTGCTGAATGATATCTATACCTACCTGCTCGGTCTGTTGAGTGGGGACCGCAAGGAGGAACTGCGGGCGGACCACGAAAAATTGGCGGCCGCGCTCTCTGGGGCGGAGACCAACCTCGATTCGTCCTTCCTCGCCGAACACGGCGACCTGCTGTTCCGTTACGGCGACGAAGGGTATGCGGCGGTCGTCATTCCATACACCACCCGTGATAAGACCCTTCATTCTATCAAGCAGGAGACCGCCTGAAACGGGAAAGAGCGAAAAAAAGACGAAAAAATCTGAAATCCCTATTGAAAAATTTGCTCGGATGTGATATGATAAAACTATACTACTACATGGAGGTACGAGAAAATGGCATATTCGATCGACAAGGATTCCTGCATCGGCTGTGGCGCCTGCGCTGCAGAGTGCCCGGTGGAAGCGATTTCCTGCGGCGAGGACGGCAAGTACGAGATCGACCCGGACGCTTGTGTGGAGTGCGGCGCTTGCGCGGGTACCTGTCCGGTCGGTGCGCCGAAGGAATAAGGCGCCTGGCATAAGGGTTTTAGCGAACGGAGACGCGCTCCATGGTCAGCTTCCACGGAGCGCGTTTTCTATGCAGAGCAGGGCCTCAAGATAATTTTCAGAGAGGATGTCTGCCGGTTTGGAAGGCGAAAGGCTGGAAACGGGGATCAACGGCGGTCTGGTGCTATCGGAATACCGAACGGGGATCCGTTTCGGAACAGACGCGCTGCTGCTCGCGTCGTTTGCGCGGGAGCGCGTGAAGCGCGGGGTTTGCGCGGATTTCGGGACGGGGAGCGGGGTTTTGCCGCTTCTACTGCTCGCGGGCGGGAGCCGGGCAAAGTTCCTCGCGGTGGAGCTGCAGGAGCGCTATGCTTCGCTTGCACGGGAGAACGCCGAGCGCAACGGGTTCGCCGATTCCGTTGAAGTGCTGTGCGGGGACCTGCGGGAATACCGTTCGCTACTTCCCGCCGGGGGAGCGGACAGCGTCGTTTGCAACCCGCCGTACCTGCCCGCCGACTGCGGGAGGAGGAATCAGACGGCGGAAAAGCGTATCGCGTGGCATGAGGACTGCCTGCCGGTGACGGCGCTCGCCGGCGCCGCTTCGTGGGTCCTGCGCCCGGGCGGGGTGTTCCTCTGCGTCTACCTGCCGTCCCGGCTGACGTCACTGCTCTGCGCGTTGCGGGAGAACCGGCTGGAGCCGAAACGACTGCGCTGGGTGGTCCCGGCGCCGGGGGAAGCGCCGTCTTTACTGTTGCTGGAAGCGAAGAAGGATGCTCACGAGGGGATGCGGATGCTTCCGTCGTTCTATCTGTACCGGGACGGAGCGCACGTGGAAAAGAGCGCGGAATTGGAAAGGATCTCCGGAACGGAAGGCTAAAGGAGAGGGGGAAAAACGGATTTGAGCGGGCACGCGGGGGTGAAAACCGGCGGAGTGCGTCCGGTTTTGTTGCTTTTAGTCCTTGCATTGCTGCTTTCGACGGTGACCATAGTTTTTTCGGAGGGGGATTTCTCTCGCTTTGACAAATTTGCCAAAGAGGATTCCCGGCGCGAACAGGCGCTCTCTGCCGCTTTAGAACAATCGACGGGGGAGGAGCCGTCGTGCTTTTTTTCGTCCGAATCCGTTTCCGCCGAAGGCGAAGAGGGCGTTCGCTGCATCGTCCGCTTCTCCGAGACCCTCTCCGAGGAGGAACTTCTGATTCTGCTGGACGGGGTAAATTGCCGTCCGCTCGCGCAGTTTTCCGAGCGGCTCTTTCAGGTGTTCTTGCCAGACCCGGACGCGTTTGAGGAACGCTGCGGGGATGCGCTGCTCTACCTTTCGGAGGACCGTCTGCTCGCGTCGTCCGCTATCCCGACCGACCCAAAGCTGGCGGAGCGGACGGAGTACGCCCAGCTGAACCTGTTTTCCGCATGGGAAAAGGTCACACCGTCCTCGGACATTCTCGTCGCCGTGCTGGACACCGGCATCGACCGCTCGCATGAGGAACTTTCCGGCGCGCGGATCTTGAGCGGCTATGACGTTTTGCAGGGATCCGCCGGGGTTTCCGCCGACCGGGACGGCCATGGGACCTCCGTGGCCGGACTGATTGCGGCGAGTGCGAACAACGGCGTCGGCTCCGCCGGCGTTGCCTACGGTGTGCGCATCCTGCCCATCCGCATCGCGGATCAATCCAAGACGATCTATTCGTCCGACCTCGTTAGTGGCATCCGTTTCGCCGCGGACGCGGGCGCCCGGATCATCAATCTGTCCCTCGGCGGGTACAATTATTCTGAGGCGGAAAACGATGCGGTGCGCTACGCGATTGAACGCGGGTGCATCTTGATTGCGGCGGCTGGCAACGACGGTGAAAAAGAGCACGCGGAGGACCCGGTGTACCCGGCGTCCTATCCGGGCGTGCTTGCGGTCGGTTCTTGCGACGCGAACGGGGCGCTCTCCTCCTTTTCGCAGCGTAGCGACACGGTCGATCTGCTCGCTCCGGGCGAGAACTTGCTGCTGCTCGCGGCGGGCGGGAAAGGCGAGGACGCTTACCGCTACGCGAACGGGACGAGCTATTCGGCCGCTCTCCTATCCGGCGTGGCGGCGCTCGCGCTTTCGTCGCTGGACGAGGGCGTCCGCATGAACGCAGAGGAACTGGAAGTCCTGCTTGCGAACGGGCGGACGCGCCGGAGCGGCGTTGGGTATGGCCCCGTTGACGCCTTGCAGGCGGTCGAGGACGCGAACCTGCCCATCGTCACCGGCGTGCAGGACGGCATGACCTACACGGATCGGGTCACCATCCATTTCAACCGTGGGGAAGCGTTTCTGGACGGTGAGGAATTCTTCGACGGCGACATGGTGTTCCGCAGCGGCGGGCATACGCTGGTCGTCAATTCCGGGGAGAACCGCCGGACGGTCTCGTTCCGTATCCTCTACACCCCCGCATCTTACGAGATGAACGAGGGGGAGCGTGCGGTTTCCTTTACCTACACCGGCGGAAGCGCGACGATCGACGGGTTCCCATACGTTTCCGGCGAAGAGATCACTGCCCCGGGCTGGCACCTGTTCCGCCTGACGGATTCGCTCGGCGGGACGACCGAGCATCCGTTCTACTGTGATTTTCGGGTCCCTACGGTGTCCGGCGTGACGAACGGCGGGGTGTACCGGCAACCGGTGCGCATTCGCGTCTCGGGTTCGGGGAGCGCGCTGCTCGACGGCGAGGAATTGCAGGGGGAAACCGTCGTTTCCGCTGACGGGGAGCACGTTTTGACCCTGTCGAACGCTGGTACGACCCGCACAATTCGTTTCACGCTGGAAACCGGGGTGCGAATATTTGAAAACACGGTCGCCCGGTCCGGCATCCTCTGCGATGCGGAAAACGGCTGGTACGCGGTCTACAGCGAAATGCTCATTGGGCTGCGGGTGTTTGACCTTGAAACCGGGGAGTTCCTGCGCTTTTTGGACACGGAGACTGTCCGCGGGTCGGTGCAAATTGACGGGCGGCTGCTCGTCTTCGGCGAATGGCAGCTGACAGTGCTCGACGCGACCCGTATGCGGAGCGGCAACCCGGTGCTCGCTTCCTACAATATCCGCTGTGACGGATTTGCGAGCATCGGCGGGAAGGTGTACTGCCTATCGGAGCAGATGCTGTACGAGGTCACCCCGGAAACGGGCGGTTGGGAAACCCCGTCGCCCAAAAAGTATGTCTTACATCCGGTGCTCGAGGCGGATGCCGAGGAGCTGTACGCGGACGGCGGGGTTCTTTGGTTCTACAGCATCGGTGAAAACCGGTTTGACCGCTATGACGGTGGGGAACTCCTGTCGTTTTACCCGGCCTTCGAAGCCGCTGGGGAGCGCAAGCTGTTTGCGGACGGCTGGCTATTCTGCGGCGGGTACGCGGTGCAGACGGAGGATTTCACGCCGGTATTTACCTTTGACGGCAATCCCCTCGCCGTTCTCGATAGGCTGTTGTTTACGACGAAGGGAGTCTACCGCCTCGAAGACGGCGTGTTCGCAGGCGGCTACGCGGGGGACGTGTCCTGCGTGCTGCGGGCGGGCGGGGAAGTGTTCGTCTGCGGCGACGCGGGCGGGATTTTCCGCTATCCGGCGGAGAATGGGTTCGGGTTTGCCCCGGCGGGTGGCACGCTGATTGCCGAAACGGCGGAAAGCGACGACTATACCCGGTTCATCACCCTCTACGGACAGGCGAACGCGGCGGATTCCGCGGCGGCCGGGAACCGCTTCGGCGCGGTCTTTCCGGAGGAACGCAGACTGCTGCTGTTTCGGAACCGGGAACTTGAGCGGGAAGTGGAATTGCCGTTCGTGCCGGCGGGGATCTGCCTGCCCGAAAGCGGCTGCGCCGTCTGGTCGGCGGACGGGAAGATGTTGTGGGTGGATGGAATGGTTTCCTCATTTGTAGCCCCGATTCGAGAAGTGTTTTACCGGCCGGACGGGTTCTGGGTGCTTGCGGGCGGGCGAATCTACCGACCGGACGGCGGGACGTGGACGGACACCGGCATCGTCGCGGAAGCCGCGGCGGGTTCGCGGAGCCTGCTGGTCTGGCTGTCCGATGGGATGCTCTCCGCGCAGAGCGGGAGCATGACCCTGCGCGTCCCGTGCGAAGCGTCGGTGCTGTATACGGATGGTACATACGTGCTCGCAGACCGCGACGTGTACCGTGCGTCTGACCTCATGCTCGTCGAACACCTGAACGCGGAAGTACTCGACCTGTCCGGACGGACGGCTCTGTTGACGAACGGGCTGTACGCGCTCGACGGCGATACGATCGTTTATCCGCTGGAACTCGGTGTGCTTTCGGCCTACGACGCCTGCCTTGGCGACGAATGCGGGCTGGTGCTGCTGCAGGAGGGGTCGATCTCGGTTTCCGGGTATGACCACCCGATTTGGGAGCTGCCGTCGCTTTCCGGCGCCGACGAGGGCGAACGGTACGACGCACAGACGGTCATCCGCTATGACCGTGGGCGCGGTTACCTCGACGGGCAGTCGTTCCGTTCTGGTTCGCGGGTCGCGGAGCCGGGCAAACACATGTTTCTGCTCGTGCTCCCCTGTGGCATTCAGTACGTCCGCACGTTTACGGTCATTCCGGCGGCGGAACGGATCGCGTTTCCCAACGACCTCTATCGCTGCTCCGTCGGGGATAGTGGACAGCTCCGTGTGCGGGTCTATCCGGCAAACGCAAACCCGGTTCCAGTGGTGTTTTCGACGGACGGCGACTGCATTCGTCTGGAAGCGGACGGTCATTTTGTCGCGCAATCAGTCGGTGCGGCGACCGTGACGGCCCGGAGCGAGGACGGACGGCTGCGGGCGACCTGCGTCATCAGCGTGCAGTCGCAGGTCCTGCGCTTTGACGCGGAAAGCGGCTACCGGGTTGACCGTGAAAACGGATTTCTCTACGGAGTCCCGGCGGGGACGACAGCGGAGAAACTACTTTCCCATATGCAGTCGGACGGGACGCCCGTACTCCCGTCGGGTGTCGTCGGGACCGGTGCGGAATTGGTGCTGCTGACGGAGGAGGGCGGTGAGGAGCTCGACCGGCTGATCGTCGTCGTGCAGGGGGATCTGGACGGCGACGGATACGTCACGCTGCTGGACTTGCGGCTTTTGGGGCAGGCGCTTTCCACCGGAACCGGCACGGATGCCCTGTTCATCGCCTCGGCGGACGTCAACGAAAGCGGGGTCGTGTCGGACAAGGACGCGAACCTGCTTGAACGGATGCTGCTGCGGGGCGAAGGAAACGCGGGGCGCGGTCTCCCGCCGTCCGGGAGGACCGGAACGGTCGGAATGTTCCTCCCGTCCGTCGTGCAGACCGGCTCGACGCTGCAAGTCACGCTCTACCTCAAGGACAGCACCCGCGCTTCCTGCGCAGGCTGCGAAGGGGCGAGCGGTCGGTTGCACTACCCGTCCGCACTGACTTACCTCGGCGCGGAAACCTATGGCTGGGAGGTTTCGCTGTACGAGGCGGGTGGCGTGATCTCCTACCTTGCCTTCGGGGAACGCTCGGTCGGGACACTCCCGCTTGTAACGCTGCGGTTCTCTGTCGACGCGGAAGCGGCGGGCGAAGCGTTTTCGCTGCTGTTGGACAGCGGGGTGCTGCTGCATAAGGGCAAGGCGTATGGAATCGCCGAGGAGCAGGCGGAATTTACCCCGGCGGAACGGGTTTACGGCGACGTGCATTTGCAGGTCGCCGGCATGACCGAGCCGTTTACGCCGGAAAAGAAGTCCTATCAGGTCCATCTGCCGGTCGGCACCCCGGCGCTGGATTACGCAGTCGTGTATCCCGTGGGCGGGTCGGTGACGGTGCGGAACACAGTGTTTGACCGCACGGACGAGCTCGACGCCGTCTTTACCTTCCGCCTGCCCGGCGGGGAGAAGCTGACTTACACTGTACACGCCAACCGGGACGGTGCGCCGCCGCCCGGATCGGACGCGAGGCTCGCGTCTCTGACGGCGGACGGAATCGCTTTCCCGTTTTCTCCGTCGGTCACGATGTACGAGCTGACGTTGCCGTACGGCATCGAGCAGCTGGTCCTGCATTGGGAGACGATGGACGAGCAGGCGAGCGCCGTGTGCGATTCACCGGTGCTGCTGCCCGGAAAGACGACGAATGTAACGGTCACGGTCACGGCGGCAGACGGCACGCAGATCGTCTATACGCTTCGGGTCTATCGGCTTTTGGAGGGCGAAACCCCGCCGCCGTCCGCTTCGTCCGGCGATCTCTCCGCACCGCCGCAGGAGAGCGCGTCCGTCTGGCCGTGGATCCTGCTCGGCTTCGTTCTCGCGCTGCTGATCGGCGGAACGGTCGCCTTCCTCGTCCGCACGGGACGAAAGGAAAAGAAGGAGTAGAACGCACACGGAAAGGACGGTTCACATGGAGCAGAAGGAATGGCTTAATCAGCTTGCGAGCAGCGCGCCGACCCCGGGAGGCGGAGGCGCGTCGGCGCTGGTCGGTGCGGTCGCGTCGGCGCTCGGCGCGATGGTTGCAAACCTGACGGTCGGCAAAAAGAAGTACGAACTTTATGAAGCAGACCTGCGACGGCTGCTCGCCGACGCGGAAGCGCTGTGTGAAAAGTTGTACGGGCTGATACAGGCCGACGCGGAAGCGTTTTCCCCGCTTGCGGCCGCCTACGGTATCCCAAAGGACGATCCGTTTCGCGCCGAAACGCTCGAACAGGCACTCCGCACCGCCGCAGAACCGCCGATGGCGATGTTGCGCGCCCTTTCCGGCCTTCCGGCACTGCTGGAGGAATTATATGAGAAAGGCAGCAGGCTTGCGCTGAGCGACGTGGGCTGCGCGGCGACGTTTGGGGCGTCGGCGCTTTCCGGGGCGCTGTTGAACCTGCTGGTCAACACCCGCCTGATGCGGGACGGCGCATACGCCCTTGCGCTGGAGAATGAAGCGCGATCGATCGAGCGGGAAAGCAGGGAAAAGCTGCTTGCGCTGTACGCGCGTGTGGAGGAGGGACTGTAGAGATGACGGCCGAATGGAAAGGCGCGCCGGTCGCGAAAGCACTGACGGGGTCGCTCGCTCCCCGCGTCGAGGCGCTAAAAAAAATCGGAATCCTGCCAACGCTCGCGGTCGTGCGGATTGGGGAGCGGGAGGATGATCTCGCCTACGAACGGGGGCTCTGCAAGCGATTTGCATCGGCGGGCGCTGCGGTTCGCACGATCGCCTTGCCCTTGGATACCTCGCAGGCGGAACTGGAAAACACCGTCCGCTCGCTGAACGGGGACGGCGGGGTGCACGGCATTCTGGTCTTCTCCCCGCTGCCGAAGCCGTTCGACGGGGAGCGGGTGCGTGGGGGACTCTCCCCCCGGAAGGACGTCGATGGACTGACCGACGCGAACGCGTTCTGCATCTATGCGGGGAAAAGCAAGCCGGGGGTTCCCGGCTTCGCGCCCTGTACGCCGCAGGCGGTTGTCGAGCTTCTGGATTTTTACGGATATGACCTAACCGGGAAGAACGTGACGGTCGTCGGACGGAGCGCCGTGGTCGGCAAGCCGCTCGCGATGCTGTTGTTGCAGCGGAATGCGACCGTAACCGTCTGCCACACCCGCACGCGGGACCTGCCAGCCGTCTGTCGGAAGGCCGACTTGCTGGTCGTCTGCGCCGGAAAGGCGGGGCTGATCGGCGAGGACTGCCTGCGCGAGGGAATGTGTGTTGTAGACGTCGGTATTCATGTCGTTGACGGTAAGCTCTGCGGCGACGTGGATGCGGTCGGCGCGTCCCGCGTCCCGCTGCGGGCATGCACGCCAGTGCCCGGAGGCGTTGGCGCGGTCACGACGGCGGTGCTGCTCAAGCACACGGTCGAAGCGGCGGAAAGCCCCGCATGAACACGAAAAGCGGAGGAATCCCCCGAATGGAGTACACGCAGCCCACCGATTGGAAGGAATACGAACGGAACGTCGCTCTCGCGCAGGAAGTCGTCCGGCAGGTTAACCAGGTCGTCCTTGGCAAGCCGCAGGAGGTGCGGGAGGTTCTGCTGACCTTCCTTGCGGGCGGACACGTCCTGCTTGAAGATATTCCCGGTGTCGGAAAAACCACGCTTGCGACGGCGTTTTCGAAGGCGATGCGGCTGGAATGCAAGCGGGTGCAGTTTACGCCGGACGTCATGCCGTCCGACCTGACCGGTTTTTCGGTCTATCGCCGGGAGGAGGAAAAGTTTGTTACCAGCGGGGGAGCGTCTTCTGCAACCTGCTCTTGGCGGACGAAATCAACCGGGCGTCGCCAAAGACCCAGTCCGCGCTGCTTGAAGTCATGGAGGAGCGGAAGGTTTCGGTCGAAGGGGTGACCCGCGAGGTGCCGGACCCGTTCCTCGTCATCGCGACGCAGAATCCGTTTGGCAGCGCCGGGACGCAGCTTCTGCCCGGGTCGCAGATGGACCGGTTCATGACAGCGCTTTCGCTCGGATATCCGGGTGCAGAGGAGGAGCTGACCATGGCGCAGACCGTTGGCGAGGGCAGCCGGACGGATACGGTCACGCCGGTGTTCGGCTGCGAGGATCTGCGCTCGATGCGGCACCAGATTCCTTCCATTTATATGAAGGAGGAAGTCGCCCGCTACCTCGTCGAACTCATTCGGGAGACGCGGAACCATCCGCACCTCGAACGGGGCGCGAGCCCCCGCGCGACCATCGCGCTCGTGAAGATGTCGAAGAGCGCCGCTTGGTACGACGGGCGGTTCTATGTCACGCCGCAGGACGTCGCCGGGCAGTTCATCTACACGGCCGCCCACCGCGTTTCGCTCAACGAGAGCGCACGGATGGCGAACCGCACCCTGCCGCAGGTGCTTGGCGAGATCCTCGAAAAGGTCAAGCGCCCCGTTCCGCGCGAGGGCGGGAGAGCCAAATGAAAAAGGTCCTCTTCTTCGCGTTCGCCTGCTTCACGTTCTATTGGGCGAGCCGCTACCGCTCGTTTTCGCTGCTGTTTCTCTGCCTTGTGGAGCTACTGCTTTTGGTACTGCTGCCAATTTTGCCACGCTTGCTCAAGCGGAAGCTGTCGGTCCGTTTCCCGGCGAAGGAGGACGTCGCCGTGGCGGGCTGTGCGAAATCGTGCCGGGTTTTGGTGTGCAGCGAAGGGCGGCTGCCGGTCGGCCGGGTGCGGGTGCGGGTGCGGATCTGGTATGCGCAGGACGACAAGGGTTTGGAAAAGAAGGTGTACGGCGGAGCTTCCGCCGGGGAAAACGACCTGTCGTTCGAACTTTTACCGCAGTACTGCGGAATGCTTCGCGTTCGCGCTGACAGGCTGCGGGTGTACGACTACCTATCGATGTTCTCCTCGTCCAAGCGCGTCGGTGCGGAGATGCGCATCGCTGTTTTTCCTCGCGAGCAGGCGCTGAAAATTATTTTCTCCGGCATTGGGCAGGCGCGCGGCGGGGAAATGGATCTTCCGACGCGGGCGAACCGCGGCGAAACGTCCTCGGAGATTCGCCGCATCCGCGAATACGTACCGGGCGACCTGTTGCGGCACGTCCATTGGAACCAGAGCGCCAGAACCGACCAGCTGTGGATGAAGGAATTCACCCCGAAGTCGGACCGGCGGCTGGACATTCTGCTCGACCTGCGGAAGGAAAGCCCGGCGAGCGTGAAGGAATGGAGCGCCTTTTACCGGCTTTTGTCGGCACTGGTAAATGGGCTGCTGCGGGAAGCGGTGTCCGTGCAGGTGCGCTGGAAACCGGAAGGGGCCGCCAGACCGTTGTCCCGGCAGGTCGCCGCCGGGGAATGCCGGGAACTGCTGCTTACGCTCTACGGGACGACGTTCTCGCAGGAGGAATGGTGGGGCCCGTCGGACGGGACCGTCCTGCGCGTGACGGCGGACCTCGCGCTGTACGCGGGAGGGAATCTGCTTTGCGGATTCCACGCGGAAAAACTTGATGAAGAATTGCGGGAACAGACGCTTTCACTCGTCTGACCTTGGGAGGGAGGAAACCTATGAGCGGGTTGAAATTTACCGCCGGTACGAAGAAAGGGAGGGCGTGCGTACCGCTTTCGGTCGCGACGCTTCTGTTGCTGCTTTGCGGGGTGTACGGGGTGCTTCTGCTCCTGCATGGGGTGGAAGCATTTTCGTTTTCGCTCTTTTCAACGTTTCTCACGGCCGGCGTCGCCGGCACGGCGCTCTGGGCGGCTTTCTCCTATCGCAGAAAGCTGTTTTATGTCCTGCTCGGCTGTGTCCCGCTGCTCTGCGGGCTGCTGGTTTTTTTTGGCTGGGAGGAAGTGCTCAGGGAAGGGACGATGCTCGTTCGCGGGCTCAGCGGTTTGACGCAGGAGGCGAATCTGCCGCTTCTTGCGTTCCTGTTTTCGCTGCTTTTAACGGTTTTGCTGTTCCTTTTGGAGTGTTGCCTGCGTTTTCATGTCCCGGCGATGCTGCTTTCCGTAGTGCTGTTAATGATTTCTCCGCTGCTTGGCATTTCCATCGAGATCGGGACGGTGTTCTTGCTTGTGCTGTTCCAACTTGGATTCTGGGCGTACAATGCGGCGGGGCAGAAAGGTTCCCGGGTCCCGTCGAAGGGCCGTTTGGCGGGGGGAGGTGTGCGCTTGTGCTTGCGGCGGTGCTGCTGCTTTCGTCGTTGGTCACCCTGCCGCTTGCCTACCGCTATGAACAGCCGCTCTACGAATTTGTTTGCGAGGCGGAAGGGGTTGTGCGGGATAACCTGTGCCACCTCGTCGGTCAGGAAAGCAGGCCCGTCGTCGGCGGGAAGATCAACAGCGGAAACGTCTACCACTTCGGTACCCGTCACCTCGAATTTACGCTCGACCGCCAGCCAACAAAATCCCTCTATCTGCGCGGATTTTCCGGAGGAGAATACCTCGGCGGGGACTGGACGGAGGCGAACGACCGGCCGCTCGCGGCGGAGGTGCTGCTGGGGCTGGATTTCAGTTTTCCGGACTCCCCGTTCTATCAGCTGCATGAGGCTGCCGGCGAACAGACATATACCCTTACCCTCGACGTGACGCACACCAGTGGGGTTTATGAAACCGATCTTCCAGCCTTACCTGTCCTCCCGGCAGATCACTTTCCCCCCTGTAACGTTTCAAACGAATATCGAACATTCTGATTTCCTGTCGAACCGTTCCTTTGTCGAGAACGTCGGCGGCCGGCCCTACCGGTTTACCTATTTCGAGCAGAACGCCGACCCGATCGACTGAGAGATCGCCGCCTTCCTGCCGAACATTGACGTACGGGACTTTCGGCTTTATCAGCAGTACCGTAAAGCCTACGGCGAAAAGGCCCGCGAGGTCTATACGCGATTGCCGGAGGGGAGCTTGCCCCGCCTGCGCGAGCTCGTGCAAGAAAACCCCATGCCCAATCTGGATGAGATCACGGCGTTTATCCTCTACACCCTTCACAGCAACACGACCCACACCGAAAAGCCCGGCGGATTCTCCTCCCGTTCGGACATTGCCGAATCCTTCCTGTTTGACCGCCGGGCCGGTTATTGTCAGCATTATGCGCTCACGGCGACCCTGCTGTACCGACTTTACGGCGTTCCCGCCCGGTACGCGACCCCGGCTACCTCGTTTCGCCGGACAGCTTCACATCGGATGCGGACGGATCATGGCACGCGACCGTGAAAGACGATTCCGCACACGCGTGGGTGGAGATCTACCTCGAATCCGACGGCTGGGTGCCGGTCGAGGTAACCCCGGCAGGCGACGGCTCTACGGTCGCGTCCTATCCCGGTTTCAATCAGGAAAAATTGCGGGGGATCTGGCGCTCCCACGGGTGGGACGTGTCGGTGCCGAGCCTATCGGCGCGTTGGTCGGGCGGAACCGGCGGCGTGCAGGAGAGCGAGAGCGGATTCCTTTCCGCGCTCGGGCTGGATTGGCTTTCGGACGGGGACGTTTGGCTGTTGCTGGGGATCACCGCTTGCCTCGCGGCAGTCATCCTGCCTTTGTCCCTACTGTTCCGAAGAACGCGCCTGCTTTCTCTTGCGGAGAAAGGCGGTTGCTGTGTGGTGTACGAGCGACTGATCGAGCTTTTGCACTTCGGGGGACGGCTGAAGGACTTTGACGGCACGGAGGACGACTTCGCCGAACGGCTCGCCGAGGCGACCTGCCTTTCACTGGAGGAATCGGAAAAGCTGGTCGATACCGTCAACCGAGCCGCCTACAGCCCGTTCCCGCCGGACGCGAAGAACGTTTCGTTCGTCCGTTCGGTGTACCGCCGTGTCGCGCAGGAAACCTACCGCTCCCTGCCGCCGCACCGCAGATTCTCCTTTAAGTGGCGGAAAGGATTTGCATAAAAAAGACCGGGAAGCAGTTCTTTTACTTCTCAGAATCGTGCGAAAACGTATTTTTCACTTCGGAACGATTAGCGCGTTGTCAAGGCTTTTCTTTACCCCTCGGTGAACCTTCAGGTACTGTCAAGAGTTTTTTGCAAAAAACTCTCGACAGTACTGCAGTCGTCCGCCGGCCGCATTGCCGACCACTCTTCGTACTGGGAGAAAAGGGTGCCGTATTTCCGACGGTTTGTCAAGGGATTCGTGTCGAAATCCCGTGCTTTTTGCGCAGCAGGGACGCGAAAGTCTCGGCGAACAGCCGCCCCGCTTCCTTTGCTTCCTCGACGGTGTTGCCGCAAGAGCCGACCTCGACGAGCAGCGCACCCGGCAGGAGGGCCTGGTTGAAGGCGGACGAGCGCAGGTTGACCGGTCGTGCGAGAGTCGGGTAGGTTTCGTTGAGCAACTGCTGCAGGTGGGTGGCGACCGTCAGGTTCTGCCGCCAGTTCGGGTGGATGGAGCCGTCTTGGTCGGTCCCGACGACCACCATGAGCTGAGCGGTCTGCTTCCCGTCGATGACGGTCAGGGTCTTCTCGCAAAGGTTGTCCTGCGTGAAGATGGAGTCGCGGTGGATGTCAAGGATGTAACGGATGCTCGGGTGGGCGGCGAGCGCTTCGCGGGCAGCCGCGCGGGATTCCGCATAGGCGCTGTTGAAGTCCGGCAGGTCGTGCATGGTGCGGTCGTGCAGTACCGTTATCCCGAGCGACTCGAGCGTTTCCGCGATTACGTCCCCGACCGCGACGACCGTTTCCGATGCGTCCTCCGAGCGGAAATCCTCTTCCGGCAGATAGTAATCCACTCCGGCAGGCAGGTAGCTCTCGCTTCCGTGGGTGTGGTAGATCAAAACGAGCGGTTCACTCGACTGCGTGCCGGACAGGGACACCGGGTAGTTCCGGTGCAGGTAGTCGGCGAGATCGACGGCGTAATCAGTTCGGTTGATGACGTTCAGCGCGGCGTCCGCCGGGTCGGTATACCAGCAGAAGTTGTCGGCAAAGACGGCCAGCGCTCCCGCGGGCGGGGCGAGCGAAGAAGACGGTTCGCTGCCCTCGGGCGGGTCGGGGCCGTCGCTGCTCGTGTCGGATATGTCGTCGCTCGCGTCACCGGACGGGTCGTCGGTCTGCGGCTTGCGGTTCTCCGTGTGAAGCGCCGCGAGCGGCGGGTTCCGCGGAACGTCGGTGAGGCGTTCGGCAAGCTCCGACGGAATGGCGGAAGCGATGTACGGCACGGAGAGAAAGCTCCCGCACAACATTGCAACGCCAAGCAGCATCGCCCCGGCTTTGTACAGCGCCCGCCGTTTTTGCGGGGTCCATTGCATGTAAAACATCCTTTCGTTTCGGGTTCCTGTTTTATTCCATGTATATGCGTGCGCGGGCGGGAATATGCCGTTTCCCGCCCGATTTTTTCACGTCGTACCCGTAAAACGCATACCCTGAAAGAAAAACCGAAAGGAAAGAATTTTTTCCATGCAAAACTTCGCCTCGTTTAGCTTAAATACGCAGAAATATCTGAACCGCTTCGACGAAATTCTCGAACAAATGGTCCGGGAAATGACGCAGGTCAAACCGGCGGATAGCATCTCCGAAACCTTTATCCTGCAAATGATCCCGCACCACCGCGCGGCGATTGCGATGTCGGAAAACCTGCTGCAATATACGACGCTTATCCCGCTCCAGACCATCGCGCAGGGCATCATTCGCGATCAAACTCAAAGCATCGCGGACATGCAGGCAGCCCTGCCAGTGTGCGGCGCTTGCAGGAACTCGCCGTCGGAACGTTCGCAGTACAGCCAGCGCTTCCGCGCAATTGTCCGAACGATGGTCGACGGGATGCGCAATGCGCGTCGGACTAACGACATTGACGCGAATTTCATACGGGAGATGATCCCGCACCACGAGGGCGCACTGCGGATGTGCGAGAACGTTCGACGCTTCCGTATTTGCCCGGAGCTGCAGTCAATCACGCAGGCGATCCTCGTTTCCCAGCGCGCGGGCATCCGGCAGATGGAGGCCCTCCTGCGTTCGATCGGCGGATGACCGAAAAGAGGTCAACAGTCGCACGCCCGTTCTGCGTAAAATACAAGAGGAAAACCGCAGGAAGAAAAACAGATACAATACTTCCAAGCCGCCGTTCGCTGTGGCAGCTTCAGTCGGGCCGCCGTCAAGTGCTACATCTCGCGTCATCTCCCAGTAGATGAAGTCCATCGAACGGGAGCTCGGCGTAACGCTGCTGCGAACGGAGCAGGCGGATCTGGTGCTCAACGACCGGCGCCGTGTTTATGGACAAGTACGCCAACGCAGGCCTGACGGTCATTGGCGGCCACGTCGAAATTTCCGCGAGGAATCCGATCGCACACCTGAAAAGCGTTACTGTCGGCGACCTGCGGCATACGCTCCGCATTCTCATCGTATCGAGAGGGCAGACAAGAACACAGGGAAAAGGCGACCACGGTCGAATGGACCGTGGTCGCTTCAGCCTGTTGAAAAAGGGTTTGTTGGGGTTTTGCCGGGACTGCGCGAAACGCGGTCCTAAACCCCATGCAAGAAACTTTTTGAAAAAATGTTTTCCGAAAGTTTTCCCCGGAAAACTTTCGGAGAGTCTCCAAAAATTTTTTGATTTTGGGTCTGATCAAGGGAAATTCTTTTGTGAGATTCGCACCGACATGACTCAAAAGGGGTTTATTGAGCATTTGAAGCGTAACGTGCAAGACATTTTTACACCTTGCCTTCACCGAAATCCGGGCGGTCTGTGAAGGCGAGCAACGCGTGTTCGGTGGATTCGCTCTCGAAAAGCAGGAACTCGTTGTCCCCCTCGCGCAGGAACGGGGCAGGGACGTAAAGCGTGTACTGCGGGCCTGCGTCGGTGTAGTAGCGGCCGATGTTGACGCCGTTGACCTTCACGAACCCCTTGTGGAATCCCCGCATGGAAAGGAACGTGTCGGCCGGCCTTCTGTCGATGTGCAGGACGGCGCGGTGAAACGCGGGGGAGTCAGTCGTGTGGAACGGGTCGAACGTCAGCTTGGAAAGGTCCTCCATTGGCAGCGCTGTCGTGCGCCAACCGAACAGGTACTGCCAATCTGCGCGGACCGAGCGGAGCCCCTTGCTGTCAAGCGTTCTCGGGCCGTAATTGACGCGTCCGGTGTTTTCGCAGAGGATGGCGAGCCTGCCCGCGCGGTCCGATGGAATTTCCGGATAGGTCAGCTGCCGCCCGTGTTCGAGCAGTCCGATTCGCTTCCCGTCGAGGTAGATGGCATAACGGTCGGCAACCGGTTCGGGGACGATCCGTGCGCCGTGGGGGGATTTGAGGGTGGTTTCATAGAGCAGATAACCATAGTAACTTTCGGTCTGCTCCATATTTAGCGGGGTCGCTGTTTCCCACGCGCCGGCTTGGACTTCGGCGAGGTGGACCGGGTCGAACAGCTCGGCAGTGCCAAGGAGGGGAATTTCGCCGTAGGCGGTTTTCGGGTTGTCCGTCGCCGTCAGTTCCGGCACGGAAACGTATTTTTTGAGTACGTTCCGCACGAGGTAGTACTTTTCCGTACGGTCGCCCGCTTCGCTCAGCAGGGAGTCATAGTCATAGCTGGTTGTGGTTGGCGCATAATCTCCGGGCAAATCGTTCGCCCCGTTCCAAAAGCCAAAGTTGGTTCCGCCGTGGAACATGTAGTAGTTCAGATGCCCGCCGATT
Source organism: uncultured Ruminococcus sp. (assembly GCA_964530795.1). Taxonomy (GTDB): domain Bacteria; phylum Bacillota; class Clostridia; order Oscillospirales; family CAG-382; genus Coliplasma. The sequence goes on along the minus strand of CAZHBX010000018.1, from coordinate 7,103 downwards.
TGCAGGAAGGTTTCCAGTTCGTCCGCGACGTTCTTCGCGTTCCTGCGGTGGTGACGCTCCCACCAATGGTCGAACCATCCGCACCAGTATTCGCCGCAGAAGAACGGAGCGCGGTATCCGAGCGAACGGAGCTTCTCCCGATGCTCGAGCGGGTCAGATCCGAAGTTGTCGGCGAGGTAGAGTCCGGTTTCCGCCGCACGCAGCATCGCAGGGTCGTCCCCGTCGGACCGGTAGAGCGGGCAGTCCGCCCCGAGCGAGCGGTAAAGCCGTTCGAGCTTGCGCAGATAGGTGCGGTCGTTGCCGTAGCTGCCGTATTCGTTTTCCACCTGTAGCATCAGAATGTTTCCGCCGTTTGTGCAGAGCCGGGGGACCAAGATGGGAAAGAGGCGCTCAAAGAATGCTTTGACCTTTTCGAGGTACGGTCCGTTGTCGCAGCGGACGCGCAGCCTCGGGACATTCAGCAGCCACGCGGGCAGTCCGCCGCCCTCCCATTCGGCGCAGATGAACGGACCCGGACGGACGATAGCGTACAGCCCAAGCTCCGCCGCCGTATCCAGAAATGCGGCGAGGTCCAGCATCCCGTCGAAACAGAATTGCCCCTCCCGCGGTTCGTGCGCATTCCAAACGACGTAAGTCTCCACCGTGTTGAGCCCGCATTCCTTCAGTTTCAGCAGTCGGTTGTGCCAGTATTCACGCGGAACGCGAAAGTAATGAATTGCCCCGCTGAGCAGCCGAAATGGCTTTCCGTCTAGCAGGAATTGCTCGTCCTGTATCGAAAAAGTCATCGTGTCAGGGCTTCCTTTCCGGGATTTCCGTTTCCTTTGCGGACAGTATAGCAGATTCTCCTGATTTTGTCAACAAAAATAAATAATTCCTCTAAATAGACAAAATATGTATCTTATTATACGCCAAAAACGGTTGCTTTTGCGGACTCTACCATCAGTAGAGTCCAAAATCGGACTCTCTACCGTCAGTTCTCTGGGGAGTATCCATCCGGAACCGGCGGTAGGTTGCATTCGGGGGCGGGGTCGTGTATACTGTTTTTCGAGGACAGGGTCGGCCGCCCTGCCTCGCTCCGTTTCAATTGTCCGCCGAAGGAGAATCGCATGACACAGGAAAAGCAAACCGTATTGTTCGCGGTTTTTACCGACATCTCTGCCAACCTTCCGACGCCGCTTTTGCAAAAATATCGCATCAGCGTGATCCCGTTTTCCTATTCCGTCAACGGAAAAACGCTTGTCTGCAAGCATACGGCGGCATTTAAAAGTGCAACCTAAGCGCGGAGCTCGCGACGCTGGAACTGCGGGCGATGTATCCAAGTCGGACGGTCTGTCTGGTGGACACGCTCGGCGCGTCTCCCGGTGAAGGCATCCCGGCGTTGCGCGCCGCCGGGTACCGCGGAATGGGGCGTTCCCTTACGGAAACGGCTGAACTGCCCGAAGCGGATTGCAAACGGATGTGCCAGATCCTTACGGTTGATAACCTGATGTACCTGCGCCGGGGCGGACGGCTTTCCGGAATTTCCGCGCCGCCGTCGGAACTGTTCTGCCTATCAAGCCGCTTCTGAAGGGCAACGAACAGGGGAGATTGTGACCTGCGGAAAGGTGCGCGGACGGGCGAACGCCATCGAATCGCTCGCACAGCACTATGACGCGTTCGTCACGCATGCGGAGATCCGGACGGGCGGCTTCCCCCGCGCGGACTGCCCGGAGGACGCTACGCGGCTTTGCGAACCGCTGCGGAAAAACAGACCGCCGAAGGAGATCCTTCTGGTAGATTACGAACCGGTTACCGGCTCCCATGTCGGTCCCGGCGCACTCGCGCTGTTCTTCATGGACAGGCCGGACGTGCGAAGCAAATGATCCGTTTTTTTCCATGACCGAAAGGAGTTTTCATGACAAGAACACGTCTTTCCGAACGGAAGCTGCCGTTCTATACGCATGGCGAGGAAGTTTTTAATACGGTTTCCCATATCGTCGGCGGGGCGTTCGGGGTGCTCGCGCTGGTGCTCTGTGTGGCGTTTTCCGCGCTGCGACGGGACGCGTGGTCGGTTGTCAGCGGCGCAATCTATGGCGGGTCGATGGTGCTGCTGTACACGATGTCAAGCATCTACCACGGACTTCGCTCGTCGACGGCGAAGAAGGTCTTGCAGGTGCTGGACCATTGCACGATTTACGGGCTGATTGCCGGAACGTACACGCCGGTCGTGCTGTGCGCGATTCGTCCGGTTTCCCCCGGATGGGGCTGGGGACTGTTTGGCGTGGTCTGGGGACTTGCGGTCGTCGCGACGGTGTTCACAGCGATTGACCTGAAAAAGTATGCGGTTTTCTCCATGATCTGCTACCTCGGGATGGGCTGGTGCATCATCTTCGCCGCAAAGCCGACAATCGCGTCGGTGCCGCTGCAGGGACTTGTCCTGCTGCTCGCGGGTGGAATCGCGTACACAGTGGGGGCGATCCTGTTCGGCCTCGGACGGAAGTACCGCTACATGCACTCGGTCTTTCACCTGTTCGTGCTCGCTGGCAGTATTCTGCATTTCTTCGCGATTCTGCTATATGTGCTTTGAACAAAGAAATCCCCCGTTCGGCTTTCGAAATTTTTTCGAAGGCCGAAATTTTTTTGTATCTTCCTCTTGACAAATACCCCAATGGGGTATATAATGTTTCTGTAAAGAGGGGAGTTTTTAAGGAAAGGGTGGAATCAAATGGAGGGAAAACCTTCTTGCGAATGCTGTGGCGGGAAGAAAACCGAACGGAGCGACGAGGAGCGCAGGAAACTCATGAATCGCCTCAACCGCATCGAAGGGCAGGTTCGCGGGATCCGCGGCATGGTCGAGCGGGATGCGTACTGTGCGGACATTCTCACGCAGTGCGCCGCTGTCAACGCAGCGCTCAACGCGTTTAATCGCGAACTGATCGCGAACCACCTGCGTCATTGTGTTGCGCGGGACCTGCGGGCGGGAAAAGACGAGGTCATCGACGAACTGGTCGACACGCTGCAAAAGCTGATGAAATAAATCCGCATAGAAGAACGCATAGAATATTTTTAGGAGGAGAGGAAGGGTGAAACAGATGGTGCAATATGCCGTGACGGGCATGAGCTGCGCGGCCTGCAGCGCGCGGGTGGAGAAAGCGGTCTGTGCCGTACCGGGAGTAAAGAGCTGTGCGGTCAGTCTGCTCACCAACTCGATGGGCGTGGAGGGGAGCGCGTCTCCGCAGGCGATTATCGAGGCGGTGCGGAAGGCCGGCTACGGCGCATCTCTCAAGCGGCAGGACGAGCGGCAGGCGTCGCCCCCGTCGGAGGACGCGCTGCGGGATACGGAGTCTCCGAAGCTGCGGCGCAGGTTTTTCGTGTCGCTCTTTTTCCTCGCGATTTTGATGTACGGTTCAATGGGGCATATGCTGTGGGATTGGCCGCTCCCGCCGTTTTTTGAGGGCAACCATGTCGCGATGGGGCTTGCGCAGCTGCTGCTGACCGCCGTTATTATGGAGATTAACCGGAAATTCTTTATCAGTGGGACAAAAAGCCTGCTGCACCGTGCGCCGAACATGGACACGCTCGTGTCGCTTGGAGCGGCTGCCGCGTTCGGCTATAGCACGTTTTCGCTGTTCGTCATGACCGGCGCACAGGCGCGCGGGGACATGGAAACCATCATGGCGTGCATGGACGACCTCTATTTCGAGTCAGCCGCCATGATTCTAACGCTCATCACGCTTGGGAAGTGGCTGGAAGCGCGCAGCAAGGGCAAAACCACCGACGCGCTCAAGGGACTCATGAAACTCGCGCCCAAGACCGCCGTTCTGCTCCGGGACGGGGAGGAAATCACGGTTCCCGTGGAGCAGGTGAAGAAAGGCGACCGTTTCGTCGTACGTCCGGGGGAGCAGATCCCGGTCGACGGTGAGGTGACGGAAGGCGGAAGCGCGGTCAACGAATCGTCTCTGACCGGGGAAAGCATTCCGGTTGACAAAGCGCCGGGGGACGCGGTGTCCGCCGGGACCATCAACCTGTCCGGCTTTCTGCGGTGCGAAGCGACCCGCGTCGGCGAAGACACGACGCTTTCCCAGATTATCCACATGGTCAGCGACGCGGCGGCCACCAAAGCGCCGATCGCCAAGCTCGCCGACAAAGTGTCCGGGGTATTCGTTCCGTCGGTCATCGGCGTGGCCTTGCTGACGTTCGTTGTGTGGCTGCTGGTCGGACAGACGGTCGGGTTTGCGCTGGCGCGGGGAATCTCGGTGTTGGTCATAAGCTGTCCGTGCGCGTTGGGACTTGCGACACCGGTCGCGATCATGGTCGGGAACGGCGTCGGCGCGAAGAACGGCGTGCTGTTCAAGACGGCTGCGTCGCTTGAGGAAACCGGGCGGGCGGAAACCGTCGTGCTGGATAAGACCGGCACGATCACCAAGGGAGAGCCGCACGTCACCGATCTGCTGCCCGCGTCTGGCGTTACGCAGGAGGAGTTGCTTCGTCTCGCCTGCACGCTCGAAAAGAACAGCGAACACCCGCTCGCGAAGGCGATCCTGCTTCGCGCCGGGGAGGAACACGTGGAACCCGAGGATTGCGTCGATTTCCGTGCCTTTCCGGGCAACGGGCTGACCGCCGTTGAAAACGGAGAAACACTCTGCGGCGGGAATTACGCGATGCTGCGGGAGCGGGTTACGGTTCCGGACGACCTTCGGCTTTCCGCCGAAGCGCTTGCACGGGACGGGAAAACTCCGTTGTTCTTTGCCCGTGGGGAAACGCTCGCCGGGGTTATCGCGGTTGCGGACGTGCTCAAGGAGGAAAGTCCGCAGGCTATTCGGGAGCTTCGCGGGATGGGGCTGCGGGTCGTGATGCTGACCGGCGACAACGAACGGACGGCGAAGGCGATCGGGGCGCAGGCAGGCGTTGACGAGGTGGTCGCGGGAGTGCTGCCGGACGGGAAAGCGGAGGTCGTGCGGAATCTGAAGACGCAGGGCAAGGTCGTGATGGTCGGCGACGGTATCAACGACGCGCCGGCGCTGACCGAGGCGGACATCGGCGCCGCTATCGGCGCGGGGACCGACGTCGCCATCGACGCGGCGGACGTGGTTCTGATGAAGAGCCGGTTGACGGATGTGCCGGCGGCGGTCCGGCTGGGACGTGCGACCCTGCGGAACATCCGTGAGAACTTGTTCTGGGCGTTCCTGTATAACGTCATCGGAATCCCGCTGGCGGCGGGGGTGTTTATCGCTCCGTTCGGCTGGGAGCTGAACCCGATGTACGGAGCGGCGGCGATGAGCCTTTCGAGCTTCTGCGTCGTGACGAACGCCCTGCGGCTGAACCTGTTTCACATGTACGACGCGAGGCACGACCGAAAACGCAGACAAAAATCGATTCAACACACGCAGAAGGAGGAAAAACCGATGGAGAAAACCCTGCAAATTGAGGGCATGATGTGCGAACATTGCGAAACGCGAGTCAAGAAGGCGCTCGAGGCGCTCGACGGCGTGACGCTCGCGACGGTCAGCCACGTCGATGGGACGGCAATTGTGACGCTTTCGCGCGACGTGCCGGACGGCGAACTGAAGCGGGTGGTCGAAGCGCAGGACTATCAGGTCACCGCGGTGCGGTAAACAAACGAAAGACCGGAGGGACGCAAATGCTAACACCACGTAAGGCAGTAATTTGAAAGCAACAATCAAATACAACCTTAACGGGCGTTAGCAAAGGTAAGAGGCAGCACGGAAAGCATAGAGGCTTTTCGTGCCGCTTCTTTTTTTGTCTAAAAATAAAATTGCACATTCGTCAAATGAAAATCGCTTTGCTACAATGGTTCGTAATGGACAAGAGTTTATTTGAACAGATAAGTGGAAGTTATGAAATGCAAGGCGATTACCTAATTCCGGACCTTGCTTTACCCGTTGAGGAAGAACAGACAATCGGAATATGGGGACAGCGTCATAGGCGGTATCTGAAGCAGTACCGCATATTGCAATCTGCTGACCTCCGGCAAGCTGAACGGCTACCTTGCCGACATCGACCGGCAGGCAGAGGAAATTTTTTCGGTTGGTAAAGGAATACGCTGGCAGGCAGGGTGTGACTGAAAAACTGAAAGAGGACAGTCCTCTCGAATGGATAGGGCAAATGAACAAGATTCATTCCGCCGTAACAGAAGTCATCAACGCAGAACTGATTTACGTATAAACACAAGGATGATAAACAAGGGTAAGGTACGGACACCTTACTCTTTGTTTTGTCTTATTTTTATAAAGTTCAAATAAAATTCATCGTAATACGATAAATTATACTTGATTTGCGAAAAAATCCGTGGTACAATAAAGAAAAAATATGAAAGAGCAGGCAACTTTATTATGAAACAAGGTACACTTTCAAATTGGCTTAAGCTTATTATCGTCGGAGTCGGAATTTGTGGCATCATTATTTATGCGTTTGTTTTTCCGATGATGGCGCAGGCAATGGCAGATAAGTATCCGGAATTCAGCAACTGTCAATGGCCTTGGCTTATTTTAATTTGGGTGACAGCGATTCCGTGCTATGTTGTCTTGGCGCTTGCATGGAAAATTGCTGTCAATATTGGGACAGACCGCTCCTTTTCCATCGAAAACGCAAAGCTGCTGAAATGGATATCGGTTTTAGCTGCTCTGGACACCGCAGTTTTCTTTGCCGGAAACATTATCTATTTGCTGCTCAGTATGAATCATCCGAGCATCGTGCTGCTTTCTCTTTTGATAGAATTCTTTGGCATAGCGATTTCTGTTGCTGCGGCAGCCCTATCGCATCTGGTTATGAAAGCTGCTGAACTTCAAGAACAGAGCGATTTGACAATATAGGGGGGAGAGACAATGGAAGGTGAAATTATTTTTAATATTGATGTTATGCTGGCAAAACGTAAGATGAGCGTAACGGAGCTGGCTGAACGGGTCGGTATTACTATTACCAATATTTCAATTCTAAAAAATGGGAAGGCAAAGGCTTTGAAAATCTCCACGCTTGCAAAGCTGTGCGCCGCCTTGGACTGCCAGCCGGGCGATCTTTTAGAGTATAGGAGAAGTTAAGCCATGCATCAGGTGCGAAGCGACCCGCGTCGGCGAAGACACGACGCTTTCCCAGATTATCCACAT
>CAZHBX010000017.1:0-35403 GCA_964530795.1 uncultured Ruminococcus sp. | reverse complement strand
CCTCGCCGTTCGCCGGATCAACCGTGATGGTGTAAGAATTCGCGTCGTAGGAGTAGTAGACGTTCGTCCAGCCGTTGACCTTCGCGTCGTCGCCGATCTTGTGGCCGTACCAATCCCAGTTATACCACTTGGAAATGGTATAGCCCTCGCGCTCCTCTAACTCGAGGGTATCAAGGAACTCGTGAAGGTCGGTGCCATGCAGCACCTTGCCCGAAAAGACGTTCTCCCCGGAATCCTTCTCGCCGTTGACGACGGAATTGACAAAGACATGCTCCCAGTCCGTGACCATGCACCTCAGGTTGGTCCAACCGTTGACCACCAGTTCGCCGTCCTGCAGCGGAGCGGGGGCGTTGCCGGCAAGCCACTCGTTCCACTTGCCGTCGTTATACCAGCCGTCGAACACGAAACCGTAATCGGACGAATAGTAGTCGTTGATGTCATAGTCGCTGACATTGATCGTGCTGCCGTGCAGCACCGTACCGACCATGGCGTTCACGGAGTTTTCCGTGTCGCCGTTGCGGTAGATCGCCAGCATAACCGGCTCGTAATCCGTGACCATCGCGTGCAGGCTGAACCAGCCGCTAACCGTCCAAGTCGGACTTCCGGAATTGTGGCTGCCGGCTTTGTATTGATTCCAGCCGCCGTCATTGTACCAGCCGTCGAACACGAAGCCGTAGGCGGAGGAATAGTAATCGTTGATGTCCGGAGTGATTTCGTTGCCCTCGGCGTATCCATGCAGTTGAACCCAAGACGCCGGATTTTCCGCATCCCCGTTGCGGTAAATATTAATGTAGACAGTCGCTTCGTCAGCAATCTTGCCTTCGTTGTCCACAGCCTTGTCCTTCACGGAAATGTTGTGGGGCTGCGACGGGTCAAGCGCTTCGCCGAAAGTCTCGGGAAAATACGGATAGTTCTTCTTCTCCGTATCCTCGTCGACCGAAACCAATCGCTTTGCGACCTGCACGCCGTTGTCAGTCTTTTCCGGAATAACGTTCACGTGACCGGTCCAGTCCTCGGTGATGCCAAGGAAAGCGCCGTCCGAGAGATAAATCTCCCCATCGACCGTCGCGGCGCCGCTCAGAACGACATTGGCATACGCTTCCCCTGTTTTGCTATCTTTATAGCATTTTCCATTGGTGTAGCAGTAAACCGCGCTTCCTTTGCCGGTCGCCTGGTTGCCGGAAATCGTCGCATCGCCTTTGATTTCAACAAGACCGCCATAACCGGGCCCATCGTCTTGCGCAGGCACACAGGCGATAATGGCAAACGCACCGCCGTTTCTCGCTTTGTTGTTGGTGATGGTCGCGCCTTCTTCGACGGTAACCTGTCCGCGGACAACCGTATCCCCTTCTTGAATCAGGCCGATCGCGCCGCCGTCCCCGACAGACTCATTGCCGTCGAGCACCGCAGTGCCCTTCACGGTCACGCAGCGAAGCGCTTTATAGTACATATTTCCCACTTGCGCATCTTTCACGAGAATCGCGCCGCCGACGCCGTATTCTGCGTCTCCGTCAACGGAACCGCCGTTAATGGAGAGCGCCTTGTTTCCGGAGAGTTCGCCGGCGACGGTCAAAGACATATAGGAACCCTGCTTTGCCGCACCGGCGAAATAAATGGCTCCGCCGCCGTTCATGGCCTCGCAGTTCGTGATCTTGGCGCCTTCCGCAATGGTGACATTCGTGTTTTGCGCATGGATCGCGCCGCCGCAATCCCCTCCCGACAAGGTCAGAGACGGGAAACTGCGGTTATTGGTCAGCGTAACGCCGTCTTCGATCGCTAAAACGGCTTCCTCCGCGTTTATCAGCGTACCGCTGTTTTTCTCTCTAAGCTCCGCCGGGTCCTCGCTCGCGATCTTATTGCCGTCAACGGTTATCGGACCTGTTAAAGTCAAGCTGTACCTTTCGCGGCCGCTGAAGTCGATCAGAGCGCCTCTGCAGTTGTCCCCGCGGGTCACTTTTACGGGCCACGCGGCCTTTAGTGTGACGGACGCAGAAAAAATTGAAATCGTTGATTCGACCGTGCAGTCGCGGACAATGAGAATCGTATCTCCGTTCTCAAGTCCGGATACCCTCCAAGCAACAGAAGACGCAAGATCTGAAAATTCTTGGTTTGTTCTCAGATTCACCGCGACGGTATCTTCCTTCAAATCCTGCAAGGAAGGAAGATCTTCCTCTGCGGCACCCGTTTCCTCCGATTTCGGGTCGGTTGACTGGGATTCCTGCGAATCATCAACAGACTTGAAACCATTGCCGCCGAAAGCTTCCGCCAGCGCGCCGTACGGTAAAACCGACAGAACCATCGTCACGCACAGCAGCAGGACGAAAAGCTTGATTCGTTTTGCTCGATACATTTTTTTCTCCCCTCGTTTCTATTTTTTGGGAAGGTGAAGGAGTACCCTCTGAAGAGCGCCCGCACGCATTCCGGAAAGCGAACAGATAGCGTCTAACAAATGATACCCCCCCCCAAGGTAAATAATAGCACCTTTTCCCGTGCTTGTCAATCGGTTTTTGCGAAAAAATTCCAAAAATCCCAAAAAAAATTCCAAAAATCCGGAAACCTGCAGCCCCTTGCGGTTGTTTTTCCCGCTTTTTTCGCCCGACAGCGCCCAAACGGCGGCGCATTCCCCTCTATCAATCTATCCATCCTATCCATCAGGAAGAAACGCACATAAAAGAAACGGAAAACCGGGTCGTTTTCCGCTTTATAGGGCTGTTCCTCCACGCACGGCGGCGACGAAGGAAAGCATTTTTTCCGGGTCCTTTCGTCCGTTGGTCTCGATACCGGAACTGACATCGACCGCGTACGGGTGCAGCGCCGCGACAGCCTCGGCGACGTTGGTCGGATCCAGCCCGCCGGCGAGAAAAAACGGACGCGGGAAGGCGCGCAGGGTGCTCCAATCCAACGCGACGCCGGTGCCGCCCGCCCCGGAATCCAGCAGGATCATGTCCGCCGTACTGTTCGCGGCGGCGAGCAGACACTGCTCCGTATCCGCACGGAATGCCTGCAGGATGGGTCGATCGGTCAGCGTTCGCAGGCGGGCGAGGTAGTGCTCGTCTTCCCCACCGTGGAGCTGGGGCAGGTCGATGACACCCTCCAACAGCAGCGACGCGACCGCTTCGGGCGGCTCGCGCAGAAACACCCCGACGGCGGTGATCCGCGGGTCGAGCAGCCGGCGCAGTTCCCGCGCGCGGTCGATCGTCACGAACCGACGGCTGCCCGGTACGAACACGAACCCGACATACTCCGGCAGCAATCGGTTGGCGGCCCGGACTTCTTCCTCCCGCGTCAGACCGCACAGCTTGATCTTCGGCGGATTCATACGTCCCCCCGCAGCTCGGCGAGCTTGGCCTTCCGGTCCGGCGCACGCATCAGCGCTTCACCGACCAGCACCGCGTCCGCCCCAATTTCCCGCAACATCCGCACGTCCTCCGCCGTTTGCACCCCGCTTTCGGAAACGAACAGCACGTCCGGCGGGAGCAGTTCCCGCAGCCGGCGGCTGTTTTCGGGATCAACGGAGAAGTCCTTGAGACTGCGGTTGTTCACGCCGACCACCCGCGCCCCGGCATCCAGCGCCGAACGGATTTCCGCTTCGTCATGCGCTTCGACCAGCGCCGAAAGACCCAGTCCGTCGCACACCGCGAGCAGTTCCCGCAACTCCTCCCGCCCGAGCAGCGAGCAAATCAGCAGTACCGCCGAAGCGCCGAGCAGTTTCGCTTCATAGACCATATAGACGTCTACTGTAAAATCCTTCCGCAGGCAGGGCAGCGAGACGGAAGCGGCGACTTCCCGCAGATGTTCGTCCGCACCGAGGAACCACTTCGGCTCGGTCAGGACGGATATCGCCGAAGCGCCCGCCGCCTCGTAGTTCTTCGCGATCGACAGGAACGGGTAGTCCGGCGAAATCAGCCCCTTCGACGGGGACGCTTTCTTGCACTCGCAAATAAACGAAAGTCCCTCTCGCGCGAGCGCCTTTTCGAACGCGAAATCTCCCCGCGGGAGAGATTCGGCGGACGCGCGGAGAAACGTTGTCGGGCACGTCCGCTTTTTTTCCGCCACACGTTCCCGGGCATGGGCGGCGATGGTATCGAGGATCGTCATATCGTCGACATAACGTTCCCGCCGCAGACCGGCAGGTACGCCCCGGTGATGTAGGACGCGAGGAACAACACAGCGTTCGCGACCTCCTGCTCCGTCCCGCGGCGGCGCAGCGGAATCCGTTCGTCACCCGGTTGGACCTCGGTGTGGTTGGCACGGCCGCGGTCGGAAATTGTGTAGCCCGGGGCGCCCCGGTTGACCGTGATTCCGTGGGGACCCATCTCCCGCGCCGGCACCCGCCCGAGTTCGCCTGACGTGCCGGCCACAAGGGCGGTTTTGCCCGAAAGATCCATGAAGATCATGATGATTTACTTCCTATTATAATAACATACCTTATTTCTTTAGCGCGAGCCCGTCGCGGAAAGCGCTGCCGACGACGTCGCCAAGACGACGGTAGGTGTTGTGTACCGGGTCAAACGTAATCGGGTCGAGCTTTTCCGGATCAATTTTGCCCTTTTCATCAAGGATGGACTCGTCGGCGGAGACGTTGACGATCTCACCGACCAAACGACAGGTGTCCGGATCGTAGCTGACAACGCGACACTCGAGCGCCATCGGTAATTCCTCCAGCAGCGGCGCGTCCACAAATTCGCTCTTGACGGCGTGGAATCCGGCGACGCGCATCTTCTCCGGTTCGTCGTTGGCCGAAACGATGCCAACGTAGTCGCAGGCCACGACGTGCTTCGCGTCCGCCATGCTGACCGTGAACGCCCCGCGTTCGCGGAGGTTGCGAACGGTCTTATGCCCGGCGCTCAGACAGAGGGAAATCTGCGTGTCGTTACTGATGCCGCCCCACGCGGCGTTCATCGCGTCCGGTTCACCGTTCTCACCGTACGTCGCGAGGATGAAAACAGGCTGGGGATAGGTGTAGGGTTTGGGTCCGAAGTTCTTACGCATGATACCATACTTCCTTTTCTGTTTCTATTAATTTTTTATCGAATGAAATTCGTACTCTGTCGCGCTTCCTTTTCCGGAAGTCCGTAGGCTTCCTTACCGAGGGCGATACTCTTAACGAGGAACGCAAAATTCCGCGCGAGCGTGCGAACCGACTGCATTCCCTCCGCGTCCTGCGCCGCTTCACCGGGTTTCTGTCCATGGACGCTGTTCCAGTACTGCCCCGAGGCGACGGGCATGCCGCTGATGGTAAAGTATTTGTTCAGTTGGTCAAACGTCGCGGAAAGCCCGCCCCGTCGGGCGGCGACAACGCACGCGCCGACCTTCATGGTTTTATCCGCGTGGCAGCTGTAGAACAAGCGATCGAGGAAAGCCGTCAGCGTCGAATTCGCGGATGCGTAGTACACCGGGCTTCCGACGACGAACCCATCGCAGGCGGCAAACTTCGGCGCAAGCTCGTTAACCACGTCGTCGAACACACACCTGCCGGTTTTCGCACATCCGCCGCAGGCGACGCACCCGCGGATCGACAGATGCCCGACCTGCAAGAGTTCCGTTTCCATCCCCTCCGCTTGCAGGATCTTTTCCATTTCCCGCAGCGCCAACGCCGTGTTGCCATTGGCGTGCGGACTTCCGTTGACCAAAAGAACGTACATAAAAATCCCTCCGAATGGTTCTATTTTTTTCGGCTCCCAACCGAAATCGTTGCGGTCAATCATTAGATGCGTCATGCCGCCGTCGAGGCAGATGTTCTTCCCCGGTGAAAAAGGATGGAGTCGGCAGCAAGTTGATGACACAGGCCGATGCGTCTATGGCAAAAATTGCCTGCAAATGTACTTTCCGATTCCGCGGGTCCCGCCGGTCGCGCCTGCGACCTTTCCGGCAAATTCGCCGAATTCCTTACGGGCGGACATAGGTGTCCCCCACGGAGAGTGCGAAGTGCAGGCAAGCTCCCCCTGTCCCGGTGTAGCCACTCTTGCCGACCGTGCCGATGGTCGATGAACGGGTCACTTCCGTGCCGACCGTAACATTGCTGGTTTCGAGGTGGTAATAATAACTGAAGATTCCGCAGCCATGGTCGATGACGACGGCGTTGCCGAACGCGCCGAGCACGCCCGAAAACACACACACACCGCTCTGCACGGCGTGGACGTCCGCCCCGGCCGGGGACTTATAGACGCTGCCTTCAAGGGTCTTCATCCCGGTTCCCTCGACCGCATTGTTGCCGAGGATGACCGTGCTGCCGAACGCGAGGTCGATTTCCCCGCTGACCGGCGAGCTGAACGCGAGGTCGGCGCTCAGATTCGGCGTTCCGTCCGAGGAGATTCGGAGCTGCCGAAGGGTCCCGGAGAGCGTTTCCAGCTCCGCCGGGGCGAGGTAAGCGGTGTAGTCCGCATCGGCGATCGTGTACGTGCGGGTCTCCGGCTCGGGAGCGGCCGTCACGCGGATATCGACCGTGCGGCGGGTTTCACCGGAGGTCACGGTGACGGTGTAGACACCCGGTTCGGTGTCCGCCGGAACAGGCAGAGCCGCATAGCTACTCTTGGCTGTACTGTCGTAATAGAACGTTCCGGGTTCGACGGGCAAATCCGTTTCAAGAGAAAGGTCCTCGTTCTGGTTGGTGTAGAGTGCCTTGAGCAACACGTAGCCGCCCGCGGCGACCGACTTTTCACCGTTTTCCGCCGCCCCGACCGCCTCGACCTGCGCCGGAACGTCGTAGAGCACCCGGAAGTGATAGCTCGCGTCGCCGTATCGCTCAGCGTTGCTCGCTTGACTCCAACTGGCCCTAATCTCCACCTCGAGCAGGGTGTCCTGCGAGAATTGCAACCCGCCAAGGGAGGTGATATTGTCCAGTTCGTAGCGCGTGCCGCCCTCGGAAACGCCGTAGACGGTCAGGCTGTAGTTGCTGGGTTTGGTGGAAAACGACAGGTCGTTGATGAAATCCGCAAACAGGTTGCAGGTGACGACCTCCGTGGTCGTCGCGGTTAAGCCGTCCTCGTAGTAGTCCCCGTCCGCCTTGCGGTAATTCCAAGTGTATCCGTCCGGCGAAACGGGATAGCGGCGCTCGCCGGAGCAGACCGTCAGCGTCGGGAGAAGGTAGGAAGCATATACGTATTCCAACTCCGGGCGGACCAGCATCGCGGTGGCGTCCTCCGGGGCGAGCAGACGGAAGCGGTCGTCCGAAAACTGTGCCATGCAGCCGGACGGACTCAGCGACGGGTAGAGCCGGTACGCCGTCCCGTCAAGGGAAAGGGTGACAGGGGTTTCCCCGCCGACGTCCCGCACCGGCTGGTCGATGACCGATGCGTGTTCGAGCAGGGAGGTGTAGAAATCCACGTCGGCCTCCGCCGTCCAGCTTTTTTCCGTCCCGTCCGGCAGAGTCATGCGGACCTCCGCGACGTCCTTGAAGGCGGATGCGCCGGTCAGAAGCTGCACGCTGTACCACACGATGAACAGGAGCGGCAAAAGCAGCAGCACGGCGACGGCGACCGTAATCTTTTTGTGTTTTCCGAGTTCGAACAAGTGTAACGTCCACTCCTTTCGATTTCCAATTCAAAAAACAAACGTCCGCGTCGGTTCAAGCCGAACACTCGTAAATCATACGCAGTTCCTTTACGCTAAAAGCCGTTTCACGGCGGCACTCCAGCGCACAGCCGACTTTCTGACCGTGGTACGCAGATCGGCACCTGCTCGCCTCGTCCACCCCGTTCCCACTATCCCTTTTATTATATTCGATTTTCCGGGTCCCGTCAAGTCTTTTTTCGCGTTTTGTCGGTGGCCCATCCCGTTTTTTTCAAAAGGGATTGACAGGACCGGAAAACTGTGGTATAATTTTAGGAACAAACATACGGGAGGGCTTACCATGAACCTACCGAACCGGCTGTTCGGTCTGCTGCTCGCGGCCTGTCTGTTCGTCACCCCGCTGCTCGCGGCGGGCTGCAATGGAAACGACGACGGCTACGACGACGGCTCCGCTTCTTCCCTGTCGCCGTCCGACAACGCGCAAACCCAACAGAACGTACCATCCGACACAGGATCCGCTTCCTCCGGCGGGACCATCTCGCTCCCCTTACAGACGCAGGAGGAAAAGTTATCCGGCGAGTGGGAAGCGACGTGGGAACTGAGCGATTTCCTTAACAGCGTCATCTCCCGCAGTGACGAGGAGCTTGGAAACTACCTGCGCGTCACCGATTTCGCCTTACCCGTGCGCTTTGCATTTCAAACGGACGGAACCTACACCTTTTCCCCGGACGAAGACGCCCTCGACCGGGCGCTCTCGTCGGTTCGCGAGCAGTTCCGCGCGGGCTACACCCGCTATTTCCTCGATTCCGCCGACGGGTATGAGATCACCGTCGAGGACATCCTCTCGTCCATCGGCTACCGCTCCATGGACGCTTATCTGGACGACGTAATGAGCGGGTTCGACCTGCTTTCGGACTCCCTACGTTCGTCGGGCCACTGGTCCGCTTCAGACGGAAAGCTCTTCCTGCGCGACCGCGAGAGCGACGTCGAGGACGGGCGATACGCGGTCTACACGCTGGAAAATGACGCGCTGACGATCCAGGAGTGGGACATCAAGTCCATCGAAGGGGTCGGCGAGTCGGACATGAAGCTTTTGCGGAAAATGTTTGACAAGCTTTTTCCGCTTGAATTTTCAAGAATTTTATAAAAGAAAAACATCCGGCGAAGCACTTTCGGGACGCTCCGCCGGTTTTCTGTCTGCATTTCAGTTATCAAGCGAATACTTTTGGCGGTACTCGTGGTAGCGCCGGCGGAAGTCCTCGCTTTCCGTGCGCACGTCGGACAGGTAGCGGTGCATGTCCAGTTCGTCGTTTCGGGATTCGAGGATACAGCCGGCGATATTTGAGCAATGGTCCGCCACGCGTTCGAGGTTGGTGAGAATGTCCGAAAGGACGAACCCATGCTCGATGGTACACTCGTTCTTTTGCAGCCGCAGGGTGTGGTGCAGACGGATCTCCTGCCGCAGACCGTCGACGACCTGTTCGAGCGGCTCAACGTCCTGCGCCGCCGCAAGGTCGTTCTCGCGAAAAGCGTCCCGCGCGAGCAGCAGGATTTCCCCGACCGCGCTGCAAAGCACACGCAGCTCCGCGTCCGCTTCCGGGGTGAATCGAATCTTCTTTTCGCGGATCTCCTCGACGGATTCGAGCAAGTTGACCGCGTGGTCAGAGATCCGTTCAAAATCCCCGATGACGCGCAGCAGTTTGGTCGCCTCGCTGCTTTCCTTTTCGGAAAGTTGCTGGTGTCCGGAAACCTTGATCAGGTAGGAACCGACATGGTCCTCGTACTGGTCCGCAAGATTCTCCTTTTCACGAATGCGGTTGGCGAGCTCGTTCGTATAGCTGTCAAACGCCCGCAGGGAATCTTGGATCGCTTCGACGGAAAGTGTTGCCATCTCTCCGACGACTTCCTCGCAGTTGGAAAGCGCGATCGCCGGCGTGTCGAGCAGGCGCTCGTCAAGCTTCTGGAAGCGCGACGGGGTCGCCTCGTCCCGCACGGTCCGCTTCGCGAGCGCCACGAGCAGCTTGCTGAACGGCAGCAGGAGCAAAGCGGCGCCGAGATTGATGACCGTATGGATCAGCGCGATGTCCGCAGCGGACGCGGGCGACAGCAGGAACGGGAAGTCAAAGAATCTGTTTAGCAGGTAGAAAACCCCGACAACAAGGGTCTTGCCAATGAGGTTAAAATAGAGATGCACAAGGGCGGCCCGCTTTGCATCCCGCGTCGCGCCGATAGAGGCAAGCAGGGCGGTGACGCAGGTTCCAAAGTTTTGCCCAAGCAGGATCGGGATGGAAAGCCCGAACGTGACCTGACCGGTCGAGCAGAGCGCCTGTAAGATACCGATGGAGGCGGAGGAGGACTGGATGATCGCGGTCAGCCCCGTCCCGAGCAGCACCCCGACGAACGGGGAGGAGAACGTGACGAGCAGCTGCCCGAACTGCGGGGATTCCCGCAGGCCGGACACGGCGTCGGACATGGTTTCGATGCCGAAGATCAGCACGGTGAAACCAAGCAGCACTAGACCGACCTCCTTCTTTCGGCGGCTTTTGCAGGCGGTCAGCAGGATGATCCCGACCAGTGCGAGCAGCGGGGAGAACGAGGAGGGCTTGAGCATTTGCAGCAGAAACACATCAGACTCCAGCCCGGTCAGGGCGATCATCCAAGAGGTGATCGTCGTGCCGAGGTTGGCACCGATGATGACCCCGACGGACTGCTGAAGCGTCATCATGCCCGCGCTGACGAATCCGACGACCATGACCGTCGTCGCCGACGAGGACTGAATGACCAGCGTCACCGCGAAGCCAAGCAGAAACCCCCGCAGGGGCGTCCCGGTCGCTTTCACCAGCAAACCGCTCATGCGTTTCCCGGCGCAAAGCTCCAGATTGGTGCTCATCAGGTTCATGCCGAGCAAAAACATGCAAAGCCCGCCGAGCATGGTCAGAGCATCAAAAAAGTCCATACGCTACTCCTTTCCGCCGCATTTGCCCCGTATGACAGGAGATTATATTTCATAAATATTGGGTTTCAGCACCCCGATGTATGGCAGATTGCGGTATTTTTCGGCAAAATCCAGCCCGTACCCGACGACGAACTCGTCCTCGCAGTGAAACCCGACGTAATCGGCGGAGATGTCCGCCGTCCGGCGGGCAGTCTTGTCAAGCAGAGCGCAAATGCGGATGGACGCGGGGCCGCGTTTCCGCAGTTCCTGCCGCAGCAGGTAAAGTGTGTTGCCGGAATCGATGATGTCCTCGACGATGAGCACATCCCGTCCTTCGAGGTTCGCGTCGGTGTCCTTCTTGAAAACCAGCTTGCCGGAGGTCGTGCCGTTCCCGTAAGAGGAAAGCGCCATAAATTCCAGCTGCACGGGCAGGTCGCACACTCGCAGCAGGTCGGCGTAAAAAATGATGGCACCCTTGAGGATACCGATGAAGATCGGTTTCTTCCCGGCGTAATCGCGGGAAATCTGTTCCCCCAGCTTCCGCACGCGATTTTGGAGCTGTTCTTCCGTATAGAGCACCCGTTGAATGTCTTCGTGCATCGCTTCCATTCCGTTTGCACACTCCTTTTTCCTGTCTTTCATTATACCGCCCTGCGGGCAAAATGTCAAGAAAAACCTTGCATTTGCGGGAAAAAAGTGCTATACTGTCCGCAGGAAGGGGGAAAACGGTATGGAATCGACGGTCAGCGCGCTGTCGTCCGCCGCGGAAAGCGTCGCGGAGGGTTCGGGAGGCGGGACGCACCCGGTGTTTTGGATTATCGCCGCGCTCGCGGCGGTGGGGCTTATCGTGATGGTGATTCAGAACTTTTTTATTAAGAAGGAGGAGTACTATAAATGAACAAACAAACGGAACGAACGTACGACGTCGTCGTCATCGGCGGCGGGTTCGCGGGATCTGCGGCGGCGCTCGCGGCTGCGCGCAACGGGGCGAAAACCTTGCTGATTGAGCGCATCAATGCCCTCGGCGGCGCGCCCGCGACGATGGCGATCAACCCGTTTATGCGGTACTTCACCCGCATCCCCGGGACCGGGGAGACGCTCTACCTCTCTCGCGGAATCTTCGAGGAACTCGTGACGGCAATGCGGGAAGCCGGCGAGACCCGCGCGAATCACTTCAACCCGGAGTGGCTCAAGGTTGTGCTCAATCGCAAACTGCTTGGGGCCGGGGTGGAATTGCTGTTTAACAGCTATGCGATCTCCGCCGAGCGCGAGGGCAATCGGGTCAGCACGGTCACGGTCGCGAACAAATCCGGACAGATGACCTTCGGCGCGAAAGTCTTCATCGACTGCACGGGCGACGCGGACGTCACCGCCCTTGCAGGATTTCCCGCCCGGATCGGACGCCCCGCGGACGGGCTTTGCCAGCCGATGACGCTCTGCTTCCTCATCAGCGGGGTGGATTCGGAACTGTTTGAGCAGAACCAGAACAATATTGTCCCTCTCTGGCAGGCGGAACAGAAAAAGGGCTACATAAAAAATCCGATGGACACCATCATGGTCTTCCCCACCACTCTCCCGTCCATCATCCAGCTCAACGCGACACGTGTGATCCACCGCAACCCGGTCAACGCGTGGGACCTGACGCAGGCTGACATCGAGGCACGCGAACAGGAAGTGGAACTGTGGGAGTTCTTGCGGAAATTCGTGCCGGGATGCGCGGATTGCCGCATCCTATCATCCGCGATCCAAACCGGCGTGCGGGAAAGCCGCATGATCGACGGCGAGCACATCCTCTCCGCTGAGGAACTGATTGCCTGCACGCGCTTTGACGACCGCATCGCCGCCGGAAACTACGACATCGACATCCACAACCCTGATGGAGCCGGTACGTCTCATCACTTCTTCCCGGATGGGGAATACTACACCATCCCCTACCGCAGCCTGCTTCCGAAAGACGCGGAGAACCTGTTGGTCGCCGGTCGCTGCATCTCGACGACACACGAGGCGCAGGCATCCATCCGCATCATGCCCATCGTCTGCACGCTCGGCGAAGCGGCAGGCACAGCGGCCGCCCTGGCGGTCAAGTCCGGCCGCGCCGCGGGCAAGGTAGACGTTTCGGCGCTCCAAAAGACCCTGACAGACGCGGGCGCTTTTATCGGCTGAGAAAACGCAAAAAGAACGCAATGCCCCGGAAAAACGATATTTTTCCGGGGCATCTTTTCGGTTTTTAGGTCATTTTCTCCTGCTTAACCTTGTGGTCGATGACGTGGC
Organism: uncultured Ruminococcus sp.; assembly: GCA_964530795.1. Classification (GTDB taxonomy): domain Bacteria; phylum Bacillota; class Clostridia; order Oscillospirales; family CAG-382; genus Coliplasma. The sequence continues at coordinate 22,685 of CAZHBX010000017.1, read as the reverse complement.
GGGAGGCGAGCTCCCTCTGCACGTCCCCGGGGGTGATGCCCATCTGCACCATCAGCACCATGGCGTGATAGGCAAGGTCCGCAAGTTCGTAGATCGTTTCCCTTTTGTCGTCCGCCTTGCCGGCGATGATGACCTCGGTGCATTCCTCGCCGACCTTCTTAAGAATCTTGTCGATCCCTTTTTCAAACAGGTAGGTCGTGTAGGAGCCCTCCGGTCGGTCCCTTTTGCGCTCTTCGAGCAGTTCATAAAGTCCCTGCAGGTTGAATTCCTGCAAGGTATCGCTTTGAAAAACCTTATCGTTGAAGCAGGAATCCGCGCCGGTATGGCAGGCCGGGCCGTCCTTTTCGACGAGCACGACGAGCGCGTCGCGGTCGCAGTCGGCGGTGATGGAGACGATGTGCTGCCGGTTGCCGCTGGTTTCGCCCTTGCGCCAGAGCTGCTTGCGGGATCGGCTCCAGAAGCAGGTCATTCCCTCCCGCATGGAGATTTCAAGGCTTTCGCGGTTCATATACGCGAGCGTCAGCACCTTCTTGTCGATCGCGTCGACGACAACGGCAGGGATCAGTCCGTCCCGGTCAAATTTCAGTTCTTCGATGGGTAGCATATCGTTTTTTCCTTTCTCCTTTTACTGCCTGACGATGATCCCGTGTGCGCGGAGCATCCGTTTGAGATCCGGGATACGGATCTCACCGAAGTGAAAGACCGAGGCAGCGAGCCCTGCGTCCACGTCCGGGAGCGTTTCAAACAACCGCAGGAAATCCCCCTGCGTCCCCGCCCCGCCGGAAGCGATGACCGGCACGCGAACCGCTTGGCAAACCACGTTAAGCATTTCCAGATCAAACCCTTGCTTGACGCCATCGGTGTCAATGGAATTGACGACCACTTCCCCGGCGCCGAGGGAAACCCCGCGCCTAATCCATGCGATCGCTTCAAGGCCGGTGTCCTCGCGCCCGCCCTTGGCGAAAACGCGGAACTCCCCGTCCACCCGCTTGACATCCGCCGAAAGCACGACACATTGGTCACCATACCGCTTTGCCGCCTCGCGGATCAGCCCGGGGTTCTTCAGAGCGCCGGAGTTGACGCTAACCTTGTCCGCCCCGCACTTCAGCACCCGGTCAAAATCCTCGACCGTGTTGATGCCCCCGCCGACGGTCAGCGGGATGAAGATGCTTTCCGCGACCTGTCGCAAAATTTCCGTAAACAGCCGTCGTCCCTCGAAGGAGGCGGTAATGTCGTAGAACACCAGCTCGTCCGCCCCGTTTTCGGAGTAGTACTTCGCCAGTTCCACCGGGGAGGACACATCCGAAAGTCCCTGAAAATTGACTCCCTTGACCACCCGTCCGTCCCGGACGTCAAGGCAAGGAATGATGCGTTTCGTGATCATGCGTGTCCGCCTTTCGCTTCTTCGAGTGCCTGCCGCAAGTCGACGGCCCCCGTGTAGTACGCTTTTCCGAGGACCGCACCGTAAACGCCCATGTCCCGCAGGAAACGCACGTCGCCGAGCGACGAAACCCCGCCGGACGCGATGAGGTTCAGCGAAAAACGTTCGGTAAGCGCTCGATACAGCGCGAGGTTCGCCCCACCGAGCATCCCGTCCTTAGAGATGTCCGTGCAGACGACCGTCCGTACACCAAGTTCCTCCATCCGCCCGAGGAAATCCTCCAACTTCAGCGACGATTGCTCCAGCCAGCCTCGGATTGCGAGGAACCCGTCCCGCACGTCCGCGCCGACCGCGATATGCTCGCCGTAAGTCTCGACAGCCTTGCGCAGGAAGTTCTCGTCCGTCACGGCGGCGGTGCCGAGGATGACCCGGTCCACCCCGCAGGAGAGGTAACGCTCCACCGTTTCCATCCGCCGAACGCCCCCGCCGACCTCGACGGAAAGACCGGTTTCTTTCGCAATCCGTTCGACCAGCGGAAAGTGTGGCGTGCCGCTGTCCTTCGCCCCTTCGAGGTCGACCATGTGCAGGTGGGTCGCCCCTAGCCGTTCAAACTCCTTCGCCAGTTCGAGCGGGTTTTCGCTGTAGACGGTCATTTGCGCGTAGTCCCCGCGCACTAAGCGGACCGCCTTTTGCCCGTATAGATCGATTGCAGGAAGCAGAATCATGCCCATTCCTCGCTTTCACAGAACGCACGTAGGATGGAAAGCCCGACGTTCCCGCTTTTTTCCGGGTGAAACTGACAGCCCATCACGTTTCCCTGCGCGACGGCGGCGGTCAGCTCACATCCGTATTCGGCGGTCGCGACAACGCTGCCTTCGCAGTCGTCGGCGTAGAAGGAATGCACGAAATAGACGCAGTCCCCCTCGTTCACGTCCCGGAACAGCGGGTGCCGCCGCCGGAAGTGCAGCGCGTTCCAGCCGATGTGCGGGATTTTCAGCGACGGGGGAAGTTTGCCCTCCATCGGCACGACACTCCCGGGCAGCAGCCCGAGTCCGGCGTGCTCGCCGTATTCGTAGCTGCGCTCAAACAGAAGTTGCATTCCGAGGCAGATGCCAAGCAGAGGTTTCCCCTTCCCCGCTTCCGCGCGCAGCAGTTCGCTTAACCCGGTAGAACGCAGTTTCTCCGCCGCGTCCCCGAACGCGCCTACGCCGGGCAGCAGAATCCGCTCCGCGGAACGGATCACACCGGGATCGGCCGTGACAACCGCTTCCGCGCCGACCGCGCGCAGAGAGGAACGCAGGGAGAACAGATTCCCCACCCCGTAATCCACGACGGCGATCATGCGAGAGTCCCTTTCGTCGAGGGGATTTCCCCGGCGCGGGATCCGTCCACCGCGACCGCTTCGCGCAGCGCACGGGCAACCGCCTTGAACGCCCCCTCGATGATATGGTGGGAATTCGTCCCGGAAAGCTGCCGCAGGTGCAGCGTCAGAGCGGCGTTCTGGGTAAACGCCTGAAAGAATTCGGCGCACAGCTCCGTGTCGAATGTCCCGACCTTTTCCGCCGGGATGTCCAGCGACAGGAAGCACCCGCAACGGCCGGACAGATCGACGGCGGCAAGCAACAGCGCTTCGTCCATCGGCAGGGTGATGCTGCCGTACCGGTTTACGCCCCGCTTCTCCCCGAGGGACTGCGCGAACGCCTTGCCAAGGCAGATACCGACGTCCTCGACGGTGTGGTGGTCGTCCACCTGCGTGTCCCCCTTGCAGGAGATGACCAAGTCGAATCCGCCGTGCCGGGCGAACAGGGTCAGCATATGGTCGAGGAACCCGACACCGGTTGACACCGTGCTCTCCCCCTTGCCGTCAAGGCAGAGGGTCAGGGAGACGCCGGTTTCGTTGGTGGTCCTTTCAACGTGTGCGCTTCTCATACGGATGCCTCCTTGCAGATGCTTTCGACAGTGCAAAGCAATTGCTCCATCTGCGGCCGAGTGCCGACCGTGATGCGGTTAAACGCGGAGACCCGTTCGGCGGGAAAATGCCGCACGAGGATGCCCCGCTTCTTGAGTTCGAGGTAGAGTTCCTCCCCGCCGACGCGGTCGGAGGACGCGAAGACAAAATTCGCCTTCGATGGCAGGACGGTAAAACCGAGCGATCGCAACTTGTCCGCCGTCCATTCGCGGTTTTCCGCGACGGCGCGGCAGTTGCGCTCAAACACGGCGGTTTCCTTTAGCGAGGCGATGCCCGCCGCCGACGTCATGCGGTTGACGTTGTACGGATGAAACGAGCAGCGGACCGCCTGCATATCGGCGATCAGCGATTCGCTCCCGACCGCGAAACCCAACCGCGCCCCGGCGAGCGATCGGGATTTCGAGAAGGTCTGCACGACGAGAAGGTTCTCGTACCGCTCGACCAGCGGCAGGACGCTTTCCCCGCCGAAATCCACGTACGCTTCGTCCACCAGAACGACCGACGACAGGTCAGCGCGCAGGATACGTTCGATCTGCGGCGCCGGAAGCGGGATACCAGTCGGGGCGTTTGGGTTGGCGAGCACGACCATGCGGTGCTTGCCGAGGTACAGATCCGGATCGATCGTGAAGTCCGCCCGCAGCGGGACGCAGGTGTACGGGATGCGGTACAGCCCCGCGAGGACCGTGTAAAACCCGTAGGTGACGTCCGGAAACAACAGTGGACGCGTTTCGTCCGCGAACGCCTGAAATGCGAATCCCAGCACCTCGTCCGAGCCGTTGCCGACGAGCACCTGCGACGGGCGCACGCCGGCGTAGGCAGCGAGCGCCTCGGTCAGCGCACGGCTTTCCGGGTCGGAATAGAGCTGCAAGCGACCGGTTTCCGCTTCGACCGCCCGTGCAACGGACGGCGGCGGGGGGAACGGGGATTCGTTGGTGTTAAGTTTCAGGTAATGCCTGTCCTGCGGCTGTTCGCCGGGGACGTAGGGGGTCAGACCGCGGCAGCGGCCGCTGAAAAACCTGCTCATGCGCTAATCCTCTTTCCGGAACCGCGCCGTCGCGCTGCGGGCGTGGGCCTCGAGCCCCTCCTGCCGCGCGAACCGGGCGACCTTCCCCGCGACCGCCTCCAGCGCGTCAGAGGTGTAATAGGTAAACTGCATTTTTTTGACGAAATCGTCAACGGAGAGCGGCGAGGAGAACCGCGCCGTCCCGCCAGTCGGGAGGGTATGGTTGGGTCCGGCGAAGTAGTCGCCCAACGCTTCGGGGCAGTTTCTCCCCAGGAAAACCGACCCGGCGTTGCGGATTTGCGAGAGGTACGCGAACGGGTCGTCCACGCAGAGCTCCAAATGCTCCGGCGCAATGCGGTTGGCGACGGCGACGGCGTCCGAAAGGTCGGACGCAAGGATAATTTTTCCGTTATGGTCAATGGACGCGCGGGCGATCTCCGCGCGGGGAAGCAGAGGGATCTGCTTTTCCAGCTCATCCCGGACCTTTTCGGCGAAGGGACGGTCGGTCGTGACGAGCACGGCGCTCGCCATGCGGTCATGCTCCGCCTGCGAAAGCAGGTCGGCCGCGACGACGGCAGGGTCGCAGTTCGCGTCCGCGACGACGAGAATTTCGCTCGGGCCCGCGATCATATCAATGGACACCCGCCCAAAGACCTGCCGCTTTGCTTCCGCGACATAGGCGTTGCCCGGGCCGACGATCTTATCGACGCGGGGGACCGTCTCCGTCCCGAACGCCAGCGCGGCGATCGCCTGCGCCCCACCGACCTTGAACACCCGGTCCACCCCGGCGATCTTCGCCGCCGCGAGGATGACCGGAGATACCTTGCCGTCCGGTCCCGGCGGGGTCGTAATGATCAGCGTCGGGCAGCCCGCCAGCTTCGCCGGAATGCTATTCATCAGCACCGTCGACGGGTAGGCCGCCGTGCCGCCCGGCACATAAAGTCCGACTCGCTCGATCGGGACAACCTTCTGCCCGGTCACCACGCCCTCCTGCTCGGTCCGCACGAACCCCGTGCGCACCTGTGACGCGTGGAAGGCGCGAATATTCCCCGCCGCCTCCCGCAGAATGTCCAGAAATTCCGGCTCAACGGAAGAAAGCGCCTCGTCGAATTCCTTTTCCGTCACCTCGACAGAGGTCAGCTCCGCCTTGTCGAACTTCTTCGCATAGGTGAGCAGCGCCCGGTCGCCGTTGGCACGGACGTCCGCAAGGATGGCGGAAACCGTCTCTCGCAGGTCACCCGGCGCGCCGATTTCCCTGGAAAAAATTTCCTCGTCGGGGACTTCTCCGAAAGCGTAGATTTTAATCATTTGTCCCAACCATTCCTTCCAAATTTCTCACAAGCGGAACGAGTGCGTCCGCCTTGAAGCGCCAGCTTGCCTGATTCGCGATCAGTCGAGCGCTGATGGGCAGGATGTTCTCGACCACCGCCAGCCGGTTCTCCCGCAGGGTCGTCCCGGTTTCGACGATATCGACGATAACGTCGGACAACCCAAGCAGCGGGGCGAGTTCGATGGATCCGTTAAGCAGAATAATATCGATGTCCCGGCCCTGTTCGGCATAATAGTGCCGGGCGATGTTTGCAAACTTTGTCGCGACCTTCAGCGTCCGCTCGCCGCTGTCCCGGAAACCCTCCGGCGCGGCGACCGCCATGCGGCACTTGCCCAAGCCCAAATCCAGCAGTTCGTACACATCCGGCATGTGCTCGAGCAGGATGTCCTTCCCCGCCACGCCGACATCCGCCGCGCCCCGTTCGACATAGACCGGAACGTCCGACGGCTTGACCCAGAAGTAGCAGACCCGTTTTTCCGGATTTTCAAAGATCAGCTTGCGGTTGTTTTGGCGGATGGACGGGCACTCGTAGCCCGCCGATTCGAACAGGGCGTACACCTTTTCGCCCAATCTTCCCTTTGGCAATGCGATCTTGATCATACCGTCCCCCGCCCTTCCTCCATGCGGACGATTTCGCGGGCGCGCAGCTTCGGCGGAACGCCCCGCTGTGCGCTTACGGACTTGCCCTGTGCCGTCAGGTCGTTTACCGCTTTCGCGAGCGCCGACGGGGCGGTCTTTTCACCGTACAGCAGCAACACGTCCACGTCGTATGGCGTTTCCTCCTGCCGCAGTTCTTCCAGCAGGTCGAGGTAGAGCGCAAACCCGACGGCGTCCCCGCGTTTGCCCATGCGGCGCATCAGCCGGCCATACTGCCCGCCGGACAGCACTCCCTCGCAGATCCCGTCGAGGAACCCCTTGAAAACGATGCCGTCGTAGTAGTTCATATCGTTGACCAGCGAGAAATCGAACCGGATGCGGTCCGACTGCGGAAGCGTGTCGAGCAGCCCGGAGAGCGCCCGCAGGCATTCCAGCGTTTCCTTCGCGCTGTCGCCGCAGAGCGTTTCCAGTTCCGCAAGCACCTGCTTCCGTTCCCCGCTCACGCCAACGAACCCGCACAGCCTTTCCGTCTGCTCCGACGGGATCCCTTCCCGCACGCAGGCCCGCCGCAGGTCGTGGGCATTCTTCCCGGCGACATATCCCGCCGCCTCCCGACGAAACACATCGCTCCCGCCGCAGCCGTCAAGCAGGGCATGCAGCACGCCGAGGTGCGAAACCTCCAGCACATATGACGGCGAGATTGCCTCCAGACTCTTCGCCGCAAGCATTACCACCTCGAACAGGTCGTACAGATCCAGCGCGCCGACGCACTCCAGCCCGGTTTGCAGGATTTCCTTGTACTGCCGTGTGCTTCCGGAGACCCGGTAGACGTTTTCGTTGTAGCAGACTTTCTGCTTGCAGCCGCAGTCCGTGCCGTCCTCGTCGCGCAGGGAACGGACAATGGAAAGGGTCACGTCCGGTTTGAGCGCCAGCAGTCGCCCATCCGTATCCGAAAAGGCGATGATGCGGTCGCTGACCAGAAATTCCTTGTTGCGGGCGTAGAAATCGTACGACTCAAACTTGCCCATCTTGAACGGGCGATAGCCGTAAGCCGTGTACAGCTCTCGCAGCGCGAACACCGCCATCTCCTCCCGTTTGAGCAATCGCTCGTCCATCCTCGTGACCAGTCCTTTCCTGCTTTACGGCCCTCGTTCAGACCGTTTCCCCGTCCACGCGTCCGAGCGCGAGCTGATAGCCGCCGTTGCCGTAGGCGAGACACTTGTTGACCCGACTGATGGTCGCCGTGCTGACCCCGGTTTCCTCACAAATAGCGTGATAACTTACGCCCTCACGCAGGAGGCGCGCGACCTTCAGCCGCTGCGCGATTTCGGTGATTTCCTTAATGGTGCAGGCGTCCTCGAAGAACGCATAGCATTCCTCCACACTTTTCAGCGAAAGGATCGCCTTAAAAAGCGTGTCTATTTCCCCGGTATGCCAATTTTTCACGAATCCGCACATCCTTTCCACTTTAACGCTTTAGCATGATAATTTGAGAACTTTTTTATTATAACACGGCAAAAACGGTCTGTCAAGGGGGAAAAGATAAATTATCCGATTGTCGAGAACTCTTTTTGGGTCATGTTGGTGTGAACCTCACAAAAGAATTCCCCCTTTTAGACCCAAAATGGAAAATAAAGATCTTTAAGGATTTTCAAAAATTCCTTTGAATCGGCAGCCAGTCCAAGGCACGCTGGATCCACTTGTCCCAGAACACCCAGTTGTGCGTCCCTTCGCCTTCCTCGTAGGACACGTCGAACCCCTTCGCGCGCAGCATGTCTACGGCGTGGAGGTTGTCGCCGCGGAGGAAATCCTCCGTTCCGCAGCAGGCGAACAGCAGCGGGCGGTCCTTCGCTCCGGCGGCCCGGTCGGCGGCGACGAACAAATTATCCTCTCCCCGCTCGAGCGCTTCGGGAGATTCAAAAATAGCGTTCCAGAAACGGGCGTTACCGGGCAGCTGGCGGTTGACGAACGCGGAGATGTCCAGCACGCCGGACAACGAGGCCGCCGCACAGAACCGATCCGGACACCGCAGCGCTAACTTGAACGCCCCGTAGCCGCCCATCGAAAGCCCAGCGGCGAACGTGTCCTCACGACGCGGGGAAATGCGTGGGAAGAAACAGCGGCAGAGACGCGGTAGCTCCTCGGACAGGAAGGTCCAGTAGCGCCTGCCCATCTGCATATCGCTGTAAAAACTCTGCTCGCCGAACGGCATGACGACAGCAATGCCCCGCTCGGACGCATACCGTTCGATCGACGTGCGACGCATCCAGATGGTCTGGTCGTCGGAAAGCCCGTGCAGCAGGTAGAGCACCGGGTAGATATCTCCCCCGACAGCATTGTTCATACCGATCTGGCCGGTCGCGGTCTCCGGGAGGAGTACCTCGAAGGTGACGCAGTGTCCGAGAATGTTGGAAAAACAATGGACGGTCAGGTGTGCCATAATTGAAGTTCCTTTCCATATTGTACGGTTATCCATTTTCGGTTTGACGCAGGGCTCGAAGACGCCGCTTGATCGATTCCGGGATGCGGCGACTTTCAAGCGCTTTTTGAATCGCTTTCCGACGGACGGACGGCGATAGCGCGTCCGGGTCGGTGAAATAAGGAAGCGTCTCGCTTTCCCGTTTGGCGAGCGCCGTGGCGAAGAACCACGCGACCATCATTTCGACATAATACTCCCCCGCCGGAATGGCGGCGACCAGAGAGAGCAGCTCCGGGTCGAACCGCTCGTCGAGGAAGCGTCGCCGCAACATCCCGACGCCGTATCGCACGGTATAGGGATATTCCGACGTCAGCCAGACGCGAATGTGCGCGAGCAGCTCGTCCGGACATTTCGCGAGCGCTTCCGGGTTGACCGAATCGCAGACCTCCCAGTTGTCGATATACGGCAAAAATCGTTCGATCGCCTCCATGGCTTTCTCCGGTTCGCGGATGCGCTCAAGCAGGAAACCATGCAGCAGATTTTCCTCGCAGCACCCGTGCGGTAAAACCCGCAGGAACGCTTCCCCCATCGCCGTTCCGGAAAGTTCTTTGGCAACCTTCCGCAGGACGGGAAGCCGCACGCCAAGCACGCTTTTCGGTGCTATCGTCGGAAGCAGGGCGCTCTGGAACGCCTGATACCCCGCGTCCCCCAGGGATTCGAGCTGTTTTCGGACACAGTCCGCCCGAATGCGGTCGAGAATCGTTTCGTCCGCCGGGCAGAACGCGAAAAGCGGGATCTCCTCCGGAGTGATCCAGCGAAGGTCGTTATGTTCAAGCATCTTCGGCACACCGGACGCGATGCGGGCGTCAAACAGCGTCAATTGAACAGTCAGATCCGGGTAGGTATGCACGACCTCCATATAGACGCCCAGCGGGTCGACCATGACGTCGAGCTCCTCGCGACATTCGCGCACAAGCGCCTGCGCCTTGGTTTCGCCCGGTTCGACCTTTCCGCCGACGAACTCCCACAGCAGTCCCCGCGCCTTGTGCGCCGGACGCTGGCAAATCAGGAAGCGCTCTCCATCCCGGAGCAGCGCTGCAACGACTTCCGTCATCCGTTTTCCCTCTCCTTTTCGTAAAAATTCGCTTCTTTTTGACAAAACCTGTTGACAAGTCCCGACGCATCTGGTACAGTATAGGAAAGAACTGTTCCCATATCAGGCAGCAAAGGAGAACCCGTCCATGGCGAGCAAGCTCGAAAAACCGCCGCGGAAAGCGGCTGATCCCGTCGAGGAATTCCTAAAGCAACTCCCCTATCCGATGCTCGGGCTCGACGAGAAGCGCAGGCTGACCTCCCGCAATTTCAGCGATACCGTGAACATCCAAACGCCCCGCAAGCAGGCCTCCATTGATCCGATGCTTTCGAGCGCGGATCGGAAAAAACTCGAGTCTCTCGAGTACGGCGAGGAGACCGTCATCGAACTGCGAGGGGAAAGCACCCGTTCCGCCATCGTCAGCCGCCGGCGGGATGGCTATCTCGTTGCCCTGCGGGATCTGACCGCGTCACTCGCGTCCAAGCTTGCCCGGAGAGGCTGCGATCCCCCGCCGTTCTTCCGTTTGACCGTCGAGCAGATCGACCGAATGCGCACGCAGAAGGTCCTCTCCGAAGAGGATCTGCGCACCCTGCGCAGAAATATGAAGCGGATGGTTCGCTGCAACCTCGAACTGAGCATGTACCTCCGCTTCACCGAGGCCCTTACCGAGAAAACGCCCCTCTGCGACGCGACCGAGCAGCTCCGGCGGCTGCTCGCGACGGCGATCAAAATGCTTACCCCCAACGGCTTCCGCCCGTCCGTAAAGCTTCTCGACACGCCGCAATACGTCCGCGCCTCGGCAGACGAACTCTGCTACGCGGCGGCGACCCTGCTTTCCATCGCCGCCGAGCACACCCGGTCCCGAATCTTCAACATTCGAAGCGACCTCTTCGACGACGAATACATCTTCTCTGTCTGCTTCGAGCCGGCGTTTGGTGAGGAACTCCGCCGATTGGTGCTTTCCGGGGACTACGAATCCGGGCTGGAAACCGTCTGCGGCAGCCTGTTCTTTGACCTTCTCGTGCTGAAGAAACTCGCCGGACTCAACGGCTGGCGTTTCGCCGTCGGCCGGGATGGAGAGTCCGGGGACGTGCTTCGCATGATGCTTCTCTTCCCATGCACCCGCTCCGACGCACTGCGACTGGAGGAGCCGCTGGACCTCGAACCCCTGCTGCGCTTCCTGCTCCTGCCGGCTTTCCTCCCGGACTGAACGATGAACGGTTTATTATACCGCATTCCGGCACGTTTGTCAACCGAAAAAAGAATCCCGCACACGGCAAAAAGCGGGATTCTTTCGTTTTCTCGGTGCGTTTTTACTTCAAAAACTCCATCGCGATCTGTCCAAGCAGAACCGGGTTCGCCTTCCCCTGCGATTTTGCCATCGCGCGCCCGATCAGGGCAGACGCCGCCTTGGTCTTGCCCGCGCGATAATCCTCGACCAGCTTCGGCGATTCCGCGAGCGCCTGCCGGACCCATTCGGTGATCACGGCGGGGTCGTTCATCTGCGCAAGCCCGCGTTCCTCGACAGCAAAAACCGGATCGACGTCGTCCTTCCAGACCTCGCACGCAAGCTTCTTGGCGGTGCCGGAATTGATCGTGCCGTCCCCCATCAGCTGCGCGACCGACGCGAGGTGCGCCGGATCCGCCCGCAGGTCGTCCGCGCCGAATTCCGGCGGGAGCAAGCGGAAAATTTCCGCGAGGAACAGGTTTGCAAGCAGTTTCGGGTAGTCGGTCTTCGCCGCGCAGGACTCGAAGTAATCCGCTAATTCACGGGAGGACGTAAGCTGCTCGGCGTCGTAGGCGGTCAGCCCGTAACGAAGCATATACTGCTTCTTGCGCTCGTCCGGCAGAACCGGGATCTCCGCACGGAGCGCCCCGATGACTTCTTCGGACAGGCGGATCGGAGGCAGATCGGGGTCCGGGAAGTAACGGTAGTCGTTCGCGTCCTCCTTCTTGCGCATACAGGAGGTCCTCCCGGTGTTCGGGTCGAAGCGGCGGGTCTCCTGCGCGACGGTTTCGCCATTCTCCAGCGCGTCGACCTGGCGCTTATACTCGAAGTCGATTGCCCGCTGGATAAAGGTGAAGGAGTTGATGTTCTTCATCTCCGTCCGCGTGCCAAACGCGGTCTCTCCGACCTTACGCACCGAAAGGTTCACGTCGCATCGCAGCGATCCCTCCTGCATCCGGCAGTCGGACACCCCGGTGTAGAGCAAAATCGAGCGCAGTTTACGCACGTAGGCGACCGCCTCGGCGGACGAGCGGATGTCCGGCTCGGAGACGATCTCGATCAGCGGCACCCCGCAGCGGTTGCAGTCGATCATGGTGCCCTTTTCCGCGTCGTGCACCAGTTTTCCCGCGTCCTCCTCGATGTGGATGCGGATGATGCCGATGCGCTTGGTGACGCTCCCGCCGTCCGGACCGCCGTCAACCTCGACGTCCAGCCAGCCGTGTTCGCAGAGCGGAAGGTCGTATTGGGAGATCTGGTAGGCCTTGGGCAGGTCGGGGTAAAAGTAATTCTTGCGGTCCTGCTTGCTGTAATTGGCAATTTTGCAGTTGGTAGCCAGCCCCGCCTGAACGGCGTATTCGACCACCTTTCGGTTCAGCACCGGAAGCGTCCCGGGGAGCCCCATACAGATCGGGCAGCACTGGGTATTCGGTTCCGCGCCGAAATCCGTCGGGCAGGAGCAGAAAATTTTGGTCTTCGTGCGCAGTTCACAGTGCACCTCCAGACCGATGACCATTTCATAGCCTTTGTAAAGGGTTGTACGCATTATGTCCGCTCCTTTCTGGTCTGTTCGAAGGCGTAGCCGACGCGATAGAGCGTCGATTCGTCGAACGCACGGCCGAGCAGCTGCATCCCGATTGGAAGCCCTTCCCCGTCCTCGCCGCAGGGCAGGGACAGCGCGGGCAGACCCGCGATGTTGGCGGGAACGGTGTACACGTCACCGAGGTACATCTGCAGCGGGTCGGCGATCTTTTCGCCGAGCCGGTAGGCGGTCGTCGGGCAGACCGGCGAAAGGATAACGTCGCAGGTTTCAAGAGCCTGTTCGAGCTCCCGGCGGATCAGCGTGCGCACCTGTAAGGCTTTCTTGTAGTACGCGTCGTAGTAGCCGGAGCTAAGCGCGAAAGTTCCGATCATGATGCGACGCTTGACCTCGCTGCCGAAACCCTCGCTGCGGCTGGCGCAGTAGAGGTCGGTGATGTCGTCATAGGTTTCGGCGCGGTAGCCGTAGCGCACGCCGTCAAAGCGGGACAGGTTCGAGGACGCCTCCGCGGAAGAAAGCACATAATAGGCTGGCAGGGCGTAATCGACGGTGGAGAGCGAGAGTTCCTCCAGCTTCGCGCCGAGTCCCTCGAACGTCCCGGCCGCGCGCTCTACCGCGGCCTTGACCGTCGGGGCAAGCCCCTCGCCGAAAAACTGCTTCGGCACGCCGATGACCAGCCCGTCCACGCCCTTTTCCAAGTCCGCCGTGTAATCCGGAACCGGCAGGGGGACGCTGGTCGCGTCGCGGGGATCCTTTCCGGCGATGGCGCCAAGCACGATGGCGTTGTCCCGCACGTCGGAGGTCAGCGGGCCGATTTGGTCGAGCGAGGACGCGAACGCGACCAGCCCGTACCGTGACACCCGCCCATAGGTCGGTTTCATTCCGACCACACCACAGAAGGAGGCCGGCTGCCGGATAGAGCCGCCGGTGTCCGACCCGAGTGAGAACGGCACTTCCCTTGCCGCCACCGCCGCCGCGGAGCCGCCGGACGAACCGCCCGGCACGCGGGATGGGTCGCGGGGGTTGCGGGTGAGGTGGAAGGAGGAATTTTCGTTGGAGGAGCCCATGGCGAACTCGTCCATGTTCAGCTTGCCAAGCAGGATCGTTCCCTGTTCTTGCAGTTTTTCCCAGACCGCCGCATCGTAGGGCGGGACGAACCCGCGCAACATCTGCGACGCGCAGGTCGTCAGAATGCCCTTGGTGCAGAGGTTGTCCTTGAGCGCCATCGGCACCCCTGCCAGCGGCGGAAGCGTCTCCCCGTCGGCGCGGCGCTTGTCGAGGGCGGCCGCGGCGTCCGCCGCCTGTTCCCCGCAGACGGTCAGAAACGCCCCGATCTCCTCCTCTTTCTCCCGCAGGTTCCGCAGGAACACGTCGGTGACCTCAACGGCGGAAAGCTCGCGGGAGGTCAGGTATTCCGAGAGTTCGGCGACGGAAAGGCCGAGGATCTGTTTCTTGTTCATTGCGTTTCCCCTCCCTACTCTTCCACGACGCGGGGAACGGTAATATAGCCGTCCTCCCCGGTCGGGGCATTCTCCAGAAGCGCTTCGCGCGGGAAGGACGGGACGACCTCGTCCTCGCGCAGAACGTTTTGCAGGTCCGCCGCGTACGCGGTCTCCGGAACGCCGCTCGTATCGACACGGGAAAGGCGGTCGGCAAAGTCGATGATCTCCTCCATCTCGCCGGGCAGCGTCTCGCGCTCCTCCGGCGTCAGGCGAAGCCGCGCAAGCGACGCAATGCGATCGACGTCGATGGTCGTCCTGCGCTTCGCCGCCGTGCGTTCCCGTTCCGCGCGGACCTCCGCGCCGCCGAGCAGGCCTAGTACGGCGAGCTGGGCGTCGTCGACCGGGGTGGGCGCCTGCGTCATCGGGCAGGAGGCGTCCTTAATCTTCGGGAAGGCGATGACCTCCCGCAGCGAATCCGCGCCGCACAGCAGCATGGTCAGCCGATCAAGCCCGAACGCGAATCCGCCGTGCGGCGGCACGCCGTAGCGGAATGCATTGACCAGAAACCCGAACCGCTCCTCAATCTGCGCGTCCGAAAAGCCGAGCGCCTGGAACATCTTTTCCTGCACGTCCCGGCGGTGGATACGAATGGAACCCGAGCCAAGCTCGACCCCGTTGAGCACCACGTCATAGGCCTGCGCCCGCACCTTCTCCGGGGCGGTCAGCAGGTAGGGAATATCCTCCTCGCAGGGCATGGTGAAAGGGTGGTGGGTCGCGACATAGCGCTTTTCCTCCTCCGACCACTCGAACTGTGGAAAATCCGTCACGAACAGGAAACAGAACTTTTCCTTATCTTTTAGCCCCAGCATCCCGCCGAGCTCGCTGCGCAGGCCGCCCAGCACCCGTCGGACCGTTTGCAGCTTATCGGCGCAAAACAGCAGGAAATCCCCCGGTTCCGCCCCGCAGGCATCCAGAATCTCCCGCAGTTCCTCGAGTTTGAAGTATTTCGTCAGGACTGAATACAGCTCCCCGTTCGGGCGCACGGCGATCCACGCCATGCCCTTCGCACCCAGCCGCACGGCGGAAGCGGTCAGCTCCTCAATCTGCGTGCGGGTGAAATCCGACTTGCCCTTGACGTTGATGGCACGGATGACACCGCCCTGGTCGGCGATCGAACGGAACACCGAAAATCCGCACCGCCCCGCGATCGGCGTGATATCCACGATCGGCAGCCCGAACCGCAGGTCCGGCTTGTCCGAACCGTACACGTCCATCGCCGTCTGCCATGTCAGGCGGGGAAATTCTCCTTCGACTTCCCTGCCCATACAGGTTTTGAAGAGGTGCTTGAACATCGCCTCGAGATATTGCAGGACGTCCTCCTGCTCGACGAAGGACATCTCCATGTCCACCTGCGTGAATTCCGGCTGACGGTCGGCGCGCAGGTCCTCGTCGCGGAAGCAGCGGGCGACCTGGTAGTAGCGGTCGAGCCCGCCGACCATCAATAGCTGCTTGTAGATCTGCGGTGACTGCGGCAGGGCGTAGAAGGATCCGGGGTGTACCCGGGACGGAACGAGGTAGTCCCGCGCTCCCTCCGGGGTGCTCTTGCAGAGCATCGGAGTCTCCACGCAGACGAACCCCTGCGCGTCAAGGTATTCCTCCGCGCAGCGCTGCAAAGCATGGCGGAAGCGCAGATTATGCTGCAGCGTCGGGCGACGCAGGTCGAGGTAGCGATATTGCAGCCGCAGCTCCTCCCGCACCGGCGCGTCGCCGTCCGGCGAAAACGGGACGGTCTCCGCCTGCGAAAACACCTCGAGCGACTCCGCCGCAAGTTCGACGGTGCCGGTCGAAAGCATGGGGTTGATGGTTTCCGCGTCCCGCAGCCGCACGTGACCCCGCACCGCGATGACCGATTGGTTTTTCAGCCCCTCGGCGACGGAAAACTGCTCCGGCCCGATCTTTTTGAGGTCAAATACCGCCTGAAGCGTTCCTTCGCGGTCGTGCAGATCGACGAAAATCACGCCGCCCATGTCCCGCACGGTCTGCACCCAGCCGCAACAGGTCTGTTCGCTGCCGACCAGCTCCTCCCGCAATTCCCCGCAATAAATGGTTCTTTTCATTGCCCTTCGGTTCCTTTCCTGCCCTGTCAAAAATGCGCGAAAAAAGCGCCCTTCGCCGAATCCTTTTCACAAGGAATCGGGACGAAAAGCGCAAGAAAGCGTTCTCCGCGGTGCCACCCGTCTTGCCCCCGTTCGCGCCCGTAAGCGCCGGGAAGCCGCTCCACCCGCACAAGCCATGCGGTCCGGCTGTCACGTGCCGCCACGTCCGCACCTACTGCCCCACGAAGAAAAATCCGCGGAGGTTCCGCACGGCGGCTCCGGGAGGTTCTTCCGCCGCAATTCCGTACCGCCCTTCCCACCGTCGGCGGCTCGCTTTGACTCCCCTTGCGGTTTACTCTTCCCATCATCGCTTTTGCAACATACCCAAAATTTGGATACCTTCTTCAGCATACGCTTAAACTATTTCGGAATTTTTAACATTTTGCAAATTATTTGCAAACTCCCGCGTCAACAGCGGCAGCAGGGCGCTGCCGAGCACCGAACGGCGGGTCACGATACCGACGAACACGTCTCGATCGTCCACGACGGGCACGAAATTCTGGTCCATGAGCCGGTTGAGCAGCTGTTCCATCATCTCGCCGACCCGGACGGGCGGGTTCCAGTTCTTGCGCAACAGGTCGGCGACCCGACGTTTTTCGAGCGATTTCATCGCGCAGTCGCCCTGTTCGAGCAAAGCCCAGAGGAAATCCCCCTCCGTGACCGTACCGACGTACCGTCCGTCCCGGGCGATGACGGGGATGGCGGTGTAGCCGTGGTGGCGGAGTTTTTCGAGTCCGTTGCGGACGCTCGCGGTGTCTTGAAGATATGCGACTTGACTTTTCGGGGTCAAAAAACGAAGTAAATTCATCAAGAAACGCTCCTTTCCTTATGTGTCGGGAACCTTCTGTCTATAGCATACGATACGGTTGTGAACTCCGTATGAACGAAAGAAACCACGAGTATGAATTGTAGGGTTACACAAAAAACCGAGCGGATTTTCTGGCGAAAAGGCGGGAAAATTTTCGTCTATCTCTTGCAATTTCCGCGAATCTATGATAAAATAGACCTGTGTTTTGTTGACACGATCCTTTGGGCAGCGTTCTAGAAAGGAAGCGAAAATTTTCCATGAAAATCAGGATTGAAAAAACCAAGACCCCCATGCCGAAGCCTTCGGGCGCGCTCGGTTTCGGGAAAATTTTTACGGACCATATGTTCGAAATGGACTACGACCCGGAACATGGCTGGCACGACGCTCGTATAACGCCCTACCACGACCTCGTCCTCTCCCCCGCCTGCGCGGTGTTCCACTATGCGCAGGAGATGTTCGAGGGACTCAAGGCCTACCGCGATGCGGAAGGACGCGTTCGCCTGTTCCGCCCGGACAAGAACATCGAACGGATGAACAACACCAATCTGCGCATGTGTATCCCGCCCTTGCCCCCGGAAGATGTCCTCCAGGCCATCCGTGAGACCGTTCTGACCGACGAAAGCTGGGTCCCGACCGAGCCGGGCACCTCGCTCTACATCCGACCGTTTATCTTCGCGACGGACGTCGGACTTGGCGTGCATCCTTCAAAGCATTATAAATTCATCATTATTCTTTCCCCGTCGGGATCCTACTACGCGGGCGGGCTCGCGCCGGTGAAGATCATCGTCGAAGACGAGTACGTCCGCGCCGTCAAGGGCGGGACCGGCTTTGCCAAGGTCGGCGGGAACTACGCCGCCTCCCTCATTGGGCAGGAGAAAGCCGAGCAGTACGGTTACGCACAGGTGTTGTGGCTGGACGGTATTCAGCACAAATACATTGACGAAGTCGGCGCGATGAACGTGTTCTTTGTCATCGGCGGCAAAGTCGTTACGCCGCTTCTGGAGGGCAACATCCTCCCCGGCGTCACGCGGGATTCGACGATTCAACTGCTGCGCTCGAAGGGGTATGACGTCGAGGAGCGCCGGATTTCCATCCAGGAAGTCTACGACGCCCACGCGACCGACCAGCTCGACGAAATGTTCGGCACCGGAACCGCCGCCGTCATCTCGCCGGTCGGCGAACTCAACTGGAACGGAAACCGCATCATCATTCACAACAATGAAATCGGTCCGCTCTCCCAAATGCTCTACGACGAAATGACCGGCATCCAGTACGGCAGACGCGAAGACCCGTTCGGCTGGAGCATGGTGCTTTGATGACCCGGGCGAAACGTGAGGGAGAGAAAGTCCCGTTTTCGCAGAAACTGCGGGAGCGGGGGTTTTTCCGCCCGTATGTCGTCGTTTCTTTCGGCTGTGCGCTGTTCGGGACAATCGTTTACGTGCTTTCGCGGCTGATCCCCGCGTTCGCGGAGTTCTGGGCGCGCTATCCGTCACAGGCATTACGGTTCGTATTGGCGAAAGTCACAGGAATCCTGCATTTTTCCATCGTAGAATGGGCAATCCTCTCCCTGCCGCTGCTCATCTTCGGGTACTTCTTTTTTTCCTCCCGCTCGATGAAACGGGATGAGAGCACGTACAACTACTACCGCTGGCTCCTGCCGCTCGTCTGTGGAATTCTTGCCGTCCTAACGCTGTTCTTCACCGCCTTTGCCCCTTGCTATTTTCGCTATCCGTTAGCGGAAAACCTTTCGCTCGAGGACCGCGAGGTCTCCGCGCAGGAACTGTACGACACCGCCTGCGCGGTCTGCGAGGAGATCGAAGGCGTGGAGGAGAAGATTTCCTTCGTCCCCGGCGGAGAATCCGTCATGCCCTACGATTTCAACGAGCTGGTAAGCCGGGTCAATGAGGCATACGCGCGCTACGCGGCGGAAGCGAACTACATGAGCCACTTCCGCAGCCGCGCAAAGCCGCTCGCAAGCTCATCCGTGTTCACCTACACCCACATATCCGGGATCTACACGTTCATGACCGGCGAGGTCAACATCAACGTCAACTACCCTGACTTCATCCGCCCTTTCACGGTCGCGCACGAATTTTCGCACCAGCGCGGCCTCGCGAAAGAGGAGGAAGCGAACTTTGTCGCCTACCTCGTCTGTATCGGCAGCGAGGACCCCTACCTGCGCTACTCCGGGTACGTTAACCTTTTGCAGTATCTGATGGACGCGCTCGCCGACGCCGACAGCGACCTGTACCGGGAGCTGTATGTAAACAAGGTCCCGCTTTCCGTGCAGGGGGAACTGGACGCCTATTCCGATTTCTTCCGCAAGTACAGCCAGAGCACCGTGTCGAAAGTGACCGGAACCGTTAACGACGTGTTCCTGAATTCTCAAGGGGAATCCGAGGGTACGGCGAGCTACGGTCTGGTCGTTGACCTCGCGGTCGCGTACTACCAACGCGAAAACGGATGATGAAATCCGCCAAAATAATAGCTGATATTGCCAAAACAATGAAAGGAAATACAAAATTATGAAGAAATTCCTGTCCGCCGTGCTGGCGCTCGTGCTGCTGTTCTCCTTCACCGCGTGCAATAGGGACGACGACAACACCTCTAGCTCTAGCGCTGAAACGGAGAGCGGCGACGCCTTCGCCATCGAGCACGAAACCATCGTCAGCATTGGCAAGAGCTACACGGTCTCGAAGGCGGCCGACAACGAGTACGAGGACAGCTTCGGCACGGAGCTTTGCGACGGCGTTTACGCCGACGTGGGATCCTCCTATTCCGACACAAAGTTCGCCGGGTTCGCCGTCAGCGGCGGCTCGCTCGACGTGACGTTCGACATGGGCGAGGATTCCAAACAGCTCTACAAGTTCGGGGTCAGCTACCTCGACACAACCGAAGCGGGCATCGGCGGGCTCGGTATCTCCTACGTCTACTACACGGACGACCTGGAGGGCAAGTGGACCCGCGGGACTCTGTTCCGCGCCCCGGCGCACGAGGAAGGGGCCATCCAGCAGGCATGGGCGACGATGGACGTCCCCGTTGACGCGCGGTACATCCGCTTCTCTCTCAAAAGCACCGCCGCGTGGCTATTCCTTGACGAGCTGATTATTATTTCCAACACCGAGAGCTCCTCGCTCCACGCCAACTATCTCACCCAGCTCGACGCAGCGTACAGCGGAAGCCGTCTCTCTGCCGACGACCTACTCGCCGGCGGAGACGACGTTCTCCGCAGCGACCCCCTCATAAGCGCCACCAGGGAAAAGTCCTACACCGTCTCCCGCGCGGCCGGAACGATCTTTCCGGACACGGACGGCAAACTGTTGACCGACGGGGCAGAAGCCGGCGCACCCTACGAAAGCGGCGCCTTTGCCGGGTATGACGGCAGCGAGGAACTGACCATCGACATCTCGCTCGGCGACGTCGTCGAGGGGCTTTCGGACTTCACGCTTTCCATGTACCAGCAGTCCAACCTGCGCTATATGCTTCCGTACTACGTTGACTTCTACGTCTCCGCGGACGGGGACAGCTATGACCGCATCGGACGCGTCTACGCCCCGAACGATCTTAACGTCACCAACTTCACCTTCGCCCTGCACCTCCGCAAGGGATTTACGGCGAAGGCGGTACGGTTCGTGCTTGTGGAAACGGACACGGCCTGCTTCCTCATCGAAGAGGCGGACGCATCCTTCCACGGCGAGGACACGACCCGTTCCCTCTATCCCCCGCTTGACCTCCCGGAGGTCACAGGGCCGACCTACTGGCCCAACCCGTCCTCCAGCGTCACCAACCTCGCGCTGGGGCTGTCCTACCAGATCGTTTCCGGCACGCAGCTCTCCCTCTCGGAGGAAATCGACCACAACACCCTCGCGGAAGCGGGTGTGCTGACCGACGGGGAGTACTCCCCCGACCTGACATTCAACAACGGCTATTGGAACCGCACCCGCAACGGTGGCAGCCGGAGCATCTATTTCGACCTCGGCGCTAACAGCTCAGTCACCGGATTCAAGATTAACTATCTGCAATACCGTTCGTACGCCATCGTCGCCCCGCCAACCACCAACCTCTACCTCTCCGAGGACGGGGTCAACTGGTACTCGGTCGGCATCGCGGTCTGTTCGCCGCAGACCGACGCCGAGGCCATTTCGACAGAGCTGACGCTGGAAACCCCGTTTGAGGCCCGGTTCGCCTGCGTCTTCTTCCCCAACAACCCGCACACCTACGCGGACGAGATCGAAATCTACGGTTCACAGGCAATCACGGAAAATACGAAAAAATTGAGCGATTCCGGCCTGACGCCAGCCACGAGCAATCGGTTCATGGCACCGAGCGACGACATCCTCGGCGGCGTAACCGACATGGCGCTGATCTACTACGGCACGGCGAACCTTGACGAGGATTTCTTCCTTCCCTACCTCGCCTACCTCGACGCGGACGGGAACATCAAGGACACAATGTTCGACGGTTTTCTCTTCCTCCCCTCTCCGGGCGGCGACCTGCCGAGCGGCGGATTTGCGCATGAGGGCGAGCAGGCGCTTCAGAACCCGAGTAAGCTGGTTGACTGGCTCTACCAGCTCGAGGAAAACTTCAAGGAAGGGCAGCACTTCGACGCTCTCAACAAAACCGCCGCGAAGGTCAAAGAGGCCCTCTCCCTGCCGGCGGATTACAAGTTTAAGGTCTACCCGACAATTATGTACCCGCACGTCACGGCGACCGATTTCGGCGACATCGATGGAGACGGCGTAAGCGAAGACTTCTCGAAGTTGGAGGATCGCGTCAAAGCGATCAGCTGTTATATGCAGATGTACCTCGACCGGTTTGACGAAGCGAATTACGAAAATCTCTCCCTCGAAGGGTTCTACTGGTTTGCGGAAGCAATCGCCTACGAGCAGAACGACACCCAAACCCTCCCGGCCGTCGCGCAGGCCGCGAAGGAAAAGGGCACCCAGATCTTCTGGATCCCCTACTACGTCGCCAAGGGCTACTCTACGTGGAGCAGCTACGGCTTCACCGCCGCCTATATGCAGCCGAACTACTTCTTCAACCTCAACCGCCCGACGTCCCAGCTGTACGACGCGGCCGAGTACATCCGCAACCTCGGCATGGGCATCGAGCTGGAAGTCGACAACAAGGCGATCTCGAAGTTGCCGTTCTACCGCCGCTATATGCGCTACCTCGGCTACGGCGCGGAGGCCGGTTACATGAAAGAGACCATCCATGCTTACTATCAGGGTGTAACGGCCTTTTACGACGCCTGCTACTCCGGAACGGAGATGGGCCGGAACCTCTACGATGCGACCTACAGGTTTATCAAAGGCACGCTCGAGCCTCCCAAAAGGCTCGCGGACGTCTCCGCGTCCTGCAAGACCGGGGAAACGCTGCACGGTGAACTGCTCGCCGACATCGAGGGCATCAACATGACGGAACTGACGGTCTCCGCGGAGCACGGTTCGGTCATGCTCAGCCCGGACGGCGAATACTGGTACGTCCCGCATGAAGGCTTTACCGGCACAGACAGCTTCACCTTCCGTTACAGCGATTACCTGCTGTGGTCTGAGGACACGACCGTCAATATTACGGTTGAATAAAATACGAGGGGTTTGGGAGACATCACGTCCCCCAGACTCCTTTTTTCATATGGCTAATTTAGTGTCAACAGAACCTAAATCCAATAAATATCGGAGGGATTCTTTTGGAACAGAAACGCAGGCACACCATGCAAAAC
>CAZHBX010000016.1:25913-42188 GCA_964530795.1 uncultured Ruminococcus sp. | reverse complement strand
ACAATTCTTTACGCTCCGCAAGAAAGCGATTGAACACATACCTGCAGCAGCCGAACGTCCGTTGTATCAGGCTTTCCTGCTCCCGCGTCGGATATAGCCGAAACCTGTAGCTGTACTCCATGTTCTCACCACTTCTTTTCAGATCCGTTTTACAGCCGGCCTCGTATCGATACCGTTGACCAAGACCTTGCGGCGGTATTTTTATTATACCATACACCCCTATCTTTTGCAAGGCCTTTCAAAAAATTAAGGCGGCTTGACCCCATTCCTAAAGGAAGGGGCTTGTGCCGCCTGTTCGATCAATCCCTTTTTCGCTCAAAGGTTCTCCTGTCGGAGCGTCTCGACCGGATTATCCCGCCGCAGCCGCCGCGTCGCGTACAGCATGGTGACCGCCACCACGGCGAACACGCTTACGACCGCCCACGCCACGTTCCCCCACGGCAGATAGAACCGGCCGTCCATCCGGACCAGCAGGAAGATCCCGTAGCAGAGTGCCACGGCAAGCGGCAACCCGTACAGCAGCCCCCGGAACCCGTAGATCAGGCATTCGTAACACATCATCCGCCGGAAACCCCTCTTTGACATCCCAACCGATTGCAGCATCGCGAATTCCCGCCGCCGCAGGGAAACGTTGGTCGAAACCGTGTTGAACACGTTCGCCATGGCGATCAGGGAAATCAAAAGGATGAATCCGTAGGAGAACACGTTGACGACCGTCGCCACCGCCTTTTCGCCGGCCTGTTTGGCCGCCCGATTGTCCACATACGACGAAAGTCCCTCCGCCCCCAGCAGCTGTTCAATCTCCTCCTCCGCCTTGTCGTAGGCGGCCGCTTTAAAGTAGTAGAGCAACCGTTCCGTCTTGTCGCCCATCACCGCTTCCTGCAGCGAATACGGGTAGACAAGCAGCGGAGCCGACCCTTCCGGCAGGCAGTAATCCAGCGTCTCCAGAAGCGTCCCGATCGTCAGTGTCCGCCGCTTTTCCGCATCCGCCACCGGCTCCCAGACCGCCTTGGACCCATCCAGCACGCCGGCGCTGAAGTCGGCGAGGTAATCAGTCGGGTAGTACGGAATGCAGGGCATCCCGTCCCGTTCCTCGATCCCGTCCGCGTAGGCGGTGTACCCCTCCATGTCGTGATACCCGAGAAGCAGTTCCACGGTCTGCGGCGGCACGCCGTCCTTAAGCACCGGGACATCCCTGAACCCGTCAGTGTCCTGATCATAATAGGGCATTTGATTCCAAAACAGTCCGCGCGGTGCGTCCGCGTCGAAGTAATCGTCGGCGTTCAGCTTGTTTTTCCCGCAGAGCGCCCGGAACGCGTCGTCCGAAAGGAAGTGCAGTTCCACATACAGTTCCGGCTCCGCCGTCCCGAAATCCGCTTGGTCCGCTTTCCGCGCATCGTCCGTCAGCGCGTCCGCGTCGAACCGCGCCCATTCAACCTGAAAGGCCGTGAAAGCGGCGGCATCCACCGCGTCGAGTTCGCGCAGCTTCCCAAGCAGTTCCTCCGCTTCTTCCCAGTGCGGGGATTGGAACGACAGGTCAAACCCTTTCACGCTCGTGTAGGCGTCGACTTCGTCGGTCAGATAGGCGCAGAAAGTCGAGGCGGTCAGGAACAGCACGATGCTCAGACACAGCGACATCACCACGGCCCAGTACCGTTTCCGGTTCCGACGAAAGTTCTTCGCCGCCAGCATCCCCTCCAGCCCGAACAGCCTCCGCGTCAGCCGGGAAGACCGTACGTCCCGCTTGCACAGCCGCACGTCGCCGCTCTGGCGGACCGCGTCGATCGCGCTCAGCTTCATCGCCCGTCGGGCCGGCAGCCACGCCGAAATCAGGGTTGCCGCAACGCCCAGCACCGCCGAAAACAGCAGTCCGAGCGGATGCACCGCCAACTTCATCCGCACCGATGTGTAATCCCCGAGAATGCGGGCGAAATCGTCCTGCAAAAAGTGCAGCGTCAGCCCGATCCCGACGCACCCGACCAGAATCCCCAGCGGGATGGCGATCACGCATAGCAGCGCCGCCTCCCAAAGCACGCTCGCGCGGATCTGCTGATTGGTCGCCCCGACCGACTTGAGGATCCCAAACTGCCGCGTCCGCTCTCCGACCGAGATGGAGAATGCGTTGTAGATCAGCGACACCGATCCGAGCGCGACCAGAAACAGCAGGATCCCCGCGAACGAATACAAGACCCGCACGTATTTCGCCGTCCGGAACGACCCGGAGAGCCGCAGCAGGTCCGTGTGGGCCCTCCAGTCCGGCAAAATAGCGTGTTCCGCCATGTAAGCGTAGAAATCCGACGGCTTTTCCACGGTAAAGAACACCGTGCAGTCCCCTCTCCCGCCGCCGACCGTGAGGGCCGTGTAGCCCGGCTGATCGTACGATTCGACGATCATGTTGAGCCGCTCGTAAAACCCGACGACCGTGTAGGTCTTTCGCAGGACCTCCCCGTCCCCGTTCGAGGTTTCCTGCAAGTCCAGCGTCAGCATGTCGCCGCGCGAAAACTGCACCCCGCCGTTGCTTTTGACGTCCGTCGGCAGGAGCAGCTCCCCGTCCTTTTCCGGCAACCGCCCGTCGGTCAGCCGAATCGACACCAGATTCGGCAGATTCGGATCCATATCCACCACCCGCAGGTAGGGTTTGTCCGGGGTTTTTCCGCCGAACTCCGCCCAGCCGACCTCCCGCCAGCTTGCCATCGACGCCACGCCGTCCGTCCGCGAAACTTCCTCCGCCTGTTCCGGGGTCATTCCAGCGTAGTACGCGTGAAACGCCCCGATCGAATCGACCTCCGCGTCCCGCAGGTAGCAAAGCCCGCTGTACGCCCCCATCGCCACGGCGGTGAACAGCGCCGTCGAAAGCAGGATGCCCGCCACGGTCACCAGCGTCCGCACCGGGTTGCGAAGCAGACTTTTCCAGGTGAATTTTCGAAGCACGTTCATCCCGTTTCACCTCAACTTCTCGTCCCGCACGATGCGCCCGTCCTCGAAGGACATCACGCGGTCCGCCTGCAGGGCGATCGACTCATCGTGCGTGATGACCAGCAGCGTCTGCCCGTAGGCGCGGTTGGAGTACCGCAGCAGCTCCACGATCTCCTTGCTGTTCGCCGAATCCAGATTTCCCGTCGGCTCGTCCGCCAGCACGATCGCCGGGGCGTTCATCAGCGCCCGCCCGATGGACACTCGCTGCTGCTGTCCGCCCGAAAGCTGGTTCGGCAGACAGTCCTTCCGGCTGGTCAGCCCGAGCGTCCGCAGCAGTTCCTTCAGCCGCCCCTCGTTGACCTTCCGCCCGTCCATCAGCACCGGCAGGGTCATGTTCTCCACCACGTTGAATACCGGAATCAGGTTGTAGAACTGATAGATCAGCCCGACCTGCCTGCGGCGGAAGACGGCGAGGCGGTTCTCGTCCTGCGCGTACACGTCCTGCCCGTTGACGAACACCTTCCCGCTCGTCGGCCGGTCCACCCCGCCGAGCAGGTGCAGCAGGGTCGATTTTCCCGATCCCGACGGGCCGGTCAAAGCGGCAAACTCCCCTTTTCCCAGCGAAAACGTGAGGTCATCCACCGCCCGGACTTGGTTTTCGCCTTCCCCGTATACCTTTGTCAAATGCTCCGTCCGCAGAATTTCCATCGTCGGACCTTCCTTCCCGGCACGCCCGCGCCCGTTTTCTGCCGTTAGTTTACCGCAAAAAAGTGACACGTCGGTGACAATTTGCTGACCGTTCTGTCATCGACGTGCAATTTTCCGAAAAAATTTTAGACGACCCCTTTCGGGAACCGAATGCGGAACAGCGCGCCGCCCTCCGGCGGGTTCTCCGCCCGAATCGAAGCGCCCTGCGCCTCGAGGACCGCCCGCGCAAACGCGAGCCCGATGCCCGCGCTTCCCTTGGCGGCATTTTTCCCGCGGTAGAAGCGCTCGAACAGGCGCGGCAGATCCCGCTTGTCGAATCCCGTCCCGCTGTCCCGCACAGTCAGCTCGACGAATAACGCCGTCTCCTGCGATTCGACGCGGATCTCCCCGCCCGCCGGGGTGTGCTCCATGCAGTTCTTCAGCAGGTTCTCAAGCGCCTCCGCGCACCAGCGCAGGTCTCCCCGAAAGCGTTCCTCTCCAACCCGCAGGGTCAGTTTCTGTTCCCGCAGTTCCATCGGGATGGCGAACGGCTCAACCGCGCGCGCTACCCATTCCGCAACCGTCCGCTCCTCGGACGCGAAGGAGATCGTCCCCGCGTCGATGCCGGAAAGTTTCAAAAGCGTTTTGACCAGCCAATCCACCCTCTCCAGCGACTCGCGCAGCTCGTAGGTCAGCGCCAGCCGCCGCTTGTCCGGCAGGGAATCCGACGCGAGCAGCGAAAGCGTCAGCTGCATGGAGGTCAGCGGCGTACGCAGTTGGTGGGAGATGTCAGCCATCGCGTCCGAAAGCCGCTTTTTATCCTGCCGCAGCAGGTCCGCCGCTTCCCGCAGCCGCACGGTCATCTTTCGAATTTCGCTTCGCAGAATGGAAAGTTCCCCTTCCTCGTTGTCCGAAAGCAGGAACTCCTCCTGCCCGTGCAGCACCCGGTCGATGCTCTCGCAGAGTTCCGCCAGATCCCGGTATCGTCGGCGCAAAAACATCGCGTGCACGACCCCCGCGCACACCGCGCCGCCCGCCGCGAACCCGGCGCATACCGGTGATACGAAAAAGCCCGCCACCGTCACCGCCGCCGTCACGGCGCACCAAGCAAGCAGTTCCCGCCGAACTTCCCGATTGCGCAGCATCCCGCGATCTCTCTCCCTTTCCCCTTATTCCCCGCCACGGTAGCCGATACCCCGTACGGTGCGAATCAGCGTCGGCTCCTGCGGGTCCCGCTCGATCTTCTCCCGCAGACGCTTGATGTAGACGGTCAGGGTGTTGTCGTTGACGAAATCCCCGGAGACGTCCCAGATTTCCTCGAGCAGCCGCGCCCGGGTCAGCAGCTTGCCTCGGTTGTTGGCGAACACCAAGAGAATTCGGTACTCCAGTGCGGAAAGCGGTACTTCCTCCCCATTCCGAGTCACGGTCCCCTTTTCCGTGTCCACCAGTAAATCACCGAACGGCAGAAGTCCTCTCGCCCCGTCGTACCGCCGCAGCACGCTGCGGATGCGGGAAACCAGCTCCCGCGGCCGAAACGGCTTGGAGACGTAATCGTCCGCCCCCATATCCAGCCCCGCGACCACGCTGCCCTCGTCCCCCGAAGCCGTCAGGAAGATGACCGGCATCCCGCGCCGCTTTGCGGCGGCGCAGACCCCATAGCCGCTCCCGTCCGCGAGCGCGATGTCCGCAAGCAGCAGGTCAAACGCTTCTCCCCGCATCCGCTGTTCCGCGTCTCCCTGCCCGACGACGGCGCACACGTAAAACCCCTCCCCTGTGAGAAACTCCCGCAGCGACCGGGCGATGCCCCCGTCGTCCTCCACAATCAAAATGCGCTTGCGCTGATCTTCCGGCATGTCTCTTCCCTCCCTTTCGTCCCGTTTTCGTTCCGTTTTCTTGTTTGACCCTGTTTTGATCCGCTTTTCCCGTGTTTTCGCCTATTTCCGGCGATTCTCCGGACCCGAAAAACGCTTTCCCCGCCTGTTTCCGCCGGCCATCCCGTTTCTTCGTAAAAAAACAGGCCCCAAAAGAGATTCCTCCTTCAGGGCCCGCTCTCATAGATCAAATTCAGTCGGCGAACCGGGCTTTCCGCCCCTGCCGAGAATTTTTACTTCTTTTTCCGAACGACAACCACAACCACGACGATCACCGCAACGACGACGACCGCAACGATAATTCCGACGATCAGGCCAACGTTCGATCCGCCATCTTCAGCCGCCGAGCTGGTATTGGAAGACCCGTTGCTCGCCGCAGAGGACGCGTTGCTCGCCGCAGAGGACGCGCCGGATGCCGCGGAGGACGTATTGCTCGCCGCAGAGGACGCACTGGACGCCGCAGAAGAAGTACTGCTCGTCACGGAAGAGGCTGCGCTGGACGTCGCCGCGCTGCTGGTTCCCGAAGAAGTCGCGGAGGACGTTTCAGAGGACGCCGAAGAGGACGATTCGGAAGACGACGAAGTCGAGCCGCTGGTTTCCAACGGCGCCGGCTGGGTCTTGCCGAGTTCCACATTTTCATCCTGCACAAGACCCATCGTGAAGAAGGTCAACTCGGAACCGACGGTCGAACCCTTCAGGCCCAGGTCGAGCTGGGTAAAGTGGTGCATCTTATCATCAAAGACCTTCTTGCTGGCCTCCGCATTCAAATAGCCAGCCCAGTCCCAAACGACGAAGTTGACGCTGCCGTCGTCATACTTCTTGGTTGAAACAAAGGTGTTTTTGTCCACCTGCTTCCGATAGGCGGCATAGTCGCTACTATACATGGATTCCATGTACAAGTCGGCGACCTTGTTCTCCGCAGCCTTGTCCTTACGGGTGTAGTGGAAGATCATGTGATCGATCGAGATCGATCCGGCGGTGCCGAAATCCAGCGCGAAGAACGCGGGCTGGCTGACATCGATCTTCGAGCCGATTTGCAGGGTGGAGCCTTCCGCGAAGTTGACGATGAGCGTCGGGTTGCTGCCGGTGACCTTAACCACCAGAGAACCGTCGTCGTTGTTGCGGACCTCACAGTCCGTCGCCGTGATGATGGATTTGTCGAGCTCCGCGTCGGGCATCAGATCGACAAGCATGTCATCCGTAATGATGGATTCCGCGCCTGCCGTAAAGACCGCGACCGGGAGGGCCAGCATCATGAGAACGAGCAGGGCGCAAAGCAGTTTTTTCATACTTGCATTCCTTTCTTTGTGTCAAAGTTTACAGGGTGTGAACATTTGTGTAACTACATTATACTGCAAACAAACGGATTTTGCAAGAGCTTTCCAAGAAAAAAACGAAATTTTTGTTTTTTTTCTTCCAAAAGACAATTCTCCTCAATCCGGCTCCTCCGCAAGGACGATCCGGCGGCCCTCGCGGATGGCGCGGACGGCCAGCATGACCGTGCGGAATGCCTCGAACACGTCGTCGATCGGGACCTTGCCCTGGCCGCCATTCTCGATCATATCGACGAGATCGAGGAACTGGGCGTACATATCCTTATAGATCGACGGATTCTCGATAACGCGGTCGGGCTTTTTTGGGTCGCCGTAACAAATGCGAATCAGGTCGCTGTCCTTCACCCCGTCGGTGCGGTTGGAGCCCATCGTCAGGGAGATGTGTCCCTCCGTGCCAATGAAATCCTTGTCGTTGTTGGACGAGACGTTGCGGCTCCAGCCAACCTCATAGTACCCGCGGCAACCGTTGGCGAGCTCCATGGTCATGATCTGGTAATTGTCAATCGGGGAATCCGCGTCGAGTTTGGCGGAAACGCCCCCGACGGAAACCACCGGCGAATCGGCAAACCACCGGATCACGTCGGCGTAATGCACGCCGCAGTCGACGAGCGGCGGGCAGTCCTGCATGAGCCGAACGAACCGGTCCCACGGATGCTCCGGCTCCCCGGCGCGGTGGCTCTGGTTCATGCGCACCATGCGCATTTCCCCGATCTCCCCGCTGTCGATGAGTTCCTTGATCTTGCAGTAGGAACGGTTGTAGCGCAGAATATGCGAAACGGCGACCTTGCAGTCCGACGACTTCACCAGCCGCACGAACTCCCGCGCCCCCGCCAAATCCGGCGCGATCGGCTTTTCGCAGATAACGTGCTTCCCGTGCGCGACGCATTCCCGCAGGATAGGCAGGTGCGTATCCGTATAGGTCGCGATGATGACGATGTCCACCGACGGATCCGAAAGGTAAGGGCGGTAATCCGTCCCGAATCCTGCCGCCCCGTACCGGCGGGCGAATTCCCGCGCGCGTTCCGCATCACTGTCCACGGTGGCGACGACACGCACTTCCTCCTTCTCATACAGATCCTCGATGTGCTGTCTGCCGATATGACCGCAGCCGATCAGCAGGATTCCATAGGATTTCTTCATCTTGTCCACACGTCCCTTTTCCCGGTAAAACGCATTTCCCCGGACAGCGCCTTCGCATACGGCGCGCAATTCCTGTCGTAAAACCCCGTTTATTTCCCGTCTGTGTCCGACAACAGCGCAGACGCATGCTCGGCAAATCCGGAGGCGAGTTCCGTGACCTCGTCGAGCGTCAGTCCCGCCGGGTACTTCGCCCACTCGAGATAAAACTGCGCCGTCCCGGCCAGCATCCCCATCACGGCCAGCCGCAGGGCGGCCGGACTCAACGTACTCCCGTCACGGTAGACGGCAAGCAGCCGATCCACGGCGCACTCGCCGACCGTGCGGGTGAAATACTCCCATGTGCCTTTCAGGCATAGCGCACGAAAAAAATCGGGGTTCGCGTCAATACGGCTCTGCACCTTGCTGAGCATCGCAGAGGGCGAAAATCCGCCGTCCTCGGTACAGGACGACTCGATCATATCCAGCGTCTCCGAACGCAGATTCTTCTGCAATTCGGCGGCGACGTCCTTGATGCAGGTGTAATGGAGGTAAAAGGTCTTTCGGTTAATATCCGCACAAGTAGTCAGCTCGGTGATGGTAATATCCTCCGGCTCCTTGGTATCAAGCAACTGAAGAAGCGCAACGTTGATGGCACGTTTAGTCTTCACAATTCGTCTGTCGATTTTCGTTCTTGGCATCTTTTTTCCTCCCTTGTTTTTCGATTTGTCGGACGATGCGGTCAGAAGCCAAATCTGTCCCCGAGCGCCAAACCCAAACCGGTATCATTATAGCACAGATCCCCGCAATTTGTTACCCAATCTTCACCGAATTTTTGCGCCTGTTTTTGGCTTTTTTGACGAATTTCCAGTTTTTGCGACGAAAATGGAGGAAGGTTCCCAGCCCGGACGATTCACTCGACCGGCAGCACGCTGACCGAGAACCACGCGCCCGGGTCCTCCACGGACGTCTCCGTCAGCCAGCCGGAAATCCCGCAGGACGCGTCCTCCCCGCCGTCTCCCCCGCAGCCGCAAACCCAAATAAGCAACAGGCAGCAGAGCAAAACGGTCAGCCACCATTTCCCGCTCATGGCGCGAACCGTTCCGCGACCGTTTTCAGCTCGGTGCGGATGGGCAGTTCCTGCGGGCAGACCGCCTCACACGCCCCGCAGCCGATGCAGTCGGAAGGCGTGCCGCCCTTGTTGGCGAGAGCAACGTAGTCCTCCATTTTCGCCTCGTCCCCGCGATTGTACAGCGCGAAGTAGTCCGGGATTGAAATGGATGCCGGACACCCCGTCGTGCAGTAGGAACATCCGGTGCAGGGCACCGCGATGTCCGAACGCAACCATTCCGCGACCCTCTGGAGCAGTTTCTGCTCCTCCTCGTCCAGCGGCCGGAATTCTTTCATGTATGAAAGGTTATCCCGCATCTGTTCCGGGCTGCTCATGCCGGACAGAACGACCCGCACCCCCGGCAGACCCGCCGCAAAGCGGATCGCCCAGGACGCTTCCGAAAGATCCGGGTGCGCCTGTCGCAGCAATCGCGACGCCCCGGCGGGCAGATTCGCGAGCGTGCCGCCCTTGACCGGCTCCATGACCACAACCGGCTTGCTGTGCTTGCGGGCGACCTCGTAGCACTTCCGCGACTGCACGGAATCGCTCTCCCAGTCAAGGTAATTGACCTGTAACTGCACGAAATCCATCTCCGGATGCTCGGTCAGCACCCTGTCGAGGAATTCGGCGTTGTCGTGGAAGGAAAAGCCGATTTCCTTCGCCAATCCCTGCGCCTTTTTCTCCTGAATCCACGAAAAGCAGTCGAGTTCCCGATAAATTTTCTCGTGGGCGACCCGCATGTCGTGAAGCAGGTAGTAATCGAAATACCCCGCCCCGGTTTTGCGCAGTTGCTCGTTGAAAATGCCGTCCCGGTCGTCCCTGTTCTTGAGGTATCCGGCGTGCAGCTTGTCGGCGAGCGTGAAGCTGTCCCGCAGATGGCGATCGACAAGCGCTTCCTTTGTCGCGTTTTCACTGCGGAAGTTGCAGTACATCCACGCCGTGTCAAAATAGGTAAATCCGTTCGCGAGGAACTCGTCTACCATGACTTTCATCTGTTCAATGTCGATCTCCCCGTTTCCCGCCGTGGGCAGACGCATCAACCCGAAGCCCAGCTTCTTCATTATTGAGACTCCTCTGTTCTTTCCTTAATTACAAGTATCGATATTAATTCTTTGTTACATACCGCCGTTCACGTCCAAAACCGCCCCCGTAATGTAAGACGCTTCCTCCGACGCAAGAAACACCAGCGCCGAGGCAACCTCCTCCGGCGAACCGAATCGCTCGAGCGGGATCGAGTCCGCCAATTCCTCCGCCTCTTCGACGGTCAGCCGGTCGTTCATCCGCGTCCGAATGACCCCGGGGCAGACACAGTTGACCCGCACCCCGGCCGGACCAACCTCCTTTGCAAGCGCCTTGGTAAACCCGATTAGGCCCGCCTTTGCCGCCGAATAGTCCACCTCACAGCTCCCGCCGCTCTCCCCGAATACCGAGGACACATTCAGGATGCATCCGCTTTGCCGGGAGAGCATCCCCTTCACCAGCAGCCGCGCAAGCGTCACCGGCGCGAGCAGATTGACCTCGTAAAGTTCCCGCGCCCGTTCCTCCGAGATCAGATCGAACAGATCGAACAGGTCAACGGCGGCGTTGTTGACCAGAACGTCGGTCTCCGGGAACGCCTCGGCGAGCGCGCGCACCTGCGCGGGGTCCCGCAGGTCCGCCCGGAACACGGTCGAACCCATCAGCTCCCGCGCGAGCGACTCCGCCCTTTCGACCCCGGAAAAACAGTGCAGCACCACCCGCCAGCCGGCGCGGGCAAACGCGCGGGCGGTCGCTTCCCCGATCCCGCCGGACGCGCCGGTAATCAGCACTGTCTTCACGGCTTCTTTCCCTCCGCTTCGGTAAGCAGCGTCCGCAGGTCGTCCTTTGTATAGCGGTAATCCGACCCGCAGAACTCGCAGGACAGCACGGTTTCCTGCGGGTCGTCGATTAGCTCCCGCAGCTGCTTGCCCCCGAGCGAGAGCAGCGCGCGGTCAGTCCGCTCCCGTGAGCAGTCGCAGTGGTAGCCGCATGCGATCTCGTCGAACAAGTCAAACGGGATCCCGTCGAGGAACCCCGCAAGCAGCTGTTCGAGCGTTCCGCCGTCGAGCACCGTCGTAACCGGCGGCAGTTTCGCGGCGTTCGCCTCGAGACGGTCGGTCACCTCCGGGTCCGCGTAGGGCAACAGCTGGATCAGCGCCCCGCCGGCGGCCTTGCAGGAGCCGTCTGTGTCCACCAGCACCCCGAGGGCGCAGAGGGTCGGCACCTGCTCGCTCGTCGCAAAGTAGTAGGCGAGGTCCTGCGCGATCTCCCCGGTCTGGATCTCGGCGATCCCCTGAAACGGCTCTCCACCGCCAACGGAACGCGTCACGGTCAACTGTCCCCTGCCGACGCAGCGACCCACGTCAAGCTTGCCGTCGGACTCCCGCAGCGGATAATCGCAGGACGGGTTCCCGATGAGTCCCCGCACATTTCCCTTGTAATTGGCGGACGCGAGCAGTGTTCCCCCACCGCCGTCCCCGCGAAAACGCAGGGTCAGCAAGTCGTCCGGCTCGCCGAGCAGGCTGCCCATCAAGGACGCCCCCATCAGCACCCGCCCGAGCGCGGCCGTCGCCGTCGGGGCGGTATGGTGGATCTCAATTGCCCGGTTAACGATGCTTCGCCCGTCGATCACAGCCGCCCGGGCCGAGCCGTCCTGTGTCATCGCCCGCAGTATCCTTGCCATCCCTGTTTTTCCTCCCGTCAGACCTTTGTCGCGTCCATCGTGCCGCCCGCCAGTTTCACTGAGAACCGCTCGCCGCTTTCGAGCGTCTCCGGACAACGGACAACCCCGCCCGACGCGTCGAACACCACGGCGTACCCCCGTTCGAGCACGGCGAGGGGATTGAGCGACCGCAGTTTCTCCGAAAGCATATGCAGTTTCTGCGTCCGCCGCTCCATTGAAAGGTCGACGGCGCGGTGCAGCCGTTCCTCTGCCTGCGCGACCAGCATCCTCTTATCGTCGAGGTACGCCTGCGGCGACGCGAGCACCGGGCGGGTCGCGAGAGCGTGCAGCCGCTGGGAAAGCATTTGCAGCCGGGCTTCGGCAAGACTGTTCATCCGTTCGCGCAAATTGTCGAACTTGCGCAGCAGCTCCCGCACGTCCGGGACCGCCAGTTCCGCGGCGGCGGACGGCGTCGGCGCCCGCACGTCGGCGACGAAGTCGCAGATGGTGAAATCCGTTTCGTGTCCGACGGCGGAGATGACCGGCGTGCGGCAGGCGTAGATCTCCCGCGCCAGGTTCTCATCGTTGAAGCACCACAGGTCCTCCATCGACCCGCCACCCCGTCCGATGAGGATCACATCGCAGTTTCCCGAGCCGTCAAGCAGCTGGAGAGAACGGATCAGCTCGGCGGGCGCCGTAGGGCCCTGCACGGTCGCCGGGGCGAGCAGAATTTTCGCCGCCGGGAAGCGTCGATGGGTGACGTTAATGATGTCCCGAACGGCGGCGCCGTTTTCCGCCGTGATGACCCCGACGCGAAACGGGATCTTCGGCAGGGGCTTTTTGTGGGCAGGGTCGAACAGCCCCTCCGCCTCCAGGCGCTTCTTAAGCTGTTCAAATGCGGCCGCGAGCGAACCGACGCCGTCCGGCTCGATGCTCTCCGCGTAAAAGCGGTACTGCCCGTCCCGGACAAAAACGGAAACCCGCCCGACACACAGCACCTTCATGCCGTTCTCCGGGCGGAACGCCAGTTTGCCCGCGCCCCCGAACATCGTCGCGGGGATGGCGGACTTTTCATCCTTCAGCGTGAAGTAAATATGCCCGCTCCCAGGATACACCCGCACGTTGGAAAGCTCCCCCCGCACGGCGACCTGCGCAAGCAGCGGCGCACCCGCGAGATAATCGCGAATGTACACATTCAGCTGTTCGACCGTCAGCGTCTGCAAAAAAACACGCCCCTTCCGTAACTTTCCGAAAGCCAGAACCCTTATCCCCGAGACCGGATCACCTTCGCGAGCACCCCGTTAATGAACGGAACGGCCTTGTCCGTGTCGTAGATCCGTGCGAGCTCGAGCGCTTCGTTGACCGCGATCTCATCCGGCGTGCGTTCCGGAAGAAAGCACAGTTCACACACCGCGACCCGCAGGATCGCCAGCGATACCTTCCCGATGCGCCCGAACCGCCAGTTGTCAGAGGACGCGGCGATCCGCTCGTCGATCTCCGGCAGGTGCGCCACCGCCGTCTCCAGCAGCTCCAGCGCAAAGCCGCTTAAGTCCTCCCCGCGCTGCTCCTCCATGTCAAGCGCGATCTGCGCGACCGTCTTTTCCGGCTGCACCCCGTACGCGTACAGGCAGCAGACCGCCTGTTCCCTGGATTCCCGTCTTGTCATACCGCAATTCCTTTCCGTTCGGCTCCGTCGTTCTTTATAAAAAGCACCGCCGAATTGTGCAACGGCGTTTTCAGTATATCACATCCCTTGCCGCTTGTCAATCCAAAAATGGCGAAAGCTTTTTTCTTCTTTGCCGAAAAATCTTGAAAAAAAATTTGACAAGCCCATAGATTTTATGGTATACTATCCTTTGTATAGATGTCAACCTCAATTTTTGCAAGGAAGCACAGGTAACATTCATGGCAGAACAAACGCAAACCAACCGAAAATCCATCTTTGGCGGAAAACCCCGCCCCATCCTGACCGTCGTCATGGACGGCGTCGGGTATACGGAACGCACGGCGGGCAACGCCGTCCGCGCCGCCTACACTCCCACGCTCGACCTGCTCGAAGCCAGCTATCCCTGCTTCCTTTTGCAGGCGCACGGCACCGCCGTCGGACTCCCGTCGGATGACGACATGGGCAATTCCGAGGTCGGCCATAACGCCCTCGGCGCAGGGCAGGTGTTCGCGCAGGGCGCAAAGCTTGTCAACAACGCCATCGAAAGCGGGCGGATCTATGAATCCGACACATGGAAGGCGCTGACCGGGCGGGTGCTTGAAACCCACGGCACCCTGCATTTCCTCGGTCTCTTCTCGGACGGCAACGTCCATTCCCACATCGATCACCTCCGCGCCATGGTCAAGCAGGCGAAGGCGTGCGGCGTTTCCCGCGTCCGCATCCACATCCTGCTCGATGGCCGTGATGTCGGCGAAACCTCTGCGCTCGAGTACGTCCTGCCGTTTGAGGACTTCCTGTCCGGGCTGCGCGACGACACGTTCGACGTGCGCATCGCCTCCGGCGGCGGACGCATGCAAATTACGATGGACCGCTACGAGGCTAACTGGAATATGGTCGAGCGCGGGTGGCACACCCACGTCCTTGGCGAAGGCCGTCAGTTCGCCTCCGCCGCGGAAGCCGTTGAGACTCTGCGGGCCGAAACCGGCGCGATCGACCAGGACCTGCCCCCGTTCGTCATCGCCGAAGACGGCAAACCGGTTGGCACGGTCAATGACGGCGACGCCGTCATCTTCTTCAACTTCCGCGGCGACCGCTCCATCGAGATCTCCCGTGCGTTCGAAGGCGGCAAGGACTTCAAGAAATTCGACCGCGTCCGCGTCCCGGACGTACTTTACGCCG
This sequence comes from uncultured Ruminococcus sp., assembly GCA_964530795.1. Lineage (GTDB taxonomy): Bacteria > Bacillota > Clostridia > Oscillospirales > CAG-382 > Coliplasma. Next base: position 27,628 of record CAZHBX010000016.1, on the reverse strand, counting down.
GGATGCTCGAGTATGACGGCGACGCCCACATCCCCTCCCGCTACCTCGTTTCGCCCCCGGAAATCACCGGCACGATGGGCGAATTTCTCGTCAATCACGGCGTCAGGCAACTCGCCCTCTCCGAGACCCAGAAGTTCGGCCATGTGACCTACTTCTGGAACGGCAACCGCTCCGGTAAATTCTCCGAGGAACTCGAGGAATACATCGAGATTCCATCGGACGTCGTCCCGTTTGAGCAGCGCCCGTGGATGAAGTGCGCGGAAATCACAGACGTGCTGATCGAGAAGCTGCAAAGCGGCAAATTCGGCTATCTGCGGGTTAACTTCCCGAACGGCGACATGGTCGGGCACACCGGTTCTTTCGTCGCGACGCGTATCTCCATGGAAGCGCTCGACCTCTGCCTCGCGCGCATCCTCAAGACCGTTGACGAGGTCGGCGGCGTGGCGGTCATCACGGCAGACCACGGCAACGCCGACGAAATGTACGAGATTGACAAGAAGACCGGTGAACCGAAGTATTCCCCGGACGGCGTGCCGAAGGCCAAGACCAGCCACACACTCAACCCGGTTCCCTGCTATATTTATGATAATTTCTACCGCGACGCCTACGAATGCGTCGAGGGCAAATACGGTCTTGCGAACGTCGCCGCCACCGTCGTAACCATGATGGGGCTGGAGCCGCCCGCAAGCTGGAAGCCCTCCATGATCCGCCTAAAATAATGTCTGCTGAATCAATCCGGCCCGCAGGACCGAATTTACGGGATGCAGCCATTCTTGGAATTCGTACCGCCATTGACGCCGCAGGCAGCGCCAATGGCAAAGCCGTCGCGCCTTGAAATCCTTGGCTTTCAAGACTTCCGGCTTCGTTCCGTACGCATGAAAATAACGCCTTTCCCCTGAAAGGAGACGTCCCGATGCTGCTCAACCTCTTTTTCAACAATTCCAACGGCTTTGCGTTTACCCTCGCGTTGCTGGTACTGTACGTCCTCTGCATCCTGCTCGCGCTGATCTGCCACGAAGTAGCGCACGGGCTGGTCGCCTATTGGCTCGGCGACCCGACGGCGAAGCAGGAAGGCCGTCTTACCCTCAATCCGCTCGCCCACATCGACCCGATTGGCTTTCTGATGATGCTGATCGTCGGCTACGGCTGGGCAAAGCCGGTCCCGGTCAACCCCCGCCGTCTGCGCAAGCCAAAACGGGATATGGCGCTTGTCTCCTTCGCAGGTCCCGCCGCAAACCTGCTGCTGGCGCTGCTCTCCGGCTTGGCGTTCTGCCTGCTCGCAGCGTTCGGCAAGTTCCCGATGATTCTGCTGGGCGCTTCCGAACAGATTTCCCCGTCGTCCGTCGTCAGCTACCTGTTGCTGATCTTCCTGCGGTTGAACATCGGCCTTGCGTTGTTCAACCTGATTCCGATCCCGCCGATGGACGGCTCGAACATCCTCGTGTCCTTCCTGCGCCCGAACGCGGCGGCAAAGTACTTGCAGCTGCGCCACTACACCCAGTATATCTTCCTCGGTCTGGTCGCGCTCAACGTGCTGTCCTCCTTTTTCCCGATCTTCGCCACCATCAACAGGATCCTCTGGTCCCCGCTCTACTATCTGTCCTACTGGATCGGCAAGGGAATCCTGTTCCTCGGCAGTTGGATCTTCGGATGCCCCGAGTTGGCGGGATATCTCACCTCTCTCTTTCACCGGACCCTGTTTGAAAAAATTGAAC
>CAZHBX010000016.1:0-25903 GCA_964530795.1 uncultured Ruminococcus sp. | reverse complement strand
TCGAGCAGTATGAGGGTCCGCTGGACCTGCTGCTCGCCCTGATCACCAAGCATAAACTGGATATTTTTGACATTCCCATCGCCGAGATCGCCGAGCAGTACACCGCTTACCTCGATGCGATGCAGAAGCTCGACATGGAGATCGCCGGGGAATTTCTGGTCATGGCGGCGGAACTGATGCTCATCAAGAGCCGAATGCTCCTGCCGCAGAAGGAAGGTGAAGAGGACCCCCGCCGGCCCCTTGTCAACGCCCTGCTTGAGCACCGGCGGGCCCAGCAGCTCGCCGCCTACCTGCAAGTCCGGTCCGAACAATTTTACGACCGCTTCCCCAAGCCCGCCGACGAACTGACCGATCCGACCTATCATCGCTCCCACGCCGTTTCCCTGCTGACCGAGGCGTTTAAACGTATCTCCGAACGGATACAGGCGGAAAAACTGCGGCAGGAGGACGTCCGGCTCTTCCGCGAGCTGCGCGAGGAGCGCTACTACACGGTCGAGGAGAAGTTGGACTGGCTGCGCGACACCCTCTCCCGTTTCCCCCGCGTCAGTTTCGACGGCCTGTTTTCGGACGCGCACTCCCGCGGGGAGATCGTCGCAATCTTCCTGTCCGTGCTCGAGGCGGTCCGGTTCGGACAGGTGGACGTTGTCCACGGCGAGGGCGACTTGCTCTGGCTTTCACTCGCCGAGGAATCCCGCGAACCGGTCGAAACCGGGGCATAGCTTCCGAATTTTCCCCGAAAGGTGGCGAAAAACGCCATGGCGAACGCCATACAGATCCCCAAGGAAATCCTCGCTTCCCTCGAAGCGGTGCTGTTCGCCTGCGGCGGCCCGGTGGAAAGCGAGCGGCTGCGGGAGTTGCTTTCGCTCTCCGCCGAGGAACTGACGGAAGCGACGAACCAGCTGCGGGAAGCGCTGGAGGCCGGCGAACGGGGCATCCAGCTGATCCGGGTGGAAACGGCGTACCAGCTGTGCACCAAGCCGTTCGTGGCGGAGACCGTCAAAAAGGCGCTGGAACTGCGCAAGTCCCCGCCGCTGTCCAAAGCGTCGCTCGAGGTACTGGCCATCGTCGCCTACCACCAGCCGGTGACCCGCTCATTCATCGAGATGGTCCGCGGGGTGGACAGTTCGTCCATCGTCGCGTCCCTCTGCGACAAGGGACTGCTGGCGGAGCGCGGGGTGCTCGAAGCTCCCGGCCGCCCGACCCTGTTTGGCACGACAGACGCGTTCCTGCGCTGCTTCGGACTGGATTCCCTGCAGGACCTGCCGGAAGCTGATCCGCCTGAGCCGCCCGCCGCGGAGCCTGACGACGAATCGGAACCGGTATGATTGCCCTGTACATTCTGCTCGGCGCGCTGGGATTCCTGTTGCTGCTCGTCCTGCTGGTCGGCTCGCTGAAGCTGTCCGTCCGCGCCGGCTACTGCCAAACGCCGTTGCTGATTGTCGGCATCGGGCCGCTGCGGCTGTCGCTGGTCGGCGGCGAACGAAAGGAACGCGAGGAAGCCCCCGCTCCGCCCGAAAGCGGGAAGAAACGCAAAAAGAAGAAAAAGAAACCGAAAAAGCCCAAAAAGCGGAAGGAATCCGCTCGTCCGGCGGAGGAAGTGGCCCTGACGGACCTGCTGTCCGCCTTTCTCGAGCTACTAAACGGACTTTTTCGCGATTTTAAGAAGCACCTGTGCGTCGAAACCTTCCGCCTGCGGGTGCTGGTCGCCTCGGACGACGCGGCGAAAACCGCGCTGGAATACGGGGTCGTCTGTTCGCTCGCGTACGAAGCCGGCGAGCTGACCCTGCAAGCGAAGCGAGTAAAGAAAGAAAACGTGAACGTGAACGTAGAGTGCGACTTCTTAGCGGACAAGCCGGAAATTGACGTAGAGCTTTTCCTGTCCGCAAGCGTTTGTCGGCTCGGCGTCATCGGGCTGCGCGCCTTCCGCAGGGTACTGAACACCCTCTCGCTGCTGCGCGCTTATTCCGACGGCCGGAAGGCCAAAAAAGAAAAGGAATCCGAACAAAAGAAAGGGTAAAACAGCTATGGAAACTCCCATGAAGCAGGTCATCGAGGAAGTCATCCGCAGCGTGCAGACGGTTGCGGACGTGAACACGGTCATCGGCGAACCGGTCACCCTGCCGAACGGCGTGACGGTCGTGCCGTTCTCAAAGGTCAGCGTCGGCTTTACCGCCGGCGGCGCGGACCGTAAGCCAAAGGAAACGCAAGTCCCCCTGTTCGCGGGCGGGAGCGGCGCGGGCGTCACGGTCCTGCCGCTCGGATTTCTCGTGGTCTCGGCGGACGGAAACGTCACCCTGCTCGACCTGAAAAACCCGGACAGCTACGCCCCGCGTCCCAACCCGATAGACCGCGCCATCGACGGCGCGCAGTCGATCATGGACCGCGCGCCGGACCTGCTGGCCCGCTGCAAGGAACTGTTTAACCACAAGAAGGACCAGCCTGCCTCGGAAGAAGACCCCCAAAAGGGATGAAATTCCGTCCCACAACGAAAGGAAGAGAATCACCATGTCCTTGAAATGTTTCGTTCTTGACAATCAACCCAACCGGGCCGCCCGCCATGAAGCGGTCGAACAGGCCGTGCGGGACTACCTCGGCGACCCCGCCCTGCGGGTGGTCTACACCGAAAAGGGCGCTCCCACCCTCCCCGACTGCGACCCGCCAAAGTACCTTTCGGTCACGACGACCGGCGAAAAGATGCTCGTCGTCCTGCAGGACACCCCGGTCGGCATCGACGGGGAGTACCTCCCCCGCGTCGAGCAGAGCAAGACCGACTACCTGCTTCTGGCGGAGCGTTTCTTCTCGGGCGAGGAGACCGAATATGTCCGCGACGGTTCGTCAATCGGCGACGAGAAGCAGCGCTTCCTGAAGGTCTGGACCCGCAAGGAAGCTTATATCAAGTGCGTCGGCAAGCTGCTATCGGATTTTCCGTCCTTCTCGGTCGTCGAAGGTGGAAAGCTGCTCTCCAAACTCGGTGGAGTATCCCTGCGCAAGTTTTCCATCAGCTTTGAGAACTGCGAAAACTACCTGTTCGCCATCGCCGGGGTCTGAAAACCTATGAGCGGAATTCTTCGTGCCGAACAAAAACTGCCGTTCTCCAACGGCGCTTTTTGCTCGGCTTTGCTTTTGGTCCTCTCTCTCGCGGGCGGGATGCTGGGCGGTTTGGTCGCGGAGCCTGGTTCGCTGTTTCAATGGCTGCTCTGCTACGTGCTGTTCGTCGGCGGGGTGTGCGCGCTGTGGTGGAAGCTGTCGGGCAGTCTGACGGAGGAGCGCATCGTTTCCCTGCTGTTCCTGCTCGCGCTCGCGGCGCGGCTGTGCTATATTCTGCTGATCACCATCCGCGTCAACCAGCACGACGTCTACTATTTCGATTACCCCACCGTCAACCACGGGCACACCGGCTATATCGAGTTCTTCCTCGAAAACAACCGCCTCCCGGACGGCACAGAGATCCTTTCCCACGCGCAGTTCTACCATCCCCCGCTGCACCATATTATTTGCGCGCTGTTTCTGAAACTTCAGACCGCGCTCGGTGTTCCTTTCGCCCTCGCATCAGAGAACCTGCAGGCGCTGACGCTGTTCTACTCGATGGTTTCGCTCTACGCCTGTTACCGAGTCCTCAAACTGGTCGGACTGCGCGGCGGACCGCTGCTCGCCCCGCTCGGGCTGCTCGCCTTCCACCCGACATTCTTCCTACTCTCCGGCAGCATCAACAACGACTGTCTGAGTGTCACGCTCTGCCTGCTCGCGGTCTGGGCAATGCTGGCGTGGCTAAAGAAACCAACCTTCCCCCGCATATTCGCTCTCGCGCTTAGCCTCGGCGGCGGGATGTGCGCGAAGCTGTCGGTCGGCGTCCTCGCCCCGGCGGTGGCGATGCTGTTCCTGCTTCGCTTGATTCGCACGAAGGGCTGGGGCCTGAACGGACGCGGACGGCTGCTGCTGCAATTCGCGCTATTCGCCGCCGTCTGCATCCCCCTCGGGATCGGCTGGCAGGTCCGAAATTTCCTGCTCTATGGCATCCCGCTCAATTACCTGCCCCACCTGTCTGAGCAGTCCAAGCAATACCTCGGTGATTACCCGTTTTGGAGCCGCTTCTTCGATTTCGGCTCTCTGTGGGACTTCGGGGTGTTCCCGATCTGCACCGGCGAATACGGCGGGACCTACTTTGAGCATTGCATCCCACTGGCGATCCTAAAGATGTCCCTGTTCGGCGAGTATGGCTATTGGACGCTCACTCCCGCCGCCAAAGCGGTCGGGACATTGCTGTTCAGCCTGAACCTACTTGTCGTCGGCGGAAGCCTTGGCGGGATGGGCGTTTGCGTCGTCTCATTTTTCCGCACGCGCGCTTCCGCCCCCTCTCCGGGTGCAGAATTCGTCCGAAAGAACGGACTTTCCCGCTCGTCGACGCTGTTCCTGCTGCTCGCTTGGGCGGTGACGCTATTCGGCTACACGACATTCTGCTTCAAATACCCGTTTTTCTGCTCAATGGACTTTCGTTATATCGTCCCGACGCTGCTGTTGGGCGCAGTGTTCCTCGGCGTGCTGCTGCGCCGGCTGGAAACATGTACCGCCTCGTCGCGCTTCCTGCGAGCGCTGCTGTATAGCGCCGCCGCCGCCTTCTGCGTCTGCTCCGTCCTACTCTACCCGTTCTTCTTTTAAAAAAGCGCACGCAAAAAGGTCCCCGCGAAGGGGACCTTTTTCGCTGCGAATTGCAATCGGGACTTTTTCGCTGCGAATTGCAATCGCAAGTTGCAATTCGTGATCTTTTCGGATTGCTTCGCACAGTTGCTCTCTAAATCGTTTCCGGCCACCGCGTTTCATGCACTTCGCCGCTGTTTTTCCGCCCTGTGCGACGAATTTCGTGGAAAATGCTCTTGCAAATTTTTGACGAATATGGTACAATAGGTAGGATCCTTGGATATTCTGTATAGTGTAAGGAAGTATCGGCATGAGCAACTATCAAACCAAAGTGGTCAAGTTCGGCGGAACCTCTCTTGCTTCCGCAGAGCAGATGCAGAAAGCGGTCGCGATCATTCGTGCGGAGGACGCACGGCGATACGTCGTTCCGTCCGCACCCGGCAAGCGCTTCGACGGCGACAAGAAAGTGACCGATATGCTGATCTCGCTCTACCAGACCGTCGAGCAGCAACTCTCCTATGAGGACCTGCTCGCCGAAATCGAGGGACGCTATACGGAAATCCTGCGGGGACTCGGAAGCACATTCGACCTCTCGCCAGAATTCGCCGCCATCCGCGAACAGATCAAAGCCGGCACGACCCTTGACTATCTCGCCAGCCGCGGGGAATACCTCAACGGGCTTATCCTCGCAAACTGTCTCGGCTTTCCGTTCATCGACGCCGCTGAGGTCATCTTCTTCGACGAAAACGGGACGTTCGAGTCGGAACTGACTAACCGCGTCCTCTCCCGCCGCCTTTCGAGGCAGCCCCACGCCGTCATCCCCGGCTTTTACGGCAGCCTGCCGAACGGGGAAATCAAAACGTTCAGCCGGGGCGGCTCGGATGTGACCGGCGCGATCGTCGCCCGTGCGGCGAACGCGGACCTGTACGAAAACTGGACCGACGTCTCCGGGTTCCTCATGGCGGACCCGCGCATCGTCCCGTCCCCCCGTGCCATTGAAGTCATCACTTACCGCGAGCTGCGAGAACTGTCCTACATGGGCGCCGCAGTGCTCCATGAGGACTCGATTTTTCCGGTAAAGGTGGCTGGAATTCCCATCAATATCAAAAATACCAACCGTCCGGGCGACGACGGCACGTTTATTGTCCCGTCCAAGGACGGTTTCCAGACCGTCGCATCGCCCGGCAGCATCACTGGCATCGCAGGCCGAAAGGGTCTTTGCCTCGTCCACATCGAAAAGGACATGATGAACCAGGAGATCGGCTTCGGCGCGAAGGTGCTGCGGGTCATCGCGGACATGGGCATCTCCTTCGAACACCTCCCCTCGGGGATCGACACGATGTGCGTCGTCCTCTCCCGTGCAGACATCACGGGCAGGGAGGAGGAACTCGTCAAGAACATCATGAACGCCGTGCAACCGGATTTTATCGGCATCGAGGGCGAACTTGCCCTGATCGCCGTCGTCGGACGCGGCATGATGGGCGCCCCCGGCTCCGCCGCCCGCGTATTCGGCGCGCTCGCGCAGGAAAAAATCAATATCCGCATGATCGATCAGGGCTCCTCCGAGCTGAACATTATCGTCGGCGTTAACGAGAGCGACTTCGAACGTGCAATCGATGCGATCTACAACGAATTCACATCGAAATGAGCCAAAACGAGAGCTGGTACACCCTTCGGGCGGAGGCGGAAGCTTCCCTGACCGAGCGAAAAAGCGAATTCATCGCCCACGCGTCCCCGGTGCATACCGCAGAGCAAGCGCTGGATTTCGTCGCGACCATCCGGAAACACTGCCCGGACGCCCGTCACAACGCCTATGCGTATCTACTGCGGGAGGGAAATACCTCCCGCTTTTCTGACGACGGCGAACCGCACGGAACCGCCGGGATGCCGGTACTGGACGTGCTGCGGGGAGAGGGTCTGACCGACGCCGCCGTCGTCGTAACGCGATATTTCGGCGGGGTCCTGCTTGGAACCGGCGGACTGGTCCGTGCATACAGCCAAGCGGCAAAACGCGCAATTTCCGCCGCCGGGCGGATTGAAATGCAACGGTTATGCGTGTTCCTGCTGTGTATCTCCTACAAAGACCTAAATCGGATCGAGGGCGTACTCGAAAATTTGCCGCTCAAACGGCTCGACGCGGTGTATGAGAACAACGTGCGGCTGACGCTCGCGGTGCGGGAAACCGACTTTCCGGCGCTTTCGGACGCGATTTCGGAACGCGCCGGAGGCCGGGCAAAAATTGAATTCCTCGAAAACCGCTACGACGTCCTCGTTTGACAACCTGAACGAAGCGGAAGAAACGCGGCGGGCGGCGCGGATATCAACGGCGACGGCAAGATATCGACGCGTTCGACGATACGCTGCTGAAGCGTGCGCCGCTTGGCACGTATACGCTCCCCAAGAACGGGTAACAAAGCGCGCCGAAAAAAAGAACGCGTCAAAAAGCAATCCCGCAAAACGAAAAACCAGCGCCGCAAGGATTTCTCCTGAAGCAATCCCGCGAAACGAAAAAACAGCACCGCAAGGATTTCTCCTTGCGGTGCGTTTTGTTCGGTCAAATCCAAACAGGGTTTCGGCTCAGCCGAGCGGGGTCTGTCTCCCGCCGCTTCCGTTCCCCGGAACATACGTCGGCGCGCCGTTGTTGTTGATCACCGTGCCGTCAGGAGTCCCGTAGATTGAATAACCCCATCCTGTACGAATTTCAACACCCGGATCACCACCAGAAAAGCCGGGAAGGGTCGTATCCATAATATGCCGTTTCGGTTCAAAGAGAACCAGTTCCATCTGTGGGGTAATGTATTTTTTTTTCATCTCCACTCCTCCGTAACCTATTCAGACGACTTACATGCATCAACTTTGCTCTTAAACAGGTAATCCTCACCGTTTATGGATAGGATCATCCATGCAAAGGCACTCATAGCGCAGCTCGACGAATCACTGCCACTATGCCCGATTCGAACAGTGAACACTGCACCACTTTTTACCAACTCGCCTTCGACATCGTCGCCTTTCATCTTAACGTAGAGCACACTTTTACCACCATTTAAGAAAACATACTGCTGATACTGCTCCCCCGCAAATGTACTGATAGTGCAGCTATCGTAAATATTACTGACAGCACCTTCACTCCCATAAACGATCCCATACTCCTTAACTTTGACGACCGAATTATAATCTGCTCCATTCTCCTCTGCAGACAAGTTTGTACTAATTGTCGCTTTCAAGTTTTCTTTATTGCTCGAATCATGATCGGCTTGAAAGATGATCTTGAAAAACGCATTATCTTCGTTTCCAGCGGTGACATCTACAACCCAATCGCACCGTAACGTGACATCCATATCACCGTTCCCGGGCCAACTAATCTCCCAGCACTCATTATCTCCGCAATCCTTGATCAGACAGGTACCGCCCGAAAGAGCTGTCAACTCATCAATCAGATAGCCCTTCCGATCAGGAACCTCAACCTTAATAGAGGACCTGTTAGTTTTGCTATCATACTTAGGAAACTCATCAAAAGGAATTTCTCTTATACTTGTACTTGCCGCAGCGGCTGCAACACTCATATCTGCGGCATAGGTCTTCGTATAGTCCTTCGTTCCACCGCTAAAATCGTATTCATCAAGTTTTCCACCGGCGGATTCCCAAAGAACCTGCAGAGTAATTGGATCTACATCCACGTAAACCATGATATTTGCTGTCACATTCGGAATCGAGAAAGCATTCTCAGACTGGTTCACAGTCACGGGAACACCGCTATCGGTCGTAGCAGTCACACCGACCAGACGATAACCATCTTGAGGAGTAACGGTAAACGTAGCAGGATTCCCCCACTTGACTCTGCCATCCAGCCCAGCGATGTCATACCCCCCCTCCACTGAGGATGCCTGCCCATCTTCGACGATGTACTCAATTAAGTCAATCTCTATTTGGCTGACTTCAAGATTAACGTTTTTCTTAATATTACTGAGCGTAAACGTACAGCTTCCGTTAACCACTGATCCAGCACTCAGAGTAGCGATGCCAGAATCAAGCGTATTAAACAAGCTCGTCAAGTCTTTACCATTCTTTACTTCATAGCCATCTTTCAACGTAACCCTAAAGGTTACGGTAGTTCCGGCAACGACCGAAGTAGCCCCGGGTTCAATCGTATATCCAGTTCCAGAAGTAGGATAAGAAATCGTGTACGTGTTTTTCGTATAGCCAGTAGCAGAGAAAGTCGTATCGCCAACTACTGTATACTTGTATTGTCCATCCATTTCCGGATATAGAATCGTGCTATTTGCATACACCGTAAAGGTAGAATTGCTATAATCGTCGTCCGGGTCGAGAGTAAAGGTTATCTCCGTACCATAGCTAACACTTTTTTGTGATTTACTTTGACCTCCAAATGTATAGATTCCCTCTTTCTCATTCCAGGTAATATTAAATTGTTTCATCCTGCCACCGGCAAATGTAATCGTAATCGACTCTGTGATGTTCAGAATTGAATACGTATACGCATTTCCGCTGCCACCCGGTGTCACTTCAATGTCTTCACCTTTACCACCGCCTTTATACTTGACCGTCGGAAGGTCATATCCTTCCTTAAGGTACAAGGTGAATGTCAGCGTTCCTCCGTACGGAACAGTTTGACTGCTATCAGTTTTCAGACCCTGCAAAGAATAAGCATTTTCGCTATATCCAGAAACGGTAACTTGCAACTGCTTGGTCTTCGTGCCAATACGCACAACAGGCACACCAACAGAGAACTTATCCACAGGAACAGTCACTTTATAGTTATTGTTCTCTAAATGTGTAGCTACCGTAGGCTCATTGTTGATGCTTGCGGTGACCTCAAGAGAGGCATCTCCAGAATTTACAGTTAACTCTACGCCGTCTTCAGTGGCCTCGACAGTAATCGTTCCCGTTTCATGATACTCATTACCGTCAACAGTCACTGCAAGTCCATATGGGTTTACCAGTTGAATTGCCCTGACTTCTTTTGCGTAGATGTATACTGTACTTTCTTCACTTCCAGTTAGACTACTAAAGAGGATACTATAATAACCTGCCGTATTTAAATCAATCTTTTTTTCTACCCCACTTTCGCCACGCTTAGCATAAAGGGCATAGTTTCCGTCCTTTGCAGGATCAACATAAAAGCCAACACCGGATGGAGCCGACGTAGTAAATTTCGCGTCACTTCCGCTCCACTCCAAATGGGAATAACTAATTTTACGCACTTTTCCCCATATGCCACCACTTGACTGGGACGTAACTAAATCTGACAAAAGATTGCTGTCGTCGTAAAAAGACACAATCTGCCCCGCTTCACCGTCCTTTGCATTTTTAAAAACAACCCCCGTAATAGTCTCCGCTCCGACCGGCAGCACCGGCAAAACGATCAAGACCATGATCGCCGCGAGAAGCGCCGACAATACCCTCGCGGGGGAACGCGTTTTGGTGTAGGATTTCTTTTCCATAATCATTTCCTCCCGAAACCAAATCTGCCGTGGGGGAATTTTTCACGCGTCCCGCTTTCCGTCAGGCACACGCGAAACCACCGCAGACGTTTTACCATTTCCAATGTTTTTTTACATTTGCAACATCATTATAGCACCCGTCGCCCGCTTTGTCAAGAGGGTTTCTGCAAAATTGTTTCAGTTTTTCGCGTATTGGGCTGCCAATTTCCGGTAAAACCGTTTTTTTTCGCGTGAAACTTTGGTACAGGAGCGAATTTTGGAAGGGTTAAACTTGACTTTCGGGGAAAAATATGGTATCCTGCTTTGGAGAAATGCTTTTCGGAAAGGGTGTGTGCGTGCGCATGGCCGGGCCGTCACAGAAAGAGGTCTATCGGTTCGCCGGGTTGAACGTCGAGATGTCGCCGCAATGTCCGACGCTGGCGCGGCGCGCCGCGCCGTACCGGGTGGACGGGGACGTGCGGGTGGATATCCGCATCCTGCCCCCGGCGGGCGGTGTGGAAGCGCTGCGGGACGCGATGCCGCACCCGGCGGACGTCGATCCGGTACGGGCGGACGATATCAACGAATACCTATACTACGGCGGGGTGTTCTACCGGGCGCTGCTGCACTTCGACGGGATGCTGCTGCACGCGAGCGCGGTGGCGTACGACGGGAAAGCGTACCTGTTTTCCGCCCCGTCGGGGACGGGAAAATCGACGCATACGCGGGAATGGGTCCGGGCGCTGCCGGGGGCGTTCATCCTCAACGACGACAAGCCGGCCCTGCGGCTGATCGACGGGGTGGTGTACGCCTGCGGAACGCCGTTTTCGGGAAGTTCGCCGTTGAGCGCAAACGTGATGCTGCCGGTTGGCGGGGTGTGCGTGCTCGAGCGGGGGGACGTGAACGAGATTGCGCCGATGAGCGCCGCGGAGGCGCTGCCGTGGATCTACGGACAGACGACGAAGCAGGTGGACGCTCCGGAAGGGGAATTGCTGCTGGGGGTGCTGGAACGGGTGCTCGGAGCGGTGAAGGTCTGGCACCTGAAGTGCGGGATCGGACGAGAAGCGATGGAATGCAGCTTCAGAGCGATGGTCGGAAAACGGCCGGAATAGGTCTACTATATAATTTAGGAGGGAATTTTGAAAACATGAAGGCAGCGGAAGGGTTTGTTTACAAGCAGATGCACGGGACGGGAGTCATCGTGCCGGTCGGGAAAGCGTCGCAGGAGTTCCGCGGGATGGTGACGCTCAACGAGACGGGGAGTTTCCTCTGGGAGCGGATGCAGGTCGAGGTCACGCGGGAGGAGCTCGTGCGGGCGTTGGTCAAGACGTATGACACGGACGAGGAAACCGCCGGGCGGGACGTGGACGCGTTCGTGGCGAAGCTGCGGGAGGCGGGACTGCTTGTTGAGTGAGCCGAGGCGGGAACCGGTCGATGTTTCACAGCTTTGTGAGCTGATGGAGGCCGTGTTCGCGCAGGGCGGGGTGTTTCGGTTCGCGCCGACGGGCGGGAGTATGCGGCCGATGCTGCGGGAGAAACGGGATACGGTGGTGCTCGCGCCGGTGCGCGGGGACGTGCGGAAGTACGATGTCATTTTGTACCGCCGGGCGGACGGTCAGGTCGTGCTGCACCGGGTCATTCGCGTGGACAAAGCGGGGACGCTGGTGCTGTGCGGCGACGCGCAGGTCGTGCCGGAACGCGGGATAGGCCTCGAGCAGGTGCTTGGGGTATTGGTTTCGTTCTCGCACGGAGAACGCGAGGTATCGGTGCGTTCGATGCGGTATCGCGTGTACGCGGCCGTGTGGGTCGCGTCGCGCCCGGTTCGCCGGGCGGCCCGGCGGGTACGGCGAATGTTCAGAAGGACGTGAAAGGTGCGAAATGAAGTTCGGTTTGGCGTGCCAAGCATTTGCGGGAAAATATAAAACCCGGCGGGACCGGCTTTGCCTCCGCGCCCCGGCGGGTTCGACTTTCTTTTTTACCCGCACGGTCGGCGAATGTGCGAGCAGAGCAGCACGCAGACCTGCCCGGGAATACCGAGCAGAAAGAGCGCCCACAGGTTTTTCGAAAGTAACAACAGATAGAGTGTCAGCAGGAGACTCCAGAGCAACAACGAAATCAGCAGGTAATTCATCTTTCGTTTTCCCCACACGGAATTGAACACCAGCGCCACCACCAACGACACCGGCACCGCGAAAACAAACACCTGCCAAAGGGCGATATGCAATACCATGAACACCACGGCGAACACGAAAACTGCGAGGAACCACACGCCGATGACCGCAATAAGCGCGATGAGCAGATGATTGTGCCGCTTGATCGCGGCGTCCTCCGCCACCGGCAGTTTCTCGCTTTCGGTATGCTCATAAAGCAGGTAGTCCACCTTCACGCCGAACAGCTCCGCGATCCGCTTGAGAATCGCAATATCCGGCACGGAGTCCCCGCGTTCCCACTTGGAGACGGCTTTGTCCGTATAGTGCAGCCGCGACGCGAATTCCGCCTGCGTCAGGCGGGCGTTCGTTCGCAGCAGCAGGATGTTCCGACCGATGGTCCGCCGCAGTTCGTCCATTTTCCCTTCCATTCCGCCCGCGCTTTTCAGCCGGCCTCCGCTCCGTACAACCGCAGGGCGTTGTCACAGAAGACGGCTTGTTTTTCCTCCTCCGTCAGCGGGAGCGCGTCGAGCTCGTCGAAGGAGTGGCGCGGACTCCAGAGCGGGAAATCCGAGCCGAACAACACCCTGTCTGTCCCGTGACGACGGATCAGCTCGAGGACTTCCTCCTGCGAAAGCCAATAGAGCGCTTCGCTCGTATCGGTGTAGACCGGGGTGCCGATCAGGTAGGTTTTCGCGTCCTCCCACGCGCGGTAGCCGCATAGGTGCGCCGCGACGACCGTCAGGTCCGGAACCTGCTCAATCAAATTGCGCACGCGGCGCGGGTGGGAAAAATCCGCCTTCGGGTCGCCGACATGCAGCAGCAGCGGCTTGCCGCAGGACGCGATATACTTGCAGAGCGCCACCGCCCGCTCGTCGTCGGCGTAGTAGCGCTGAAAATCCGGGTGCAGCTTGACCCCGCGGGCGCCGCGCTGGAAGCAGCGGTCCAACTCCGCGACAGCAGCCTTCGCCTCCATCGCCGGGTGCACCGAGCAGAGCGGCAGGAAGCGATCGTCCCCCTGCGCGAGATCGAGCAGATAATCGTTGCCCGCGGACGGGTTCGACAGCCCAAGCGCGGCGGCGCAGATGACGAACCGCACATCCGAAAAGGACGCGCAGGCCGACAAAAGCCCCTCCACACTGCCGTCCCCCTCCCGGGGGATCCCGTAGAAGCGCACGATGTTGTCCGATGCGCGGGCAGCGATCCGCGAGGGAAACAGATGCACATGCGCATCGACGACCGGACGGGTCACCAATTTTGAGCTTTCCACCATCGATTCAGTCCTCACGATCCTCGTCGTCCTCGTTTTCGTCATCCTCGTCGCCGGCTTCCTCGCAGACGACGTCGAGCATTTCGCCGCAGAACGGGCATTCAAGATGTTCGCGGTCCTCAAGCCTGCAGGCTTCCATGAAGATCTCCTCCCCGCAGGCAGGGCATTCGAGCCGGACGACGCACGCTTCCTCGTCGCAGTTGACGCAGTCGCGCTTTGGTTCGTCATCCTCGCCGTCCTCATAGACGGCGGTCTCGACTTCGGAAAGGTCGTTGTCCATTTCATCGATGTAATCCCGCATGGCGGAGGTTTCCTCCTCGAGGTCCGCGACGGAAAGGGAGAGGTCCTCGAGCAAGTCCGCGATGGCGGTAAACAACTTGCCCTCGTCGCTCTCCTGCGAGAGTTTCATGCCCTCGAGCATTCCCTTGAGGTAGGCGGCCTTTTCCGTAACCGTCATTTACTTCACCCGCTCCAGATATTCGCCGGTACGCGTATCGATGCGAATCGTTTCACCCTCGTCGATGAACATCGGCACCTTGATCTCCGCACCGGTTTCAACGATGGCGGGCTTGGTAACGTTCGTGGCGGTGTTACCCTTGACGCCCGGTTCAGTCTTGGTGACCTTCAGCTCGACGAACATCGGCGGCTCGACGGAAAAGACGCTACCCTTGTAGGAGAGCAGTTTGCACATCATTTCCTCCTTGACAAACTTGAAACTGTCCGGCAGCTTCGAAGCGTCGATCGGGGTCATTTCGAACGTCTCCATATCCATGAAGTAGTAGAGGTTGCCATCGCTGTAGCTGAACTGCATCTCGCGGCGGTCGACCGTCGCGACCGCGAACTTCGCCGTCGGGTTGAACGTAGTCTCGATCACTGCCCCGGAAATGACGTTGCGCATCTTGGTCCGCACGAAGGCGGCGCCTTTGCCGGGCTTGACATGCTGAAATTCGATGATCTGCATAACCTGCCCGTCCATTTCAAATGTAAGGCCGTTTCTAAATTCACCTGCTGATACCATGAGTGTTCCTCCTTTGAGTACGCCATTTTTTTCAGGTAATATTGTAGACGATTTTTCGCCGTTTGTCAAGGGGGATTTGCGAATTTACAGTTCCAGCAGCGATTTATCGCTATTTGTCAGGTCGTCGCAGCCGGTTTCCGTCACCAAAATCAGGTCCTCAATACGCACGCCGTACTTTCCCTCGAGGTAGACGCCCGGTTCCGCCGTGATCAGGTGCCCGGGGACGAAAATGTCCTCTGAGCGAGCGGACGCGCGAGGCTCCTCGTGAATCTCCAGCCCGACCGAGTGGCCGGTGCTGTGTCCGAAGCAGGGACCGTAGCCGGCCTCGGTGATGATGTCACGGGCCGCCGCGTCAACGGTTTTTCCGCTCACGCCGGGGCGGATTGCCGAAATGGCGGCCTTCTGCGCCTGCAGGACTGTGCCGTAGATCGCCTTCATCTCGCCGTCCGCCCTGCCGAGTACGACCGTGCGGGTCATGTCCGAGCAATAGCCGTTGTAGCGTGCGCCGTAGTCCATCGTCAGGAAGGCGTTCTCCGTCAGCACGACGTTCCCCGGCACGCCGTGCGGCAGGGAACTTTTCGGGCCGGAGACGGCGATGGTCTCGAACGCGAGGCCGTCCGCGCCGGAGCGGCGCATGAAGGATTCAAGCTCGGCGGCAACCTCAAGTTCGGTCATGCCCTTTCGCAGGACCGAGCAAATGTGCGTAAACGCAGCGTCCGTGATCTTCTGCGCTTCGCGGATGTTCGCGATTTCGGCGGGGGATTTGATCCGCCGCAATTCTTCGCAAACGCCCGGCAGATCTTCCAGCGTCACGCCGCCAAATGCTTCTTCGAGTTTCTTCCACTGCGAAACAGTCAGCCGTCCGCCGTCGAAGCAAATGCGGCGAATCCCCTCCTTTGAAGCGTACTCCGCCGCCTCGGCGAGCGGCGAACGCTCGAACAGCGTGACGTGAACGTCCGCGTTGACCCCCGCGCGGGCCGCCTCGATGTAGCGCGAGTCGGTCAGGAACAGCGTCTCCTTCGCCGTCACCAGCACCAACCCGTCCGTGCTCGCAAATCCGGTCAGCCAATGCTGGGAGACTTCGTCGAGGAACACCGCCCCGTCAAAGCCTTTCTCCGCAATTTTTTCGTAAAGTTTTCTTCCGTTTTCCATGGTTTATGCCTCCGTTTTCTGCCGGTTTGCTTCTAATATATCCCATTTTCGGTAGGGAACGTTCGCGCGTTGCAGCGCCCTCTCTTCCCGGTCACTACAGCAAAGCAGCAGAAACTGATGTCTCTTGGCCGCTTTTCCCAGCACCCGCATCGTGTTTTCCAGTCGATCGTCGTCCAGCCGCCCGAACGCGTCGTCCAGCACGAGCGGCATCCCTTCTCCGCCGAACAGCAGCTCCACCAGCGCCAGCCGCAGGGAAAGGGACGCGCTGTCCCGTGTCCCGGCGGAAAGGAAATCGCTTTCCCGCTCGACGCCGCCGTCCCGAAAACGCAGGGACAGCTTGGTATCCGTTTGCAGCCCGTCGTACTTCCCGCCGGTCGTTTCGGAGAAGTACCGCCCGGCGATCTCGCCGAGCCGGGGCGCCGCCATACCCTTGAGCCGGTCGGACGCTTCGAGGATGCCTAGGCGGGCAATTTCGTATGCCTCGTACCGCCTGCGGCATTCCGTCAGCTTGTCGTTTGTCGCCCGCAGCTTGCCGGCGAGCAGCGCCGGGTCGTTGCCCCGCCCCTCGATGGCGGAAATACGGTCGCGAAGCTGTCCGTCCTTGTCAGTCAGCAATTTTTGCTGCTGCCGCAGGAAGGTTCCATCCCGTTCGACCTCCGTGCGTGTCCGTGCGGGGGGATTTGCGCCTTCGGCGAGTAACGCGAGAGACGCGAGATCGACGCCTTCGGACGCGATGCGGGACGCATTTTCCGCGCTCTCCCAAGCGGCCTTGCGTCGGTCGCGCTCGTCACACGCCGCAAGCCGTTCCTGCAAGTCCGCGCGGAGCGCTTCCGTGTCCAAGGGCCCGGGGTCGTCGAGCCCGGACGCGGCGAAACCGGCGGCGATTGACCGCTCCAGCGTGTCCAGCGCCTCGCGTTCCCGCGCTTCATTCGTGAGAAGCTCCTGCAAACGTGCTTTTCGGGCGGCGGACTGCGAACGCAGGCGCAGATTTTCCGTCTCCGCCTCCGCGCGTGCCGCGGCGAGACGGGCCTTTTCCCTCCCACGCAGCAGGAACCCGGCGATTCCCGCCGCGACTCCCGCGAGCGCGAAGACAGCGGCGAGCGGCAGCGCACCGTTCCCGCGCAGGAACAGCAGGACCCCGCCCGCGGCAAGCAGCACAAGACCGAATGCGAGCAGCACCGGAAAAACAGGGCTTTTCTTCGGTTCAGGAACGCAGACCTGTTCGGACGGCGGCTGGGGCTCCCGCTCGGCGTTCGCGCGCTCCTCGGTCGCGTTCCGTACCCGCTGCCGCGACGTTTCCAGCGACGAAACCTGCGCAAGCAGGCCCGTCAGCGCCGCGCGATCCACCGTCGCCTCGGAACGCGCCTGCTCATACGCTTCCAGCGCCGAAGCCGCCTCCGCGCGAATGCGATCGATCTGCCCGAGCTTCTGCGACGCCTCCCAGCGATCGAGGTTCTGCCGTTCCCGCTCGACCCGCTCGCCGGCAGCCCGGTTCCCCTCCAGTTTTTCGCCGAGCGACTGTCGTTCCGAAACCAGCGACTCCCATTCGGCGTGCTCACGCTTCGCGTCGTCCAGCATCCGTTCCAGCCGCGCAGCTTCCTGCTCCAAGCGCGGGATCCAGCCGGACCCCGCCCGCCCTTTCAGGGCATTCCTCGCCTGCGCCAGCCGCTCGACCGCTTCACCGGAGCAAACCCGCTCTTCCTCGGAAACCGCGAGGTTTTGCAGCTGCTCCCCCAGCGCGCCGTCCTTATCCTTCCCCACGTTCTGCGAGGTCTGCCGGAAGAACAGCGTCCGGCCGAACACCTCCTCGGACACGCCAAACAGCGCCACACCCGGCACCTCACCCTCGAACGCACGCTTTCCGGTCAGCACCGACGTCACTTCGACCGACTCCTTCGTCCCCAATGACGAGCGGGTCACCCGGTACCGTTCCTCCCCTTTTCGCACCACGACGGACCCCTCCGCACGCGACGCATCCCACGGGGTATACAGTTTTTTATCGTTTTCCGAAAGCTCCCGTTTGCGTCCGTCCGCGAACCCGTAAAAGGCGAACCGCAGGAACGCCGCAAGGGTGGTTTTGCCGCCCTCGTTCGGGGCGCACAGCAGATTGACGCCCTCCGACGGCTCGAGGGCAAAGTTTTTCAGCTTCCCGAACGCGACGATCTCGATGCGTTCGATCACGACTTGGCAAACGTCTGACATCCGCCCGCACCCCCTAAAATCCTTTGAAATCGACGTCCGCAATGTTGCGCCCGTCCAGCGCGAGCAAGCCGTATCGGAGCGCCTGCTCGTACAGTTCCGCATCCGCGCCGGGCTGCGTCTGTTTTTCCCGCATCAGGCGCAGGAATACCCCTTTGAGCGTCCCGCTCTGCTCGATAGCGGGCAGGTCCGGGGCGAGCACCGTGCGATCAACTATTTCGACCTCGCAGGCCCCGTCCGGGAGCGAAATTTCCTCCGGCAGCAGCAACAGCCCGTCCTTAACTTCCCCAGTCAAAAAGACCCGCAAAATCGTGTCCGCACCGTAGGTCCGCGCCAGCGCACGGACCCGGTCAATCGCCTCCAGCCGGGCGCAGCCGGTCACGTCGCAGTCCGCGAGCTCGTACCGGCGCTTGGAAATGCGCAGGAAGCGCAGGTCCGCTTTTCCCTTTTCCACCGTGCCGCAAAGCACACCCTTCTCGCCGATCTCGTCAAACCCGCGTCCCTCGAGACAACCGGGGTACGCCCAGTAGACCCGCCCGGCGGCAGTCTGCTCGCATTGCAGCCCGGTTCCCTTGTGGATGTGCCCGAGGGCGACGTAGTCGAACCCGCTCGCGGCGAGGTCGGCGCGGGTGAACGGTCCGTATTCGCTTCGCCCGTCGAGGTCGCCGTGACAGCAGAGCAGGCTGACGCGGTCCGGATCGAGCGGCGGGTAACCGGTCAGCGGGTTTTCCTGATGGTTGGTTCCGTCGAACGCATAGCCGTACACGTCCACCCCCAGCTCGTCCAGCCGAACGCGCTCCTTTTTCGGGCCGAAAAGATGCACGTTTTCCGGCAGGCGCATCCGGCGGTAGGGGGAGGACGGGGTCAGCGGATCGTGGTTGCCCGGAGCAAGGAAGAACCGGCAGTCCGGGCAGTTCGAAAGCTCCCGTTCGAGCAGGGCGCAGGTCTCCGCCGTGACGGATTCGCCGTCGAACAGATCGCCGCTGAGCAGGCAGATCTGGATCTTCTGCAAGCGGATGTACATCATGACCGAGGAAAGGTCGCTCCGCAGCTCCGTGCGGCGTCGCTCCGCCTCACGCGGGGAACGCAGGGAAAACGGGGAATCGAGGTGGAAATCCGCCCCGTGTAAAATTCGGATCGCAGGCATTTTCTATCCCTCCCGTTCAGACGGTAATGAAAGCGCTCATGGTCCCGCGTACCGGGCCGCTCCGGCGGTGGGAAAAGAAGCGGACCGGGTCGCACTTCGTGCAGAGCCGCGCGCAGGAGACGCAGTCCTCCCGCAGCCCGGCGTCGAGCAGCAAAAGCCGGTTTGCCTCGGTCAGGTCAAGGCGGTACTTCCCCTCCCCGCACGGAGAAAAGCAGCCATCCAGCGCCGTATCGCGGGCGAGGAACGCATTTCGCACGTCCTCGCCGACCTCGTAGCAGCAGGACCCGATGCAGGGCCCGACGGCGGCGAGCAGATCGGACGGGGATGTGCCGTCCCGGCAAAGCAGGGCAACCGCGTTTGCAGAAATTCCGCCCGCCGTTCCCCGCCAGCCCGCGTGCACCGCGCCGCACCGGCGGCCGGCCGGATCGTACAGCAGAATCGGCACGCAGTCCGCGCTGCGGACGGAAAGCAGCAAATTCGGGGTATCGGTGACAAGACCGTCCACGCCGTAAGGGAACTTCGGCTTCGTGACGCCCACGCCCCGCTCCGGCTCCCCGACCCAATCCACTCGGGACGTGTGGGATTGATAGGTACGGCAGACATCGGAGACGGAAAGGCCGAAAATCCTCGCCGCGCGGGCATAGTTCTCCCGCACGTTGTCCTCGCTGTCCCGTTCCTCCGCCGCGCCGACGGCGAAGTTCCAACCGGCGAACGGTCCGCGGCTCACGCCGCCGATGCGCGTTGAAAACAGGTGTTTTACCCCCGCGCCGTCGAGCAGCGGAGACGTCAGGTAGCGCTCCCCGCCCGGTCCGGTGTGCTCCGTCCATGTCTTTTCCATGAGGTACCTCCCTTTTTGCGGTTTTTTGCATCTCATAGCAACATTATAGCAAAAAGACGAGAAAAATGCAAGCCTGTTTTCGCTTTTCCCTTGACAAAAAGCAAACGGTCGGGTATAATAGAGAGAAAGACGGATACGGGGAGGCACGCTCGTGGCAAAAAACCAAACGGGTCCCCGGAACGGACAGGAGCGCTGCCTGCGCTTCCTGTACGACTGTCTGCCGGGACGGGTGCTGCTGCGGCTCTGCCGGGCGAGATGGGTGTCCCGCGTCGTGGGGGCGTACATGAACAGCCCGCTTTCCGCCGGACAGGCGAAGCGGACCGCAAAAAAGTGGCGGGTTGACCCGTCGCAGTTCGAAGGAAACATCCTGCGAACGTACAATGCGTTCTTCACCCGAAAGCGCAAAACGGCGTTTTCGCCGGACGGACTGCCAGAGGATGCTCTGCTTTCCCCTGCCGATTCGCGTCTGACCGTCGTGCCGCTGCGGGAAGGGATTGCCTTTCCGGTCAAGCAGTCGCCGTACACGGTTTCCGGACTGCTCGGCGACGAGGAGGAAGCGAAAAGGTACGAGAACGGCTATGCATTCGTGTTCCGCCTGTCGGTGGAGGACTACCACCGCTATGCCTACCCGGACGACGGGAAGGAGCTTTCCCACTATTTCCTGCCCGGCACGCTCCACACGGTCAACCCGATCGCCCTCGAAAAGCTGCCGGTCTTCCACCGCAACTGCCGTGAGGTGACGCTGCTCGACTGCGAACGGTGCGGGCGGATCGCGTTCGTGGAGGTCGGGGCGATGCTGGTCGGGCGGATCGTCAACCGGCATCCCTCGTCGTTTGTGAGAGGAGAGGAAAAGGGATATTTCGAGTTCGGCGGTTCGACCGTCGTGCTGCTGCTCGGTCCGGAGCGTGTGACCCCAACGGAACAGGTTTTGCAAAACAGCCTCGACGGCGTGGAAACCGTCGTCCGGCTCGGCGAACCCGTCGGAAAAATTCTGTGCAAAAAAGGGACAAACGCAACCCCTATAGAGATAGAAAGGAAGGTAAACCCCATGGCAAACAGCGATCTGGACTTCACTCTGGAAGAGGACACCGACGCGACCGCCCCCGAGAAGGCCGAGAACCTTGACGGGAACCTCGACGAGAACCTCGACGAGAAGCCCGACGGGAAACCCGAAACCGAGGAGGAGACGGAAGATGAGAAGAAGCCGGTCCGCAGGAGTTCTCACAAGCACCATGCCGCCATCATCGGCGGAATCGCGCTCGGCGTCGCCATCGCGGCGCTCATCGCGGCGCTCGTCGCCACCCACATGAGAAGAAAGGACTGAAGACACACAAGGACAAGGACGCCGCGGACGCCTTTTACGGCGACGCGGCGTTCCGCTTGATTCGACAGGAAAGAAAGGGATTTCACATGAAAATTACCGACAGCATCCGCTGGGTCGGCGTCAACGACCACGACATCGACCTGTTTGAAGGGCAATACCCCGTCCCGAACGGGATGGCGTACAATTCCTACCTGATCCTCGACGACAAGGCCGCCGTGATAGACACCGTCGACGTCCGCTTCCGACACGAATGGCTGGACAACCTTCAAAACGCCCTGGACGGCCGACAACCGGATTACCTGATCGTCCAGCACATGGAGCCGGATCACTCCGCCAACATCGACGCGTTCCTGCAGGTCTACCCGCAAGCGACGGTGGTCGCCTCGGCGAAGGCGTTCGCGATGATGCAGAACTTCTTCGGAAGCGACTACGCTGACCGCCGACTGGTGGTCGGAGAAGGGGACGAGCTTTCGCTCGGACGGCACGTGCTACATTTCCGCACCGCCCCGATGGTACATTGGCCGGAGGTACTCGTGACGTATGACAGCGCTGACAAAGCGCTCTTTTCCGCCGACGGATTCGGCAAGTTCGGCGCCCTCGACCGCGAGGAGGACTGGGACTGTGAGGCGAGGCGATACTACTTCGGCATCGTCGGAAAGTACGGCGCGCAGGTGCAGGCATTGCTGAAAAAGGCGCGGGCTCTGGATATTCAGATCATCTGCCCGCTGCACGGCCCGGTGCTGACCGAAAATCTGGGCTACTACCTCGGGCTGTACGACCTCTGGTCCTCCTACGGCGTGGAAAGCGAGGGTATCGTCATCGCCTACACGTCGGTGTACGGACATACCAAGCAGGCGGTCGAACTGTTGGAGAACGGGCTTCGCGCGAATGGCTGCCCGAAGGTCGTCGTGCACGACCTCGCCCGCTGCGACCAGTCCGAAGCGCTTGAGGACGCGTTCCGCTACGGGACGCTCGTACTTGCGACGACAACGTACAATGCCGAAGTCTTTCCGTTCATGCACACGTTCCTGACCGCCCTCGCCGAGCATGGCTACCGCAACCGTACGGTCGCGCTGATCGAGAACGGTTCCTGGGCGCCGCTCGCGGCGAAGGGAATGCGAGAGCTGCTTGCCTCCTGCAAGAACCTGTCCTTCGCGTCCCACACAGTCCGTATCCTGTCCGCCCTCAACGAGGAGAGCCGGGGAGAGATCAAAGCCCTCGCCGAGGAGCTTTGCCAGACCTACCTCGCCCGCAAAGAGGAGACAGCGAACAAGAGCGACCCGACCGCCCTTTTCAAGCTCGGCTATGGGCTGTACGTCGTCACGTGCAGCGACGGCCGGAAGGACAATGGGCTGATCGTCAATACGGTCTCCCAAGTCACCGACGCGCCCAACCGCATCGCCGTCACCATCAACAAGCAGAACTACTCCCATCACATTATCAAGCAGACCGGCGTCCTCAACGTCAACTGCCTGACCGTCGACGCTCCGTTCCGCACGTTCGAGAACTTCGGTTTCCGGAGCGGCCGGACGGCGGACAAGTTCGAGGGCATTGAGGAGCTGCGCTCGTCGAATGGATTGCGCTTCCTTCCGCGGGACGTCAACGCCCTGCTTTCGCTGAAGGTCGAGCAGTACGTCGACCTCGGCTCGCACGGAATGTTTCTTTGCAGCGTGACGGAGTCGCGGGTGATCTCGTCGGCGGAGAGCATGACCTACGCCTACTACCACGCCAACGTCAAGCCCAAGCCCCAAACCGAGGGGAAAAAAGGCTACGTCTGCAAGATCTGCGGGTATGTCTACGAAGGCGACGAACTGCCGGAGGACTTCATCTGCCCGCTGTGCAAACACGGCGCGGCCGACTTCGAGCCAATTTCATAAGAAACATCCGAAAGGGCGTTCCTTTTGCAAAAAAAAGGACGCCTTTTTTTCGTTTTCCTCTTGACAAAACCGCTTTCCTGTTGTATCCTATGTAAAAACCTATTTTGTCAATATGCTTACTATAGTTTTTAGAACGGGAAAGAAAGGATTTTTTCATGGAGAACAAACGTTTGGAACTCAACAGGAACCTCGCACAGATGCTCAAAGGCGGGGTCATCATGGACGTCACCACGCCGGAGCAGGCGAAAATCGCCGAGGCGGCGGGGGCGTGCGCGGTCATGGCGCTCGAGCGCATCCCCGCGGACATCCGCGCCGCGGGCGGGGTTTCCCGCATGAGCGACCCGAAGATGATCCGAGGCATTCAGGAGGCGGTGTCCATCCCCGTCATGGCAAAGTGCCGCATCGGACATTTCGCGGAAGCGCAGATCTTACAGGCGATCGAGATCGACTACATCGACGAAAGTGAGGTGCTCTCCCCCGCCGACGACCGTTATCACATCGACAAGACCCGCTTCGACGTCCCCTTCGTCTGCGGTGCGCGGGACCTCGGCGAGGCGCTCCGCCGCATCAACGAGGGGGCTTCGATGATTCGCACAAAGGGCGAGCCGGGAACCGGCGACGTCGTGCAGGCGATCCGTCACCTGCGGCAGATGCAGTCGGAAATTCGGCGACTGGTCTCCTGTGCCGACGACGAGCTGTTCGATGAAGCCAAGGAACTGCAAGTCCCCTACGAGCTGGTTCGGTATGTCCACGAGAACGGCAGGCTGCCGGTCGTCAACTTCGCGGCGGGCGGGGTGGCGACCCCGGCGGACGCGGCGCTGCTGATGCAGCTCGGCGCGGAGGGCGTGTTCGTCGGATCCGGCATCTTCAAATCCGGCAATCCGGAGAAGCGCGCGGCCGCCATCGTGCAGGCGGTTACCAACTACCGCGACGCGAAGCTTCTCGCCGCCCTTTCGGAGGACCTCGGCGAGGCGATGGTCGGAATCAACGAACAGGAGATTCAGGTCCTGATGGCGGAGCGGGGCAAATGAGCGACCTGCGCATCGCGGTGCTCGCCCTGCAGGGAGCGTTCCACGAGCATGAGCAGATGCTCTCCCTGCTCGGCGTGTCCTCGCTGGAACTCCGGCAGCGGCGGGACCTAGAGCGATCCTTCGACGGGCTGATCCTGCCCGGCGGCGAAAGTACGGTGCAGGGGAAGCTGCTGCGGGAGTTGGGACTGTTTGACCCGCTGAAGGAACGCATCGTGTCCGGGCTTCCGGTGTTCGGCACCTGCGCGGGACTTCTCCTGCTCGCCGGGCGCATCCGGAACGACGGGCGCACCTATTTTGCCACGATGGACACGGTCGCGGTCCGCAACGCGTACGGGCGACAGCTCGGCAGCTTCTCCACGGTCGGGACCTGCAAGGGGCTCGGACAAATCCCCATGACCTTTATCCGCGCCCCCTACCTCGAATCGGTATCCGGGGACGCGGAGGTTCTCGCGGAGGTGGACGGCCGCATCGTCGCCGCACGACAGGGGAAGCAGCTGGTCACCGCGTTCCACCCGGAGCTGACCGGCGACCTTTCGGTCCACGACCTGTTCCTGCAGCTCATCCGCGCCAAATAAACTGTAAAATTCGTCCGCCGGAGGGCATTTCCTCCGGCGGACGAGTCTTTTTTACACCTCGACGACCGCGAAATACGGGCGGTGGTCGGACGCGACGACCGGCGGGATTCAGGCGAAACGGGTCTTGACCGCCGGCGACGTGAAGATGTAGTCGATCTTCTCCCGCGGCGCGTCCGACGGAAAGGAAAGGGACGGGCGGGCGAAGGCGTCCGCCGTGTCTAAAAGCAATTCGCGGATCGGACGCAGGAGCGGGTCTTCCGGGCGCAGGTTGAAGTCGCCGGTCAGGATGACCGGGGCGTCCAACGCACGGACGGCGGCGCAGACGGCCCCGACGGCGTTTTGCGCCTCGTCGGGAGTAAGTCCGAAGTGGGTCGTGAGCACCGTCACGCCGAACGGAAAGGCCGCTTTCGCGATACAGCGGGATTCGTACCATGAGCGGAACGGGTCGTGCGCCGGGTCGGGGATCGGGAGGATCGCCGTTTCGGTCGGTTCGGCTTTCGAGAGGATGGCGTTGCCGTAGGGTCCGCCGCCGGGAATCTCGATGGCGGGAGCGAAGAAGGCGCGGTAGCCGGCCGCCTCGGCGAGCAAATTCGCCTGCGCACGGTAGTCCGGGGACGGACCCTCTCCGCGAACCTCGTTGAGTCCGACGAGGTCGGGGGTCGAAACAACGGATGATGTCCGCGAACAATTGGACGTCGATTTCCTCCCGTTCCTTTTGCAGGTTGGAACGGCAGTGCCGGATGTTAAAGGTCAAAACGCGGAGCAGCTTGACATTCCCCACGGCTAAAGCCGGGGGATTCTTGCATCGCCGACCATCGCCCACTTAACGCGGGCCTTACATGGTTTCCGCAAGCGTTTGCTTGTGTGAGGTAAAGAAGTAATAGAAATGTAAAAAATTTTGCCCTTCCCTATCCGGCGTCACCTTACGCCGGATGGGTTAGGCATTATTCGGGCAAGTCTACCTTGCCGACAAAAGAATAGTAGATCTCGATCTCCTGCCTGCGGTTCCTGTTCTCATCGTAAACCGCCTCATGCACGACGATCTTCTCGATGAACTCCCGCAGCAGGGTAGGAGTCAATTCTTCAAAATTGGTGTACTTGCGGACGATCCACATGAACCGCTCCGCGTTCTCAGCGGCATCCTTCACCCTGCCAATCTCTTTCTCCAGTTCGGCAGCGCAGATGTATCCTAAAAAAGTAGACAAGTATGATATAATAAGAGACAAGCGAAAATCAAGTCAGGAGGGAA
>CAZHBX010000015.1:1805-43370 GCA_964530795.1 uncultured Ruminococcus sp. | reverse complement strand
TTTCCGGGTCGGAAATTACCGAGTCCAAGGAATTCAGCCATATTGACTTAAACGGAAGATTGATAATTTGATTTACCTTTGTGCTTAAATGGAATACCATCAGTCTTTTCAGAAAAGCATGATTGATCGGTTTCTTAAACTCAAACTTCACAGCTCTGTCGTCCGAGTCTAAGTCTTTCAATAAACTCATGGTTATGCCATTCCTACTCGCCATACAAAATATAAACTTTCTTTCCATTGCATTCTCCTATTTCCAATTTCATCAGCCGCATGCTGTTTACTTGTGCATAATTCTTTTTAGCCGATAAGCAAGCTTCCTTAATCTTACAGGGCCATTCGCTTTCCCGCGATCCGCCTCATCTATCAGAATCAACAGCTCATCCGCACTCAAAATACGAAGCTTTCTGAAATACTTTTTATAACGATCCCATTTTCTCTTCCACGTATACATCCGCGTTTTCGGGGTGATATGATCATC
Source organism: uncultured Ruminococcus sp. (assembly GCA_964530795.1). GTDB lineage: Bacteria > Bacillota > Clostridia > Oscillospirales > CAG-382 > Coliplasma. The sequence continues at coordinate 42,892 of CAZHBX010000015.1, read as the reverse complement.
CCTTTTGCAATTGTTAATAATAACATTCGGGACAAGGCAAAACGCATCGCCCGGCAAAGCGTCATCACGCAACGTCATTTTTCTCTTGGTAAAATGCGCATACATGAATTCTCTTTCTTCATTCCGGTCATTATATCCTGTCAGTTTTCCGTTTTGCCAAGAAAATCCCCATTTTCCCTCTTTCCCTACGCAAAGGAAATATTGGTACAGTTCATGAATATGGGCAAAATCCTCATCAATATTCACCACATTGATCCCCGCTTGCTGGTACCGTAAATTCATTCCGCCTTCATCAAAGTACCAGCAATATTCCGTTGAATAGGCAGTTTCATAGTTCAGCGGATGCTCAAAGCCTTTCGCCTCTTCAAATGGCAAATTGCGAAGCTTGTCCGTATTTTTTATAAGCCGCAAATGCCCGTCCTTCCCGATCACTTCCTCTCCCTTATCAAGATAGGGGCGGATAAATTTCATGATATCCCCATATATGAGGTCAATTTCCGTACTGCCCCAATAGTCATAGTCCGCAAGCAAATCCTGAAACAAGATACCGCAAAACGCGCGATACTCACCCGTTTTATAAAACCCGCGGTACACTTTTATCCCGAGTATATCATCCAGCCGATCCCAAAACTCCTCCGCACGCATGAAGATGAGATGAACATTTGGATATTTTTCATATTTTGAAATATCAACATTCGTCGGCACGAAAAAATCAATTTCGCTGTTATACGCCGCCGATTTTTGCCAATATTCAAACCAAACGGGAAATCGCCCCCCCGGCTGTGTAAAATACGGTGTAAACAGCGCAATTTTCATGATATGCAACTCCTCTTTCCAATCGTGCGAGCATTTTAAATATTTTAAATATTTTTATAAATCTTCTTCAATCTTCTTTGCCTTGCTTTTCTCTATCTCTATAACCTCGTCGAATAAATGCGATGGGGAAAATCTTCCGTCGTAGCCATAGTCTATGGGAATCCGTTCCTTCACCCAATCCCAGTCGATATCCTCCGGCTTCTCAAATACGTGTATGTATTCCGGATTATAAAACGGGAAATTCACGATCCTTTTGTTGTTGGTGAGCAATTTTTTATTGTAGCATACCGCCTCATAATAACGGTAACTCGGATCGTCCTGAAATTCTCGAACAACCTCTAAAAGGCAGTTGCTTCTCTTCACCTCTGCAATGATATTACGGTAAGGAAAGGCATTTTTCATATAGATAATTTCGCTTCGAAACTTTTGATCCTCTTTTTTCACGCCCGCCAAGCGGAATCTGCTGTGTACCCCCCCCCCGGATGGTCTTGGAGGCGGCAAAGACATCAAGGAAAATCTTTAATCGGTCGCTACTGCCGGTTGCGGCCAAATAGAGATCCCACTCTATTGCATCCGGGTCGTTATCCGAAGACATTGAGTACATGCTCGGATGATACAGCATATGCGGATACTTTACCATATTTTTGGGTTCGCTTGTGAAAACGTAATCCACTTTTGCGCCCTCTATTAAATTCAGTTTCCGACGTGCCGCATCGGAGCATCTAACCGCTACCGGATCGTTAAAGAATGTGATGTATTTTATCGGATGCTTATTTTTCATATCCAGCAGGTAAGACGCCTCTGTCGCCGGCGTGAAGCTGGTGAAGAACACATAATATTCTGTGTCTTCCTCCCATGCTATAGAATCTAACGACCGCCCCCAAAGCTTTTCCCGAAACGGCAATCGAAGGATTCTAGTGACTTTGGGACTGCAATACAGTTTATATACAAACCTCCAGAACGGATTTTTGAGATTTTTTCTTGGCTCATCCAAAAAAATTACCCTGTCATCCCTTCTGAGATCCTCATATCCCACGTAATTTTCCTTCGCTTGGAATACGATCGCGACAAATTGTTTTTTCATAGGCCCGCTTCCTCTTTCTTTTGTTTCCCATGTATTTTGATTTAATGGATCCGGCTGTAATCAAATTCCTTATCACAATTTAATATGGCGTCATAATATGGTCTTAACCCATATCCCAAATGACACTCAATGTAATCCACACCCGCATCCTTATTCCCCTCTATGATTGTATAATTCCCCTTCGCATCTTTGATAATATCCCATCCGACATACCGCATCTCCGGATATTTCATCGCTAACGTAAGAGCAAATTCCTTATACCCTTCCCAATCCGGAATCTTAAATCCTATGATTTGTTTTCCCGTGTTGGGATGAACCAAATAATGGATTCCATTCCCGTCCCTTGCCATGCTGCTTATAATGCCGGTTTTTATATCGATAAGCGCGGACATTCCGCCGCTGCTGAAGTTGTCTACGGCGCTTTGTCCATTCCCCATTCTGAATACCGCCGCCGCAATATGCGGCTCCTTGTTTTTATCCACCAATGTGATAATTCGAAACGTATTGACAGAAGCATTTGAAAACGAATAGATTTCCCTGCATTGTTCTAGTTTGTCCTCAAGGATACAGGGTTCTTTTTTACACTGTTCATACAGCGCGCGTTTCTTTTCCTCCGTATTTACCGTTAGACAATGGACATCTACCCCCCCCCCCGGAAATCGGAAGCTTGGTAAATATCTGTTCTTTCCCCTCTAGAAACTCTCTGAATTTTTCCCACGGCGTATCGCCGTCCGCCACCATCCAGTCTCTGTTCATATATTCCGAAAAGGCCTCGTAAAATTTGCGCTTATCCGTAAAGATCGGCCAACACTCTCGCGCTTGAATGGAGTCCCGCCACGGAAACCTCGCAGAATGCGCCAACGACTCCTTTCGTACAAAGCCGCTTTTTCGATACATTTGCGTCTTAAAATAATCCGGTTGAATCGATCCGGCATATTTCAGACGAAACCAAAGGTAATCAAAATAGCACCATAGAATCTGCCCTTTTGACGGGGTATACGGAAGTTGAACGGTAAGGCACTTTTTTATCTCTGCATAATACTTTTGCGGTCTTAAAATAACGTCCATGACTCCTTTTGCGCGCGACAATATTCGTTTGAACATTTTTATTAGCCCCTCTTCTTTCCCATTTGAACAATTTGTCTTATTCTGCTCATGCTTTCCTTAAAATCTTCCGTTTTATGCCAAAATACTAAAATCAGCAAATTGGGTATAATCAAACATAATACCGCGTCAAACAGAAACGATAAAAATATATTTTTTATCTGTACAAGGTTGATGATGATTTCTATGGCTGTTATGCTTGCAGCGATAACGGCTACATATAAAATATATTGCAGATAATATCTTTTTACATTCTTTTGAAAAACACGCTTGTGTACCAGCCACGGATCATACCACGCCTGCGTCAATAAACGTGAAATCACGGTCGCGATCAATACCCCGAACACCCCCAAAGGCTTTACAAGCGCAATGGACAATCCGATATTCAAAGCCGCCATTATTACCGGACGATATTTTCCCTGTATGAATAACCCGTTCGAATTTCTAAACATTCCGACAACCCGTATCATCGTAGCGGCAAAAAAATCAGCTACCAAAGCAAACACGACGCTCTTTGACAATAAATACTCTTTTCCAAGCCATATTTCAACAAACGGGTTTAGCAAAATAAATAAGCTGACCGAACAAAAAGCGCTGATCCAAAAAATCATAAAATTGAGACCTTTGAACAGTCTGTATTGATCATCGGAGTTTTTTTCTACCGCAAGATTCCCGACGCTTGCCGTTGTTGCCGCAAGAAACTGTTGAATAACACCGGAAATCTCGCCTGTAATCATTCGATAGCTGCTTAAAACCCCAACAACGGCGGTCCCTAACGTGGCCGAAATAATCGTGCTGTCCGTACTCGAAAGAACAATAGCGGAAATTTGATACATCGCCAGAGCCGCCACATCGTGAAAGATCGTTTTCTTTTCTTTTTTATCAAGCTTTAGGTCTTTTGAACCCGGAACAACCTCGTACTCCTTTGAGGCTCTCCTTGAAATCAGGATATTCTGCGTAATCGTTATCAAAATATCCGTCACAAGATATACAAGAAACTGCCGAAATACAATGAGTATTACACATTCTACTAACGTACGTATGACGACAATAAATCCTTCTATTTTTGAGATCTCGTATTTTTCTTGCTTTGCGGTTAAAATAGCCGACTTATATACCAAAAGATAGGAGCATGTCGTATTTGCAAGATACAATATATATATAACGGTAATGTTCTCTTTTATATCGGGTACATTGGTTACCAGCTTATCCAAAAACGGCACAAGCGCGAGACCGACTGTCATTACAACCAACGCCACAAACCGGTAAGCCGATTTGTAAAAATTCATCAGCTTCGCGATCTGTATGCTGTCGTTTTCAGCCACAGGCTTGTACAGCGCATAGGTAATGGCGCCGCCTATGCCCAATTCCGCAAATGACAAAACCGTGAGAATATCGGTAAACAATGTGGAGACGCCGGTGTATTGGATGCCCAAATTTTTTATGAAGACTGTCTTCAGCACGAAATTCAATATAATTGATGCAGCTCTTACAATCAATCCCGCGCCGGTGCTCATCAATACATTTTTTATCCTCGATTTGCCCATCGTATCTCCTGCCGATTCTCCGCAATTTCATCAAGTGAATTAAGAAACTTTTCCAATATAAACACAAGTTGTTTTTGATTCCTGGCCATATGATCTGCACAATCCCTTTCGTCCTGCCTCCTCAATACTACAGGACCCCTTTATGTCCGCAATTCAGGACAAAAACTCATGTTTTGAAAGATCCGTCGAATCTTTTCGTTTCCCGTTTGCTATGCTTCCCCCATTTTCAATATTTTATTATAGTATGGCAAAAGGCCGTATAAAAGTTTTGACTCCATCTGCGCCCCTGCGTCTTTGTTTCCTTCAATGACGACATACTGGCCCTCCGCGTCCATTATAATATCCCATCCGACGTAGCGCATTGTCGGATATTTGCCGGCCAATCTCAAAGCAAAATTCTTATAATTTTCCCAGCCCGGAATGCGGTATCCTATAATTTGTTTATGACTGTCCGGATGGAAAAGGTATTCTTTCCCTGCCTTATCGGAAGCGGGACTGCATACCACGCCCGTTTCCACATCAATATACGCTAATATACCCCCCCCCGGAGAAATTATCCACAAATTGATCGCTCCTGCCCATTCGAAACGCCGCTTTCGCAACGTGCGGGATGCCGGACTCGTCTACGATCGTAATGATCCGAAAGGTATTGACTGCCTTGTAATTGGAAAAAGATGCAATGTCATCGCATTGATTTAGCGCCTCTTCCACGATCAAAGGCGATTTCCGCCCGCGGCAAAATTCCAACAGCTCGCGGAGCGCCCCTTCCCGTTCAATATTCCAGAAGGCAACGTCTTTTCCGCCGCAACTCTCCGGCTCCTTTGTGAAAATATGGCCGCGACAGTGATCCGCAAATTCGCGGATCTCCGAATCGGTCGTGCTGTTATCGACCACAAGCCATTTCCGATGCAGATCCTCCGAAAACGCCGTATAAAACTTTATTTTATTGTTGAAAACGGGCCAATACGTTTTCTCTTGGCAGGCGTCCCGCCAAGTAAAGCGGATGTGCGTCGCAAAGGACTCTCTCCTGACAAATTCGCTTTTTCGATAAAGCTGCGAATTGAAATAGTCAACGTCCAACGAACCCCGGTAGCGAACATAAAATCGAAGATAATCCCGGTAACACCAGTTCACTTGCCACTTGCTCGGCGCGTCCTCCAAGCGCATTTCAAGTTGTCGTCTGATTTCCTTCTTTATTTCCTTCCTTTTCAGGAGAATTGTGGCCGCTCTGCCGCTCTTTGTTTCGGAGGCAATCTTTTTCAAAAATGGAATCCCCATCATTTATAATCCTTTCTCAAGCGTTCTGAAAAGCATTGCCATATGATCCGTACAATACCTTAAAGACGAGTTCCTGCAGTATTTTTTGTCTGCCGTCATGCCCTCACCCCCTCATCAGGATGGATAAGGCAAGCGAGCACAATCAGGGAACCTTCAAATATCGTCTCTACCCCCCCCCCGCGTGAAATATTGTTATCTACCATATTTAAAAACCTCTCCAGTGCCCAAACCATCCACTTCTGGTCGCCGGTCATATGATCCGTGCAGTGCGGCCAAAACTCCGGACGAGTGGGTCCTTCCCAATTTGCCATCCACTCGTTCATAGGACGCGGCATCGGAACCTTAGGCGGGACATTCCAATCCGGATATAACCTTTGAAATACCTCACGCACAAGATATTTATTCTCGCCGTTTCTCACACGGCTATAATCCAGCGGTTCCGCTAAAACCGTTTCGGAATAAGGCGCTTTCAATTCCACACCGGCGCATTGACAAGCATTTGAATAACTTCCCAGCCCCTCTTCCAAGAAAGTGGTTCTGCAAAATTGATGCGCATCAACTCGACCGTCGTTCTCAACTTTTTTATACGGCTCCAAAACGAGTTCGGGATCCTTTAAAGCTTTATACGGGAGGACGTAGGAATATCGGTCAACAAACTCTCCGATCAGCCAGTCTTTGGAAAGCAAACCGTTCATCCCTCCGTATGTGACGTCGCTGCTTTCCCCAAACAGCAACGTATCAAATCCGTCTTCCTTTACTTGAAGAGCGGCCTTATAGATTTGGACTTCGATGGAATGTATGGGCATCCCTTTATGCCGCATCAGAATAGGAGCATACTTTTCAAAATCCTCCCAATAAATTTCCACCACACGGTGTTCCAAACCGCACGCCTCCGCATACCGTTTGGCGGCCGGAGTTTCGTCGACCACTTCGATGCCCGGTACCACGCATTTGAATGTATAAGCGACAGACCCTTTCGGCATAAACTTCGCCAAAATTGCCGAGTCGATCCCTCCGCTCAGGGCAAGAGCCACCTTTTGCCGCGCACAAATGCGTTCCACCCGCTTTCGAAGATACGCTTCAAGCGCTTGACTTGTGCGGACAGGGAAAAGGTCCTTTGACTGATGATATAAATTGGGGATCAAATCTTCCGAGAAGCATTTTAGTTCGTCCGCAATCGTCCGATACATCAAAAATGAACTCATGCAATACTTCTTGTCAACCGTCATTTTTGCTCCCCTCTCACCGCGTTTAACGCTTTCGTGATTTGCGTAGACGAAATGCCCTTTGTATAGGGAAAATAAATGATTTTAATACCTTCTTCAGCAAATTTCTTCTCGTACTCCCGCCACTTCTCGGTTCCATACCAGTCGTCTCCGACAAACATCACCGTGGCGCCAAGTTTTTTGCAGGCTGTCAGCTTGTCCATATCATATTGCGGAATAGCGGCGTCCACATATTTGCAGCTGCGAACAATTTCAATTCGATCTTCAAACGGAATCATCGCATGCTTGCCTTTGTAGGCGACAAGTTCATCTACGGTAACACCGACAATTAATTTATCGCACATTCCCTTTGCGTTCTTAAATAAATTGAGATGCCCGATATGAAATAAGTCGTATACACCTGCTGTATAACCGATTGTCATCATGCTATTTCCCCTTCTTTGCCGAATAATACGTATATGGCCTGTGAATATCCACGATATCCCCGTGTCGGCCTTTCCTTTCGCTTTCCGGCGGTATCTTTAAATAATCTCCAAAATCCAGCGTGAGGTATTCATGATACGCTTGCGGGCATGGCATCGTTGTGTCCTCAAATGGCAGCTCGACGCATCCGTCAAACAGCTCCTTTTTGAAAAACCGTTTCTCGGGGCGAAAACTCCATGTAAACCCGATATACTCCGACGTATCAAAAGGATATTTCTCTCTCAGCTTTTCCAAACGGTTAGACCAGAAATCATAGGCCACGAAGTGATTCAGCGGTTTGGTCAATATGTACAAAATCTTATGAACAAATTTTTTGGGCTTAAGGTTTGTTCTTCTCCAATAATTTAAGCTGTAGAGCATTTTGTTTTTTGCGAGATATATTTTTTGCCTGATCCCCTTCGGCGGCAATCCGCACAACGGCATAATATCAACGTATACGCCTTTGTGCAGATCCGGGAAATCCTCTTCCCATGAACTGATAAATGTCGTGTTAATATCGTGCACTTTGTTGAATGTATTCGTGCAGCGCTCGATTTTGACGGAATCTATTACCTTCAGATTGTCCGGTAATTCCTTTTCCGCTATTTCCATAAAACGCTTATAGTCTTTATCCGGCATCGCGATATCCATATCGTCATCCCAAGGAATAAAACCCTTGTGCCGCACCGCGCCCAAGCACGTCCCGCCTATTGCAAAATAGCGCAATTGATGTTGATCGCACAGCTTCTTTATTTCCTTATATATTTCCAAAATCTTGTTCTGCAGTTCATTCATTGTGCCTTTTTTACGCCCTCCATCGCCCGTACCGGCTTCTTTGTCCTATCGCTTCCTGCATTGATTGACCCATTTGCTTAATTTCGCCGACCTGCCAACCGCGATTTGCGCCCAAGTGACGCACGAAAACATCCACACCGTGAACCGCGGCATATCGAATTGAGCGCTCAATTTCGCGAGTTTCCCCCGGAGCGGCAGGTCCTTATACGCATACGAACGCGCCGCCTGCGCAAACGTCGGATCCGCATGGATTTCCTTTATTTTTTCCCGGACCTGTTTCTTGCTGTACGGGGTTCCGGGCAACAGCATATTCTGCACCTGCGCAAAATAACGCAGCACCTTTCTCCGTTTCTCCTCCTCCAGGAAAAAATCATCCTGAAATCCCCACTTTTTTAGGGCGGCCTCCCTGATTTTGCGGTAATGCCCGTATTCGTCCTCTTTCGTTTCGCAATACCGCAACGCTCTGCTCCGCGTGATACTATCCGTATTGGAATAGTAATTGTATCCGCAATACCGGATGGTCCTCACTTTAGACGCTTTCCGCAGGAACTCTATGTTGAAAACGATGTCCTCCCCGCCCGCCTTCAAGCTTTCATCAAACCGCAGCTCCCCGATCACGCCGCTTCGGTACAGTTTTGTGAAGGGCGCTCGATACAGTGAAAATAAATTCCCTTTCTGTTTGTAGGCGTCTTGAATCTGCCGGTTCGTTTCGTAAATTCTATCTTCCGGCATATAGGTTCGGACCACCGTGCCGTCGGCCACTTCGCGTCCGCCGCAGGCCACCGCGTCCGCATCCCCTACATTCTCATACAGCGTTTGAATATAATCGGGATCCACAGAATCATCGCTGTCCACAAATGCGACGTACCCCCCCCCGCACTGCAAGCTCGAGGCCCTTGTTGCGGGCGGAGGAAACCCCTCCGTTTTCCTTATGCACCGCCCGAACCCGCGGATCCTTTTCGGCATATTCGTCGCATATCTCCCCGCTGCCGTCGGTGGAGCCGTCGTCAACGCAGATCACTTCAATCTCCCGATACGTTTGCCCGATCAGGCTGTCCAGGCATCTTCTCAGGTACCGGCCGGCATTGTAGACCGGGACGATAACGCTTACTTTCGCATTCTCCATGTACTTCCGTTTATGATAGGGATCCCCCCGTATCATATCCTCTTTCTTAAGATTTTATAGTTCCATATTTCTTTCTATATTTCCAAAATCTTGTTCTGCAGTTCATTCATTGTGCCTTTTTTACGCCCTCCATCGCCCGTACCGGCTTCTTTGTCCTATCGCTTCCTGCATTGATTGACCCATTTGCTTAATTTCGCCGACCTGCCAACCGCGATTTGCGCCCAAGTGACGCACGAAAACATCCACACCGTGAACCGCGGCATATCGAATTGAGCGCTCAATTTCGCGAGTTTCCCCCGGAGCGGCAGGTCCTTATACGCATACGAACGCGCCGCCTGCGCAAACGTCGGATCCGCATGGATTTCCTTTATTTTTTCCCGGACCTGTTTCTTGCTGTACGGGGTTCCGGGCAACAGCATATTCTGCACCTGCGCAAAATAACGCAGCACCTTTCTCCGTTTCTCCTCCTCCAGGAAAAAATCATCCTGAAATCCCCACTTTTTTAGGGCGGCCTCCCTGATTTTGCGGTAATGCCCGTATTCGTCCTCTTTCGTTTCGCAATACCGCAACGCTCTGCTCCGCGTGATACTATCCGTATTGGAATAGTAATTGTATCCGCAATACCGGATGGTCCTCACTTTAGACGCTTTCCGCAGGAACTCTATGTTGAAAACGATGTCCTCCCCGCCCGCCTTCAAGCTTTCATCAAACCGCAGCTCCCCGATCACGCCGCTTCGGTACAGTTTTGTGAAGGGCGCTCGATACAGTGAAAATAAATTCCCTTTCTGTTTGTAGGCGTCTTGAATCTGCCGGTTCGTTTCGTAAATTCTATCTTCCGGCATATAGGTTCGGACCACCGTGCCGTCGGCCACTTCGCGTCCGCCGCAGGCCACCGCGTCCGCATCCCCTACATTCTCATACAGCGTTTGAATATAATCGGGATCCACAGAATCATCGCTGTCCACAAATGCGACGTACCCCCCCCCGCACTGCAAGCTCGAGGCCCTTGTTGCGGGCGGAGGAAACCCCTCCGTTTTCCTTATGCACCGCCCGAACCCGCGGATCCTTTTCGGCATATTCGTCGCATATCTCCCCGCTGCCGTCGGTGGAGCCGTCGTCAACGCAGATCACTTCAATCTCCCGATACGTTTGCCCGATCAGGCTGTCCAGGCATCTTCTCAGGTACCGGCCGGCATTGTAGACCGGGACGATAACGCTTACTTTCGCATTCTCCATGTACTTCCGTTTATGATAGGGATCCCCCCGTATCATATCCTCTTTCTTAAGATTTCACGGGGAAAACCCCGCCGTCTATTTCGGGACCTCCCCGGACTTCATGCGCTCGTAGAGCGCCTCCATTCTCTTCGCCTCCTCCTCGATCGAAAACCCCGCCTTCACGATATCAAACCGGCAGGCGGCCCTGTCCTCCTTCCGGCATTCCGCTACTTTCAGCAGCTCCCTCGCCCAATCCTCGGCCGGCGCGTCCAGACTGTACGGAAAAATGCTGTCCGCGAAGGTCTTGGCCTCGCCGGGCACGCGGTCCGAAACCAAACAGGGCAGGCCCTCGCACCTCGCCTCCAGGAGAACCAGGCCGAAGCCCTCGAACAGGGAAGGGAACAAAAACACATCCATCCCGGCATAAAGCCTGGGCAAATCGGTTCTTTTCCCCCAGAACACCACCCGATCCGACAGCCCCTTTTCGTTCGCCAGCCGCCGGATTTCACTGCTGTCCCCATCCCCTATCAGCCAGAGCACGGCGTCCGGACGGAACCGGACCGTCCTTTCCAGTATCTCGATCATAAACTTGTGGTTCTTGGCCGGTATAAACGTCCCGACATGGCCGATCACGAGCCGATCCGTACAGTTCGCCTCCCGCCGCGTCTCGTTCCGGTCCTCTTCCCGGAACCGAAACTTCTCCGTCTCGATCCCGTTGAGGAAGACCGTAAAATCGTCGTTCCCAAAGAACCATTTGCCCGCCGCGGACGATACGGCGATCCGAACGACGTCCATATGCCGCAAGCCCGCCCGATGGACCGTATGGAGAACCCGCGGGATCGCCCGCGCGGTTGCAGAGCTATGCCCGTGGACAATCACCCCGCATCCGTTTTTCACCGCCGCCGCAATCGGGAAGATATAGCTCAGCGTGTTGCTGTTGAAATGCAGGATATCGAACGCGTGCGTTGCAAACAGCTCCGACATTTCCTTTCGATTCCGCCTGACGGAAACGCGCCGCGGCGTCACGCGGTAGAAATCGCAGCCGCCCTGCTTCAGTTCCTCGTAAAAGCATGGGAGCTCGTCCGTATCCGCCATATAAACGAAGCTGAAATGGTACCGGCTATGGTCGAGATGCGACCATAAGGTCTTCAAATAAATCTCTATGCCGCCCAAATTCGTATTCAATCCAAACTGAAGGATCTCCATGCCAAGCGTCTCCTTTCCCCGCTGTTTTTATGACGAAAGACGTTTTTCGGAGGGCTTTTTGACGGCCGTCAGGCTGTACAGCACCGCGTACAGGACAATCACCTTGTCCCTGTGCCTGGTCGCCGTTCCCGTATTCGTCACGCCCCATCCGAATACGAACGCCGTGCACGCGGCGAGAACCAGCAATAGAATGACGATCTCCCGGTTCTCCTGATTCCCCTTCGCCAAATACCGGACCGCGCGCACGAGCGTGACCGCGTAATACATCGCGCTGAAACAGAAAGCGATGACGTCCGACAATCCTCTCCATTGCCACGGGAACGGCGAAAAGAGGAAGTATATCATTCTCGGAATCGTGTAAAGAATCATGTTGAGCGGGGTATCGCTGTTCCCGACGTATCGGGCATAGGAGGATCCCCCGCGCGTATAGGTGGCGGCGATATCCGATATGTCCTCAATATCCGGGATTTTCCCAAACAGTTTGTCCCCGTAGTTGTTATAGAGGAACGTCATAACGAAGACCAGCGCCGTCGCCATGACCGCGCCCGAAGCGGACATTTTCAATTTTCCCTGCCGGCTGCTGTACACGAATCTTACGACGATATACCCCACCGCCATCCCGACGGTTCCGCCGTGAAAGGCGGCCGAGCAGAACACCGCCGCGAAGGCGGCCCAGAAATACCACTCCTTTTTCCGTTTGAACCACCGCACAAAGAAGTACAGGGAGATCGCTATGAACATCATAATGATGGATTCGCGCATAAAGACGGCGGACAGGATCGCGAAGTTCGGCAGCAGGCATAGGATATACATGCTGATTTCCCTGGTTTTCCGATCGACGCCGAGCTCCTTCATGATCGCCCCCGCGATATGCATCGCGGCGACCGAAAACAGCACGATGATGAATTGCCCGAAAAGTCTCGACGTAGTCCCGCATATGGAATAGATCGTCCCCATCACGTCCGGGAACATCGCGCCGTATCCGTTATCGATTCCATGCGCGAACTTGACGCTGCTGTGGTAGTACCCCTCGCTGTCGGCTCCGCTGTGCGGCAGCATATAGATCGACCGTCCGTACAGATCCCAGAGCATCAGGGCGATTCTGAAGAAATACCCCAGGACCAAAGGGATCCTCACGTCATGGCGGTGCTTTTCCTTCACCAGTTCTTCCGCCAGATACACGAGCGAAAAAACGCCGATGATCACCATGATCAGGTAATCCGAATCCGTTTCGCCGGTCATCATATTCCAAAAGGCCAGGAAACAGAGCAAAATCAGCAACACGCAAAAGCTCAAAATCAGCAAACCCCTCTCGGGCGACATTTTAGCAAGGATTCAAAAACACGCATATACGCATCGCGCATCCGCGCGATCGAAAACCGTTCCGCCCTTTGCTCCGCGTTTTTCCGGCATTCCCCGTAAAGATCCTTCGATTCCAACCGTAAAATCGCCTGCGCAAACTCCGCCGGTCGGGAACAGTCCGCGGTAATCCCGGCGTTTCCCACAACTTCCGCCAATCCGCACACATTCGAGGCGACAACGGGCTTCCCGCAGGCCATCGCCTCCGCCGCGATCAGGCCGAATCCCTCCCATTTTGACGGGATCACGACGAGATCGGCCGTGTGCATAATCTCGGCGACGTCCTTCCGGAAGCCAAGGCAGACAACCCGCCTGTCCAGTCCCATGCGCCGTATTTGTTCCGTGATTTCCGGATAAAGAACACCCTCGCCGGCCAAAAGCAGCTTATAGTTTTCCGGAAGAAGCGCCATAACCCGCAGCATTCCGTCATGATTTTTTTGCTCGGTAAAGGAGCCTGCCATGCACAGCAGCACATCCGTATCCGCAATGCCGGGGAAAAGCTCGCGCCTGGGATAGGCCCGCGCTTCCGTAAACTGCCGCAGGGGAATCCCGTTATAGATAACCGAAAACCGATCCGCCCATTTCCTTGACGGGCGGAGCCAGTCGAGCAGCTGTTGTTGCGTCGCATCGCTGATGGAAATAACGTGGTCATACGAACGGTATATGAAACGCTCGATCCGCCGCAGGATTTTATGGTGTCTCCTCCGGTTGTCCGTATTGTGTTCCGTCATCACCAGAGCGGGGAACCGCTTTCCCGTCAACCGCTTCGCCAATGCGCAATAGTAGAAAACGGGAAACAGGTTGGCGTGAACGACGTCATACTCGCCGTCGGAAATATACTTCCTTATATATCTTACCCTTTGGAAATGGCTGGAGCAATCCGCGGGAACCGCATCGACAGGAACCCCGTGTTCCCGCAAACCGCCCAGATATTTTTCCCCCTGCTCGGAAAGGATCAGAAGCTCGCAGGCGCAGCCCTTTTGCGAATTCAGCAGGGGCAAAAGGTCGTGGATCAGTTTTTCCGCGCCGCCGCCGGCAAGGCTGTCGATTAGAAACAAAATCTTCATGGTTCCGTTTTTGCTCAATCCCTGAAATACAAATCTCTGGTATACACCTTATCCATCACATCGGCGATTTCCTCGCTGTATCGATTCGCCAGAATCACGTCGCTCATTCGCTTAAACTCATCCAGATCCCGAATCACGCGGCTGTTGAAGAAATCGTCCGCGGGGAGGGCCGGTTCATACACGACCACTTCAACGCCCTTCGCCTTGATTCGCTTCATCACGCCCTGAATGCTGCTCTGCCGGAAGTTATCCGATCCGGCCTTCATTGCCAGACGGTAGACGCCGACCGCTCCGGGGCGCCGGGCAAGGATCTGCTCCGCGATGAAATCCTTTCGCGTACTGTTGGCCGCCACGATCGCCGAAATGATGTTCTGCGGAACGTCCCGATAGTTGGCCAGAAGCTGCTTGGTGTCCTTGGGCAGGCAATACCCGCCGTAACCGAACGACGGATTGTTGTAGTGATTGCCGATGCGCGGATCAAGACCTACGCCCTCGATAATGGACTTCGTGTCCAGTCCCCGAACCGCCGCGTAGGTGTCCAGTTCGTTGAAAAAGCTGACCCGGAGCGCAAGATACGTGTTGGCAAACAGCTTGACCGCCTCCGCCTCGGTCGGGTTCATGAAGCGGACCTCGATATTCTCCTTGACGGCGCCCTCCTGAAGCAGGCCGGCAAACTGACGCGCCGCTTTTTCCAGCCGTTTATTGCCCGCCGGAACGCCGACAATGATGCGGCTCGGATACAGGTTGTCGTACAGCGCTTTGCCCTCCCGCAGGAATTCGGGGCTAAACAGAATGTTGTCGCAGTTATATTTTGCACGCACCGTTTCCGTAAACCCCACCGGTACCGTCGATTTGATGACGATAACGGCGTCGGAATTGACGTCGATGACCTGCCGAATCACCGATTCCACCGACGAGGTGTCAAAATAGTCCTTCTTCTCGTCGTAGTTGGTCGGCGTGGAAATGACGACGAAATCCGCATTTCGATACGCGCTGTCCCCGTCGGTGGTCGCCGTCAGGTCGAGTTCCTTCCGCGCAAGATAGGTCTCTATGCATTCATCCTGTATGAAAGATTTTTTATTGTTGATCAAATCCACCTTTTCGGGGAGAATATCCACCGCGGTGACATGATTGTGCTGGGAGAGCAGCACGGCGATGGACAGCCCGACATAACCGATTCCTGCGACTGCAATGTTCATACGCGCTCCTTATATTTTATAGAATTCCTTATACCATTCGGCAAACTTTCGCAGGCCCTCCCGTAGCGGCGTGCTCGGCTTATACCCGAAATCCCGCTCAAGCGCGCTCGTGTCCGCGTAGGTGACCGGCACATCTCCCGGCTGCATGGGGACCAGTTTTTTGTGCGCCTCGAAATCGTACCCTTCGGGCAACACCCTTGCGCGGATCAGTTCCTGCTGAAGGATGTCCGCAAAGTCCAGCAGATTCTCCGGGTGATTGTTTCCGATGTTATAAATCTTGTACGGCGGAATTGGAAGCCCGTCCTCGCCGACCTGTTTCTCCGGCGGGCGCCGCACGACCCGAACGATGCCCTCTACGATGTCATCCACATAGGTGAAATCCCGCTTGCAGTTGCCATAATTGAAAATTTCAATGGTCTGTCCTTTGATCAGCTTGTTTGTAAAGCCGAAATACGCCATGTCCGGACGGCCAGCCGGACCATAGACCGTGAAAAAGCGCAAACCTGTCGAGGGAATGCTGTACAGCTTCGCGTATGCATGCGCCAGCAACTCGTTGGACTTCTTTGTGGCGGCGTAGAGACTAACAGGGTTGTCCACCTTGTCATCGGTGGAGTAGGGAACCTTCTTGTTGGAACCATAAACCGAGGATGAGGAAGCGTACACGAGATGCTTGACCGGATGATGTCGGCAAGCTTCAAGGATATTATAGAAGCCAATAATGTTTGATTCTATATACACGTCGGGATTGCTAATGGAGTAGCGCACGCCCGCTTGCGCAGCAAGGTTAATGGCGACGTCGAAGTCGTATTTTTCAAAAAGCGATTCCATTAACTGCTTGTCCGCGATATTCCCGCGCACAAACGTCCAGTCCGCGCCCATCTTTGCCGCAGTCTGCGCAATCTGCGCGAGCCGATATTCTTTGAGCGATACATCATAATAGTCGTTCACGTTGTCAACGCCGACAATGTGGACGTTCGTTTCCGCAAGCAGCCGCAGCACGAGGTTTGCACCGATAAAGCCCGCCGCGCCCGTTACAAGTACGGCTTTGGGGATTTCAGTTGTCACAGCGTTTCTCTTTCTTTCCAGGCGATGACCCGCCGATCGCATTTATTTCCTTCAGGTAAGCATCCACAACAATTTGTCTGTCAAACTCTTTCTCGACCTTCTTGCGCCCGTTAAGGCCCATCTGCCGTTTTTCCTCCCACGGAAGGGCAAGAAACTTTTCGATCTTCTCAATTAGATCCTTGCTATCTTTTTGCTTAACAACATAGCCGTTCACACCATCGTCGATGATCTCGCGGCATCCTGCCCGATCGGTCGTGATGATTGGCCGCCCGGATGCACAGCTTTCCAGCAGCACGTTGGACATTCCCTCGGGGTAATAAGTGGGGTGAACTGTACAATATACGTTTTTCAATACTTCCCGCACATCGTTTACCGTTCCGTGATAAACAATAATGCCCTTTTCGTGCAGTTTTTTCAGTCTTTCCCCATAGCCTTGCTCGCAGGAACCGCACACATGAAAGACGACGTTTGGGTATTTACCCTTTATATATTCCGCCGCCTCCAAATATTGGTCTACTCCCTTTTCCTTCATGATACGGGAGATAAAGACAAATTCTGCTCGCTCCTTATTTGGATAGTCAAGAACCGAAAAATATTCCAAATTTACTCCCGAGCCGGGGAGCAGATCATATTCGCCTTTTACAACGCCGTGTCTGAGCATGAAATCGCGATTTTCGGAATTTTGGAAAAAGACCTTTTGAGCCTTGCGAAGTCCACGCTTATAAAGGAAGAGCGTTATTTTTTGAAGGATACCGCCGTTTTCCACCGCAGTGCCAAGACCAGTTATATTGGCAATATACGGAACTTTAAGCGCGGCGCATGCCATCCCGCCGTACACGTTGGGTTTTATCGTATAGGTAAGAACAACGTCGGGAGAAACGGTTTTTATGATTCTCTTGTAATCACGAATCATGCGCAGTTCCGCAAACGGATTTGTACCATGCCGATCAAACTCATAGGGTTCAAAAATACATCCCATTTGCGTAAACTTTGAAATACAAGAATCATTTCGTGAATCGTCTGGCGCGCATATATACACCTCATATCCGACATCGAGCATTGCCTGAAAGACCTCGCGGCGAAAATTGAATAATCCGCATAAGTCATTTCCGAAAATCAGGATTCTCACTACTGCCCTCCCAAACAAGCCGGCATACACCGGCATACAATTATAAAATCTTCGGTTGAGGCGGTTCTCCATTCGTGTTTTTTCTGCTGATGATCTCCCACCCATCGGCAGGCATAAAGTAGCCGTATGGAGCAATCGGCATATTTTTTATTGTTGTCCCATTCAGATCCGCCTCGTTTGAATACACTTTTATTTCCTCGGGTTGCGCATGATATAGCGGATATCGCTCTATTTCCGGGATTCGATTCAGCACCGGAAGATACTCGTATTGCAGACCCATCAAATTGATCACCGCCCAATCAAAGGCTACCGGATCCTCGCTGCACACAAGAACTCCGATATCAATCGGGGACGGCGCCAACGGACCATTTTTGTGCCCGGCGACAATCATGTCTCCCAGCGAAAAGAAGCGTCGCTGCGGACAGTCGGTCATGGTTCCGTCCTTATCCGCATACAGGATAATCCTGTTAATATCAAGTATCGAGCGCCAAATGGTATCGTTTTTATACCAATTTCCCGTGCCAAAATATTTCTTATGCGTCAATTGTCTGAATGCCCAGAAAGGCGTGCGCGCGCACTTGACCAAAAAACCGGCGATATGGCGCTGCTCTGTTTGCAGCCTGTTCTGCATATCCCGCATTCGCTGCTCAGTTTCGAAAACAAATTTGGGACCGTGGTAAGTATCCCCGCCTTCTTTTTCATTTCCCATCACATTGTGTGGAATTGAAATCTTTCTTGAACAAATCCCGATGTAATTTTTGAGCGCGGCGGTATATCCCGCCTTTCGGTGCGTTTTCGGTTTGGGAAGATTGATGATCACATCCGCATCTATCAACGTCTGATTGATCCCGTAACGGTGGTGCCCCGCAGTATGGTAATACGTATTCATCTTTGTGGCGTCTAGTATCCCATTACGGTATTTCCCTATATTGTATTCGCTGTCTGAAAACAGAGAATCTTTTCCAAGGTCGATGATTTTTTCCGAGGAACCGTCCGTTTTCTTTACTTCGTTGGCGAATCCCGTGACCACATCCTCACGAAAATCTTTAACCTCGAACGCGATCCCACGCGCTTTGCATGACCGCCAAACGGCATTGTAGCCTGCGCTTTCCATCAGGTTTTCAAAATTGCAGTTCGGCATAGGGGAATCGCCGATAACAAGTTTGCCCGTATGATCTCCCCCCCCCCAACGCAATGAAAACATAGTCGATCATCGCCCGAATAATGGCGGCATGAGTCACTAGGCACGCAATTCCGCCCTTTCGGTTTTCGTTTTTATCCTCCACCCAGTTAGGCTTGATTACAACAGTGTCGCCTTTACGAATTATTTCTCCCAGCGGGTTCCAGTCTTTCGTTCCAAAATGCTCATTGTCAAGTCCGTATCCGTGAAGACATTCCCTGACCATATCATAAACTTCGTTGGGTTCGCTGCTGATGTCGCTCCACCGATATTCCGGATAGTTTTCGGACGGCGCAAAACCAAACGTCCCGGTCGGATAATCGGTTTTCCTGTGTTCAATATAAACTTTAGACACCGGCCTTTTTCTCCTTACTTCTTCCATTCGTTCACGATATAGCGTCTTTTGCCGGACGACAAAACCGGAATTTCATCCACCCGTTCCACCGCGATCTCCGCATCCTGGCCAAGAAGCTGTTTCATAAGTTCAACAACCTCCCCCTCGCGGGTAAACGTTTTCGGTGCGTTCAATTTTAATAGATATCGTTTTTGATTTTTCTGAATGACCTGAAACTGTGCCACATCGGTAAACGACCACATATAGTTGGTTACTAAGTACGGAGAAAGGGCGTCGCCGTTTGTATTGTATAGTATATCCACTTTTCTTCCGCTGAAGTCGGTGAGACAGCGCTTTTTCCGGCCGTTGATCTCCCGAACCTCCATTGCGCCAAAATCTCCCGTGTCATAACGAATCAAAGGCATAGCGTAATTGTACAAATCCGTGACAACGATCCTGCCTCGCGTCCCATCCGGCAACTGATTCCCATCATCATCGAGGATCTCGATGATATAGTCCGCTTCGTTGATCGGAAAAACATTGTTGACTCCCTCGTCCTGCCCAAAAACCCCGTTTTCTTCGTTGGAATACCGAGAAACCATAGGAACGCCTCCAAAGGCTCTCGAACAAACCTCCCTAGTTTCATCAAAAAGCATATCCGAACCGCTTATCACGCCGGCAATGCGCAAGCCGGGAATCGTATCGATTTTTTTTTTGCGTATATAATCCTTGAGTGCAGTAAAGGTAGAACCGTACCCCAAAAGCGTCACCGCGCCTTTTTTGGACTGCCGACGAAGCTCATCCAGAATGGTCTCTATCCCGTCATCGCTGAGACGTTTACAATTGATAAGCGTCTGATTCTGTAAGAACTGCATAAATCGCGACTTTTGCACTTGGCGGACCACTGTTCTGATATAACTCAGATTTTCGCCGAGATGGTAACCCACTTTCTCACTGTAATAGATGATCTCCGCATTCACCCGTTTCTTCTTTTCCGCTGCTTGATAGCAGATGAACGGGGTGCCGGTCGAGCCGCTGGTGGACATTTGAAAGAGTTCGTCTTTCTTATAGGCGGACGACATGAATGAATCCTGCCGAGCGCGGATATCGTTTTTGGTGATAACAGGAAACTCCTCAAACGCCCGGTCGGCAAAAGGGGCATAGAACTCTGTGGTCTTTACAGCAGACTCCTTTAAGATCTGCAACTGTCTCTGCTGATATTCCCGCACAGAAGGATCGGCGCTATCGGTCAAATCGAACGATTGAATCTCATCGTATGCTTTTCGCACCGGGCTTCCCTTCAGCGCGTCAAGAAACCAAAATCCTTTATTTCGCAAATATCCGAGAATCCTCATCGGTCAATCTCCTTCATAAGCACTTCGTTATATTTCATCATATAAATTCCTTCGCGGTATGCTCCAATTGTTTTTTTATTGGCAACACCCTTAAGGTCGTTTAGAATCAGCTGCATATGGTCACATCCGCACGCATAGGCATGAGGATATCCGCCGCCAAAGCGAGGGTTTACCTCGGAAATGAAATACGTACCGTCGACTTCAAAAATATCAATATCGATTTGACCGCAATAGCCCGCTTCCGTCACAAACTTCTCGATTAGCCGAAACAAATTTTCATCCTTGAAAGAGACCGCTTTGTCAGTTTCTCCGGCACGCATGACCAGCTTCTTTTTGGTGAAGATTGAAACGACCTCATGAGAAAGTATATCAATATACACATCTGCGCCGATTTCCTGTCCCTGCAAATACTCCTGAACAATCAGTCCTTTTTCTTGGCGCATCAGCAGTTCCAACATCTTCCAATTATACGCCTTGGAAATGGAAACGCTGGCGCTGCCACAGGCAGGCTTCACAAACACGGGAAAGGATAAGGCCCCACTCTTCAAAGCCTTTTCAAAGCTTTCAAGCGCGTCATAGGTTTTGGCGCATCGATAACCGTGCTTTGTCAACCATTGGTACATCTGCCACTTATCCAGACTCATTTCACACAGTTCGTAGCTTGAACCGATCACCTGCGTACCGACAGCCCGGAAATCCGCTTGATGCGCGGCAAGCAGGGAAAGCTCGGGATCAATCAAGGAAAGTACGCCGGTTACCTGTTCTTTTTGGCAGATATCCAAAATGATATCCATATAGTCCGGCTCAGTTATGCGCGGAACGATATAATGCTTGTCCGCCTCATATAGGGCGGGGGCGAGAGGACTCATATCCGTAGCGATGACCTTCCCTGTTCCGCCCAGCGTTTTTCGAAAATACTGCACGATTTTATTCCGTGCGCCGACGCTTAAGATTAGTACATTCATCCCTTATTGCCAATTTTCCAATTCATTGAAAAACAGTGGCGTTCCCCCTGTGTGAATAAAGAGGATGTTCTTATCGAATATTTTATATTTTTTGATGTAAGCAAGCATTCCCGCATAAGCTTTTCCTACGTAAGTGCCATCCATTGGAATTCCATGCTTTATCATCATTGTTTTTATAACAGCATTTACGGTACCGTTACTTTTCCCATAGCCGCCTAGGCAGTATGCATCTTCAAAAATGGTAGCCCGATCGATTTGATCTGCGAAACGATTCACATGAATGCTTGCAAGATACGCTTTAACACTGTCCAGCACAACCTCTCTGCCATACGGCTTTTTACGAGCAATGCTGATTCCGATCACTTGAACCGGATCCTTTTCAATAAGCGTACCGCATATAAGTCCTGCCTGCGTAGTTCCCGTTCCAGACGCGTGGAAAATATAATCAAACTGCATATGTTTTTCTTTTTCATAATGCTTTATCTCACGGAAACAATCCACATATGCCTGTGTGCCGAGATTGCCATGTCCCCCGCCGGGAATAAAGTACGGATTCCTGCCAGCGCTTTTCAGCTGCTCCATTACTGCCTCAATGGTTTCATGTACCTCTTCGGTCGGACAAATCGTAATTTTTGCGCCAAACGCCTTCATTAGCAAGGTATTATAGGTCTTCTCCGATGCCTCTTCCGGCGAAATGATATAGCATTCCATGCCGCGCTCGGCAGCCATGTTCGCTATCACTCTGCAATGATTGGAACTGCCGCTGCCATACGTGACAACGCAGTCAAATTTCCCGCTGTCTATTTCGCAAAAAAAGTTTACAGCCTTTCGGCCCTTGTTTCCCCCAAATGAGTAGGGGAAAAGATCGTCGCGCTTGATGTAGATCCTATTTTGCTCAACTGTCTCCAAAAAGCTGATAGGTGTGACAAAGCCATCGCTTATAAACTGCTCTTTTGAAATTGCATATAAGAACCGTTCTACATATCTGCCGCAATAAATCAAATCGTCATGCAGTTTTCCCTCCCGCACAAATCCGAGCTTCTTAAAAAGTCTTTGAGCGGGAATATTTTCTGTTTCTGTATACAAATAAACTCGATTCAAGCCCCGTGCCACAAACGCGTCTTGTAAAAGAAGGTTTCCGGCCTTGGTTGCAATTCCTTTTCCCTTGTATGCGCTCTCGCCCATAAGGATATAGAATTCCGCTTTTCGGTTCTTTGAATCAATATTTAACAGACCGATCAAACCAACAGGGACTTCATCTACCGTAATAACGGCATCATATCGATCGGAGCGTTTTATTGCAGACGCAAACCATTTGGAGGTTTTCTCAATTTCCAGCGGAAGATCATAATGCAGAAATGCATTATTGCTAGGGTCATTGACCCAATCTACCTTCTTTGGGATGTCTTCAGCCGTGAAATCACGAAGCTTGATATTCATGAACACATCCCCAAGAGAGAAAACCGATTAGGTTTACCCCCCCCCGCAGAAAATTTTTCCATCAGCGAAACATTATGATACATACCAGTAATAAAGCGGTCTTCCAAGTATTCTCCCACTTTTTTATACCCAAGTTTTTCCCACATCGAATAGGCAGGAATATTATCTGAAGCAACCTGAAGTTTAATTTTTCTCAAATTTAAATACTGAAATGCATAATTTTCCAATACGGCGCAAGCATCACTGGCATATCCTTTCCCGCGAGCAGAGCTTTCGCCTATATATACCCCTATTTCACATGTTCGGTGAACCCAATGAATATTATATAAACCGATCATGCCGGCGGGATTGCCATCAGGATCCGCTATAATAAACCGGCGGCTGCTTCCTGTTAAGTCGATTAACGAATCCATCCATTTCTCCTGCTGATCTTTAGACATAGGTTGATATCCCCCGCCCAGAAACCTGAAAACATCCTCATCGTTTTTCCATTTGTTTAATACGTGAATATCCTCCTTGACGATCGGCCTAAGCGTGACCTTTTTTCCCGATAGCATTTGTATTCACTTCCTCACTGCTTCCCTTTCGTTTATTAGGGCATCAACTTCTTCACCTTTCGCATAAATATCTTTGGCACTAAAGACACTAGCAACCGTGCTAACCAGTATTTTTATATCAAGCAATATATTAAACTGCTCAATATATGTATTGTCGATTTTAATTCTTTCGTCCCACGATACGGAGTTTCTAACAGTAACTTGGGACAAGCCAGTCATGCCAGGGCGCATTTCAAATCTCTTCTTTGCCCATTCCGGATACTTCTCGTATCCGTCATACGGGTGGTATGCAACCGGCGGTCTCGGCCCAACAAAACTCATTTTCCCGGTGAGTACGTTAAAAATTTGTGGTATCTCGTCCAGACTCGATTTTCGAAGCCAATGTCCTATTTTCGTGATTCTCGGGTCATAATCAGAGCGGACACTCAATCCGTCACCGATTTTTTCCGCATTGACAACCATCGTACGAAATTTGATGATACGGAAAGGCCTGCCGTTTTTCCCCAAACGCTCCTGCAAGAAGAAAACAGGGCCAGGAGAAGTAATCTTTATAAGTAGCGAAATAATAAGCAGTAGCGGGGAGAAAACGATAATCCCGCATATGCTTCCAAATATATCGGCTAACCTTTTTATAAATAAATTAACTTTTCGCATTACAAACTCCCAAAGCAGCTTTTTACGATTTCGATCACAATATCTTGCTCGTCCCGCGTCATTTTGTTGTCACTCGGCAGGCACAGGCCGCGGGCAAAGATGTCCGCCCCGACGTCGGCGGGCTTTTCCCTCGCAATATACGCGTTGCTCCCGGCGCGGCCATTCCCATCCTTCGTAATAAACGGATGCGTCCGGTAGATCGGCTGTAAGTGCATTGGCTTCCAGATGGGCCGCCCTTCGGCGTTGTACTTTGCGAGCGTCTCCAAAATCTCCGTCGGACAGCTCTTGCCTCTTTCCTTTATGTACGCGGCGTCGCTGTCGCCGCGCACCTGCCGGCACATTGCCTCCGAGTCGATCAGTAGACAGGAAAGCCAGAAGTTCGGCTCGCTGTCCGCACTGTACGGGTTCATCCGCACAGGCAGGTCTTTGAATCCTTCCTGATAGCGCTCGTAGATCGCCTTTTTCTGCGCGATATGTTCCTCCAGATGCGGAATCTGCCCGCGTACCACGCCCGCAACGATATTGCTCATGCGGTAGTTGTAGCCGATCTCCTCATGCTGGTACCACGGTGCGTTCTCCCGGCTCTGTGTCGACCATTTGCGCACCTTCTCCGCATCCGCCTTGCTGTCGGTCAGAAACATCCCGCCCGATGAGCCGGTGATGATCTTGTTTCCGTTGAAGGAGATCGCGCTGTAATCCCCGAAAGTGCCGGTCTGCTTGCCTTTGTAGGTTGCACCGAAAGATTCCGCCGCATCCTCGATGAGAAGCGCGTGATAGCGCTCGCAGATCGCCTTGATTTCGTCAATTTTTGCAGGCGTGCCATACAGATGCACCAGCACCACCAGCCGAACGTCCGGATAAAATGCAAACGCTTTTTCGAGCGCGGCAGGGTCCATGTTCCAAGTGTCATACTCCGTGTCAATGAACACCGCTTCGCCGTTCTCATACGCGATGGGATTGGCCGTCGCGTTGAACGTCATATCCGTACAGAACACCTTATGCCCCTGCAAAGTTCCCTCATATGGTTTTGGCATCCCGTAAAGGCACTCGCCCGCGAGCTTCATCGCAAGGTGCAGCGCCGCAGTCCCGCAGGAAAGTGCCACCGCATATTTGCAACCAACCCGCTCAGCAACTTGTTTTTCGACTTCATTAATGTTTTCACCGACTGTGGACATCCAATTGGTCTCATAGGCCAAGCGCATGTACGTAAATTCTTCCCCGTGCATTGTAGGAGAAGAGAGGTGAATCTTTTTTTCAAACGGCTGAATCGTCGCCACTTCTTTCCGTTCCTCCGTTTTCTTGCCCAACGTCGGCTTTGTATACTTTTCTTTGTTTTAACAACTATAACAAAAGCTTTCCTATTCCGTTCCCAAAAGTTTCTCTCCGAAGAAATAATCCGGGCGAGCTCGCCTTCACCGCGATGCCCGCTATCAGCAACACCGGCGAAAGTACAAACAAACAGAGCAAGGAAAGCACCACGTCAAAAAACCGCTTAAAAAACTTCTTGTACACGAAAAGCCACACTCCCAAGGCGATACGCGGGGAAAATTCCCCGCACACCGCCCGCTTCTTTAACCACTCAGCACCACTTAACACGCGGCTGCGGTCAGTTCTAACGTCACCCCATCTTTGACACGGTAGGTCCCCACGATCGACGCGACCTTCCGGCAAATATCCGGGTCATTTTCATACGCCGCTTCCATCAGCCAGCCAAGCTCCTTGAGGAATTCATCCTCGTCAAACGGAAGCGGAGAACCGATGTGAATCAACTTGTTTGGCGTCGTCTTCATGCCTTCCTCCGCCATTAGTTTCTCCTCAAACAGCTTCTCACCCGGCCGGAGCCCCGTATAGGTAATCTGAATGTCCACATCCGGTTTGTATCCGGACAGTTTGATCAAATTGCGTGCCAAAGTATCGATTTTGACCGGCTCCCCCATGTCGAGCACGAAAATCTCCCCGCCTTTGGCGTAAACACCCGCTTGCAGTACCAAACTCACCGCTTCCGGGATCGTCATGAAGTACCGAATGATATCCGGATGCGTCACCGTAACCGGACCGCCGCTCGCGATCTGCCGCTTGAAGAGCGGAATCACCGAGCCATTGCTGCCGAGCACGTTGCCGAACCGCACCGCTACAAATTCCGTGACCACCTGCTTTGGCAGTTCGCCAAAATCCCGGTTCACTTCTTCCGCGTTCGCGTAATGCGTGAACAGCAGCGGGATCTCCTGCGCCTTCCCGGCGCGGATTTTGCGGTCGAACGTCTGGATAACCATCTCGCACAGCCGCTTGCTCGCGCCCATCACGTTGGTCGGGTTGACCGCTTTATCCGTCGAAATCAGAACGAACCGCTTGCACCCGTGCGCCATCGCGGCGTACGCGGTCTTATAGGTCCCGATGGTATTGTCCTTAATCGCCTCGCACGGACTGTCCTCCATCAGGGGGACGTGCTTATGCGCGGCGGCATGATACACCACTTCCGGCCGATAATCGCGGAATACCTGATTGATTCGACGGCTGTCGCGCACCGAGCCAATGAGCACGACGAGATTCAACTGCGGGTACTTCTCCCGAAGTTCCATCTGAATGTCGTACGCGTTGTTTTCATAGATATCAAAAATGATGAGCTGTTTCGGTTTATGGCTCGCAATCTGGCGGCAGAGTTCGCTCCCGATGGAGCCGCCACCACCTGTCACGAGAATCGTCCGCCCGCGGATGAAATCGAAAACCTCATCCATGTTGACCGTGACAGGCTTGCGGCCAAGCAGATCCTCAATCGCCACATCTTTCATGCGGCCGACCGTCACTTCCCCGTTCACGAGCTGGTAAAGCCCCGGCAACGTTTTGAGTACGCAGCCGGTTTCCTTGCAGATTCCGAGGATGTCTCGCTTATCCGTCTCTTTCGCCGAGGGGATCGCAAAATAAATTTTTTCAATCGCATACTTCTGGCAGCTTGCAAGAATTTCATCCCGTCCACCGACGATCGGAATGTCCTTGATGTACCGCCCGTGCTTGCTTTCATCGTCGTCGATAATGCAGAGCACCCGATCGCAGAGTTCCGGGGAGGAATAGATGTCCCGCAGAAGCATCTGCCCCGCCGCGCCCGCGCCGATGAGCATTACACGGCAGCCGCCCGCCGTCTTCTGCCTGCCTTTCAGCAACAGACAGAATCGGTAAGCGAACCGTACGCCGAGCACCAGTAGGAACTGGAGCACGATCCCGATTAAAAAGTAGGAAATCGGCATTCCGCCAAATAGCAGCGGAAGCGCCACCGCGTGAAACACGCCGGTAAGAGCCGTCCCGCCGATAGTCCGAATCAGCTCCGAAAAGCTGGCGTACTTCCAGACGCTCCGGTACAGTCGCAGCGCGAAAAACACAAGGAGACAAATCAACGCATAAACCGGCGCAAAGTGGAGCCAGCGCTGCAAATATTCCTCGGGAATTTCCGAATAGTGACAGTCAAACCGAAGCCATAGTGCAAAAAAATAGGAAAATGTGACGGCGAACACATCGTAAAACGCAAGGGCGATGCTCGCCAACTTCCAGTTCCGCAGGTGGAACCGTTTCTTCATCTGCTTATTTGCCGCCATTACGACACCTGCTGTTTTTATGATTCCGTAATTTCGGAGGTCTCCCCCGAAGGGTCCCCCGCATTCTCAACCGGTTCATAGAACAGGTCGAGAATCAGTTGTTCCAGCTGCTCCTGGTCCGGCGTGAATTCCATCCGATTGTCATCGCCGACCACGGATTCGCCTTCAATCGTCTCGATTCCCACAAACTCGTACGCGCTCGCCGTCTCCATCAGCTCCTGCAACTCGTCCACGCGGCAATCCGAAATCAGGTAGTTTGCCAGTTTCGAAATCGCACGGGCCGGGAACTCCTCATCCACGGAGACGTTCCACAAAACCTTTTCGTAAAGCTCATTGAGGTACTGTCTCTGACGTTCCATACGGCCTTGATTGGTGTTGTTCTCCAGCCCCGACCGCGCGCGAACAAAGCGAAGCGCCTGTTCGCCGTAGAGCGTAATCCGCTCCCCCTCGACAAAGGACTCGTCAATAGCGGTCATGTCCTCCGGGATCGTGACCGGCACCCCGCCAACCTCATCGTTAAGGATCTGGACCGCGTCCATCGTCAGCGAAAGGAAATGGTCGATCGGCGTGTCGTACAGGACATCCCGCACCGCCTTGACGGTGTTGCGGCAGCTGTCCTGCCGACCGCTCCCATACGTGTGCGCGAGCGCAATCTGCTCCCACGTCGTGCCGAGGTTCTGCCCGGCGACGCCGAGCACGGTGACGTTCGCCATCGTGTCGCGGTCGATGTGCACCGAGCTGCAGGTCTTGGCCTCTTTGTCAATGACCAGCAGCATCAGGAAGTCCGCCCGCAGATCATTGTTGTAGGAAATCCCGGATTCGTCCGGCTGCTCGTCGCTGTCGAGCCCCATAAGGAGGATGGTTTCGACGGAATCCCGCACCCGGTATTCCCGTCCGCCGACCCAAATAGTCGGGACATCCTCCTTCGGGCTCAGCCAGTCATCCGGTTCGCCGATTTCTCCGGAATACGTACGATGATCGCTTTCCCACCTGCTCGTGACAAACAGGATTCCGCCGAACACAAGCACCGCCGCGAGCAGGAGCAGACAGATACGAATCGCGCCGCCCCGTTCGGACCGTCCCTGTGCGTTTCGCATGAGATGCGTTCCTTAAGCGGCTTCGCGCCTGCTCTTCACGAGGAAGCCCACACCGACGGCGCCGCTCAGCACCGTAAGCGCAAGCAGACCGGTCGTCGTCAGGTCGTTCGATTCGCCGGTAGGAGGCGAATCCTCGCTCGAAACGACCACCGCGAACGGGGACAGTTCATCCACCGTGAAGGTCAGGGTCGTGCCATCGCAACTTGCGTTGTCAACGACGACCCATTCTTGGTCGTTCACGAAATGCAGCAGCGCCACGAAATTGCGGAACCGATCCGATTTCAGGGTGATGGTCACGCTGCCCATGCCCTCCTTGGTCGCACGCACGTCGAACAGGTCGCTCACAAACAGATTCTGCGGATCGACATGCTTTCGGGCGGCGATCTGCGCAAGATGGCTTTCCAACTGCACAGCATTCCCCGCATCCCGGATGGAATTGTAGGCGTCTTCCTCTTCTCCCAGTTCCTTTTTCGGCAGGGTGTCGCGCCTGCTGTAAGGCGTGACGATGATTTCGCCGGTCCAATCGCTGGGCGTGACCGTGTACCCGGTGAGTTCCGGCGCCGGAACGTTCGACGGACTGTCCCGGAACGCATTCGCGAAAGCCGTCACAGGCGCCGCGAACACCATCGCGATGGCAAGGGCAAACATAAGTGTTTTCTTCATAAGTCTTTCTTCCTTTCCTGCATACTGCATATGAATTTCTATCATGTGTTTCTTTTTTCAATCTGGAAGCGGCTCCCCGAGTACCTCCTCGAGCTTTCCGAGCACGAGATACCGCCCGTCGTCGCTGCGCGGCAGGCAGGTGGAGAGCACAAGGATGCGGTCGTTCTCCGTGACCGTGCAATCCTCATTGTAGTTTTTCCCGAATCGGTTGACGTTATAGACGGAATCGAGAAATTCCGCGACCTTTGCACGTTCCCGGAAGTCTCCGTAGTAGTACAGGATGTGCACCGTCCCGTACGGCACCGCCGCGAACACCCGATAGCGGAGCGTCCGTTCCGGCATATAGATGTAGATGTCCTGATGGTTCGCGAACCATTCGGGGTTGGAAAACTGCTCCTGCATACAACCGAACATCAAGCCGGACTTCATGTTGTGTCCGTAGATGATCGTGACCGGGTCGGAGAAGTCCGTACCGTTGTGCGCATGTTCCGTGTAGAGCGTCCCGTTACGGTCGGACGAGCCGTCGAGACCGTGGGTAAGGTAAAAGCTGTCGTCTCCAGAATCCTGTACGACCGGATAGTCGATCGCCGGCACAGGGTTCTCCCGTCCGGGGTATTCGTCCGATCCCGGAATCCAGAGCCACGCGTAGATATCCTCGCACTGCTTGTGAAGGGTATCGAAATCCACCGGGCTGACGAACGGTTCCGGCTTGGAACTGGTATCCGACGTTACATCCGGCCGCGAACCGCTTCCCGACGAGTCTGAACGTTCGGAACTCGCTTCGGACGACTCCGACGAAACGGTCGAAACATCGCTCCGCCCACCCTCCGGCGTTGCCGGCGGCGAAGAGCAGGAATGCAAGAGCAGCAAGACGGTCGCGCACACCAAGCACACCAGCAGGCACAGGCTGCCGATGAGCTGATACCGTTTTTTTTTCGTCATTTCAAACCGCTCCTGTTCCTTGCGTCAAACTCCGCGAAAAACCCGTCGCCCAATTT
The DNA here is from genome assembly GCA_964530795.1 of uncultured Ruminococcus sp. Taxonomy (GTDB): domain Bacteria; phylum Bacillota; class Clostridia; order Oscillospirales; family CAG-382; genus Coliplasma. Next base: position 12,384 of record CAZHBX010000015.1, on the reverse strand, counting down.
CCGCCGGATCACCTCCGATGCTTCTCCGATCCGCGGCGGACGGGCCGTCAGATTGTGGCAATCCGAGCCGAGCCAATGGATCCGTCCGTCCCGCAACATTCGCAACGCCTTTCCGCACGTCCGGCGGGAAAGGAAGAACGAGGCGTTCACCTGCATCTGCACATCATTGTCAAGCAGGGATTCCCAGACGCTTGTTCTCTGCATCGCGAGATAGCGCTCGATATGGGCAAGCACCACCGTCCACGTCCCGGAGCAGCTCAACTCCAGCACCTCGCGCACCGCGTATTGCTCCCAGCGCTCCATCGGCATTTCCAGCAGCAGCAGGTCCGTTCCCTCCAGCATCAGCCCGGGGAGTTCCCCGATACGGCTAACGCCCGGAAAGTACGCCACCTCGGCGCCTAGTCGGACATCCGGCAGATCCGGCGTCATTCCGCTTTTCAGCTTTTCATTCGCCTCCGCGCGCCGCTCCAGAAACCGTTCTGGCGATTCGCGATTGGCGTAGAAGTGCGGCGTCGCCGCCGCGAGGTCCACCCCCTGCTCCGCGAGCATCCGCAGCAGAGACAGGCTTTCCTCCAAGTTCCGGCTGCCGTCATCCATCTGCGGAAGAACATGGCTGTGAAAATCCACCATGGCAGCGGGTCAACTCCCGGTCTGCGGCGTTTCCTGCTCCCCATAACGGTACTTGGAATAGTACTTCTTGCGATACTTTCCATGCCGTTTGCGCTCGTCTTTCACGTTCGACAGGACGATGCCGAGCACCTTTGCGTTTGACAGATTAAGCTGCCGGATACAGGCGCGAAGCTCCTTGCGCTCTGTGTAGTTCTCCCGCACAACGACCAGCATGCCATCCAGCAGCGGGGAAACCACCAAAGCGTCGGACACCACGTTGATCGGTGGCAGGTCGATCACGATGTAATCAAATTCCTTCGTCATCGCCTTGAGCACCGACTGCATCCGGCGGGACCCGAGCAGCTCGCTCGGGTTCGGCGGAATGTCGCCGGATGTGACGAAGCGCCAGTTGTCAAACACGTTTGAGGGGCGGATCGCGATCTTCACGTCGCTCCCCGATGCCGCAAGGACGTTTGAAAGCCCCGGGGTATTCTGCACCTCCATCTTCTTGCCGATGGACGGCAGACGCATGTCTCCATCGACGAGCAACACCCGCTTGCCGGTTTCGGCGAGCGTATACGACAGATTGACCGCCGTCGTGCTCTTTCCCTCGCCGTGAATGGAACTTGTGATGCCAATGACACGACAGCCATTCTCGTCGTCGTCCGGCAGGGTAAACTGCAGGTTGGTCCGCAGGAGTTTATACGCTTCCGCAGCCTGAAAGCTCAGGTTCTTATGCAGCATTTTACGCTGCTGCGCGGCCGTCGCGACTTCCTTTTTCTTGGACATACCGGTCAGCTCCCTTACCCGCCGTGCGGCGTTTTTTCGGATCCGCGGCCTTTACGGTAGCCGTAATGCCCGGAGGCGTCCTCCGTCAGATCCGGCACGCGGGCGAGAATCGGGATGTCATACGTTTGCAGAATATGGCTTTCATCCCGAATAACGTCATTGAACAGTTCCAGCAAAATCAGCAGAACGCACATCAGCAGCATCCCGGCCAACAGGCCGATGACGGTCTGACGGGTGACATTCGAGCCGATCCGCGTGTAATTCGGGATGGCGCTGTCGACCAAGCGCATGGACGCGCCGTCCATGATCTCCTCGATCCGAACCGGCAGGACCTCTACGATGGCGTTCGCCAGCAGGGCCGCTTCCTCCGGGTTGTTCGTCGTAACGGTGATGGTGAACACTTCGGTCTCATCAACCGCCTCGGCGCTGATCATGCCGTTCAGCTGCCCATACGTATAGACTCCCTCGCGGTCCGCCGCTTCAAGGACCATCTCCAGCGTCGTACGGTTGCGCAGCAAAACCAGATAGGTCTGCACAAGGCTTCTCGCCATGGAAATATTGCCGAGCGAGATGCCGTAGCTGGTCGGATCGTTGACATACACCGTCGCGGTGGAGGAATAGAGTTCCGGGACCGTGTACGTGGCCCAGCCGAACGCAATCGCCGCCGCCAGAACCCCGGCCAGCAAGATCAGCCACGCCCTGTGCCACAGAACCGACAGAAGGTGACCAAAGTCAATGCCTTCCTCGCTCTCCTTTGTCCTCACCTGCTCTGTCTGCTTTTCATTCGCCATACATTCGTTTTCTCTCTCTGTCATTCGTTTTCTCTCTGTTTTCGCGTCGTTTTCGGGCGGGACCCCCTTGCCCCTGACAATACTCCGCAGGCATGGGCGCTCATTCTCCCTTTCCAACGCTCCTTTATCATACCACAACTTTGCGGAAAAAGCAATACCTATTTTACAAAAAATATTTCCAATGCATTCAAAAATATTCCCAATGTACATTTTCGACATTTTTCCCGCAAACCCCCGTTAAAAAACGTATGTTCTTCATTAAAACCGCCCAGACCCGCATTTGTCCGTTTAACTCCTGGCAAATCCCCCGTTTTCTGTTTTTTTGCCACGTAACCGATCCGACGAAGGGGTTACGGGTCACGAAAATCGAATAAATGTTCTGTGCCAAACGATGAAATTTTGTCAAAAAAGGAATGCGATTTTTTCGTCCGATTGGGCCGTCCACGGAGGTGCGGCATATGCTAAAAAAGGGTGAAACCCTCGAAAAACGTCGAAACGGAGAAGGGCGTGAAATGGCATGAAAACCAACCGGACGGACGGTACGGCGACAAGCACCGCCGACGAACTCCTCGCGCTGGCGTTGAAACTTCGCGCAAGCGACCTCCACCTTGAGCCGAGGGACGATGAAATGGCGGTCCGCGTCCGCGTTGACGGGCAGCTGCGGCAGATCCGCACCCTGCCACGGGAACTGGGCGAACGGGTGAACGCACGGCTAAAGGTGCTCGCCGGGCTGGACCTGACCGACCGAAAAATCCCGCAGGACGGCCAGATTGCGCTCGGGCAGACGGATGTGCGCGTTTCCACCCTGCCGACCCTACGCGGGGAAGCGCTGGTCGTGCGGCTCTTAGACAGGACCCTGCGTCCGCACGGCGCGGAAGCGCTCGGATTTTCCGGGAAAGCGCTGGAATTCCATGATCGGATGCTCCGCATGGAGAGCGGACTGGTGCTGATTGCCGGACCGTCCGGCTCCGGGAAAAGCACGACGCTGTACGAGATGCTCTCGATCCTGTCGGGAGAATCACGCAGCGTCGTGACGCTCGAGGATCCCGTGGAGTACACGATGAGCAGCGTCAGCCAGGTCCCGATCAACGGGCTCGCGGGCTTGCGCTTCGCGGACGGGATGCGGGCGGTGCTGCGGCAGGATCCGGACGTCATCGCCGTCGGGGAAATCCGCGACGCGGAAAGCGCGCGGGCGGTCCACCGTGCGTCGATCACAGGACACCCCGTATTCGCGACGGTACACGCGCGGAACGCCGTCTCGCTTCCGGGGCGGATGAACGACCTTGCCGTTTCCCCCGGAATGCTCGCGGAGACCCTGCGAGGCGTGGTCGTGCAGCGGTTGGTGCGGCGGGTGTGCGGCGGATGCGGCGGGACCGGCGACGGGTGCGAAGCCTGCGGCGGGTCCGGATTCCGGGGGCGGACTGGAGCGTTCGGTTGCGCGTTCTTCCCGGACGGCGAAAGCGCCACCCCCACGCGTCTGCGCGAAGCGGACGAGATGCTCGCGGAGAACTGCCGCGCCCTCGCCGTGCGGGGCATCACGACGGAGGAGGAGGCCGACCGTGTCCGCAGCTCTGTTTGAACGCCCGGTCCGGGACGGGGCGCTCGCGCTTGCGGCGGGGCAGTTCTCCGCCGTGCTGCGGGCGGGGCTGCCGCTCCCGGAAGCGACCGCGATCATCGCGGAAGCGACCAACGACCGGGCCCTGCGAGTCGTCCTGACTGACTGCGCAAAGCGCGTCGCCGCCGGCGAACCGCTTGCGGACGCGCTCTCCCACCACCCTGGCGTCCCGGAGCCTTTCGTCGAGACCGTTCGCGCCGGGGAACGAAACCGGCGGCTCCCAGAAGCATTCCGGCGACTGCGGACCTACTGTGAGAATCGCCGGAAGGCGCGCAAAAAGGTGCGCGCCGCTCTGCAATATCCGCTTCTCCTCGGCATTCTGACCATTTTAACCGTTTATCTGCTTTCTACCCGGTTGCTCCCGGCGCTCGCTTCGGCGCTGGATACGTTCGGCGGGGAACTCCCGGCGTTCACCCGTTTTCTAATGACGGGGACGGCGGTAATTTCGGCCGGCTGGCCGTTCGCGCTGGCAGCGGTCGCGCTGCTGTGGGGACTGCACCGTCTGGTGAAGCGGACCGAACGCGGAAGGCGGGTTCTCGGAACGATACGGCTACGGTTGCCGGTAATTGGGAAGATCGCCCTGCTCGACGCATCCGCGCGCTTCGCCGACACGGCCGCCCTGCTGCTCCCGGTGGGGCTGCCGCTCCCGGAAGCGCTGCGGGTCGCCGCACGCACGGCGGAAAATTCCGCCGTCGCCGCGGACGTCCGATCCCTTGCGGACGCGGTCGAAGCCGGAAATCCGCTCGGACCCGCCCTGCGGAAAAGCCGAAACCTCTCGCGTGTGCTTTGCGCACTCGCGTCCGTCGGCGACGCGACCGGCACCCTGCCGTCGGCACTGGCGGAGGCGGGCGCGTACTGCGGGGCGGAAGCGGCGGACCGCGCGGAACGCGCGCTGAACCTGCTCGAACCGCTCCTGACCGTTTTTGCCGGACTACTCGTCGCCCTGCTCGCCCTCTCCGTCCTCATACCGCTCCTTTCCGTTTACAGCGCCATCGGCGTTTTGATTTGAAGGAAAGGAATCTTATGAAACGCACCAAAAAAACCGGTGGAAAAGGCTTTACGTTGGCGGAACTGCTCATCGTCCTTGCGATCCTCTCGATTCTGGTCGCCATCGCGATCCCGGCGTTCACTGCCCAACTAGAGAAAGCCCGCATCGCCGTCGACCTGTCGAACGCACGGTCGGCCTCCTCGCTCGCATACACGGAGTATATGCTCTGCCATGCGTCGGATGGGGAGATCACCTACACGTTCGGCGTGGATGACGGCGGAAACCTGCTCATCCTCAAACACACCGACGCGGAAGGCAGCGAGCTGGAAGACGTCCAGCCCGGCGCGAACGCGGCCGAACTGAAGCCCAACTCCTCCGTCCTCGGAGAAACCCAGCTCCAGGTCTCCGTCAACGACGGCAGGATCACGGAGAACACCTGGCTTGCCAAGCTGAGCGAATGACAGTCCCGCTCCTCGCGCTGTGTGCGGGCGCGCTTACGGGCGCGCTCGAAGCCAGACGAACGGGGGCGCTTGAACGGGTCTGTTCCGCGCTCCTGTGCGCCGGCGCGTTCTTCACGCTCGCGCTGCGGTACGGGCCGACGGCCTGCTGTCTTCGCCTCTGGGTGCTGTCGGCGCTGCTACTCGCCGCGTCGAGAGCGGATTTGAACCGGATGATGATCCCCGACGCCGTCCCGCTGACCGCCGTCCTCGCATTTTTCGCGCTTCTGCCGTTCGCAAACCACCCGTGCACGCTGCTGCTGCGCGGATTGATCGGCGGACTTCTGTTCGGCGGCGGGATGCTGCTGCTTGCAAAACTTGCGAACCGTGTGCTGGGCAGACAGACCCTCGGCGGCGGGGATCTGAAGCTGTTCGCTGTTCTGGGGCTCTACCTCGGGACAGCGGGCGGGGTGATCGCGACGGCGATCGCCTGCGCTGTCGGGCTGACCGTCTGCGCGGCGGCCCATATCGGGAAGGGAACGCCCTTCCCCTTCGCGCCGTCCATCGCGGTCGGCGGCTTTGCCGCTTCGCTCCTGACGGGCTGCGCGACCGTTCCGTTCCCGTAAAAACGGCGCGGAAAACAGACACAGGAAGGAGGCATAAACAGGTGATAAATCGCGGACCGTCCTCTCAAAAGGGCGCGTCCCTGCCGATGGCGCTCCTCCTGTTCCTGTTCTGTGTCCTCACCGCGTGGGCGGCGCTTGCGGCGGCGAATCTTGCCGCGTCCCGCGCCGCCCGCATACGGGAACTCGAAAAGCAGTACGCCTCCGCCTCCTCGGCGGCAAGGCTTGTGCGGGACTCCATGACCGGGCAGATCAACATCCTGACCGTTGTGTGCCTGCAGACCGCCAACGGGGAGGACGGCGTACTGACCGTCCGACTGGAATGCGATTCCCTCCCGCCCGCCGTGTGCAAAATTCATTTTGACCCTTCGCTGAATCTCGACGCGACGGTGGAAGTAGGATCTCTGAAACTCCGGCTGACGATCCCCGCGACGGAACCGGGCGAACCGGGCTGGTCGCGAGAAAATGCGCTCATTGAGCGCGTCGAAGGGGGAAATCCTGAAAATGGACCTTAAATCAAATCGGTCCAAGCGGGGGGAGACGTTCGTGGAAGTGCTCGCGGCGCTGCTGGTCACGGCGCTGGCGCTTTCGCTCCTGGTCACCGCCCTCTCCGTCTGGGGAGCGCCAAAACCGGAAGAAAGTCTCCCGCCGGAACGCGAAAGCATGCGTATGACGTTCGAATTGAGCGAGATGTCCTATGAGACCGATATTGACGTGTGGTTCGACGGAGAGGAATACGCCTATGCCCCGCCGTAACGGGACCAGCGGCTTCGCGCTGGCGGAGCTGCTGTCCGCTATCGCGGTGGCAGGACTGGCGATGCTGATCTGCCTGTTCGGCACGATGACCGCCCTGCGCGCTTTTCAGACCGTCTCTGAAAAAGCCGCGGCGGACGCGCTGGCGGAAACGACGGAGCAGTATCTTAAAACCGAACTGCGTTTCGCCGCCGACCCGGATGAGGCCGTCCGCTCGCTCGCAAACTACACCGCCTCCCTCGGCGGCCTGACCGTCGATGACCTGACCTTTTCGTCCACGCCGGACGGGAAGATCACGATCCGCTTTTCCGTCGACGGACAGGAATATGTCTGCACGGTCCGCCCGCTCAATACGGAATACGCCCCCTGAAAAACAAGCAAAGAACACCCGCAAAGGGCGTTCTTTGCCGTTTTCAATGGAGTTCGCTTGCATTCCATCTTTTTTTACTTTTGCCCTGTTCGGCCAGTTCTCTTCTTTCCCTTGCGGTTTCGTTCCAAAAATTTCCCATTTCTTCGGCACCATCTTTCAGACAGAGAAGCCACGAAAAAGGTTGCGGAGAAGCGGAATTTTTTTCAAAAAAGAGCGAAAACCGGGGCGAATGCCCGTAAAGCCCCCGTCCCGGTCCGTTTTCAAAGCCGCGTCGTCTGTTCCGAAACGTCAAACGTGTGCGGCTCCTTGCCCGTCGCCCGGTGCCCGACGGCGACGGCGATGACGAACGAATGCGTCTCCGGAAAGCGCAGGGCCTTCTCGAAGTACGCCCGCTTTTCCCCGTGCATCGCGTCGGCGATGCAGCCGATGATCAGACTGCCGAGCCCCATCGACTCCGCCGCGAGCGCGATGCTCTGCGCGGCGATGCCCGCGTCCACCTCGCGCCAGCCGAAGCTCCGCTCGGCGCTCAGCAGAAACACCGTCGGCGCTTCATAGCAGAAGTTGTGCGGCAGGTCGGAAAGCCCCCGCAGGCGGTTTTTTTCTTCCTCAATTTCCGCGATCAGCGGATGGTCGCCGGACAGGACCGTGAAGTGGATTTCCCGGCGGTTGATCGCCGTCGGGGCATGCAGCCCCGCCTCGAGCAGGGTCCGCACCTCCGTGTCGGTTAGTTTCTCCTGTGTGTAGTCCCTCGTCGAGCAACGCTCGCGCAGAGCGGTCAGAACGTCTTTCATCCTCGTATGCTCCTTTCGTTTTTCTTATTCTACCATAGTTTCTGGAATTTCTCAACCGTTTTTGGCAAAAAATCGCACGACTTTTCGCCCGCTTCCTGCAGACGCTTGACAATTTCTCCACAGTCTGCTATACTGGAAAAAAACGGCGGAAAGGGGGAAAGGAGCGGGCATGGCGAAGCCTCGGAAGAAAAGGATTACATCCTTCCAGATCATCATCCTTGGCTTTGCGGCCGTGGTCCTGCTCGGGGCGCTGCTGCTAATGCTGCCGATCTCCTCGCGTGAGCGGGTGGTCACGCCGTTCCGGGAATCCCTCTTCACCGCCGTCTCCGCCTGCTGTGTGACGGGATTGGTCGTGCAGGATACGGCGACCTACTGGTCGGTTTTCGGGCAGGTCGTCCTGTTGTTTCTCATCCAGATCGGCGGGATGGGAGTCGTGACCGTCGCGGTCGCATTCGTCTGGCTGTCCGGCAAGCGCATCTCGCTCATGCAGCGCAGCGCGATACAGGAGGCGATCGCAGCACCGCAAATCGGCGGGATCATCCGGCTGACCGGATTTATCCTCAAAGCGACCCTGTTCTTCGAGCTGCTTGGGACAGTCCTGCTGCTGCCGGTGTTCTGTCCGGCGTACGGGTTCAAAGGCATCTGGCTAGCCCTATTCCACGCGGTTTCCGCCTTCTGCAACGCGGGTTTCGACATTCTCGGCACGCCGGACGCGAAATTTTCCTCCCTGACCGCCTATGCGGCGAACCCACTGCTCAATATCGTTCTCATGCTGCTCATCGTCATCGGCGGGATCGGCTTTCTGACGTGGGACGACGTCCGCACCAACCGCTTCCGTTTCCGGCACTACCGAATGCAGAGTAAGGTCATCCTTGTCACGACTGGTGTACTCATCCTCGTCCCCGCCGTCTGCTTCTTCTTCGGTTCCTTCGCCGGCCTGCCGCTCGGCGAGCGAATTCTTTCGTCGCTGTTCCAGTCCGTCACGCCCCGCACGGCGGGGTTTAACACGGCGGACCTGAATTCCATGACCAGCGCGGAGCGCGGACTGATCACCGCGCTGATGCTCATCGGCGGATCGCCCGGCTCGACGGCGGGCGGTATGAAAACCACGACGCTCGCCCTGCTGTTCGCGAACGCGATCGCGGTGTTCCGCCGCAAGGAGGACGCGCAGCTGTTCGGGCGCAGGGCGGATGACGACGCGGTCAAAAACGCATCGACCATCCTGATCCTCTACCTCGCACTGTTCTTCGGCGGCGCGCTCGCCATCAGCGCCCTTGAAGGCCTGCCGCTCGGGAGTTGCCTGTTTGAAACCGCCTCGGCCATCGGCACGGCGGGCCTGACGCTGGGGCTGACGCCGCATCTCGGCGCCGTTTCACAGTATATCCTCATGGCGCTGATGTTCATCGGACGCGTCGGCGGGCTGACGCTGGTCTACGCGGCATTCTCCGGCGGAAAAGCCCCGCTTTCTCGTTTGCCGCAGGAAAAGCTCGCCGTCGGGTGACGAAAAAACGGAAAGGGGTCCCTTGTTTATGAAATCCATCCTGCTTATCGGGCTCGGACGATTCGGAATGCACATCGCGACCGAACTCAACCAAATCGACGCGGAGGTCATGGCGGTCGATCGCGAGGAGGAACGCGCCAACCAGGCCGCCCGCCTCGTCACCAACGTCCAGATCGGCGACGGCACCAACACCGACTTTCTTGAATCCCTCGGTGTGCGGAATTTCGACGCCTGCATCGTCGCCATCGGCTCGGACTTTCAAAGTTCGCTGGAAACCACCGCGAATCTCAAGGAACTGGGCGCACGGCTGGTCGCTGCACGGGCGTCAACGGACGTTCACGCGAAATTTCTGCTGCGCAACGGGGCGGACGAGGTCCTCTACCCGGAAAAGCAGCTTGCCAAATGGGCGGCAATCCGCTACGCGTCCGACCACATCTTCGATTACATTGAACTCGACGCCTCCCACGCCATCTTCGAAACTTCGGTCCCGGAGCCGTGGCACGGCAAGGGAGTCGGGCAGATCGACATCCGCAAGAAATACGGCATCAACATCCTCGCCGTCAAGCGCAACGGCCGCATCGATGCGACGGTCACGCCTGACACCGTACTCTCCCGCGACGACACGATGCTGGTGCTCGGGGAGTACAAAGCGGTTCAGAAATGTTTTCATATATAAATCTGTACATAATATGTAAGGCCAGCCGGAAAGGCTGACCTTTTTTGTGAAGATTACGAGGCTTGCAACTGCAAGATTACCAAGTGGGCCGCATTCGCCTCCGCGCCGCCCGCGGACAGGGTCAGGGTAAGTGCGGCAGTGTTGTCGGCGGGATTGCGAACGGTCAGGACGGAATTCGCTGTGACCGTTGTGACGAGTGTCAACCCGGCGATAGCGGAAGTTCCCGTCGAACGCCCGCTGACCGTGGCAGGCAGTTCCTCGCCGTTCAGAGTCAGCACCAACTGCCCCTGTTGGTCAACGCTCGCCTGATACCAGACCAGATAGGTCCCCGGCTCACGCAGCTGGAAGGAACCGTCCCCAAGCCGCACGATCGACGTGCCGCTATTCGGCCCGTCCTGCGGGAACTCCACGTCCACGCCGGGTTCGACGGAAATCGCGTTGTCCGGCGGGGTCAGTGCATAGAAGTCGGCAAAGCCGAGCACCGTGCCTGCCGGTCCCGGTTCTCCCTGCGGACCCGTCGGACCTGCCGGTCCCGGTTCTCCCTGCGGACCCTGCGGACCCGTCGGACCTGCCGGTCCCGGTTCTCCCTGCGGGCCCTGCGGACCCGTCGGACCTGCGGGCCCCGTTTCTCCCTGC
>CAZHBX010000015.1:0-1705 GCA_964530795.1 uncultured Ruminococcus sp. | reverse complement strand
CGGACCTGCGGGGCCGGTTTCTCCCTGCGGGCCCTGCGGACCCGTCGGACCTGCGGGCCCCGTTTCTCCCTGCGGACCCGTCGGACCTGCCGGACCTGCGGGGCCGGTTTCTCCCTGCGGGCCCTGCGGACCCGTCGGACCTGCGGGGCCGGTTTCTCCCTGCGGACCCTGCGGACCTGCCGGACCTGCGGGCCCCGTTTCTCCCTGCGGACCCTGCGGACCTGCCGGACCCTGCGGTCCTACCGGACCCATCGGTCCCTGCGGACCCCGAGGTCCCGGAGGTCCCGGAGGGCCCGGAGGGCCCGGAGGACAGGACGGTTTTGGCGGACGGCACTCCTTCGACGGACAGCTCTCCCAAGTTGGACCGCCATTGTTTCCTTCCCAATCATGTCCCGTCTGCGTCAGGCGGTCATTTTCGTCCTCATTGCCGAAACAGTAGCGATGATAATTCGTATTCTCGCGGCGGGAGTCGTCCCCGTCGCGGAAAGTGTTCTTCCAATTGTCCATGTGTCACCTATCCTACAATCAAATTGGGGACCATTGACAGCATATGCGGCAAACGAAAAAGGGTACCGACACACTTTATTTACACAAAACGGGTTGCAAAATTCGTCCGAATATGCTATCCTGAATAGGCAACAATGAAAGGATACCGTTATGCGAAATTCATTTTCCCGTTTCACAGTCCTGTTTCTGGCCCTGCTTCTCCTGCTGTCCGGCTGCTCCGGCGACGAAAACCCCAAGACATCCGTTTCCGCCGCCCCATCCGACTTTCCGATCGAGACTTCGATCATCTCCCTGCCCTCTGTGTCGGCGGAGGAGACCGAAACCGTCATCCTGACCGACGCGGACCTGCACAAGGGCGACCTGCTGCTTGTCAATCGGAACGTCTACTACGACGCGTCACTCTGCGCCGACGAGGTCACGAACGTCCGTGAAGGCCGCACGACCCAGATTCAGGAAGGCACCTACCAGCTCCCCATCGGGAAAGCCCTACTTTCGCAGCTCGAACAAATGCAAGCGGACCTGCAGAGCACGACGAACGGCAATATCGTCTTTCTCGTCAACGATTCCTACCGCTCCATGGAAGCGCAGCAAGCGGTCTGCAACGAGCTGCTCGAACAGTACGGACAGGCCTATGTCGACCAGTACGTCGCGCCGGTCGGGCGAAGCGAACACCACACCGTCCTCGCGGCGGACCTGAGCTTCTACGACCTGTCAAGCGGGGCGGTCCTCGCGACGACGTCCGACGAAGCGGCACCTTACTACACGTGGCTGCTCGAAAACTGCCGGAAGTACGGGTTTATCCTGCGCTACACGACTGAAAAGGAGTCCATCACCGGCTACAGCGCCGAATCGTGGCACTTCCGCTACGTCGGCGTGCCGCACGCCGATTACATCGCCGCCCACTCCCTCGCGCTGGAGGAATACCTCGAGCAGCTCAAGTCCACGTCCTTTGAGAAACGCCTGACCGTCGAAACCGACCGGGGCGACCGCTACAGCATCTACTACGTCCCCGCGACGTCCGGTGAAACCGCCGTGAAGGTGCCGAAAGGGAACTATACCGTTTCCGGCAACAACGTCGACGGTTTCATCGTCACCGTCCGGGAGTGACCGTTTTACAAATGAAAAGCCCGGGCCGTACGGTTTTTTGATATAATCCCCTTAGAGTAGACACTTAAAAAAACGAAAGGATTTTCAAGAC
>CAZHBX010000014.1:0-43601 GCA_964530795.1 uncultured Ruminococcus sp. | reverse complement strand
GCACCGAGCCGGAGAAACCCGTCTACACCGGGCGCGTCAACGCGTCCGACATGGAGAGGGCGTAAAGGGGCGGCGAAACGAAAGGGCATTGCAAGGCGCGTGCCGCGCTTTCGGGGGATAAACGCGGTCGCGGCGGCCGGTTCGCGGATGCGCCGCAGGCTTTCGCGCCTCCCAAACGGCTTGCCGTTTCGCACTTCCCAAACAGTTTGCCGCCTCGCCCTCCGAAACGGTTTGCCGTTTCGCACCTCCAAAACGGTTTGCCGTTTCGCACTTCCCAAACGGTTTGCCGTTTTGCACCTCCCAAACGGTTTGCCGTTTCGCCCTCCAAAACGGCTTTCCGCCTCGCACTTCCAAAACGGCTTGCCGTTTTGGAGGGGGAGAATGTCCCCTTTTTGTCGAAAAACGGCTCGGCCTGCGTCCCTTCTGACGCCGCCTTCGCCGTTTTTTCTCTGCAGGTGTCTTTTTGAGCGGGTCCCATGCTTTCGGAGGACAAACGCGGTTCCCGGACTGCCGAGCCCCGCGAATCGTACTTCGCGCTATTCGCCGAACGGCTGCTGGGGAGGCTTCTCCGGCAGGATCACGACACGGCGGTCGTCCCCTTCTCCGATTGAGTGCGTCGTCACACCCTCGATCTCCTGGCACGTTGCATGCACAATCCGGCGCTCATACGGCGACATCGGGTCCAGCGAGAACGCGCGATGGTACTTCAGCACCTTCTCCGCCATCCGCCGCGCGGTCCCGCGCACCACTTCCGCACGGCGGGCCCGGTATCCCTGCGCATCTACGGAAATTCGGTAATACCCATCGTTGCCGATGTTCGCCGAAAGCGTCGTGAGGTATTGCAGCGACTCGAGTACGTCCCCGCGGCGGCCAATCAGCGCGCCGAGGTGATCGCCCGTGATGTTGAGCGAAAGTTCCTCGTCCGTCTTCGAAACCACCTCGACCGTCGCGTCGAGCTCCATATTTTTCAGGAGGGTTTCGAGAAAACGGATCGCACGGGCGGCCGGAACATTCGAAACGGTTTCGCCCGCCGGTTCCCCGCCCGCCGGTTCCTCACCCGCCGGTTCCTCACCCGCCGGTTCCCCCACGGTCTCCGACGCGGACGCTTCCTCCGGCAGATAGACCCGCAGTTTCGCGTCCGACGCGCCGATGCCGAACAGACCCTTTTTGGCCTCCTCGAGCACCTCGTAGGACACCTGCTCCGCCGCCACGCCCAATTGCGCGGCACCCGCTTCCAGCGCCTGCTCCAGCGTTTTTCCGGTCGAAATGACTTCTTTCATCTGTTGACCCTTCCTTCTGTTAAGTCGAGTCCGGCTTCTGCCCGGAATTCCCGTCTTTCTCCGACTCGTCGTCGTCCGCGGAAAGCATTTCGATCTTCGTCGGCCTGCGGTAGGGCAGATCCTCCTGACCGCCCTGCTTCTTCTTCCCGTCCTGCTTCGGCCGCGCGGACTCCACGCGGCCCGGCGGACTGACCTCCAGATCGCGGTAGGAATCGTCGTCCTCATCCACCTCGATCGTGATGACCTTCTTCTTTTTCTGCTTCCCGCGGTATTCCTTCTTCATTTCCTCCAATTGCTCGGGCGTGTATACCGGGATCGGATAAAGCTTCTGCACGATCGGCACCTGTACCATGGAAAGCAAAGTCCGCCATACCCAGTACGCGCCGATCGCCGCCGGAAACGACAGCGAGAAGAACGTCGAGATGAGCGGCATTCCGACCGTCATGAACAGTCCCGAACCGACCTCCTTGCCGTCCGGACCGACCTGCTCGGGCTGATACCGGCGCGTCAGCTTCGTGCTCAGGAACGACGACAGGAACACGAGCAGCGGAATCAGCAGCAGCATCCAGTCCCGCCAGGTTTTGTTGCCCGAAAACGACGGATTGCGCAGCAGGTTGATCCCCAGAAACGTGAAATCCGGCAGCATTCCGGAGATGTCCACCCGCTTCGACTCGTAGTCCGCGGGCAGGGCCCCGGCTTCCTTGAGCGACGCGACATAATCGTCCCCGTAAGTCTCGACGATGTCCACCGCGTTCAGCTCGCGGTAGGTCATACGATCGCTCGGGGTCAGCAGGTAGCGCTGGTACCCGTTCTCATAGGTCTGCTCCTCGTCCTCGCCCGGGGTTGTCCGCTCGCCGAGCGTGGCGATACATTCCGCGAACATCTTCTCCACCTCCCCGGCGGTCTCGTTGTCCGCCGTCAGGTGGGAACGAATGTCTTCGGCGTAGGTGTAGGCGTACTGGGAGAACAGGGCCGCCAGATCCTCCTCGTCCTGCGCAAACGACGGGTCGGCCTCCTGCACGACGGCCGTCATTTGGTCAACCGCCTCGTCCGTAAAGGACGACGAATACTGCACCGGGTAGCGCACGATCGCGAACAGAATAAAAATCAGCGGCAGCTGGATGAGCATCGGCAGGCACCCGGAGAACGGGCTGAACCCCTCCTTCTGGTACATCTCCTGAATCTCCGTCTGCATCTTCTGCTGCGTGACGCGGTCGGTACGTCCCGCATAGCGCTCGCGGATCGCAAGCTCCTTCGGCTGGATCTTCGCACGGGCGATCTGGGACTTCTGCTGCTTGATCGCGAGCGGAAACTGCAGCAGAAGCTGGAACACCAGCGCGAAGAAGAACAGCCCGAACAGGTAGGAGTTCTGCGCGATCCAGACGCAGAACTTCATGATATAACTGAACGGAAGATAGATGAATCGCATAGAAAGACCCCCCTTTTTCAGAGTGAATTCGGTTTTTCAGGGCTTCTCCGGCGGGCGGCGCTTCCTGCGCGTCCGTTCCGGCACCGGGTCGTAACCGAACCCGCCCCAAGGGTTGCAGCGCAGCAGCCGACGCGCTGTCAAAAAAAGGCCGACAAAACCCCCCCGCTTCTCGATGGCCTCGATGGCGTACTGGGAGCATGTCGGCACGTAACGGCAGCACGGCGGGAGCGACGGGGAAATATGCTTTTGATAGAAGCGCACGGGCGCGATCAGCGCACGCCGGAGCAGCCGCACCGGCAGAACCGGGCGCTTCACGGCCCGACGCCGAGCAAACAGGCCCGCGCAAGCAGCGCGCCAAGCTCCTCGCGCAAGTCCCAATAGCTCGCCCGCACGGCGTTCTCCCGCGCGACCAGAACGAGCAGCTTCCCGTCCCGCAGGTCCGGCAGGTAGAACCGATAGGCCTCGCGGATACGCCTCTTGACGCGGTTGCGCGTCACGGCGTTGCCCCGCTTCTTCGAAACCGTAATTCCCAGATACGTCCGGGACTTGTCCCGCCCCGGGAGAACATACAGCGAAAGAGAGGGGGAAGCAAATCCCTTCCCCTTGCGGTACGCCCGGGCAAACAGATGGTTCTGCTTCAGGGGATACAGCTTCTTCCGTTCCACCGCACCCTCGCTTTTCTCAGTAGGTGAGACGCGCTCTGCCCTTCGCACGGCGTCTTTTCAGAACCTTGCGCCCGTCGGCCGTCGCCATTCTCTTGCGGAAGCCATGCTCCATCTTTCTGTGTCTTTTCTTGGGCTGATACGTCGGTTTCATCTTTATTTCACCCCCGTGAATGTTCATGAGCGGCAAACCGCCAGTACCAACCTTACCATATTTTCCGGAATTTGTCAAGGGGAAAACGCAAATCTTTTTTTGTTTTTCGCAAAAAAAGTACGTCAGACGGGGCCTTCCTCCTTCGGATTGACATGCACGGTGCAGTCCTTGACGGGTGCAAAGGCACAGACGGCCGCCCGCACCTGCTCGGCGATGGCATGCGACTCCCGCAGCGGCAGGTCCGCCCGCACGCTGATCTCCACGTCCGCGTCCACCCGCTCCCCGAATAATCTCGTCCGGAACACGTCCACCGAAAGCACCCCCGGCACCTCCTCGGCCGCCTTCCGCAGCCGCCCGGTCAGTTCCGGGTCCGCCGCACGGTCAACCAGTCGCCGCAAAGCATCCCGGGCGATTCCGACCGCCACGCCCAGCACCACGGCCGACAGCACGACCGCCGCGAGCGCGTCCGCCCGCGGGAACCCCGCCATTCCGCCGACGATGCCGGCAAGCGACCCGACCGACGAGAGTGCGTCGGACCGGTGGTGCCACGCGTCCGCCCGCAGGCTCAGCGCCGCCTCCGGGGCTTTCTTCGCCGCCCGAATGGTCATGTGGTACATTCCCTCCTTTGCGGCGATGGACACGACCGCCGCGACCAGCGCGAGGACGGTCGGCGACGGGCGGTCCGGCTCGAACAGCAGCGACCGTATCCCCCGCCAGCCGATCCCCAGCCCGACGACGAACAGCGAAAGCGCAAGCCCCGCCGTCAGCACGCAGGCGAGTTTCTCATGCCCGTACGGGTGGTTCTCGTCCGGCCTGCGCTTCGCCAGCCGCAATCCGGCCAGCACCAAAATCGTCGAACCCACGTCCGACGCCGAATGCACCGCGTCCGCCACCATCGCGCCGGACCTGCCGAACAGTCCGGCGAACAGCTTGAACACGGTCAGAATCACATTTCCCGCCAGCGTCAGCACGGACACCCGGACCGCCGGGTCGCGCGGCAGCGGATTTCGGAAATGCTTCAAAAAAAATCGTCTCCCCTTCTTGCAAAACCGAGAAAACTATGATATACTGTATGGGGAACGGATTGTCAAGACCCCTTTTTGGGTCCTGCCGGCGCGCTTCCCGTCCATTCTGCGGTTTTACACCCTGCATTGAAAAGTTCTTAAGGATTCCCCGGAAGTTTTTCCGCAAAAAAAAACCTGTTTCTTTCAGTATACGTCAAAACAGGCCGTTTGTCAAATCTTTTTTGGAGCGTATCCGTCGTGCAGATGCTTTCGACGGCCGTCAACGTGCTGGTGCTGACGGCTTACGCCGTGCCGGGTTTCCTGTTCGTCAGGACCCGCGCCCTCTCCGCGTCCCAGATTCCCCCGTTTTCCAAAGTGTTGCTCTACGTCTGCCAGCCATGTCTGCAATTCTACGCTTTCCAGACGGCGGCGTGCACGCCGGAGCTGCTCGGGCGGATGGGGCTGTTCTTCCTGTTCTGTACCGGCCTGCAGTTCCTGATGCTGCTCGCGATGGCGTGCGCGCTGCGGTTCCGCCTGCGGGAGACCTGCCGCCGGGCCTGCGCAATCGGCGGGGTGTTCGGAAACGTCGGTTTCTTCGGCATTCCCCTGCTTCAGGCGCTGCTGCCGGAGGAGATCGTCCCGGAGGCCGTCGCCCTCTCGGCGATATTTTCGCTCTCGATGAACCTGATCGCCTGGACCGGCGGACTGTTCCTGCTGACCGGCGAAAAGCGGCACATTCGGGCCCGCGCCCTGCTCACAAACCCGTCGATGCTGACGTTCTGCCTCGCGTTCCCGCTGTTTTTGTTCCATATCCGCATTCCGGCGGTCGTGCTCGACGCGGTGACGCTGCTGGGGCGGATGTCCACCCCGGTCTGCATGATCGTGCTCGGGATGCGGCTTGCCTGCACGCCGTTCCGCCGCATCGTCTGCGACGGGTACGCGTGGCTCGCCTGCGCCGGGAAGCTGTTGGTCATGCCCCTGCTCGCGTGGGTCGGGACGGCGTTCCTGCCGCTGCCGTTCGTTTTCCGCGCGACGCTGTTCCTGCTCGGCTGCTGCCCGACCGCGTCCGTCACGCAGAACCTCGCCGAGCTTTTCCTGCCGCCGGAAGCGACGGAGGCCCGCTCGACGGCCGCCGACGCAATTTTACTTTCCAATCTGCTCTGTATCTTCACGATCCCCCTGCTTTCCCCGCTGTCCGGCGTGTGAGAGGGCGGAAAGGTGTGTTTCTTTCGGTATGAAAAACCCCATCGGCATCTTTGATTCCGGCCTCGGCGGGCTGACCGGCTACCGCGCCCTGCGGCGGCTGCTGCCCGGACGGACCCTGCTCTACTTCGGCGACACCGCCCGCGTCCCCTACGGAACCCGTTCGCGGGAGGTCATCCGCCGCTACGCCGCGCAGGACGCAAGGTTTCTGCTTTCCCACGACGTCTGCGCGATCCTCGTCGCCTGCGGAACCGCATCCTCGAACGCCCTCGACCTGCTCGAACAGACCTTCCCCGTCCCGTTCGTCGGGGTGGTTTCCCCGGCGGCGGAGCAGGCGGTCAGGGTCGCGCAAAGCGGGAACGGGCGGGTGCTCGTACTCGGCACGTCCGCGACGGTCGCGACCGGCGCCTATGAACGCGCGGTCCGCGCGCTCGACCCGCACGTCGAGGTGCGCTCGGCGGCGTGCCCGCTGTTCGTCCCGCTCGTCGAAAACGGACATACGCGGAAAGGCGACGTCGCCGCGACGGCCATCGCCGAGGAGTATCTGCTGCCGTACGCGGACTTTGGCCCGGACGCGGTCCTGCTCGGATGCACGCACTACCCGCTGCTTTCGGAGGTGCTTTCGGACGTCCTGCCGGGTCCGGTGCTGATTTCCGCCGGCGAAGCGTCCGCGAAGGCGATGGCGGACCTTGCCAACACGGCTTTTCCCGAAAGCGGCGACGTGCCGGCCGACGCGTTCTTCACGAGCGACGACCCAACGCGCTTCCGCCGGGAGGCGGCCCGCTTCCTGGGCGCGCCGCCGGACATCCCGGTCGTGCACGTTGACATCGAACGATACTGACGAAAGGAGCAGCGCCATGACCCCCGTCAACATTCAGATCGAATCCAACTTTCAATACCCCGGCGGTTCGCCGGAACCGGACACCCTCGCGTACACGGTCCCGGGCAGGTGCCTGCGCACCGACGACGGCATTCAGCTGCAATACACCGAACCCGCCTGCACCGGAATGGAGAACGTCCGCACGACGGTCAATATCCTTCAGGACGGGGTCATCACGGTCTACCGCGGCGGCAAGATGAGCGAACCGCTCGGCTGCCCGGTCACGCTCTCCCTCGCCTTCGAGCGGAACCGCCCGCAGGAAGGCACCTATGAAAACGACTCCGTCGCTTTCCCTTTCGTCGTCCGCACCGACCGGCTGGAATGCTCCTTTACGGAGGAGGGCGGGTGCTTTGACGTCGCCTATTCCATGGAGATCCAGGGGCAGATGGCGTCGGTCAACCGGCTCAAGCTGGTTGCGACTCCCGCCTCCCCGCTCCTGCCGAAAAAGGAGGGAACGCCGTGAGGATCCGCCTTCCGCAGGACGATCTGATCCTGCTCCCGCGCGAGGTTTTGACCCGCCTGAAGGAGGCGTCCGGCGCGGAGCTGAAGGTGCTCGTCTACCTGTTCGCGTGGAAGGAGGCCGAGCCGGCGGAGCTTGCCACACAGCTCGGGATCACCCCGGCGGAAGCGGAGTCCGCGCTCGCCTTCTGGCGCGGGGCGGGGTTTCTCGAGGCGGACGACAGCGCCCCGAAGAAGCCGGTCCCGGCAAGCACGTCGCTGTTCCGCAACTACGACAGCAAAACCATCTCCGAACACCTCGACGGCGATAAGAACTTCCGCGCCTGCTGCGACCTCGTCGCCGAGAAACTGAAGAAAACCCTGACGAAAAACGACTACAGTTCCCTGCTCTACCTTTGCGACTACGTCGGGCTGCCGCCGGAAGTCGTCAGCGGGATCGCCGCCTACTGCGAATCCAACGGCAAGCGCTCGATGCAGTACCTGATGAAGACCGCCCTGCGCCTGTACGAGGACGACGGCGTGGACAGCTACGAGAAACTGGAGGCCTACCTCATCAGGGTCGAACAGTCCAAATCGGGCGAAGCGCTGGTGAGACGGCTGTGCGGGTTCGGCGAGCGGGAGCTTTCGCCGCGGGAGCGGGAGTTCCTGAACCGCTGGTTCGTCGAATGGACCCTGCGGCAGGAGCTGGTCCAGCTCGCCTACGAAAAGACCGTCGACGCCATCGGCAGGCCCAGCCTGTCCTACATGAACGCCCTGCTCAAGCGCTGGTACGACGCGGGGCTTTTGACCCCGCGGGACGTCGAAACCAAGGACCGCAAGGCTGACGGCACCCCCGTTTCGACCGCCGCCGGGTACACGGACGCGGACGCGTTCTTCGAGGCGGCGCTGAAGGCCGGTTTCGAATCCTGAAAACCACAGGAGGACTCCGAATGAAAGTCATAGAAGCGCTCCAAAGGAAGGACGAGCAGCGCGCCGAAGCGGAAAGCGCCGCCCGGCTCCGCACCGAGGAGCTCTACCGTACCCTGCCCGCCCTGCGGACATTGGACAAGCGGCTCGCTGCCCACGGCCCCGCGATCGCGAAGCGGATCTTCACGAAGGACCACGAAGGACTCGCCCGGCTTGAAGCGGAGAACCGCTCCCTCCAGGAGCAGCGGAAACAGCTGCTCGTCCAAAACGGCTACCGCCCGGACGAGGACGCGCCGGTCTACCGATGCGCCGTCTGCCGCGACCGCGGCGAAGTGAACGGTTCCCTCTGCGCCTGCGTGCGCAAGCTGGTCGCGCTCGACCGCTACACGTCGGCGGGGCTCGGGAAGGGGCTGCTCGACAAGACGTTCGACAACTTTTCCCTGCGCTACTACACCGGCGAGGACCGCGCGCACATGAAAACCCTGCTTGCCATCTGCCGCAAGTACGCCGGGACGTTCGGCGAGGACTCCCGCAGCCTGCTCTTCCTCGGCAGCACGGGACTGGGCAAGACCCACCTGTCCGCCGCCATCGCGGGGGAAATCGCGATGAAGGGCTGGGACGTGCTGTACGAAACCTCGCAAAAGCTATTCGACCGCTACGAGGCCGCCCGGTTCTCCCAAGGGGCGTCGGACATGCCCGAACGGTACGAGTCCTGCGACCTGCTCGTCGTTGACGACCTCGGCGCGGAGTGCGCGTCGAAGTACACGGCGGCGACCTTCTTCAACCTGCTCAACACCCGCCTCATCAACGGGAAACCGATGCTCATTAACACCAACCTCAACCGCCCGCAGCTGGAAAAGACCTATGGCGAGCGGGTGCTGTCCCGCCTGCTCGGGGAATTCCGCGTCCTGCGGTTCGTCGGCACCGACGTGCGTATGCAGAAGGTCGCCGGAGGCGCGTCCGAATGAAGTCCGTCGAGCTATACACCGATGGCGCGTGCAGCGGAAACCCCGGTCCCGGCGGCTACGGCGCGATCCTCGTCTACGGCGGCGCGGAGCGCGAGCTTTCCGGCGGCGAGCCGTCCACCACCAACAACCGCATGGAACTCATGGCCGCCATCGTCGGGCTTGAAGCTCTGCGCGAGCCCTGCCGCGTCCTGCTGACCAGCGATTCGCGCTACCTCGTAGACGCCGTGGAGAAGCACTGGCTCCAGAATTGGGCCAAGCGCGGCTGGAAGAAAGCCGACGGCAGGCCCGCCCTCAACGCGGACCTCTGGCAGCGGCTCCTCGTCCAACTCGAGCGCCACGACGTGACGTTCCGCTGGATCCGCGGTCACGCCGGACACCCGTACAACGAGCGGTGCGACAAATTGGCCGTCGCGCAATCCCAGAAGTAAGGGGGACGGCGGACCCCCCCTTCTCCCGATTCACAAAAAAAGCCGTCCCGGCGGATTTCCCCGCCGGGACGGTTTGTCTGTGGATTACACACTCCGTTCGATTTCGATTTCGAGTTTGAACGTGCCGAGCACGTGCCGCTTGACCAGCAGGTAGTCGAGCGAATCGATCCTGCCGTTTCCGTCCGCGTCCGCGCAGATTTCCCCGGCTTCGGTCAGCTTGTAGGTCCCGATTACCGCCCGCTTCAGCAGCAGGTAGTCGTTCGCGTCCACGTCGCCGTCGGTGTCCACGTCGCCGCGATAGAAAATCTCGCCCGGGTCCTCCAAGGGAATGGTGTAATTCGGGCAGGCGTTCCTGACCAACTCGTTCTGAAGAAGGAACACCAGCACGTCGGAAATCCGCTCCTCGCCCACATACAGCGTGTACGAAAGCGGAATCTCCTGCGGCAGGAAATCCCAGTTGCAGCGCAAAACGACTTCCGGGTCCGCCGGGTCGGTCAGGACGCCGTTCTCGACGAACATCCGCTCCGCTTCCTCCCGGGTCACGCCGTCCCGAAAGTTGACGACAACCTGCCCGGACTCCCTTTCGTGCGTCAGCATTTCCGCGACCCGTTCCTCGACGGTCTGCTCCTCCGCGACCGCATAGACGGCGATGCCCCCGCAAAGAAGCGCGATGCACAGGAAAACCGATAGGATCCGTTTCATGACATTTTTCCCCTTCCTTTCCCTTCTGTACGGCAATCAGTATAAGCGAATCGGAAGGAAAATGCAAGCGGGGGGGGGTAGACTTTTGGCGAAAATGTCCGCATGTTCGTACATTTGAACAAATTGACGGGTGCGGCGCGAAAGAATATCCGGCAAACCGCACATCCTGCTTGTGCAATCTGCCGAAGCGTAGATAGCCTTTCTCCCGCGGGGGTGTGGGGGTTGTCACAACCCCCACCGTACTCCTCGTACCCCTCGTACTCCCCGCACCCCCGTCAAGCCCGGCGGCACGCGCGGGATTGCGGGACGCGGGCCGGGACGCGCCCGGCGCAAATCATGGCGTGTCCTCCGATGGCCCGGTGTCCTCCGATGGCCCGGTGTACAGGTGCTCGGAGCAAACCCGGTTGTAGACGGTCCCGCCGCTCGACCCCGGGAACTCGTTTTCGCCGTACAGGTTGTAGTAGAACGGCACATCCCGCGCGGACGGGTAGACATAGCCCGCCGGCACATCGATATAAATATAGGAAGCGTCGGAAATGCGCACGTTGCGCGGGAAGTTGCGCTCGGACTTGTCAAGCCGCCGGAAACCGACCGTGACAAGACTGCTTTCCGGGCAGTTGCACCCGGGCATACAGATCGCCTGCGTGTCGCGGTCCCACTGCACGGCGATGTGCTTGTCGCAGGTTTCCACGGGCGGGTCCGCCTTGCGATAGTAGAAATCGTCGGTCACGACGGACGCGCCGCCGAGGTAGTGTCCGATGTCGTTTTCGCACGCGTCGGTCGCGAGCTTGCCGGAGATCGTACAGATGCGCATTCCGGTCCCCTTCGCATAGGCGACGGAATTCGGCTGCTCGAACGCCGTCGCGTAAGGGATGCCCGCCTCCTCGTAGTATTCATAAATCATGCGGAAAGCGTGGTTCCAAAGCCCCGCGGCGGCGCCGCCGTTCGCGGTGATGGTCTTGTTGTTGTCGTAGCCGTACCAGCACGCCCCGACGAGGTCCGGCGTGTAGCCGCAAAAGTAGAGGTCCTTGTTGTCGTTGGTCGTCCCGGTCTTGGCGGCGACTTCCAGACCGAACTGCTTGTGGAAATCGATGTAGTTCCGCGCCGTGCCGTGCGGGCCGGAAATGACCTTTTCGAGCAGCTTGGTCATCAGGAACGCCGTCGCTTCGGAGTAGAGCTGCTCCGGCTCCTGTCTGTTGTCAAGCACAACGTTGCCCTGCGAATCCCGCACGACCGAATACGTCCGCGCCTTCGAGGTCAGCCCGCCGTTGGCGAAACAGGCGTACGCCTGCGTCATCTCCCGCACGGTCACGCCGAACGTGAACGACCCGAGCGACAGCGGCGAAAGCTGCGCGTCCGAAAACGTTTCCCCGTTCGGTTTGACGTAATCCTGCACGAGCGTCGTAAAGCCGCTCCGCACCATGTTGTCGAACACGTTCTGCACGCCGAGCGCCTGACAGGTCTTGACCGCAACGGTGTTGAGCGAGCGCTGAATGGCGTTCTCAAGCGAGCTGCGGCCGGAGTAGTTCTTGGTGGCGTTGTTCGGCCAGAACCCGACGTCCTTGTCGTACAGCGCCGGCACGTCGTCGCACGGGCCGGCGTAGTTATACAGCCCCGTGTCGAGCGCGTAGGCGTAGACGGCGACCGGTTTGACCGACGAACCGCACTGCCGCTTGCTCTGCGTGGCGCGGTTGAGCCCGCGGCTGATCTTCTTTTCCCCGCGTCCGCCGATAATCCCAAGCAGGTTCCCGGTTTTCGGGTCCATCACGCACATCGCCGACTGCGCCTGAATGCCCGTCGTGGCGGGCCAGTAACTTTCGTCGGTATAAACGGTTTCGAGGATGCTCTGAATCTTCGGATCGACGCAGGTGACGATCTGCAGGCCACCCGAGTAGAGTTTGATTGACGCGCTCCGCTCGTCGAGGCCGTATTCCGTCATCAGGTCGGCAATCACGTCGTCAATGACGGCATCGACGTAGTAGGAATGCACCTTTTCGGTGTAAATGTAGTTCTCCGTGTTCTCCGCGAGCTGCAGCGGCGAGTCGTAGGCCTCGTCGAACGCCTCCTGCGTGATCTTCTCCTGCCGGAGCATCTCGCGCAGAACGAGGTTGCGCCGTTCGAGATTCTCCTGCGGGTTGATGAGCGGGTCATACTGCACCGGCGACTTGCCGATGGACGCGAGGGCGGCGCACTCGTTGAGCGTCAGGTCGTCAAGCTCCTTGCCGAAATACTCCTCGGCGGCCGCCCGAACCCCGTAGCACCCCTCCGACAGGAAGATCGTGTTGAGGTACATCTCGAGGATCTCGGTCTTGTCGTACTCCTGCTCGACGTTGAGGGCGCGGAAAATTTCCTGAATTTTTCGCTGCATGGTGTTCTGATTCTCACCCGTGACATTCTTGATGAGCTGCTGGGTGATGGTCGAACCGCCGTACTGCGAACCCGACGGCACGAAAAAGTTGTAGACCGCCGAAAGCGTTCGCTTCGTGTCCACCCCGTTGTGCTCCCAGAACCGCTGGTCCTCGATGCAGACGTAGGCGTCGACGAGAGTCTTCGGGATGTCGTCGTAGGCGACCCAGAGACGGTTCTCGCTCGAGGACAGCCGGTCGTCCTCCATCTCGACAAGGTTGCCGGCCCGGTCCTCGTAGTAGAGCGCCGTCGTCAGGGAGGAATCGTACTTGAGCGTTTCCAGCTCCGGGACGTCGCCGTCAACAAAGTCCTGGAGGTAGACCATGAAGCTGATCCCCACCACGGCCCCGACGATGACCGCGACGAGCAGCACCGTGAACACAGCGCTGAGCGTGTAAGTGACCGCCTTGCGCAGGAGGAAAAGCAAAGTTTTCCACGAGTACTTCCCGGTTTTGCCCAGGATCCGCAGGGTTTTCTCCCGCTTTTCGGCGCTTCCGTCCGCGCCGGACGTCCCGCCGTTCCCGCCGCCTTTCCCGTTCGGGTCCGATTCGTCCCCGCCGTCGTCGGGGAACAGTCCGCCCGCGACCCGCGTCTTGCCGTTCGCGTCGCCGGACGTCCCGTCGGTCGCTTCAAACAGGCGGGTTTCGCCGCCGGACGGATTGTTTTCCGTGTCCGGAACGGGAAGGCCGTCAAAAAATTTCTCCCCGCGGGACCCGTTCTCCTTTTCCATGGTATGACCCATCCTTTCCTTCTACGATCCGGCGGAAAAGCCGTTCAGTCCGCTTTCGCGTCCTTCACCGCGACGTTGCCGCCGCCGAGCAGACCGCGCAGCGACGCGAGCAGCGCTTCGTCGGGGCGGCAGCCAAGTCCCTTGACCGCCCGCAGCTTCCCCTCTCCGGCAAAGTACACCAGCACCCGGCAAGGTCCCGGGTACCTGCGCACCTCCGCGAGCGACGCGTCCAGCGTATGCCGGTTCTCCTCCGTCACACGCAGGTACAGCGCCCCCCGAGCGGACTTTTCCGTATCCAGTATAGCAGGTTTTTCGCCGGAAAATGTTTCCGGGTTGGAAACATTTTTCAAAATCATTTTCAGTTCGGCGCTTCCCGGGGCGTCCTCCCCGCCGTTCACGGCGAGCTCAACCGTCCCGTCGAGCAGCAGCGCCGCCCCCGGCGTGAGTTCGTCGCGGAAGCGCGAATAGGCCGCCGGAAAGACCGTCACGCGCACGTCCCCCGTCTCGTCCCCGGCGGAAAGAAACGCCATCGTCTCCCCCTTGCGGGTCTGCCGCAGGCGCTTCTCGGTCACCGCGCAGAGCAGCCGGCAGGACGCGCCGTCCCGCAGAGAGCCGTTTTCCAGCCGTTCGCGCAGCTTCGCGACCGTCTGCGCTCCGGCTTTCGCCCGCGTCCCGGCGAACCGGTCGAGCGGATGTCCGGAGAAGTAGAGGCCGGTCTGCTCCTTTTCCCCGGCAAGCAGCTCCATGCGGGACAAACTTTCCTCCCGCGGGAGGTTCAGGCGGAGCGCCACCGCCTCCTCGCCCGGTTCGTCAAACATCCCGACTTGTCCGACAAGGTTGTGCGCACGCAGATCGGACAGCCGCGCGAGCGCCCCTTCGAGCGCATCGAGCAGCCCGCCCCGGCCGAACCCGAACCCGTCGAGCGCACCGGCGGACGTCAGGGCGTGCACCGACTTCGGCGGCGCGAACGCGGACACCCGCGTCAGGAAATCCTCCGGCGAACGGTACGGCCCTTCCGCCTCCCGCTCCTCGACCAGACGCCGGGCGAATCGCTCGCCAACCCCCTTGACGGCGGCAAGCCCGTAGCGAATGTCCCGCCCCTCGGCGGAAAAACCCACGAGCGACCGGTTGACGTCCGGCTGCAGGATCCGAATCCCCAGGCTCCCGCATTCGGCCGCGTATTCACGCACCTTGTCGACTCCCCCGCCCGCGTTGAGCAGGGCGCAGAGGTAGTGCTGCGGGTAGTGCGCCTTGAGGTAGGCGGTGCGATAGGCGAACAGGGCATAGGCGGCCGCGTGGCTCTTGTTAAACGCGTACTTCGCGAACCCACGCAGGGTCGCAAACAGTTCCTCCGCCTTGCCCCGTTCGACGCCGTTTCCGGCGCAGCCGTCGAGGAACGCCTGTTTCTCCCCCTCCATCTCGTCCATTCGCTTGCTTTTCATCGCGTGGATCAGCACATCGGCGTGTCCGAGCGTGAACCCCGCGAGCCTCTGGCAGATCAGCATGACCTGCTCCTGAAACAGCAGGCACCCGTAGGTTTCCCGCAAAATCGGTTCGAGCTCCGGGACAAGGTAGACCGTCTTTTCCGGGTGGGCGCGGTTCTGCAAAAACGTCTCGATTGAAAGCGACGGCCCCGGCCGGTAGAGCGAGATGACCAGCATCAGGTCCTCGAAGCAGGTCGGGCGGACCCGCTGCAAAAGCCCCCGCATTCCCTCGCTCTCGAGCTGGAACAGCCCGAGCGAATGCCCGGCCCGCAGCAGGGCGTAGGTCGCGTCGTCGTCGGTCGGCACGTCCGAAAGCCGGAAGTCCGGTTCCTCCGCCCGGACCGCCTGCTCCGTCTTGTGCAGGACGGTCAGGTACCGCGAAGCGAGAAAATCAATCTTCAAAAGCCCGAGCAGGGCAATCTCGTCCTTCGTGTACTGCGTGACCCAGCCGGCGTCCCCATGAGACAGCGGCACGTATTCGCACAGCGGCCTGTCCGCGATGACCAGCCCCGCCGGGTGGGTCATCGTATTGCGGAGACGGCCCTCCAGCCGCATCGCGTAGCCGAGCAGCGTCCGGGCCGTTTCATCCGTCTCGCACTTTTCCCGCAGGTCCGGCTGCTTCGCGACCAGTTCCCCAAGACGCAGGCTGTTCGTCCGCGGGAGCAGCCGCAGCAGCTCGCTCACCTGTTCGCGGGGCAGCCCCATCGCCCGTCCCGCGTCCCAAATCGCCTGCCGGCACGCCATCGTGCCGAACGTCAAAATCTGCGACACCCGGTCGCGGCCGTACTTCTCCGTCACGTAGGCGGTGACTTCGCCCCGGCGGTCGTCGCTAAAATCGATGTCAAAATCCGGCAGATTCTTTCGTTCGGGGTTCAGGAACCGCTCGAACAGCAGCCCGTGGGCAATCGGATCAATCTCGGTGATCCCGACACAGTAGGCGACGAGGCTCCCGACCCCGCTCCCCCGCCCGGGGCCGACCGGAATGCCCGCCTGCCGGGCGAACCGCACGAAATCCCAGACGATCAAAAAGTAATCCGAAAAACCCATCTCCCGAATGGTTTTCAGCTCCGCGTCCAGCCGCTCGCCGTAAACTTTTCCGCCCGGGATCGCCCCGGCGCGGACCCGCTCCTCGCAGCCTTTACGGCTCAGTCTCGCAAGGCAGTCGTCCGCCCGCTCGCCGTCCGGCAGGGGGTAGACCGGCAGATGCTCCCGCCCGAAATCGAAGGCAAACTGGCATTGTTCCGCAATTTTTACGGTATTTTCGACAGCCTCGGGCAGATCGCGAAACGCCCTTCGCATCTCGTCCTCCGTCCGCAGGTAGCGCGAAAACCCCTCCGCACCGGGACGCTCCCGCAGCGTGACCCCCTCGCGGATGGCGGAAAGCAGCCGCTGCACGTCCGCTTCCTCCGCCCGCAGGTAGAGCACGTCGTTGGTCGCGACCGGCGGGACCCCGGTCTCCCCGAGCAGCCGCAGCAGGGCAGCACCCGAAGCCGCGTCCCCGCGCCGCCCGCAGCGGCAGACCTCCGCGTACCCCCGTTGACCGAACGTCCGCTTCAGCCACGCCAGTTCCTCCCGCGTCCGGGCAAAATCCCCGTTTGTAAGGAACGGCATGGCGTCGAGCAGAGCGAACAGCCCCTCCGCGCGGGCTTCCAGCGTCTCCCGGTCGGCAAACAGCCCGTCCGTCCCGGTCTGCGCGGACACCACCGCGAGCAGGTTCCGATACCCGGTTTCGTCCCGCACGAGCAGCACATACTTTCCCGCCTGCCCGGCGAAGAATTTCCCCGCGGAATCCATTTTCCGGGGCAGAACGGACACTTCGCAGCCGATGATGGGCTTTACCCCCGCCGCCACGCAGGCGCGGTAAAACGGGATCGCCCCGGAAAGCACGCCCCGGTCGGTGATCGCGACGGCGGACTGCCCGGCGGCCTTGACCGCTTCCGGAATCTCCGGGATCCGGCAGACCCCGTCGAGCAGGCTGTATTCGGTATGCAGGTGCAGATGAACGAACCCCATGATCTATCCTTTCCCCAGCCCCTCGGCGAGTTTGGTCAGCTTCTGCAAACGGTGATGGAACCCGCTGCGGCTGACCGGCGCCTTCGCGAACCGCCGCAGCTCCTCGAGGCTCGCTTCCGGGTGCTCCCGCCGCAGAGCGGCCGCTTCCTGAAGTTCCTCGGACAATGTACCGAGCTGTTTTGCCTCCTCCAGACGGCGGATAGCGGTCAACTGTTCGGCGGCGGCGTTCGCCGTGCGGGCGAGGTTGGCGGTTTCGGCGTTGCACTTGCGGTTGAGCTCCCCGCGGAACTGCTTGTCCACCTGCACCTCCATCCGATGCAGCGAGAACCGCGTCGCCCCCATGAGCGAAAGCAAATCGGAAACGTCGTCCCCGCGCTTCAGATACAGCAGCGTTTTCCCCCGCCGATGGCCGCGCTTCGACGGGATTCCAACCCCGGCGAGCACGTCCTGCACGTAGGACGCGAATTCCTCCGACGGGAAGGTGAAGGTCAGCATCGAATCCTTTTCCGGCGGGCTGAGGTAGCCGAACCGGAAGAATACCCCCCGCAGGTAACTGCCGGTGCACCGTTCGCAGACCGCCTCGAGCGGCTCCGCCTCGTATCCGGCGGAACAGGCGAGCATACAGCATTCCCGCCGAAACCCCAGCGTCTGCAAATGCGCCTTCAGTTCGGACGCGTAGGACACGCCGCTCCCTCCTTTTTTTCAGGATTCCGTTTTTCCGTATTCCAGCACCTGAATCTCCGGCTCGAGCCACACGCCCGCGTCGTCGTACACCGCCGCGCGGACCCGGTCGAGCAGTTCGCGCACATTCGCGGCGGTCGCCCCGCCCCGGTTGATGACGAACCCGGCGTGCTTTTCCGACACCTGCGCCCCGCCGACGGCAAACCCTTTCAGTCCCGCCCGCTCGATGAGCGCGCCGGCGTAATTCCCCGGCGGCCGCTTGAACGCGCTCCCGCAGGACGGGTACTCCAGCGGCTGCTTCTCCCGTCTGGCACGCAGGTTGCGCTCCATCTCCTCCCGGATTGCCTCCCGATTCCCGTCCGGCCCCGCGAGGACCGCGCGCAGCAGGGTCAGCCCGTTCTCCTGCAGGACGCTGTGCCGGTAGGCGAACGCCATGTCGTCTTTCTCCAGCACGACCTCCCGCCCGGACCGGTCCGCGCAGACCGCCCGCACGAACACGTCGGCAATCTCCCCGCCGTAAGCCCCGGCGTTCATGTATACCCCGCCGCCGACCGTCCCGGGGATGCCGTAGGCGAACGAGAACCCCGCCTTCCCCGCGTCGAGGGCGAACCGCGAAAGCGCCGATAGCGTGACCCCGCAGGACGCGACGATCCGCCCGTCCTCGACCCGCAATTCCCGCACCCCGCCGGTCAGCACAACCGCGCCCGGGAATTCCTCGTCCCGAAACAGCAGGTTCGACGCCCCGCCGGCGAGGAAGTACGGCGTCCCGTCCGCGGCCAGCGACGCGGCCAGCCGGGCGAGCGAGTCCTCGCTCTCCGGCCGATACAGCCAGCGAACCGTCCCGCCGACCCGCATGGTCGTATACGGGGCGATCTCGACGTGCTCCCGCACCGGAACCTCGATTCGTCCGTCCATTCCCGCCGCTCCTTCCGTCTTTCCGGCCATCTGTCTGTTTCCATTCTCTTCTCTACCATATTCTATACAGCCTGTCGAAAAAAAGTTCGTTGAGGCGCGGTCCCGCCCCCATGCAAGGGACTTTTCGAAAAAATGTTCCCCGCAAAAAAACGTTTCAACCGGAAAGGGCGGATTCGTTTGTGAGAAACGCACCAGCAGGCCCAAAGAGGGGTTAATCTATTATACAACACTTTTCCGGGAAGTGCAAGTCCTTTCCGGAAAAAAATACCGGCGCCCCGCCGATGCGCCCGTCCGGGACCGGCGTTCCGCGGGGGGCGTTTCACCGCCCGGTCGAAAGGTAGTCGGCGATCTCCTCCGGGGTCAGTTTGTCGTGCAGGGCGAGGTTGATGCCGGTCGAAATCAGCTTCGCCGCCCCCGCCGCGATCGCGTCGCTGTCGCGCGGGGTGACGAAAAAGTCCTGCCCGACCCCGTGCAGCAATCGTTCGACAACCTTTTCATAGAGCGGCGGATCGTTTTCCCGCCCCTCCCGTTCGGCGACCTCCTCCAGTAAGTCATAAGCGAGCGTCCCCGCGTCCACGACGGTCGGCACGCCGATGGACACGACCGGCACCCCGAGCGACTCCCGCGTCAGCGCCGCGCGCGCGTTTGACACGCCCGATCCCGGGCAGATGCCCGTATCCGAGAGCTGCACCGTCGTCGCCAGCCGCGAAAGCCGCCGCGACGCGAGCGCGTCCACCGCGATGACGCAGCAGGGCTGTACGCTTGCCACTGCGCTGCGCACCAGTTCCGCGCTCTCCACCCCGGTCTGCCCGAGCACCCCCGGCGAAATCGCCGCCAGCTCCCCGAATCCGGCGCTCTCGAACAGGCTCTGGTCCAGCACCCGAATGTGCCGCGTCACCAGCACCCCGCGCGCTACCCGCGGACCCACCGAGTCCGCCGTGATCTGCTCGTTTCCCAGCCCCGCGACCAGTACGCACCCGCGTTCTTCCGGCAGCAGCCCCTGCAGTTCCTTCGCCAGCACCCCGGCCGCGTCCGCGAACGCCCCGGGCGTACTTCCCGCGCCCCAGAACCGCCCGATCTCCAGCGTGACATACGTCCCGGCCGGCTTGCCCGCCTTCTCCTCGCCTTCCGGCCCGACCCGCAGCACCGTGATCTTCACCCCGTTTTCGGTCCGTTCCTCGGTTTGAATCCCGTCGCGGACTCCCTTTTTCGCATGCAGTTCCCGCGCTTCCATCGCCAGATCCGTCTTTTTCTGATACATACCCTGCTCCTCGCTTGCGCTTTTTCTGTTTAGTTTGCGCAAAAGAAAAAAATTTTATGTTTTTTGCGAAACCCTCTTGCAAAATCGGAAAAAATATGCTACAATGAGCGAGTTCCGATGAAAGTAAGGAGGTGAGTCGTTTGCCGAATATCAAATCCGCGAAGAAGCGTGTTCTGGTGACCAAGACCAAGACCCTGCAAAACAAGAGCTTTCGTTCCGCGATGAAGACTTCGATCAAGAAGTATGAGGCTGCGCTTGCCGAGGGGGATCACGCGCTCGCGTCCAAGACCTACCTCGAAGCGGTCAGCATGATCGACCGTGCCGTCAACAAGGGCGTTCTGCACAAGAACAACGCCGCTCGCAAGAAGAGCCGCTTCACACAGATGCTGAACAGCGCACGGTAAGTAAAGCCAGACACGTTCTGTTCGGCGGGAAACGCAATCCTGTTCGGACGGGCAGGATTGTGTCCCCGTCCTTCGGTTCCGCGCCTTGCGGGTGTAGTTCAATGGCAGAATCCCAGCCTTCCAAGCTGGTCGTGCGGGTCCGATTCCCGTCACCCGCTCCATCCGCGGTCCGCCGGGGGCGTGATGCGTCTTTAGCTCAGTCGGATAGAGCAACTGCCTTCTAAGCAGTAGGCCGAGGGTTCGAGTCCCCCAAGACGCGCCAGGCGGGAGGGGCCGCATCGCCTGCGCCGGAAAGCGTAGGCCCGGTCCCGGTCCGTAAAAGACAATATGGTGGGTGTAGCTCAGTTGGTTAGAGTATCAGGTTGTGGCCCTGAGGGTCGTCGGTTCGAGCCCGATCTCCCACCCCAGAAAAAAGCATCGCGTTTCGCGATGCTTTTTTTGGAAACGGACCGCCGATAAACCGTTTTGGGGATGTGCCGGTGCGTTTCCCGGAAATGGATTTCTGCCGGACCCGCACGGAAAAAACTTCCGGGGAACAGGTTTTTCAAAAAGTCCCTTGCATGGGGGTAGACTGCATTCCGCGCGGTCCTAAACCCCAGCGAACCCTTTTTCGGCAATCCGGGGCGCAGAGGGTGCCAACCCCGTGCCTTGACGGCGGACGAAAAGGGGCGGCGGTTTTTACGGCCGGGGCTCCGCCGGGGCGGCGGGGCGGTGAACGCGGATCAGGTGCGCGAGCAAAACGCACACGCCGTAAAGTATCAGGTACGCGAGCGACGCGAAAAAGTAGTACCCGACGTAATCCTGCATAGCAAGGTTCGCGCTGACGACCAGCGACTGCGAAACCAGCACGACCGGGACGAACAGCAGCAGAATGTGCAGGAACCGCTTCGCGGCGGACGGCAGCGCTTTCGGCAGGAACACGCCGAACGAGAATCCGAACACCGCCGACGCGAGGAACAGCATTCCGAACTTCGAAAGCAGGTCCTCCGCCAGCGGGACAAGTACCTGCGTTTCGTCCGACACCTGCAGCGTCATCAGCCAGACCTCAAAAAACGACCCGGCCGTGTAAAAACAGAGCGAACGAAACGCGGAAACGGCGACAAACCGATTCCGCGAAACGGGGTCCGCCTTGCTCATTCCGAAAGAAACGCCCGAGACTGTTCCGAAAGCAGCGCAGGGTCAACGGAAGCGGTCACAAGACAATCGATGTTGTTGAGCCGGGTGATCCGTTCGGCCTTCCGGAGGAAGCACTCAAGCTCGTCGATCCTCTCCTCGCAGATGGCGTAGGCACCGTCGATGAAGATCTCCGTGATGTCATAGTTGGCGGCGAGGATCCCGCACAGGAACCCGTAAAGCATGTCCCCGTTGGTGACGCTGTACTCCTCCGCGTTGACCAGCCGGGCCTGATACTTCAGGTCAAAGGTCAGCTTTTTTCCCTTCTCGATGCAAACGATGGAACCGTTGGACTCCCCGCAGACCCGATTGACCTCCTCGATGAGAGCCTTGGTCTTACCCGTACCCTTGACGCCTGCTAACAGTTTCATAAGTATACTCCTTTGTTTTTATTGACGGGGCGTTCCCCGCTTTTTTTTGCTCAGACGGTTTTCAGCTGTTCTTCGAGAGAAGCGCGCTGCTCCTCGTAGCCCGGCTTGCCCAGCAGGGCAAACATATTCTTCTTGTACGCCTCCACGCCGGGTTGGTTGAACGGATTGACCCCGAGCA
Organism: uncultured Ruminococcus sp.; assembly: GCA_964530795.1. Taxonomy (GTDB): domain Bacteria; phylum Bacillota; class Clostridia; order Oscillospirales; family CAG-382; genus Coliplasma. The sequence goes on along the minus strand of CAZHBX010000014.1, from coordinate 21,910 downwards.
GGTAGCCGCTCGCGGCGCACGCCAGCTCGAGAAAGTAGAGCAGTTCCCCGAGGGTGCGGGCGTCCTTCGCGCCGTAGCGGATCAGCAGCGTTTCCGTCCCCCCCTGTTCGTGGGCGAGCAGCGTGCCGAGCATGGCTTTCTTGTTGACGCGGTACATCGCTTCGCCCGCGAGGTAGTTGAGCCCGTCGGTGTTCTGCTCCTCGTAGGGGACGTTCATGTCGCGCGAGGCGGGCCTGGAAAGTGTGCAGACGGTCTCGAACAGGATCGGCGAACCGTCCTGCATGTACTGCCCAAGGGAATGCAGGTCGGACGAGTAGACCGCCGACGCGGGGAACAGCCCCTTCTTGTCCTTGCCCTCGCTTTCGCCGAACAACTGCTTGTACCACTCGCCGAGGAAGCGGAAGGACGGGTCGTAGCTCGCGAACACCTCGACCTTTTTTCCGCGCTCGAACATCAGGTTGCGCAGGACCGCGTAACGGTAGGCGTCGTTTTCAAGTCCCGCCGCGAACAGCGCCTGGCGTTCCGCCGCGGCGCCCTCCAGCAGGGCGGCGACGTCCACGCCGGCGCAGGCGATCGGAAGCAGCCCGACCGGCGTCAGCACCGAGAAGCGGCCTCCAATGTCGCCGGGGATGACGAACGTCTCATACCCCTCCGCCTCCGCCAGCTCCCGCAGCGCCCCGCGGGACTTGTCGGTCGTCGCGTAGATGCGGGAAGCCATCTGCCCGGGGGTGTAGCGCTTGGACAGGTACTCCCGGACGATGCGGAAAGCGATGGCGCTCTCCGTCGTCGTGCCGGATTTGGAGATGACGTTGACGCTCACGTCCCGCCCGTCACAGAGCTCGAGGACGTTCTTGAGCTCCTCGCCGTTGAAGGAGTTGCCGATGAAGTAGATGTCCGGAGTGTTCTTGCGCTTGCAATTGTAGTAGGAACCCTGCAGGAACTCGATGACGGCGCGGGCGCCGAGGTAGGAACCGCCGATGCCGACGACCAGCAGGATGTCGCTCTCCCGGCGGATTTTCCGGGCCGCCGCCTGGATGCGGGCGAACTCCTCGCGGTCGTAGGCGGCCGGCAGATCAACCCAGCCGAGAAAATCGTTCCCGGCGCCGGTTTTCCTGCGGATCGCCTCGTCCGCCCGCACGAGGCGGTCATGGAACGCCCGCACGTCTGCGTCCGTCACGCTTCGAAGATGGGAATACTGAAACGAAATCATTCGGGAAATACCGTTTGTCCTTGTGTATTTGATTCTTTCCTCCTTATTATACACGACAAAACCCCGCTTGTCAATCACCAAACGCCGAATATGTTTGTTAAAATTCTTCCGAGCAGCGTCCCAAAACCGATTTTCTCCACGTCCGCCGCCGCGCAGACCGGGACCGACGCGACCGGTTCGCCGTCCCGCAGGAAGCGCAGCGTCCCGACGACCTGCCCGGCGCGCACCGGGGCGTCAACGGATTCCGGCAGGGAAAGCGATTGAGTCAGCTCGCCGGTATTGCCCTTCTCGACCAGCAGCGGCGGGACTTCACAGGTCAGGGAAACCGTGTCGGCGGCCCCGCGGGCGACCGGGAGGGACGCGGGCAGCTCCGCGACCGGGGTCGTCAGGGCGTAGTTGGCAAACCCAAAGTCGAGCAGCTGTTTTGCAAGGGCGAAGCGGTCGTCGCTGGTCGGCGAACCGAGCACGACGGCGATCAGCTGCATTCCGTCCCGCTCGGCGGTGCCGGAGAGGCAGTAGCCCGCTTCGGAGGTGAATCCGGTCTTCATGCCGTTCGCCCCCTTGTAGAAGCGAATGAGCTTGTTGGTGTTCGCAAGACCGAACGCCCCGTTGCGGATGCTGTCCATCCAAATGGTTGTGTAGTTGAGCACGAGCGGGTGCTTGAGCAGCTCGCGGGTCGTCAGGGCGACATCCCGGGCGCTCGAATAATGCCCTTCAATCGGAAGCCCGTTGGTGTTGACGAAGTGGGTGTTGGCCAGCCCAAGGGAGGCGGCTTTCTCGTTCATCTCGGCAATGAACGCTTCCTCGCTGCCGCAGACCGCCTCGGCGAGGGCGACCGTCGCGTCGTTGGCGGAAACGACGATAAGTGACTTGAGCAGGTCATCGACGGTCATCTGCTCGCCCGGTTCGAGGTAGACCTGCGAGCCGCCCATGGACGCCGCCCGATCGCTGACCGTGACGGTGTCCTGCAGCGACAGCCGCCCGCCGTCAATCGCTTCGACGATCAGCAGGGTCGCCATGACTTTCGTGACGCTCGCGATGGGGAGCGGATCGTCCGCGTTGCTTTCGAACAGCACCCGCCCGGTGGAAGCCTCCATGAGCAGGCAGGACTTGTGCGGCAGGGAGGTCGAGAAGGTGGCCGCCGGGACGTCGTTACGGTACCAGTACTCCTCAAAGGCGAAGGAGAAGGGGTAAATCGAAGCGCTTTCGGTCGCCGAGGCCGGAAAGGCGGCGAGCGGGAGCAGCAGGAACAGCGAGAGAAGGCGTGCAATCGCACGGTGGAATCGGGTCATGCGGGGATCCATCCTTTCTTTGGATTCGGTTCCTTCCATCTTATGCACGTCCCGCGGCGCGAATGACCGAAAAAATTTCAAAAAAGCCTTTACAAACGACGAAATTTCCTGTATCATAGGGAAAAAGGTTTGGGAAGGCGGTTTGAAAACCATGGAACAGCAGACGGTGCTGGTTTTGGATTTCGGAGGGCAGTATAAGGAGCTGATCGCGCGACGCGTGCGGGAGCAGCATGTGCATTCGTTCATTCTGCCCGGCGATACGCCGATAGAGAAGGTGCGGGAGATCGCCCCGGTCGGGATCATCTTCACGGGCGGCCCGTCGAGCGTGTACGGCGAGGGCAGCCCGGATGTGGACGGTGAAATTTTTCGGCTGGGCGTCCCGGTTCTGGGCATCTGCTACGGAATGCAGCTGATGTGCCATAAGCTCGGCGGCGAGGTGACGCAGGGCGGCGTGAGCGAGTACGGCGTGACGGACGCGGAGCTGCTCACGGACGACAGCCCGCTGTTCGCGGGACTGGAAAAGGTGCAAACGGTGCTGATGAGCCATACGGACTACGTGTCCCGCCCGCCGGAGGGGTTCCGCGTGACCTCCCGGACGGCGCACTGCCCGGCGTCGTCGATGGAGAATGTCGAGCGGAAGCTGTACGGGGTGCAGTTCCACCCGGAGGTCCTCCATTCGGTCCACGGGAAGGAGATCTTGCACAACTTCCTGTTCGGTGTGTGCGGCGCCACGGGCGACTACGACATGCGGGGGTACATCGCCCGACAGGTCGGGCTGGTGCGGGAGCAGGTCGGGGACAGGCGGGTCATCCTCGGACTTTCCGGCGGGGTGGATTCGTCGGTGTGCGCGGCCTTGCTCGCGAAGGCGCTGCCGGGTCAGGTGACCTGCATCTTCGTTGACCACGGCATGATGCGCAAGAACGAGGGGGATGAGATCGAACAGGCCTTCCGTGAGCGGGAGCTTCGTTTCGTCCGCGTGGACGCGTCCGAGCGGTTTCTGTCGAAGCTCGCCGGGGTGACCGAACCGGAACAAAAGCGCAAGATCATCGGCGCGGAGTTTGCCGCGGTCTTTCGGGACGAGGCGGAAAAGCTCGGCGGGGCAGAGTTCCTCGCGCAGGGTACGATTTACCCGGACGTCATCGAGTCCGGCGGAGGCCATGCCGCGACGATCAAGAGCCACCACAACGTCGGCGGCCTGCCGAAGGACAACGGGTTTTCCGGGGTGGTCGAGCCGCTGCGGGGACTGTTCAAGGACGAGGTCCGCGCGGTCGGGCGGGAGCTGCAACTGCCGGCGTATCTGGTCGACCGCCAGCCGTTCCCGGGCCCGGGGCTCGCGATACGGATCGTCGGCGAGGTCACGCGTGAGAAGCTGGAGATCGTGCGGAACGCGGACGCGGTCGTCCGGGAGGAGGTCGGCAAACTGGAACGCCGGCCGAGCCAGTACTTCGCCGCCCTAACGAATATGCGGGCGGTCGGCGTGATGGGGGACGGCCGGACGTACGATTACGCGGTCGCGGTGCGCGCGGTGGACACGGACGACTTCATGACGGCGAAGTTCTCGATGCTGCCGCTGGAGGTGCTGGCGAAAATTTCACGCCGGATCACGAACGAAGTCGCCGGCGTAAACCGTGTGCTGTACGACATTTCGGACAAGCCGCCCGCAACGGTGGAGTTTGAATGACGGGAGGGACGTTCGGGGATACCGGGGACCCCCCGCCTCCCGCGTCCGACGGCGAAGAAAAACGCCTTTGCCCTTGGAAAACTCCGGGAGCAAAGGCATTTTTGGTTTGGAATGACGGGAAAACCGGAAAAACAGGATCTGCAGAGCGAACCCATGGAAGCGCGTGAACGCTTAGCCCGCCGCCATGCCATCGAATGCCGATGCGAAATTCGACTCGGAAACGAACACCACAATGCAGTCCATCACGTTCTTCTTTTCCGCCTTATCGCGGTACTGCGCGGCGTCCGTCAGGCTGATCGTGTAATCTCCGGCGCGGGCGAGCATCGTCTGGTCGCAGGAATCCGCCAGCATCAGCGACGCGGCCACCGCGTTCTCGTCACGATAGACCAGCACGTTCGGCAGCGGCGTCCGGTCGGTCGTGACCAGCGTGCGCTCCGCGGCACCGTTGAGAGCGTCGTTCGCGTCCAGCGTCGTGAACAGGGAATAGTCCCCCTCCTCCGGGTCGTTATACAGCTTCAGGTCCGAAACCGCCTTTTGATACGGGGTTTTCGGCTCGAGCAGGGTGATCTTTTCGGTAATCACGTCCGGATCCAGTTCCCGGTAGGTTACATAGTCGCCGCCCTTGCACAGGACGTCCGTTTGAAATGTGAAATCGTCCGCAGTCCGCGGGACAACGTCCCCGTCGATTTCGGCGATGCGGGAAATGACCTCGCGGTACATCAGAAACGACGTGTACTCCGTCGGGTGGCTGTCCGTCCGGCGATACAGGTCGTAAATCGACTTGCCGCTGTCGAGTTCCGCCTGCAAGACGTCCTTCATATCGACGACCTGCGCACGGGTACCGCTGATGGCGCTGACGATCTGCTCGTAGCGGGTCAGCAGTTTCTCATTCTTTTCTTCCACATCCTCCGCGCGAAAGATGGACGGATCCATGGTCGTCAGATCCGGCAGGAACACATAGATCAGAGCCACCTCGGCGCCGTTGGCCCGGTTGGCGTACGCCGTATACGTGCTCGCCACCATGGACTTGACGCGGCTGACCTCGGACGCGGTATACAGCTCCGCGCTCAGGTAGTCCTGCAAATACGTCGAGAAATACAGCCGGGATTCGTTCCCGACGGAAACGCCCTTGCCGTCAAGGCGGGCGTCGGCCGTGGAGTTGTAGGGAGCCGTAAAGGAAAGCGGTTCCCCGATCTCCTCCTCGCCCTTCATGGCCGTCGCGGCGTAGTTCGACTTGGCCGCGCCCGGCAGATCAAACGGAATGATGAAGTAGTCCCCCGCGCAGATCTCCCGCACGTCGGTCGTACCGCCGCCGCCGCTGATCCGGATGGAATCCACCCCCGCGTCAAGCGCTTCCTGCGTCAGCTGTCCGAAAACGGCGACGTTGGTCGGGGTAATGTTGATAACCTTGTGAATGGTCATGTACTCGTTGTACGCGAGCGTTTCCTCGTCCGTCGCCGGGTTCTCCGTCCCGGAAGAGGTGTAGATGATGTCCCGGAAAATATTTTCATCCGGGGAGCCCTTCGGCACGCAGGCCGCGAACAGCATCCCAAGACACAGCACCCCCGCCAGCAGCAGGAGCACTTTCTTTCTCTTCAAACAAGTCATATGGCTATCCTCTTTCCCGGGGAACCGCCCCCGTATCGCCTCACGCGGAGACAACATACCAGTTCTATTCTTATTATAAAAGATTCCGTAAAAATATGCAAGAGCGTTTTGCCCATTTCTGCGGGTCCGAACGGAGAATTATCGGTGGCATTTTTGTCATTTTTCAACAAACCGCCCCTACAGGAACAGCACAGACAGCACCCACACCGGCACTTGCCAGCAGCACTGGAACAGCAGCGCGCGTCCCGCGCCGAACGCCGGCAGGTTGCCGGTCAGCGCGAGGAACCCTACCGCGACCACCGAAAGCAGCATCGACACGACCGAAACGATCGCGTTGCACCGCGTCACGTGCCGCACCCGGTCGCAGAGCGAGAACATGCGTAAAAAATTGTGCAGCGACGAACTGCAAACGACCCCGCCCGCCGCGCGCACGGTGTTCCCGGCGATCTCGTCCGGCGAATTCTGCTTGAGCACCGCGATCGGACACTTGTGGAAGCGAACGGAGGCGGCGAGCAGCTCGTTGGTGATGTTCGGGTCCATGGTCTTGATCCCGAGGCACATTCCCGCCCGGTAGAGGTCCTGCAAGAGCTGGTCAAAGCGGGGATTGATGCGGTAGCGAACGTAGAACTTCGCCGCGAGCTGCTCGTCGATGACGACGTACATCACCGACCCGACGCCGCTCTCATACCCGTCGTCGCCCTGATCGACCGGGGCGTCAAAGCGGTAGCGGCGCAGGTAGCTGCGCTTGCCGAGAAAGATGTGCCGTCCGTCGATGGCGACGCAGATGCCGTCGGCGACGTTCTCAATGACCCGGGCGGAGGCCGGTTTTTCGACCGTCCCGTCGATCATCCGCTCGGTCACCCGAGCGAGCGGCCCGCCGAGGTAGGAGAACACCCGCGCCACGTCCAGAATCACCTTATCAATGCGATAGTCGCCGTAAGTCTTGACGCTCGTGATATTGACCATGCTCGGCGGATAGACCTCCGTGTCGGCGAAGGAGAGGGCGGACGCCATCGCGTACTCCTCCGCGATGTTCCCGCCGATGAATCCGCCCGAGCACTTCTTCCCCTTGCGGGTCGCCGACGAGAGCGGCAGGGAGATCATGAAGAACACGGTCGAAGGCGTCGCGAACGCGACGATGGCGGCAAACGCACGGAACGCCTCGTCCATCCGTTTTCCCCGCCAGAGCAGGATCCCGCAAAGCGCGCACGCGAACAGCAGCAGCGCCGGGGTCAGGAAATGCAGCAGATCGTAGTATTTCGGCCGCGCGCTGACCCGTTCGGTAAACCCGTCAATAAAGTCCGCGCGGCGGACCGTATAGATCTCGCTGTCCTCATACAGGTACCGCCCGAACGCCTCGGACTCCTTGGCGACGTTCTCCGCCTTCTCCGCGACATACTTCGGACGCTTGGACGACACAACGCGGAAGGCATGGAAATTCTGCGACGCGGCGAGCAGATCCGACGCCGCCGCGCACAGCGCGCAGAACCCGAGCGGCAGACCGTACAGCCGCAGGGAATCCGCCGCCGGCTCCCCGACGACCAGCACCCCGGCGTACACCGCCATGCACACCAACCCGCACACGAACATACTTTCCGGCACCAGTTTTCCCGCGAACAGCCCGCGCACCCCGCGCACCAGCGCGGGCAGCACCGCCAGCGCGCACAGGAACAGCGCCTGCAAATCCAGCAGCACATACAGCCGCAGCCCCGCGCTTCCGCGATTCAGCAGCGACCCGAACAGCCCGTCCGGGCCGGAAAATTCCACCCAGCAGAGAAACACCCCCGCGAGCAGGCAGAGCCCCAGCCGCAGCAGGGCGAGCCGCCGCTCCCGCAGCAGCTTTCCGCCGATCTCGGCGTTCTGCGAGCGGCTGGTGTAGAGCAGCAGCGGGCGTTCCTTGGTTCGGCCGGTCCGCAACCGTTCCTTCCGGACCGGTTCCTCCCCCCGGTCGCCGTCCTGCATCATATCGAACGCAAGACGCAGATTCAGGTCCGTCTCGTCCATCTCCGGTTTGAGCGGCTTGACGTCCGTTTCCTCCGGGAAGAAGGAGAGCTGCGCGTCGTCATCCGGCTCGTCCGGGATCCCGCTCGCGACCACCTTTTTCCCGAGCGTCTCGTAGTCGCGGTCGAACGTGGCGGCCGGACGGGATTCCCGCCGGTGCTCCTTGATGGTCATCTCGTCCCCGAGCGGAAACATTTCGGTCTGTCCGAGCGACTCCGGGTCCGGCGCTTCCTCCTCATCCGAGAACCGCGCCGACGGATCGGTCCCGACCCGCTTTTCAAACTCCTCGGCGCTGATGTCCGCGGCGTCCCGCATCGCTTCCCGTAATTTCTCCGTCCGCTTAGCGGCGGTCTGCGGATTCGGATCCAGGTAGCCAAGCAGCTTATCCCCCTGTAAGCTCCGGGCGAGTACCTCGCGCAGCTCCTGCGTGTCGCTCTTCTCGTCGCGCACTTCGCGCGTGCTGTAGCGGTCGATCAGTTCGATGGTCTCCGCATCGAGCGAACGGGTGTCGGCGGCCTTTTCCTCCCCGTTCGTATGGGAGCACGCCCCCGCGCCGACCGGCGGGGCGATAATGGTTTTGGTCAGCCGCTCCTTGTCCGCCTCGCGCTTCTCCTGCAAGGCCCGCGCCGCCTCGTTCTCCTCGTCCGCCTCCCGCAGAAGTTCGGAAAGGTCCAATTCGCCGTTCTGTTCGTTCAAGCCGTACCACCTACCCCTTCGCAGCGCGATTCCGCTGCCTCGCCGCCTCGAACAGCACGACCGCGGCCGCATTCGAAACGTTGAGGGAATCCATTTTTCCGTACATCGGGATCCCGGTCAGGAAATCGCTCTGCTCCTTCAGCAAGCGGGAGACGCCCTCCCCCTCACTGCCCAGCAGCAGCGCGATCTTCCCGCGAAAATCCTGCTGTTCGTAGGGCGTTCCGCCCATTTCCACCGCCCAGATCCACACCCCGTGCGCCTTGAGCGTTTCCATCGCCGACGCGAGGTTCGCCGTCCGGGCAATCGGCACGTGGAACACCGCGCCGGCGCTCGCCTTCGCGACCGTTCCGTTGACTCCGACGGCCCGCCGCTTCGGCAGGATGACCCCGTTCGCCCCGGCGCACGCCGCCGAGCGCAGGATCGCCCCGAGGTTGTGCGGGTCGGACACCCCGTCGAGCAGGATGTAAAACGGCTCCTGCCCGGCTTCTTCGGTCTTTTCAAGCAGTTCCTGCACGGAAAGGTACGCGGTCTCCGCCGCGTAGGCGAGCACCCCCTGGTGTACCCCGCCGCCGGACAGGGCGTCGAGCTTGCGCACGTCGGCCTCCAGAAGCGGAACGCCTTTCTCGAGCGCGAGCGCACAGAGCGACGAAAGCGAGCCGTCCCGCTCCCCGCGGCGAATCAGCACCCGGTCCACCTGCCGCCCGCTCCTGAGCAGCTCGGTCACGGCGTTCCGGCCAATGAACATCCCGTCCTGCCCGGTCGGGTTCTCCCGTCGGTTCTTTTCCATGTCCGCATATCCTTTCCCATTTTCGTTCAGTATAACATATCCGGGGAAAAAACGCAAGATGTTGTTGACTTTTTTTTGCGAACAATTTATAATAAAGGAAAAAACACGAAAGAAGGTCCCCCCTCTATGCCTGTCGCCTATTCCTCCGGCTGCAACCCGGCGTCCATACAAGCCTACCTCGACCGGACCGCCCGCAACGGCTCGACCCTGCGCGCCTTCCGGCTTTACCGTCAGGGCGAAACCGCGTCCGCCGACTTTTCTCCCTACCGCCCGGACGACCGCATGCACCTCTATTCCCTCTCGAAATCCTTCACCTCCATCGCCGTCGGCATCGCGCAGGACCTCGGTCTGCTGCGAACGGACGAAAGGATGCTCGACATCTTCCCGGAATGCGCCCCGCCGGAAATTTCGGACTCTCTCGCCGCCATGACGCTCGGCGACGTACTCTCCATGCGGTCCGGCCACGGGATCTGCCACCTCGACAAGATGCGCTTCTCCGAAAACGCGGTCAAAACCTTTCTGGCCATGCCGGTCGTCTATCGGCCCGGCACGAAATTTGTCTATTCGACCGGCGGGACCTGCGTCTGCGGCGCGGCGGTCGAAAAGCGCGCGGGAATTCCGCTTGCCGATTTCCTGCAAACGCATCTGTTTGACAAGCTCGGAATCCCCCGTCCGAAGGCGCTCCGCACGGCAGACGGGCACCACTGCGGCGGAATGGGAATCTTCCTGGCGGCGGACGAGGTCTTTCGGTTCGGGCGAATGCTGCTCGCCGGCGGGGTATACGAGGGCGAACGCATCGTCAGCGAAGCCTTCCTCCGCAAGGCGACCTCCCGCCTCGCCGACACATCCGGCAACGGCACCGAGGACTGGAACTGCGGGTACGGCTATCAGTTCTGGCGCAACGCCCGCGGGGGCTTTCGCGGGGACGGCGCGTTCGGACAGCTGTGCGTCGTCCTGCCGAAGGAGGACACGGTGTTCGTCCAGTTCGCCGAACACGGCAATATGCAGGAGGAACTCTCGGCGATCTACGAGTTGCTGGACAATTTATTTGAAACACCGTCCAAAAACTTTGACAGACCCTTTACGGACGCCCACCCACCCCTGCCCGGCGGGAAGTTCGGACCGAAAACCTACACGTTCGCGCCCAACCCGGCGGAAATCCGCGCGGCGTCGCTGACGGTCGGGAAGGACGGCGTGCTGACCGTCCGGTTTGAGACGCTCTACGGCGTGCAGCTGCTCAAGGCCGGCGGCGGGACATGGGTGGAGAGCAGCCCGATGCTCAAGCTCTGCAACCCGTCCATTGCCCAGCTCGATCCGCACCACGGCTGGGTCGAAACGCTGCGCGTCCGTTCCTCCTTCGCCGTCGAGGGGGAGACGGTTCGCGTCGTCTGCCGCCACAGCGACACCCCGCACACCCAGACCCTCACCTTCTCCCCGGACGTCCTGCGGCTGACCGTCAACGTCGGCGACCAGCCGATCGGCGAACTTCGACGCGTCTGACATGGCGCTGCTGCTTGCTCCCGCCGGAAGCCCCGCGTCCCTCCGCGCCGCGATTGACGCGGGAGCGGACGAGGTCTACCTCGGCGGGCTTCGGTTCAACGCCCGCGCCGGGGCGCGGAATTTCACCCGGAGTCAGCTCATCGAGGCCGGTCGGCTCTGCCGGGACGCTCACGTCCGGCTGCTGTACGCCCTCAACACCCTCCTTTTCGACCGTGAACTGTCCGACGCGCTCGCCGAAGCGGATTTCCTGCAGCAGGAGGTCCGTCCGGACGCTTACATTCTTCAGGACCTCGGACTGGCGAAGCTACTGAAGGAAAAATACCCCGATGCCATCCTTCACGCGAGCACGCAGCTGCGCGTCCATTCCGCCGCCGGCGGGCGGCTGCTCAAAGACCTCGGCTTTTCGCGGGTGGTGCTCGCCCGGGAGATGGCGCGGGAGGACATCGCCTCGTTCGTGCGGGACGCGGGGGTGGACAGCGAGGTGTTCGTCCACGGAGCGCTCTGCGTATGCGAGAGCGGCGGGTGCCTGTTTTCCGCCATGGTCGGCAAGCGGAGCGGCAACCGGGGCGAATGCGCCCAGCCCTGCCGCCTGCCGTATCAGGGCGTAAGCCCCTATCCCCTCTCCCTCAAGGACAACTGCCTCGCCCCGGTGCTGGAAGACCTGTGTTCCCTCGGCGTGACTTCGCTGAAAATCGAGGGGCGCATGAAATCCCCCGACTACGTCTACACGGTCACATCCTGCTACCGCCGCCTGCTCGACGAGCACCGCCCACCGACGGAAACGGAACTCCGCACGCTGCGGGAAACGTTCTCCCGCTCCGGATTCACCACCGGCTACTACGAGGGCAAACGCGGCGACGGCATGTTCGGCGTCCGCCGGGAACAGGACGTCCGCGCCGCCCGCGGGCAGTCCGCCTCGCCCCGCGTTCCCGCGCCGCCCCGCCCGGAACGGGAACCGGAAATTCCGCTCCCGTTCGTCCCGCCGGCCCGGAAACCTTCCCGCCCGCTGCCGCCAAGGGAACAGCTCGGCTACGTCGCCCGGTTCGAAGGGGAATTCCCGCCGTCCTTCGCCCCGTTTGCGGACGCGTCGCGGCTGGACCTGCCGCTCTGGCGGCTGGAACAGGCGGACGTGAAGGGGTTGGAAGAGAAGGTCAGCGTGCTGCTGCCCCGCGTCGTATTCGACCGCGAGGAAGCGGACGTCCGCCGTCTGCTCCGATACGCGTGGGAGCGCGGAGTCCGTCGGGCAACCCTGCCGTCGCTTTCCCTGCTTCCGCTTGCCGGGAAATTTACCCTGCACGGGGATTACCCGCTCAACGTCTCCAACCGCGAAACGCTGACGCTGCTCGCCGGATATGGCTTTTCCTCCCTGTTCCTTTCGTTGGAGGCGGACGAAACGGCTTTCGGCTTCACGCCCGTGGCGCTTGAAACGCTCGGCTACGGTCGCACGCCGCTCATGCACACGGAAAACTGCCTCGTCCGCCGGGTCAACGGACATTGTCCCCCGCGCAAGGACGGCACACTCTGCCAGGCCGCGTTGACTGACCGCGTTGGCGCGTCCTTTCCGCTTCTCCGCGCTTACGGGCACCGCACCCAGCTCTACAACTCCCTGCCGACCTACCGGCTCGACCGCCGCAGGGCGCTCAAAAAGAGCGGCGTCGGACTGCTGACCCTGCTGTTCACGACGGAAACGCCGGACGAGATGCTCCGCGTCCGCGAACGGTACCTCGCGTCCGCCCCGCCGGACGGCCTTTCCTTTACCCGCCGCTAAAAAGCACCTCTTCCATATAGAATCTCTCTATAATACATTTAGGAAAGGAAAGAACCCGCGGGAAGCGGATTCTTCCCCTCCTGCCCGCGCCGCCGGGGACGTCGAAACGGCCATGCGGGAGACGGCCGGCGCGTACCGGGGAGGCATCGCCGGACAAAAAAACGCCGAAAACCGAAAAAATCCCGCCAAAAGGGCTTCCCTTTTGACGGGAAAGGTGATATACTGTACTGTCCGCGAACAAAACCGTACCGCTTTGTTCGACGCGCAATCCGCAAAAGGCGGAAACTTGGAAAGGGGTCACGTTTTGGCAATGAAGCTGACAATGGAACAGCTGCGGGGGTACCGCTGCGTCTATCTCATCGGCGTCGGCGGGGTGAGCATGTCCGCCCTCGCGCTGATGCTGGCGGAAAAAGGGTTCGAGGTGCGGGGGTATGATCGGACCGAGTCCCGCGTGCTGGACACCCTGCGGAAGGCGGGGGTGAAGGTCTGGCTGGAGGACGACCCGCGTGCGTTCGACGGGGTGGATCTGGTCTGCTTCACGGCCGCCGTCGGGGAGGATCACCCGCAGATGCGCTTCGCCCGCGCGTGCGGCGCGCGGGTGGTGTCCCGGGCGGAACTGCTCGGCTGCATTGGTTCGTCCTACCCCTGCTCGGTCGCCGTCGCCGGGACCCACGGAAAATCCACGACGACCGGGATGCTCGCCCATCTCCTGCTCGCGTCGCCGGGGTTTGACCCGACCGTCGCCGTCGGAGCGGTCCTGCCCGAGCTCGGGGCGACCTACCGCATCGGCAAGGGGAAGCATTTCGTGTACGAGGCGTGCGAATACAGGGACAGCTTCCTGTCCTTTTTCCCGACCGTCGCCGTCGCGCTCAACATCGAGCTGGACCACACGGACTACTTCCTGTCCATGGAGCAGATGATCTCGTCCTTCCGGCAGTTCTTCCGCAACGCCGGGCCGGAGGGGATTTGCGTCTACAACCTCGACTGTGAAAACTGCCGCCTCGCGTCGGACGGCGCCGAAGGGAAAACGGTCACGTTCAGCGCTTCCGGCAACGGCCGGGCGGACTACTTTGCCCGGAACGTCTCCCTCGAAAACGGGTTTGCGAAATTTGACGTCTGCACGCAAGACGGCCTGTTCCTCGATGCCGAGCTTGCCGTGCCGGGGCTGCACAACGTGTCGAACGCCCTCGCGGCCGTCGCCGCCGGGGTTCTGTGCGGGTTGACGGCGGAGCAAATCGCCGCGGGACTGAAAACCTATCGGGGCGTCGGCAGGCGATTTGAATTCCTGTGCGAATGGAACGGCGCGAAACTGTACGACGACTACGCCCACCACCCCGCCGAGATCCGCGCCACGCTCGCGGCCGCCCGCGCCATCGCGGGGAACGGGCGGGTGGTCTGCGTTTTCCAGCCGCACAACTACTCCCGCCTGCGGGACCTGTACGGGGGATTCCGCACCGCCTTTGCCGACGCGGACGTACTCGTCCTGATCCGGCTCTACGCCGCCCGCGAAGCGGCGGGAACCGAGGTTTCCGCCGAGCAGCTCGCGAAAGAGACCGGCGCCGTCTACCTTGACGACAAGGAGGAAATTCCCGCCTGCCTCGCCGAAATTCTTCGTCCGGGGGACACGGTCCTGCTCGTCGGCGCGGGCGACATCGGCAATATCACGGAGAAATTCAAAAAATCCGTCAAAATGTCTTGACAAAGCCGGAAAAATGGTGTATACTGAGTCGTTCGTGAAGATTACAAACCACTCTGGAGGTGTAACGATATGGCAAAATGCTGCGTCTGCGGAAAAGGGCTCGCTTTCGGGCACAACGTTTCCCATTCCAACCGCAAGACTTCGAGAACCTGGAAGGCGAATATCCGCAAGGTCAACGCCGTGGTCAACGGGTCGAAGAAGAAGGTCGCCGTTTGCTCCCGCTGCCTGAGAAGCGGAAAGGTCACGAGAGCCGTCTGACGGTTCCCGCAAGTGCTTTCACCAAAGGGAAACGAGCCGTGCGCCGGTAACGCCGCGGTTCGGTTTTTCTTTTATTTCCGCCGCTCGTCCTCGAGCAGGGCGTAGTGCCGCACGGTGCGGTACGCCCCTTTGACCCAGAGCGAACGCACCGACGCGCCCTCGAAGCGGAACCCATGCCGCAGGGCAAACGCCTCCGACGGCCGGTTGCCCTCGAGGATACGCAGGGTAACGCGATGTACCTCAAGCCGGCGGAAGGCCGCGTCCAGCACCGCCTCGAACGCCTCGTCCATGTACCCTTTCCCCCAGTAGTCCGGCGAAAGCACGTACCCAAGCTCGCAGGCATTGTTGACAAGGTCCGCCCCCGCGACCCCGCAGGTGCCGATGACCTTCCCGCTTTCCCGCAGGGCGACGCCCCAGTCCGCGTGCAGTCCCTTGCGGTACCGTCGGTTTAGGAATTCGAGGTAGCCCTTCGTCTCCTGCAGATTCAAATGGGGCGACCAGAGCAGGTATTTCGTAACCTCCTCCCGGCCCGCATAGGCGTTGACGTCGTAAACGTCCGACGGGCGCAGCTTTCGCAGGGTCAGCCGTTCGGTGCGCAGTTCCGGCAGGTCGCCGAAGAAGCGTCTGTAGGTGGAATCGTCCATGTCTATGCCCTTTCCTTGTCCGTTCTTTTCTACCGTAACCATAGTATAGCACAGAATTTCGAATTATGCAACATCCATAGTTTTTTGAATGAGATATTGACAGATTCGGCGCTTGACAAGTCGCGAAAACTATTGTATAATGGAAATGATCATGGGAATCTGTCTACAGGTATATTCGTCCATTCAGGAGGTTTGATTATGCGTTTACGAATCGTCTGTCTGTCGTTGTTGCTGGCGATTGTTCTGCCGCTGGCTCTTTCCGGCTGTAACAAGGAAATGGAGCCGGAGGACCAGGCGGCCAAGGTCTTTACCCTTTACTGCATCACCGAAAAGACCACGACGCCCGAAGCAATCACGCGCGTGGAATACGAAATCAACCGCACGCTGTTCTACCGCATCGGCTCCATTTTGAAATTGGAACTGGTCACGGCGGATGAA
Organism: uncultured Ruminococcus sp.; assembly: GCA_964530795.1. Lineage (GTDB taxonomy): Bacteria > Bacillota > Clostridia > Oscillospirales > CAG-382 > Coliplasma. Next base: position 6,328 of record CAZHBX010000014.1, on the reverse strand, counting down.
TATCAGGAACGGCTCGAGCGGACGAAGGAGGAAGTCAAGCAGTATTCCTCCGCCGTGTCCACCGGCGCGTCCGGCAATACGACCTCGGGCGGCACGTCCTCCACGGCGAGCGGCACGTCCTCGAGCGGCGCGTCCTCCACGGCGGGCGGTGCGTCTTCCGAAGCGTCCTCCGAAACGTCCCTTGCGGCGTCCTCCGAAGCGTCCTCCGCGGCAAGCGGCGCCTCCTCCGCGACGTCGGGCGGCAGTGACGGCAAGAAGCCCCTGATGAACACCGCCAAACTGTCCGACCACGCGAAAGAGGCGGGCTACGAGGTGATGTCCGGCGAAGCGATCCTCAACGATCTGAACGACGGCATTGAAATCGAACTGGAAACCCCGCGTCTTGACCTGTTCCTGATCACGGACTACGATTCCTACCTCGAAATGGCGGAAAATGACGAACTCGCCGCGCTCGACACGGTGCTCAACAACGAGGCGAAGGCAATTAAGGAGTACGTCCACACGGCGTTCTTCAACGCCGCGAAGGTCGGCAACAAGATTTACGGCGTGCCCTGCAACACCACCATCGGGGAGTATACCTACATCGTATTTGATAAAGACGTCCTCGACGCAAGCGGCGTCGCGCAGGAGACCCTCTATACCCTCGAGGACCTGTCGGACTTCCTCGCCATCGTCAAGGAGAACAACCCCGACGTGGTCCCGCTCGCCAACGCGGTCACGCCGAGCGCCATGTCGTTCATGTTTGCGGACGGCTTCCCGGCCTATGTCAACGACGCCGGGTTCGTCGTTTCGACCTATGAGGACGACGCGTTCAATCAATACCTCACGATGCTGACCCGCTACAGCGCCCTCGGCTACTTCCAAAATGCCGATGGCAGGACCGGCGAGGACGAAAATGCGAGGTTCGCCGTCAAGTTCATCTCCGGCACCAAGCAGGAGATGGAGGACCTCGCGGCGGAAAACAACTACGTCTACAACCGCTATTCCGTCCCGGTCGCGACGAGCGAAAACAGTATTGACTGCATCTACGCCCTCTCCTCCCTCTGCCCGACGAGCTGGCAGACGGACGCGATGGAGATCCTGACCGAACTGTACACCGATGAAACCCTGCAGAATCTGTTTCTGTACGGCGTGGAAGGCGAGAACTACCGTATCGAGGGCAATCAGGTCTACCGCATCAACGACGAGTACAGGATGAACTACGCCTATACGGGCAACTGCTTTATCGCCTACACCGACGGCGACGCCGGCGACCCGCTTACCAAGTGGTCCGACGCTCGCGAACAGAATGTCGATGCGATCCAGTCCCGCACGATCGGCTTCACCTACGAGCCGTCCGAATACTCCTTCAAGCGCCTTCTGGCCGACGGCACGGTCGAGGATAATACCCTTTCCGAGCCGGATTACGACAAGATTCTCTGGGACATCATTCAGCCTCACTACACCGCCCTGCTTAACGGCACGGCGATCGACTTCGACTACCAGACCGCTTATGAAGAGGCGGACGCGGCCGCCCGCGAGACCATCCGGGCCGACCTGCTTGCAACCTACGAGAAGCGCCTGCAAAACCGTTATATCGGCGACTTGGCCAACACGATCGAGGCCGAGCAGGGCGAGCAAATCCGCGCCGACGCGAATGCCCTCGCCAAGGAGCAGCTGGTTTCCGACTTCGACACGAATTCCCGCCGCCGCCGTCTGAAAGAGAAACTGCGGGAGGAAAACCCGGATGCGAGCGATGAGGACCTCGACGCCATTCTTGAAGAAGTGCTCGCTGACCCGGACCGCCTGTGGGCGGACTACCGCACGGTCGTCCGCAACGAGGAGCAATGGGCGGAAGTGATCGACGAGAACTACAACGACCTGCTCGACCGGCGCATCGAGGAAGAGACCGAACGGATCCTGAGCGGCAGCGATTACCAGAGCGAGCTGCGTGCGATCCCGACGTCCGAAAAGTTCCTTGAGGATTACAACTACGCCCTGACCGTCGAAGTGGGCGACACGGTCGCCTCCAACCTTGACGCGGCGATTTCCGCCCTGATCCAGGAGTATACCGACGGCATCATCGCCGAGTGCGAGGAAGCGCTCGAGGAAGCGATCACAGAGTTCGTCGGGACGTACGTCGCCGCGGCGGAGGAATCGCTCGAAGCGGCGGTGCACCAGCAGGTCCCGATCGATTTCCGGTCCGATAACCTCACCGGCGACGACCTCGAGCAGCGCATCGACGACATCTACAACCTGATCATCGACACGGAAGGCAACGCGGAGGAGTTCACGGACGACGCGATGGCGCTGTACGAGACCTACTACGGCGAGATGGATCTTGCGGACTTCGGCGCGCTGTTCGAACCGCTGAAGAAATCCTACAAGGAAATCTACCTCCCGCTCTACGCGGCGATCTACAACGGCGAAAACCAGGCGCTCGTTGACATTGGCTACCTCTCGGATAAAGTCCTGACCGTCTTTACCATGGACACGGAGGACGAGGAGAACGCGCCCGGCGGCACGACCTCCGAAACGACCTCTTCGGAAGCCTCGAGTGAAAGTACGGAAAGCGCCGGCAGCGCCAGCAGCGGCAGCAGCAGCGGCGAGGGCGGCGAGAACGGCGAGAACGAACCGACGCCGGGCAACTACAACAGTTACTACGAGTTCGTGTTCACGGTCAAACTCCGCCAGCCGTACTACGAGCAGTTCGGCGAGCCGGGGGCCTAAACGAGCATCCTCCAACTTCAAACCGGGGAGGGGCGGAACCCTCCCCGCGGCCTGTTGAAAAATTCGTTGGGACTGCGCAAAGCACGGTCCCAACGAACCTTTTTTTCAGCAGGCTGATTTTTCTCTTTCAGTCTTGGAAAAACGCCTGCGACGCGCGGTACATCGCAAACACGTCCGCCTTCGCGGTCAACTCGACCGGCGCGTGCATCGAAAGCACCGGCACCCCAACGTCCACCACGTCGATGCCCAGCTTCGCGACCTCGACCGCCACGGTGCCGGCGCCGCCCTGGTCAACCTTGCCGTACTCTCCGGTCTGCCAGGCGACGTCCCCGTCGTCGAGCAGCCGCCGGACGCGGGACATGACCTCCGCGCTCGCGTCCGAGCAGCCGCTTTTCCCGCGCGAGCCGGTGTACTTTGAAACGACCACTCCGTCGCCGAGGTAGCAGGAGTTCCCCGCCTCGTACGCGTCCGCAAAAGACGGGTCGAACGCCCCGCCGACGTCGGCGGACAGGCACAGCGAATTGCGGAACGCCTCCCGCTCGTTCGCCCGCGCGTCGGCGCACAGGTCGCGCAGGAAATCCGCGAACGCGGCGCTCCGCAGCCCGGTCACACCCTCCGAACCGATCTCCTCCTTGTCCGCGAGAAACACGACGCAGGTATGCTCCGGGGCTCCGGCCTCCGCGAGCGCCCGCAGCGACGGGTAGGCGCAGACCTTGTCGTCCTGCCCATAGGCGGCGAGCATACTGCCGTCAAACCCGACGACCCGCGACTTCTGCGCGGGCACGGCGCACAGTTCGGCCGTCGCGAAATCCCGCTCGGCGATGCCGTACCGTTCGTGCAGGATCGACAGCACCCGCATCTTGACTCCGTCCTCCTCGTCGAACGGCAGCGACCCGCAGACGAGGTTGAGCGTTTCCCCGCCGACGACCTCCGAACCCTTCTTCGCCACCTGGTCCTTGGCGATGTGGGGCATCAGGTCCGTGACGTACAGCACCGGCTCATCCTCGTTTTCGCCGATGCATACGTCAACCGCCGATCCGTCCCGCAGGCAGACCACCCCGTGCAGGGCGAGCGGAATCGCCGTCCACTGGTACTTTTTAATCCCGCCGTAGTAGTGCGTCTTGAAGTACCCCAGTCCGCCGGACTCGTAGAGCGGCATCGGCTTAAGGTCCAGCCGCGGGGAGTCGATGTGGGACGCCATGATGCGGAATCCTTTTCCGAGCGGCTCGCGCCCGATGACGGCGAGCAGCAGACTCTTCCCGCGGTTGACGCGGTAGACCTTCGCGCCCGGCTCGAACACCCGCCCCGGCCGGTACGGGCGGAATCCCGCCTGTTCGGCCAGCGCGACGGCGGATTTGACCGCGTCCCGTTCGGTCTTCGCGCCGTCCAGGAAGGCGCGGTAATCGGCGCAGAACGCCTCGATCTCCGCCTCGTTCGCGACACGGTAGGACTTTGTCGGGGTGTGCAGCAGCTGTTTTGCCTGTTCTTTTTCCATCATTTCCCATCCATTCCTTTCACTTCTTAAAAATTTATTTCGAAAATTCCTCCGGATACAATTCGCGGTAAGTCTCCCGCGCCGCTCGCACCCGTTGGAGATATTCGGACGTCTCCTCAAACGGGATCTCCCGCAGGGTCTTCCCGTCATCGCTGTAACGCGGGTCGTCCAGCCAACGGTTGACGTTTCCCATCCCGGCATTGTAGGCGGCAAGCGCCGTTTCGAGGTTGCCGCCGTACAGCCCGCACAGCCTGCCAAGGTAGAACGCGCCGCAGCGAATGTTCACGGCGGGGTCAAAGACGTCCGCGTCCTCCGGCAGGTCTAACCTCCCGAGCACCTCCGAAAACGTCGAACGCGTCAGCTGCATCAGCCCGCACGCCCCGGCGGATGACTCCGCCTCCGGCCGGAAACGGCTCTCGCACCAAATGACCCCGCACAGCAGATCCTCCGGCAGCCCGAACTCCTTGGCGGCTGACGCGATGTACGGACGATACGCCTCCGGCAGCGGGTAGCGCAAACGCAGGATCGGTTTCCAGAGCAGCACCCCGCCGAGTACCGCCAGCGCGAGCAGAAGCAGCGCGACCGACAGCGTTTTCGACCGTCTTTTCGCCGCCCGCCGCGGCTTTTTCGCCTGTCCTTCGTTCATTTTGCTCCCTCTTTCGGTGTCAAAGCTCGTTTTGCAGCGCCGCACGGACCTGCGCCTGCAACCGTTCGCGCGTCCCGCTTCCGTCGAGCATTTCGCAGTGTTCCCGAAAGAAGTCCCGCCCGTGCTGCCACGAAAGCCGTTTCCGTGCGTCGTCCGGGGAAATCCCGTCCCGCCCGCAGATGCGTTCGACACAGACGTCCTCCGGCGCATCGACGGCAAGGATACGGTCGCACACCGCGTCCAGCCCGCTCTCGAACAGCGTCGGCGCGTCCAGCAACACCGCCTTCACAGCAGGATGGAACTCCCGCACCCGGCGAAACAGCTCCCGCGTCATGTACCGCGCCGTCAACCGGTGCAGCACCCGCATCGCCGCCGGGTCGGAAAACACGGTTTCCCGCACGAACGGCCGGTTCAGCCGCCCGCCCGAAACCGCTTCTTCCCCGAACGCTTCGCCGATGGCGGCAAGGCATTCCGACGGCGACGACGTGAGTTCGCGGTAAACCGCGTCGCAATCCAGCACGGGCATCCCCAGCTCCCGGGCAAACGCCCCGGCGGTGGACTTTCCCGCCCCGCTCCGCCCGGTCAACCCGATCAAGCGGGGCATTCCCCGCTTTTCGAGCACGTCGAGGATCGACGTCCAAGGCACCGCCCCTTGCCGGAGCAGCTTCGGTTCGCCGACCAGCGATACCACCGTGGATTCCAGCGAAAAATCGCACTTGCCCCCGTCGAGCAGCACGTCCGCAATTCCGTCGAGCGCTTCGGCGGCGGAAAGCCCGTCCTTGGCGGACATCATGCCGGCGAAGTTCGCGCTCGTCGCCGCGATCGGCACCCCCGCTTCCCGCGAAAGCGCAAGGAACAGCGAATGGCTCGGAAAGCGCAGCCCGACGGTCGGCCCGCCGGAAGTCACGACGTCCGGCACCGCCGCCCGCTTCGGCAGGACGACGGAGAGCGGACCCGGCGTGAACAGCGAAAGCAGCACCCGCGCCCGCCCGTCGAGGACGGCGGCCCATTCCGCCTGCGAAAGGTCGTGCAGATGGAGCAGCAGCGGCTTTTCCGCCGGACGACGCTTTGCGGCGTACAGCCGTCGGACCGCGTCCGGGTCGGCGGCGTTACAGCCGATGCCATAGACGGTTTCGGTCGGGAAGACGACCAGCCCGCCGTCCCGCAGCGTCCGCGCCGCATCCCGCAGGGCTTCCTTCAGCCGTTCGTCCCGTTCCTCCCGCGTACGCAGGGAGTAGATCCTCGTTCCCATCTGTGCCGCCTTTCCGCAAATTTTTGCATGGAATTTCCATTCTTTTCTATATAATATCCCCTTAATATCCCCTGAATAATAAAATTTTCCAAATACCCCAAGACAAAACGTTGATTATGTCAAAATTAATTTTCAACATAATCATGCTTTGATATGTTTGGCAATATATGAACAAAGAGCATACTTAATAGCAACGCCAATATATTTGATAACAAATTGCTTATTG
>CAZHBX010000013.1:0-43913 GCA_964530795.1 uncultured Ruminococcus sp. | reverse complement strand
ACATAAACATTAAGCATATAATCTTACCTGTCTAAATGACTATAATTGTCATTGCCTTAACAGATATACTTTTCCAACATTTTATTTGCATAGCTAATCGTCGTCCCCAAAAGTAGCAGCCAACCAATGGTTCTTGACTTTTCCAGCAATCAGCATAACACTCAACACCGCAAACGAATAGGCCACAGCAATGAATAGGTTGTCCAACCCTATCAGCTTAAATAAAACTGAAATCACAAGCTCAATGACAGCAATGATTATCGCCCGCTTTTTATATACCCTTTTCTCCATACCCTTTTTCTCCTATTCTAAAAGTGGTTTTCGGCCGTCCTTTCCTGCATACTGGCTTTCTCTCTGAAATGATGTATCATAATACTACAACAATAATACTGCACAAAAAAGGGTTTTTCAACATCTTTTTCCAAATCCCCTCCGAGCAGATCCGGGCGTTGGCGGAAACGGCAAATCGGACATCGGCCCGACGAGGGCGAATGCGCCGACTGCGGGGAACGTTTTGCTTTTTTACTTGTCTGTCCTGCGGAAGAGCACGAAGCACACCGCGCAGATTGACGAGAGCAGTACGACGACCAACAGCACAACCGCCCATACCGGGATGGACGTTTCGCCCGGCGCGGTGGATCCGTCGGATGTGGTTTCTGACGGCTCGGCGGGGGTTGACGGCGTTTCCGACGGCCCGGCGGAGCCGCTTTCCGCAGACGGGAGCCTGACCTCGCCGGAGAGCTGAGCGGAATGGATCACGCTGCCGTACGAGCAGGCGACGAGCAGGTAATCCAGCGTCACCTGACGGACGCTGTGTGCGGGAACGGTCACGGCGTATTGGTACGTCGGCCCCGAAAGGCTGCCGCCCCCGTTGCCGAGCCCCATCGTGTAGCGGGCCTCCAGCACCTCTCCGGTCGCGCTGTCCCGCGCGAGCAGGGCGAGCGTGCCGTGGTCCTGCAGGTTCAGCGTGACGGTCCGTTCTGTGTCGCCCTGGTTGACCAGCGTAAACTGGTCCTGATACTCGATCATCCAGTTTCCCGTGTTGGCCGGCTTGCCCGCGCCGTCGGCATGGTCGTTGTCGATGACGACCTCGTTGCCGTTTTCGTCCGTGCAGGGGAACGTGACCATGTCCGTCCCGACCGCCGCGTGGTCGTTTTGCGGGTTGAGGTGGGTCATCCAGGAGTTGGCACGTTCGACGGTATGGTCGGCGCTGTTGTAGGCCGCGTAGGGCGTCTCCGGCAAGGAGGACGCGTAGCGATTGGTGTAGGTGACCGGCAGGGCTCCGTTAGCCGTTTCATCTGAGAACACCCATGTCATCTGGTTGTCGATAACTCCGGCGTGCGGGGAGACACCGAGGTACTGCCTCGCGCGGTCGCCGACGCGGTAGCCCTTCGCCGCCGGTTCCGCCGCCACCTGCGCCGGGTCGTTGTAAACGTAGAACGTCCCGGTCACGCTGCCGCCGGAAACGGCGAACTTGACGTTGCCGTTCGCGCATTTGATGCTGCCGAGCGGACGGTCGGCGGAGTTGTCGACGCTGATATGCAGGTACGCGTCCTCCGTCGTGCCGCCGATGACGTAAAACGCTTCCCCCGCGGGCAGGCGGTAGGTCTTCGGCTGGTAGATGCGGGGCGTATAGTCCTGATAGGCGTAATCAGCGTGATATTTGGATGGTTTCGTGGCATAATCGTCGGGAAATTCGAACTTTGTGTTGTAGAAGTCAAACCAGGCGCGCTGCCCGAACCACGTCCCGCCCGCCTGGTAGCCGACGTTGAGCACTGTGACGTACACGTCGCTTTTGCCCTCGTTTTTGAGTTGGTAGCCGAGGTAGACGCTCCTTCCGGAGTAGTTGGCGTTTTCAAACGTCATGTAGACCTCGCCGGTCAGTCCCTCGGTGCGCAGGAAAGCCTGCCCGACGTCCTCCGCGCGAATCTGCTCGGGGTTGTTTATGTAGACGTAGGTTCCGCCGTCCCGCTTGACGTAGTTGACCTTCGCCGGTTCGAGCGGGTCGATCCCGTCCCCCTCGAGCGGGAGGTTCGAAACGTCCTCCGCCGGGAGCACATCGTAGGGCAGGGTGACTGTGTGGTTCTCCGCGACGGTTTCGAGAGAGAAGGTCTGGCCGGGTTTCGCGGTCCGGACGGTCAGGGTGTAGGTTTCGTTTTCGGTCAGAGAGGCGGAAAGCGAAGTCTCCCCCTCCGCGATGATTTCGCCGCCGGACGAACGGGAGAGCGAGAGAGCGCTCGCGTCCGGGCAGGTCAGCCGGTACGTGTCGGTATACGGGGCAAACACGGCGTAGGTCCGTGCGCCGGAACCGTCGGTCACGTCCGTGACGCCCGAAAGCCGGAACGCGGTGTACACCGCCGCCGGTTCCGCCGAAACCGGCAAAGCCCCGCCGGCAAGCGGCAGGGCGGCGACGCAAAGGATGAGCAAGAGCGCAAGGATCCGTTTCATTTTATAAACCTCTTTCTGCGGGGGATCATTCGGCTTCACCGGCCCCGCGAATGTTATATGGGGTAAGCGGGAGCGCCTGTTCTCCCGGGGCGGTCCGGCGGACCGTCCGTTCACCGGCGACGGCGCAATCGAAAAGGGTCCGCCCGTTCGCGTTGAGGCGCTCGCGGACGCGGCATAGGTCTCCCGTTCGATGACGTGGTTCTCCGCCGGAGCGCCGCGCTCCGGGTCCCGTTCGGCTTCCTCGAGCGGCCGGCCGGAAGTCCATCGGCTCCGGCTCGCGGAGAAAGCCGGGGCATCCCTCTGCGCGGGGAGCACGCCGGTTCCTTTTTTACGGGTTCAGACCTCCGTGCGGCCCTCGATGGCGCGCAGCAGGGTGATGTTGTCGGCGTATTCCAGCGTCCCGCCGACCGGCAGCCCGTACGCGAGCCGCGTCACCCGTACACCGAGCGGTTTGAGCAGCTTGCCGAGGTACATCGCCGTCGCTTCGCCTTCCACGCTCGGGTTGGTTGCGATGATGACCTCCCGCACAGAGCCGTCCAGACGGGCGAGCAGTTCCTTGATCTTCAGCTGCTCCGGGCCAATTCCGTCCATCGGGGAAAGCACCCCGTGCAGGACGTGGTATCTCCCGCGGTACTCGTGCAAAGCCTCGATCGCTTCGAGCGCACGGTTGTCCTCAACGCACATGATGACCTCGCCGTCCCGCTCCGCGTCCCCGCAGTACCGGCAGATTTCGGTTTCACTATAGCACTGGCAGACCGAACAAAGCCGGGTCGCCCGCTTGACCTCAAGCAGGCTCTCGGCGAAGGCGCGGACTTCCTCCTCGTCCATTTCCAGAACGTGATAGGCAAGCCGGACCGCACTTTTATGCCCGATGGCGGGCAGGGAGGCGAAATGCAGCACCAGCTTTTCCAGAGCCGGGGTCATGTCAGAACGTCCCCGGCAGGTTCATGCTGCCGGTGATCCTGCCCATCTCCTGCTCGTTGGTCGAGTCCACCTTGCGGATGGCCTCGTTGACGGCCGCGACCAGAATGTCCTGCAGCGTCTCAAGGTCGTCCGGATCGACGACCTCCGGCTGCAGCAGGATCTCCGTGACCTCCCGCGTCCCGAGGATCTTGACCGTGACGGCGCCGCCGCCCGCCTGCACCTCGTATTCCCGTGCGTCCAGTTCGGCCTGCTTTTCGGCCATCTGCTCCTGCATTTTCTGGGCCTGACGGATCATGGAATTCATATCGGACGGGCCACCGCCCATCCCCTTCGGCAGTTTGACTTTCATTCGGTCGGTTCCTTTCTTTGACGCTTGGTTTATGTGAGCTCCTCGATCGGTTTGGGGCCGCCGCCCGGGGCGCGGTCGCGGAATACCAGAACGCAGGGCTTGCCGGTCACGGCGCGAACCGCGTCGGCCAGCGCCTGCGCGTTGTCCCCGCGCTGAAGCATTCGGTTGGTGAACGGGTCGGCGAGGATGACGAACTTGTCCCCCTCGACCGTCGCCGTCAGCCTGCGCACGCAGGGTAAGAGGTCCGGGTGCCCGGCGAGCTCCTCGGCGAGTTCGGCGTACTGTCTGAAAGCGCCCGCCTTTCCGTCCGCGGTGTCCGTTGTTGCGGGGGGCGTCATGGGTTCCGGTTCCGGAACCTCCCGCGGGGCGGGTGAAAAGCGTTCCGGCGGAGCCGCAGGGGGAACGAATCCCTTTTCCAGCCGTGCGACACGGGCGGCGAGGGCCTGCGGGCTGTCGTTCAGGGAGAGGTCGCACAGCCGGATGGCGGCGAACTCCAGAAGCAGTTTCTTGCTGGTGCTGTAGCGGGTCATGCGGCTCTGCGTCTCGTCGAGCAGAGAACAGATCCAGAACAGCGCCTCCGGCGTGAAATAGGACGGCGCTTCCGCGAGCAGCGCCTCCGCCTCGGCGGGGAAGCGCAGGTCGGTCCGCCCGGTCCGTCCGGCGGTCTGCCGCAGCACCAGCAGATCCCGCGCGAGCACCGAAAGGTCCTCGAGAAACACCGAAAGGTCTTTCGACGAGCGGTACACCTGATCAAGCACACCGAGCGCTTCCGGCACGTCCTGCTTCGCGCAGGCGCGGTAGAACGCAAGCAGCCGGTCCGCGTCGGCGATGCCCAGACGGGTCCGCACGGCTTCGGCCGTGATTGCGTTTTCCTCGCCGACCCCGGCGGTGCAGGCTTCGAGAATGGAAAGCCCGTCCCGCATCGCCCCGTCCGCCAGCCGGGCGAGCAGCTCCGGCACGCCCTCCCCGAGCGCGATGCCCTCCTGTTCGGCGACGAAACGCAGCCGTTCGGCGATAATCTCCTCCGGCAGGCGGCTGAAATCGAAGCGAATGCAGCGGGAGACGATGGTGGCGGGCAGTTTGGAAAGCTCCGTTGTTGCGAGGAGGAACAGGATGTATTCGGGCGGCTCCTCAAGGGTCTTCAGCAGGGCGTTGAACGCCTCGTCCGAGAGCATATGGACCTCGTCGATGATGTAGACCCGTTTCTTGAGCACCGACGGGGGGTAGACGACTTCCTCCCGCAGGGCGCGGATGTCATCGACGCCGTTGTTGCTCGCCGCGTCGATCTCGAGCACGTCCGTTGAAAGTCCCGCGTCGATCTCGCGGCAGGCGGGGCAGCGGTTGCAGGGACTGCCGTCAACCGGCGACTCGCAGTTGACCGCTTTGGCGAGAATTTTCGCGATGGAGGTCTTGCCGGTGCCGCGCGTGCCGCAGAAGAGGTAGGCGTGGGCGACGCGGCCCTCCCGGCACTGCGTGCGCAGGACGTCCGTAATATGGCTTTGGCCGCAGACTTCGTCGAACGTCCGCGGACGCCACTTGCGGTAGAGCGCCTGATACATGTGTAGTCCCCCCAGAAAAACGGTAAAATCGACGACAAATTCAAGAAGAAAAACAGGGTATGCAGGATGACCATACAGCCGGGTTCGAGCAACGCTTCCATCCGTAAACCCCTGCGCGGCCTCAAAACAGGCGACCCCACGGCACATCCGCGAAACTGCTTAATGCTGCTTGGTTCCCCACCTGACATGATTCACAGGCGCGAATTGCGCAGGACCCATTTCTCAACGGCTTTGCAGAAGCGCGGCGACACAAACCTTGCCCTCATCCCGGCCTATCCCCCCTGCTGGAGCGGATTGCAGGTACAAGGCACCGCTAACTCCCCGGATAGTATGGCCATCTTCCATACCCCGTTTTCCCCGTCGGGCATAGCCCGGCCGGGTTTTTTCACCACTTCAGTATAGCACAAGTTTCACGGTTTTGCAAGGGCTTTTTTGAATTTGGCGTGAATTTGTTGCAAACCTTTTTCGCAAATGACTCCGTGGCAGGAAAAACCATGCGAAAAAATCCGCAGGAACATTGACAAAAGCGAAGAAACAGGGTATAATGGAGCGGTAAAGAAGGGCGACTGAAAAGAAAGGGGGTTCCGTCGTGGAACGCGTGCGGGTGGCCAAAAGTTTTTTCTCCTCCCGGAGGGAGAACGAATGGCTCGACGAGATGGGGCAAAAGGGCCGTCGCTTGGTCGAAAAGAAGGACGGACGGTACTTTTTTGAGGAGGAAGCGGAAAAGAAATTTTACTACCGGGTGGAATGGCTTGACTGTTCGCCGGAGAGCGAGGAAGGCGCGTCCTATGTCGCTTCCCGTGCGGAGGCGGGTGAGGTGCTGTGCGCGTCCTATTCGCTTTGGGGGTATTTCCTTTCCGAGACGCCGATCGCGGAAAGCGAGGAGGGGCGGAGGAGGACGGCGGTGCATTACCGCAACACGGCGATCCTGCTGTACGTATTCGATGCGGTGGCGGCGGTCCTTGCGGGGTACCATTTCGTCGTGCGGGATTTCCTTGCGCGGCAGGGACTGCTTTTGCAGGCGCCGGTGCTGAAAAAGTCCGGGACGTTCCTCATCGACCTCGCCCGGCGGCTGGTGTACGGCGTGAAGGAACTGCTGTACTGCTATGCGAAGCTGTGGTCGAAGGTGCTGGGCGATACGAAGGCGACGGCGGTGCTCGCCGTGCTCATCCCGCTGGTGCTTATTCTTTCCGTGCTCGGAGGACTCTGGGCGGCGGAATGGTGGAAGAATCGTCCGGCGAAGAAGCCGGCCGCGGCGGAAACGGAAGGGGAGGCGAAACCGGATGAACAAACCGAAGCATCAGGAGAAGATCCGCAGCATTGCTAAGCAGTTTTCGCTCGAACCGATCGCCGAGCCGGAGGACATCGACAGCCGCACGGTGACGCGGCCGGACATCTCCCGCCCGGGACTTCCGCTGGCGGGGTTCTTCCGGGACTTTGAGCGGGAACGCATCCAGGTGATCGGCAACATGGAGCACAGTTACCTCAGTTCCCTGCCGCTCGAGCAGCGCAAGGCGTCGCTGACGGGGTTCTTTTCCCGGCAGGTCGTCATGGTCATCATCAGCGCGGGACTGCCGATCTTTCCGGAGATGAAGGAGCTGGCGATTTCGTCCGGCACGCCGCTCTACCGTTCCGCCCAGCGCACGTCAACACTGGTCGCCAGGCTGACCGGGACGCTGAACGTCTCGCTCGCCGAGCGGGTCACGATCCACGGAGTGTTCGTCGAGGTCTACGGCGAGGGCGTGCTGATGATGGGCGAAAGCGGCATCGGCAAGAGCGAGACCGCCATCGAGCTGATCAAGCGGGGACACCGCCTCATCGCGGACGACGCGGTGGAGCTGAAGCGGGTGTCGGACATAACGCTCGTTGGCAGCGCGCCGGAATTGATCAAGTATTACATCGAGCTGCGGGGCATCGGCATCGTTGACGTCCGCCGCATCTTCGGCATGGGGTCGGTCAAGGAGACGGAAAAGGTCAACCTCGCCATTCATTTCGAGCCATGGAACCCGGAAAAGCAGTACGAGCGGTTCGGGCTTGACGCCGAATACACGGACATCCTCGGGATTCGCATTCCGTCGATTACCATTCCGGTCAAACCGGGGCGGAACTTGGCGGTCATCATCGAGATCGCCGCCATGAACCACCGTCAGAAGCGGATGGGGTACAACACGGCGGAGGAATTCAACAAGCGCTGCCTGGAATTCCAGCAGAACCAGCATCATACCTGAGCGGGAAAGGAAGGAACAGGATGGTCTATTTGGGAATCGATCTTGGCGGAATGTCCATCAAAGCCGGTCTTTGCGGCGAAAACGGAGAAATTTTGGTGCAGGATTCCTGTCCGACGGTGCGCGACCAGGGAGGCGACCGGATTCTGGAAGACATGGCGAGCCTCTGCCTGCGGGTGATGGAACTGGGCGGAGTCACCGCGCCGGACGTCGCCTACGCCGGCGTCGCGTCGCCGGGGACAGCGGACAGCGAGCGGGGCGTGATCGTCTATGCGAGCACGCTGCCGTTCCTGCGGTATCCGCTCGCCGAGAGGCTCTCAGCGCTGACCGGCATCCGCAAGGTGTACGTCGAAAACGACGCGAACGCGGCCGCGAAGGGGGAAGCGAGCTTCGGCGCCGCGAAAGGGTATCGCGATTCGCTGTTCCTGACGCTGGGGACCGGCGTGGGCGGCGGAATCATCGTGGACGGGAAAATCCTTTCCGGGTTTAACTTCGCGGGCGCGGAATTGGGTCACACGGTGATCGTCCACGGCGGCAGGCCCTGCACCTGCGGGCGGCGGGGGTGCCTCGAATGCTACGCTTCGGCGACGGCGCTCATTGAGCAGACCAAGGAGCAGATGCGGGCACATCCGGAGTCGCTCCTGTGGAAACTCTGTGACGGCGACCTTTCCAGGGCGGACGGGCGCACCGCGTTCGACGGAATGCGGGCCGGGGACGAAACCGCGAAGCAGGTCGTCAACACGTACATCGGTTACCTTGCCTGCGGGGTGACGAACTTTATCAACATTTTCCAGCCGGAGGTGCTCAGCATCGGCGGCGGGATCGGCAACGAAGGGGAAACGCTGCTCGCGCCTCTTCGTGAGATCGTCAAGCGGGAGCAGTATTCGCGCAACAGCGAAAAGAAGACCGCCATCCGCGTCGCCCGGCTTGGCAACCGTGCGGGCATCATTGGTGCGGCGTCGCTCGGCAGATAAGTTTTTTCCTTTCATTGTAGACACATACACGGGAGTTTTTGAAGTCATATGGCATTACTTGAAGAGAAGGACGGGGTGCAGACGTTCCATACGATCGCGCTCCGGGGCATCGTGATTTTTCCGGGCATCACCACGAGCTTTGAACTGGGGCGGAAGCTGTCGGTCGTATCGCTGAAGCAGGCGGCCGAGGAAGGGCAGCCGGTGTTTCTGGCGATCCAGAAGGACGTTTCCTCCGAGGAACCGGAGGAGCAGGACCTGCTGCGCGTGGGTGTGGTCGCCCGGGTCGTTAACGTCCTGCGCCTGACCAACGGCAACTACCAGATCATGGTCGAGGGGATGTACCGCGCGGAGCGGCTGACGACCTACCGCGAGCAGGACAGCCTCAAGAGCGAGGTGCGTCCATACGAGCCGGTCCGTCGTTCGCCGGGGCGGGAAAAGAAGGCGCTCGAAACCCTCTGGCGGGTGTTTGGCGATTACCTGCGCTACGTCAGTCAGCCGTCGCCGGAGATTTTGGAAGAAATTCGCAAGGTCGAGGACGTCGGGCTGCTGACCGATTTTCTGGCGAGCAATTTCTTAAGCAATTTCGAGGAGCGGCGGATGATCCTCGAGGCCATTGACCCGCTCCGCCGGGCCGAGCAGTTTTGCTCGATCTTAGAGCGGGACATCGCCCTGCTGGAGCTGGAAAGCTCGATTCAGTCGAAGGTCAAGTACCGCTTGCAGCGGCGTCAGCGGGATGCGTACTTACGCGAACAGCTCAACACCATTCGAAACGAGCTTGGCATGGACGAGGAATCGGAGGAGGTCGATAACGAGGGCGGCGAGTACGACAAGCGCATTGCCGAAGCGAACCTGCCCGCCGAGGTCGCCGAAAAGCTGCGTTCGGAGGCGGCGAAGCTCTCGCGGATGCCCTTCGGGAGCGCGGAAGCGACGGTTCTGCACAACTATCTGGACACGTGTCTGGAATTGCCGTGGGGCAAGTATACCAAGGACCGCACGGACATCGCGCTCGCGCAGAAAATTCTCGACGAGGACCACGACGGGATTGAAAGGGTCAAGGACCGGATCCTCGAATTCCTCTCGGTCCGCCAGCTCAAACCGGACGCACGGGGGCAGATCCTTTGCTTCGTAGGACCTCCGGGGGTCGGGAAGACCTCGGTTGCAAAATCCATCGCCCGGGCGGCGAACCGGACGTTCGCTCGCGTTTCGCTTGGCGGAATCCGGGATGAGGCGGAAATCCGCGGTCACCGCAAGACCTATATCGGCGCCATGCCGGGACGCATCATCAACGCCATCAAGCAGGCGGGCAGCGCCAACCCGGTGCTGCTGCTGGACGAAATCGATAAATTGACGGCGGACGTTCACGGAGACCCCGCCGCCGCCCTGCTCGAAGTGCTCGATGGTGAACAGAACAGTACCTTCCGCGACCACTTCATCGAGATGCCGTTCGACCTTTCGGGCGTGCTGTTCATCGCCACGGCGAACACGCTCGACACGGTCCCGCCGGCCCTGCTCGACCGGCTGGAAGTCATCGAGATGAACAGCTATACGGACAGCGAGAAACTGTCCATCGCCAAGAATCACCTGATTCCCCGCGAACTGGAACGGCACGGGCTGAAAAAGACGCAGTGCCGCTTCACGGATGAGGCGATACTGCTGCTGATTACCGGCTACACCCACGAAAACGGGGTCCGGAACCTGGAACGTGCGATCGCGTCCGTCTGCCGCAAGACCGCCCGGCGCATCGTCTCGGGCGAGCGCAAGTCCGTGCGGGTCACGCCGGAGACGGTCAAAAAGGACCTCGGCGCGGTCAAGTACCTGTCCGAGCACATGGGCGATCAGGACGAGATCGGCATTGTCAACGGCCTTGCGTGGACCTCGCTCGGCGGAGAACTGCTGCGAGTGGAGGTCAGCTCGGTCAACGGGTCCGGGAAACTGGAACTGACCGGCAATCTCGGGGATGTGATGAAGGAGAGCGCCAAGGCGGCGGTCAGCTACATCCGCAAGCACAGCGGAGAATTGGGCATCGACCCGGAGTTCTATACCAAGCAGGACGTGCACATTCATGTTCCGGAGGGGGCGGTGCCGAAGGACGGCCCGTCCGCCGGGGTGACGCTCTGCACGGCGCTCGTCAGCGAGCTGACCCGGAAACCGGTCCGCCGCAACGTCGCCATGACCGGGGAGATTACGCTGACCGGGCGGGTCCTGCCGATCGGAGGCCTGCGCGAAAAGACCATGGCGGCCTATAAGTACGGCTGCGACACGGTCATCATTCCCTACGACAACCGCGGGGACATTGAGGAGCTCGACAGCGAGGTGCGGGAGCACCTGAAGCTGATTCCGGTCAAGACGGTCTCGGAAGTGCTGCACCTGGCGATGTAATCGAAGAAACAGAAGGGAGGGGAGCCCCATGGAAGCGGAAATGAACGTTGCCGGGCTGAACCTGCACCGGGCGGAACTGGTTCTGACAGCGGGACTGCCCTCCCAGCTTGTCAAAACCGGCCTGCCGCAGGTGGCGCTCTCCGGGCGGAGCAACGTGGGCAAGAGCTCGCTGGTCAATTCGCTGCTCGGGCGCAAGAGGCTCGCGCGGGTCAGCGGGGAGCCGGGAAAGACCATCACGGTCAACTGCTACGAGGTGGACGGCCGGCTGTGGCTCGTCGACCTGCCGGGGTACGGGTTCGCACGCCGCCCGAAGGCGGAAATCCGGAAGTGGTCGTCGCTGACGGAGGCGTACTTCCGGGACAATGCCGCTTTGCGGATGGTTCTGCAATTGGTGGACTGCAAGGTCGGGCTGACGGAGGACGACCGCATGATGCTCGAATACCTTGCGTACTACCGCCTGCCGTACCTGCTGGTCGCGACCAAGTGCGATAAACTGAACCAAACCGAGCTGCGCAAGGCGTCGGAACGGCTGCTTTCGCATCCGGCGCCGCATCCGGGGACGGAGTTGCTGCTCTATTCCGCGCAGAAGAACCTCGGTCGCGAAGCGCTCTGGGCACGGATCCTCCGTGTCGTTTCGGGGGCGGGTTAGAGAAAAAGTTCGGCTTTTCGAACAGATTTCCATCCCGTAGGCGGTCAGGTTGTTCCGCCGGCCGGAAAGGCGGAAGCAAACAGGATACAAAGAAAAGCTGTCCGTTCGGGACGGCTTTTTTCGTTTGCAATACGGAGGTTTTGGGGGGACCCTTTTGAAAAAGGTCCCCCCAAGCTCCCTTCGGAAACTTTTTCCTTTTTATACGCCGGCGGGCTCCCGCGCCGGCCGGGCGGACATGGGTTTTTTCGCGTTGGACAGCATGAGCTTGATGCGATTCTCCTGGTTGATCTGCGTCGCGCCCGGGTCGTAATCGACCGCGACGATGTTGACGTCCGGAAACTTTTCCTTCAGCGGCTTCATCATGCCCTTCCCGCAGATGTGGTTTGGCAGGCAGCCGAACGGCTGGGTACAGACGATGTTGCGAATGCCGTTGTGAATGAGGGAAAGCATTTCGGCCGTCAGCAGCCAGCCCTCTCCCATTTTGACCCCGAGTCCGATCAGCTCCCGCACGCGCTTGCGCGCCTCGTCGAACGCGATCGGCTGGTCGAACGTACCCTCCTCGCGGACGATGCGGATGACGTCCTCCTGCTTGCGGACGAGGTAGCGGTAGACGAACCCCATGAGGAACTTCTTGAATCGGTGTACCCCGTAAAGCTCTGTGTCGGCGATGGAATCGTAGACCATGTACATGATGAACTCCAAAAGCCCCGGAAGGACCGGCTGGGCCCCCTCGGAAATCAGGAACTGCTCGAGGTTGTTGTTACCGAGCGGGGAGAACTTGACGAAGATCTCCCCGACGATGCCGACCCGGGGCTTTTTATTCGAACGGTCCATCGGCAGGGACGCGAAAGACCTGACAATTTTTTTGTAATTCTTCCGGATGCGGCGGTAGCTGACCCCATGGGCGGAAATCTCCCTGCCGAGCGTTTCCTCCCACTGCGCGACGAGCGCCTCCGTCGCGCCCGGCTCCGTCTCATACGGCAGGCACTGGTTTCGCAGTTCCATGAGCAGGTCGGCGTACAGCACGGCGGAGATGCCCTTGAGCAGCATCGGCAGGGTCAGCTTGAACCCCGGGTTCGGCTCAAGCCCGACGAAATTCATCGAGATGACCGGGATATATGGGTAGCCCGCCTTTGCGAGCGCCTTGCGAATCAGAAAGATGTAGTTGGACGCACGGCAGCCGCCGCCGGTCTGGAAGTAGAGGAAGGCGACCTTGTGCGGGTCGTACTTTCCGCTTTCGAGGGCGTCGATGAGCTGTCCGACGACCAGCAGGGAGGGATAGCAGGCGTCATTGTGGACGTATTTCAGACCGCACGCCTTGATGTGGTCGTTGATGTTCGTCAGCAGCTCGGCGTGGTAGCCGTAGGCGTTCAGCACCCCGCAGATCATGCGGAAGTGAATCGGCAGCATGGTCGGGACGAGGATGGTGTAGTCTTTCCGCATGTCCTTGGTGAACAGGACGCGGTCCTGCGCGGGGGCGGAAACAGGTTTGCGCTTCATACGGTCGGCTGCACCTCCTTGCGATGTTCGCGCTCTTCGAGCGCGCCGAGCATACTGCGAAGCCGGATGCGCACGGCCCCGAGGTTGGTGATTTCGTCAATTTTCAGCTGGGTGTAGAGCTTGCCGTGCTTTTCGAGGATGGAACGGACCTCGTCGGTCGTAATCGCGTCCACCCCGCAGCCGAACGACACCATCTGCACCAGTTCCACATCCGGATTCTCCGACGCAAACTGCGCGGCGGCATACAGCCGGGAATGGTAAGTCCATTGGTTAAGCACCTGCACCGGCGGCATCTGCGCGAGGTGGGCGATACTGTCCTCCGACACGACGACGAACCCGAGCGACAAGGCGAGCTTGTCGATGCCGTGGCAGATCTCCGGGTCGATGTGGTAGGGCCGCCCGGCGAGAATCAGGATGCGGCGGTGATGTTCGCGGGCGAAGCGGACCGCGTCCTCCCCGGCTTTACGGACGGACGCCATGTGTTTGAGGTACTGTTCCCGCCCGACGGCGACGGCCTCGCGGCAGTCCTTCAGGCTGTGGTTGCCCTCCGGGGCGTGTTCCTTGAGGTAACGGTAGAGCTCCTTTGCACATTCCTTGTCCGAATTGACGTTCAAATAGGGGTAGAAAAAGCGGACGCTCCGCAGGGATTCCATGTTGCCGTTGAGCAGTTCGGCGTAGTAGGCGACGACGGGGCAGTTGTAGTGGTTGGCGCTCCGTCCCTCGTCGATGTTGTAGGTCAGGGCCGGATAGAAAATGATCTCGCACCCCATCTCGATGAGCTGTTCGATATGCCCGTGCATGATCTTCGCCGGATAGCAGGCGGTGTCGGACGGGATGGAGTACTGCCCCTTGATGTAGGTCTCCCGCGTCGAGAACGGCGACACCACCACCTCGTAGCCGAGGGTCGTGAAGATCCCGTGCCAAAACGGGAGCAGCTCGTACATTCCGAGCGCCAGCGGAAGTCCGAGTTTCTTTCTGCCGGGCTTGCCCCTGTACGACGCCAGCGCGTCGCGCTTAAAGGCATAGAGGTTCGGCAGGGAAGGCCCGGTCTGCTTGATTCCGGCGCCCTTTTCGCATTGGTTGCCGGACAGGAACCGCTCACCGTTGGAAAACTGATTGACGGTCATGTGGCAATGGTTCCCGCAGCCGTTGCAGGTAACCGCCCTGGCCGTGTGGGTGAAGGTCTCGAGTTCAGCGGGCGTCAAGGAAGCGGATTTTTGAAGTCCGAGCGACTTCGCGTGCAGCGCCGCGCCGAACGCGCCCATCAGCGGGGCGATGCGGGGGCGGATGACCTCTCGCCCAAGCTCCCGTTCGAAGGCGCGCAGCACCGCGTCGTTGAGGAACGTGCCTCCCTGCACGACGATCTCCCTGCCGAGTTCGTCCGCGTTCGCGGCACGGATGACCTTGTAGATTGCGTTGCGAACGACGCTGATGGACAGCCCCGCCGAGATGTCCTCGACCGAAGCGCCGTCCTTCTGCGCCTGCTTGACCGAGGAATTCATAAACACCGTGCAGCGGGTGCCGAGGTCGACCGGGGACTTGCCGAACAGCCCCTTCTTCGCGAATTCCTCGACAGAGTATCCCATCGACCGGGCGAACGTTTCGATGAACGAGCCGCAGCCGGAGGAGCAGGCCTCGTTCAGGATGATGCTGTCGATGGAGTCGTTATGGACCTTGAAGCACTTGATATCCTGCCCGCCGATGTCGAGGATGAAGTCCACCTTCGGGTTGAAGTGCTTCGCGGCGGCGTAGTGCGCCATGGTTTCGACCAGACCCGCGTCGAAATGAAAGGCGTGGCGGATCAGGTCCTCGCCGTAGCCGGTTACGGCCGCACCGCGGATGACCGCGTCCGGGTGCATCCGGCTGTAGAGCAGCTGGAGCTGTTCGCGCACGATGGAGACCGGGTTTCCCCGATTGGAGGCATAGTAGGAATAGAGAATTTCGTTTCTGTCGGACAGCAGCAGGAGCTTCGTGGTCGTCGAGCCGCAGTCAACGCCGAGGTAGGCGTCCCCGCGGTAGGGCTCGAGTTCCGCGAAAGCGGCGTCCGCCCTCGCGTGCCTTTCGGAAAAGGCCCGGTAGTCCTCCTCGCTCTCAAACAGCGGTTTGACTGTCGCGAGCCTGGGAGAGGTGCGGACGGAATCGGTCAAGCGGCGGTGCAGGTCGTCATAGGTAAACGTCTCCTTTTGCGACGACGCATAGAGCGCCGCTCCGATGGAGACGGCGTAGAGCGCATACTCCGGGAAAATTGCATGTTCGTCGTCCAGTCCGAGCGTCTCGCGGAAGCGCTGCCGCAGGCCGTGGCAGTAGTACAGCGGGCCGCCGAGGAATAGCACCTTTCCGGCGATGCGCCGCCCCTGCGCGAGTCCGGCGACGGTCTGGTTAACGACCGCCTGGTAGATGCTCGCGGCGATGTCCGCCTTCCGGGCGCCCTGGTTGAGCAACGGCTGGACGTCCGTCTTGGCGAACACGCCGCAGCGGGAGGCGATCGGGTAGATGCGGGAGGATTGAAGGCTGAGGCGGTCCATCTCGTCATTCGACAGATCCAGCAGGGTCGCCATCTGGTCGATGAATGCGCCGGTCCCGCCCGCGCAGGAGCCGTTCATGCGCTCGTCGAGCCCCCCGTCGAAGAAGATAATCTTCGCGTCCTCGCCGCCGAGTTCGACGACGGCGTTCGTATCCGGCTCCAGCGCGCGGACGGTTTCCGCTGTCGCGTAGACTTCCTGTACGAAGGGGAGTTCCGCCGCGTTTGCCATGCCCATGCCCGCAGAGCCTGCCACGGCGACCGTAAAGCGCTTGCCAGCGAGCAGGTCCTTCGCGTTCTCGAGCAGTTCGACCGTTTTCTGTCGTACCTGCGAATAGTGCCGCTCGTAGGTCTTATACAGCACTTCCCCGTCCTCGGCGACGACCAGTTTCGCCGTTGTCGAGCCGATGTCGATGCCGACCGTGGTTTGTTGAATGGGTAACCGTTTCATATGGTATGTGGTATCCTTTGCTGCTTCTGAAATCCATCTGTCATTATATCATTTTCCACAAAAAAATGCAACCCCTATTTCGCAAAAAACGGCTGGAAGAACCATGCAAAAACGGCCGGGGATCGCCCGGCCGCCGGCTCGCTTTTGGCGGGACTATTCCGCGGAAATGACGTAGAAATAGAGCGGCTGCCCGCCGGGAAGCATGGAAATTTCCGCCTCCGGCAGCTCCGCGCGCAACAGGGCGAACGCTTCGTCCGCTTCTTCGGCGGAAACCTCCTCGCCGTAAAAAACGGTCAGGAAGGAGGCGTCCTTGATTTCCGCCGCCAGCCTGCGCAGGCAGTCCGGGCGGGAATCCGCCACGACGCGGACCGTTTGGTCCACCAATCCCAAAATCTGCCCCTCGCGGACCGTTTCTCCGTTGACCGTCGAATCGTGGGCGGCAAAGGTGACGTCGAGAGTCCTGACGCCCGCGAGGGCGTCGGTCATGGCCTTCGCGTTGACCTCCGGGGATTGCTTCGGGTCGAACTGCAACAGGGCGGAAAGCCCCTGCGGTACGCTGACCGACGGGATGACGACGACGGAACGGTCCTTCACCAGCTTGCGCACCTGTTCGGCGACAAGGCAGACGTTCTCGTTGTTCGGGAACAAGTAGACAGTCTTTGCCGGGGTTGCCCGAACGGCCTCGACCAGCTGTTCGATCGAGGGGTTCATGGTCTGCCCGCCGTGAACGAAACGCTTCACCCCGCAGTCCTCGAAGGCGGCCTTCATGCCGTTCCCCATCGTCACGGCGACGAACCCGTAGGGTTCCTTCGGAGCCGCGCACACGGGGGTCTGCTCCCGGAGCAGTCCGGTATGCTGGTTGCGCATATTTTCGACCTTGACCGTGTAGAGGGAGCCGTACTTGAGCGCCTCCGACAGCACGCGGCCCGGGTCCTTCGTATGAACGTGAATCTTGATGATCTCCGCATCCTCCGCGAAGACGACGGAATCCCCTGCGGTGAGGACGAACCGGCGAAACTTCTCGGCACTGCCCTCCGCGCGGCAGGCGTCGTTTTTCGTGATAATGCACTCGGTACAGTAGGGGTTGCGGATGTCCTTGGTCTCAAAGTCGGCAAAGTTCGCGCCCGCGTCGGCATTCGTGCTTTCGGCGCTTTCGACCGGCTCCCCGCGCAGGGCAAGCCGCATTCCGGTCAGAATTTCGAGGAAACCCCGCCCGCCGGAATCTACGACGCCCGCCTGTTTGAGGACGGGGAGCAGTTCCGGGGTCTTTTCGAGCGTCTCCGCCGCCGTCGCGCAGAGCTTGTCGAACAAAGAAAGCAGGTCGCAGCCGCCGCCGTCGATCTCCGCGCAGCAGCGCATGACGGTTAGGATCGTGCCTTCCCGGGGGTACTGCACGGCCTTGTACGCTTCCTCTACGCCGAAGCCGAACGCAGCAAGCAGTTCCGGAACACCCGCCTCCTCCACGCCGCGGAATCCCCGCGCAACACCGCGGAAGAACAGCGAGAGGATGACCCCCGAGTTGCCCCGGGCGGCGCGAAGAAACAGGCTCGCCGCTTTTTCCGCGCAGGCGGAAAGCGATCCGGTCCAGCCCGCGAGTTCCGAAGCGGGCTGCATGGTCATGCTCATATTGCTTCCGGTGTCCCCGTCCGGAACGGGGTACACGTTGAGCCGATTGATCAGGTCTTTTTGCCTGTGCAGGGCGTTCGACGCGGAACGAATCATCTCCGCATAAACCGCGCCAGTGACGGCGGCGGGAACAGGAGTCGTTTCACTCATCTGCCGCAGGCTCCTTTCTCATGCAATCAAAATCTATCCCTATCTTACCAAAAAAACATGCGCTTGTCAACGGTTTGGGCAAAGAAAGTCGGAAAAATCGCCCGCGAATCCGGGGAAAAGACGTTCAGATTTTGACGGAAAACGTCGCGCCGCAGCGGGGGCAGCAGACGGTGTGCTTCCCTTTCTCGCGCGGGAAGCGGAGCTGGCTCTTGCAGTGCGGGCAACGCTTGTAGACGTGTTCGCGGTCGGCCCGGCGCTGCCTGCGCATCCCGAGCAGCCGGCGGGGGGCCGCGAGGAAGCGCCGGAACGCCTCGTTCTCCTTCCGGCGGCGGGCGATGTTGCGAGAGAGCAGCCGGAAGATCGCGTAGCCGAACAGCAGCAGGTAGACGATTTCAAGAATCAGGGAATGCAGGAACAGGTTGACGACCGAGAGCGCGAGCGCCGTCCAAAGGCAGACGTTGTAAAGCGTGTCCGGTCCGTTTCGACCGTATAGGAACCGTGAGAGCCATCGACGAATCATTGCAAATCCCCCTTTTTCAGGCATCTTCCATGCAGGCCAGCGCGCAGAGCACGCCGTACTTGCCGGATTCGTAGGTCAATCCGCCTTGCAGGAACGCCCGGTAGGGCGGGCGGATGGGCCCATCAGCGGAAAGCTCGATGGACGCGCCCTGCACGAAGGTCCCCGCCGCCATGACCACGTCGTCGTGGTAGCCGGGCATCGCCCAGCCCTCCGGCGTGACGTAGCTGTCGACCGGGGAACCGGTCTGAATGCCCTTGCAGAAGCGCAGCAGCTTGTCCGCGCTGCCGCAGCAGACGGTTTGGATGATGTCGGCGCGGGGCTCGAGCGGGGCGGGAGAGCAGGCGTAGCCGCAGCTTTCCAACAGGGCGGCCGCGAAGTGAGCGGTCTTGAGCGCTTGTAAAACCGTATGCGGGGCGTAGAACAGTCCCTTGATCAGTTGCTTGTTGGTTCCGAGCGAAGCGCCCGCCTCTAATCCGATGCCCGGGACGGTCAGCCGATAGGACGCGAGCTCGACCGCCTCTTCGCTGCCGACGAGGTAGCCGCCGCTCTCCGCCATCCCGCCGCCGGGGTTCTTGATCAGCGAGCCGACCAGCAGGTCCGCCTTTGGTTCGCTCTCCTCGACGAATTCGCCGTAGCAGTTGTCGACGACGAAGAACACGCCGGGATAGGCCTTTGCGAGGTCGGAGAGTTGGTCAAGTTCCGCGACGGTCAGCGTGCGGCGGTTCTCGTAGCCCTTCGAGCGCTGAGCATACAGCACCTTCACCCCGCCCTTCTCCAGACGGGCGCGGACGGCCGGCAGGTCGATCGAAGCCGCATCGAGCAGATCGATCTGCTCGTACTTCACGCCGAACTCTGCGAGCGAACCCTTGCAGGGGGTGATGCCGATGACCCCTTCGAGCGTGTCGTAGGGCTTGCCGGTGGCGGACAGCAGAACGTCCCCCGGGCGAAGCAGCCCCTGCAGGGCGATGGTCAGGGCGTGGGTGCCGGAGATGATGCCCGCGCGGGCGAACCCCGCTTTACACCCGAAGCACCCGGCGAACAGCTTGTCGCACAGGTCCCGCCCGTCGTCGTTGTATCCGTAGCCGACCGTGCCGTTGAAGTGCCGTTCGGAGAGTTTGTTTTCGTAAAAGACGCGCAGGACCTTCTGCGTGTTGCGGAACGCGGTCTGCTCGAGCCGACGGAACGTGTCGGCGAGGAGGGCTTCGCAGTCCTCCGCTTTTGCAAGCAAGCGCTCGGGAATGGTGATGCTCATAAGATCGTTTGATTTCCTTCCTTTTCCTTTCGACGCTTCGGTTCGAAGCGCGGTTTTTATGCCATGCCTTCCTCAACGCAGGCGGTCAGCAGGTTCGCGCAGGCGCGCAGGTCACGCAGGTCGACGGTTTCGACCGGGGAATGGATATAGCGGGTCGGGATGGAGATGCATCCCGCCGCGCAGCCCGCCCCTGCCATCTGCATGGCGGATGTGTCCGTTCCTCCGGCGGTCAGGACTTCGTACTGATACGGAATTTTCCTTTCCTTGGCGAATTCGGTCAGGCGGTTGACGACGGTCGGGGAGCAGAGCACCGAGGAATCCTTGATCTTGATGGCCGCTCCGTCACCGAGACGGGTCACCGGCTGTTTGACACCGCAGTCGTCGGCGGAGGTCACGTCCAGTGCGATCGCGTAGTCCGGAGAGATCCGGAAAGCGGCGGGCAGGGCGCCCCGGCAGCCGACCTCCTCCTGCACGGTGAAGCAGAAGTAGGTGTCGCAGGCGGGGGTGTCCGCGTGGAGGGCAGTATAGGCGGAAATGACGCAGCCAATGCGGTCGTCGAACGCTTTGGCGGCGTAGCGCGTGCCGGAAAGCTTTTGCAGCATCGGCACGACGGCGCACAGTTCGCCGACGCGAATGCCCTTTCGCTCCGCGGTCCTGCGGTCGGACGCGCCGACGTCAACGACCAGCTTTCTGGCGGTCAGGTCGGCGGGCTGGGTGCCGCTTTCGGGGACGATGACCCCGGACGTCCCGTTTCGGAAGCGCACGCGCTGGTAAGCGGACGCGACGGCCTGAATTCCGCCGACATTCGAAACGCGGATGAATCCCGTGTCGTCGATGGAAGTCACGACGAACCCGATCTCATCCATGTGGGCCGCGATCATCAGCTTGCGGGAGGAGTCCTTGCCCCGGCGCAGCACGAGAAGGCTGCCGAGCGGGTCGGTCGTGATTTCATCAGCGACGGGGGCAAGCGTTTCGCGGATCTGCTCCGCAAGCGGTCTTTCCCAGCCGGAAACGGAGAAGGCGGAGGTGAATTTACGGAGAAGCGTCAGCATAGCGGCAGACTCCTTTCGAGGATCGCCCGCGTGAGCCGGCCGACGGAAAGGAGGTCCTCCTTCGCGGCGACGCAGCAGGCGGAATGCAGGTAGCGGGTAGGCGCGGAGATGGCGAGCACGCGTGCGCCGGACCCGCCGGTCTGGTAGGCGCGGGCCTCGTTGCCCCCGGCGACAATGTTCTTGAGCTGGCAGGGGATTCCTTTCTCCTTGCCGACTTGCAGGGCGAAAGCCAGCAGTTCCTTGTCGTAGATGGTCCCGCCGTCCATGTGGGAGAGCACGGCGCCCTTTCGCAGTTCACAGGCGTGCTCCCCCGCGGGGGCGTCACAGGTGTCCCCCGCGGTCGTGGATTCGAGGATGATGGCGACATCCGGGCGCAGGCGGTGGCAGATCTCCTTCGCTCCGTCGCAGCCGATCTCCTCGCAGGTGTCAAAGGCAAAGTAGGTGTCGTAGGCGAGGTCGGAATTGATAAAATCGGTCAGCACGGCGCAGCCGAAGCGGTCGTCGATGGCCTTGGATTTGATCAGTCCCTCACCGAATTCGGCGTAGTTCGGGCGGAACACGGCGCAGTCGCCGATCCGGACCATCGCTTCCGCTTCCGCGCGGCCGGACGCGCCGATGTCGATGCGCATATCCGGGATCGGCTCGCATTTTCCGAACTCATCCGGGGTTTGGATATGGATGGATTTTGAGGCGACCACACCGGTCCGGCCGTCCCTGCAGAACTGCACGCGCCGCCCGCTGACCACCCAGCGGTCCACCCCGCCGACGGCGTCGAAGCAGAGCAGCCCCTCGTCGGTCACGCCGGTTACCATGAAACCGACCTCGTCCATATGAGCGGCGACGACCAGCTTATACGGCCGGCGCTCCCGTCCCCGCTTGAACACGAGCAGGTTGCCGAGCGGGTCGACCTCGCACGACGCGCCCGACGGGCGGATGTCGGCAAGAATGCGCTCCCGGATCGCGTCCTCCATGCCGGACGGGCCGGGGATGGCGCAGTAGGCTTTCAGCTTTTCAAAGAAGGCTGCTTGCATTTCCATGGCGGAAGAGTTCCTCCTGTTCTGTCGCGGCACGGCGCAGCAGGGCGGCGACCAGATCGGCGGCGGCCCGCGCGTCCCGCAGGTCGGCGACCTCGTTCGCGGTGTGCATGTTTTTGAGCGGTACGGAAAGCAGGCAGACGGGGATCCCGCCGTGAGAAGTCTGCACCGCGTTGGAATTGGTGCCGGTGCGCCCGGGTTCGGCGATCGGCTGGACCGGAATGGCTTCCGCTTTCGCGACCTGCTCCGCCCAGACGGTCAGCCGGCGGGAGGTCTGCGGGGCGTAGGAGAGCAGACAGCCCTTTCCGGCGACGGCGGTTTTCCGCTTTTCCGGGGCGCCCGGGACGTAGGCGTGCCCGACGTCCATGACGATGGCCATGTCCGGGTGCACGCGGTAGGCGGTCGTCATCGCTCCTTTATAGCCCTGCTCCTCGCGGGCGGAGAACTGGAAGGCGATATGGACCCCGACGTCCTCCTCACCGAGCAATTCCAGTGCGCGCAGATGAGCGGCGGCGCAGAGCCGGTCGTCAAAGGACGGGCTGACCGCGATATGGTCGTTGAGCAGTTCCGCCTCCGCCCTGAAACCGACGTAAGTCCCGACGTGCACGAGGGTTTCAAGCGTCTCGCGGGTGCAGCCGGTGTCGATCGCGAAATCGGAGAGGGACAGCTTCTTTTCGCTCTCCCCCGGTTCCTGCAAGTGCGGGGGCTTGGCGGCGAATACGCCCGGAATGGTCTGTTCGCCGTAGATCCAGACTTCCGAGGCGGGAAGGTTCTTTTCGGCAATCCGCCCGATCGGAGCGACCTTCAGGAACCCCCCGTCGCAGATTTTCGTTACGACAAATCCCACCGTATCGAGGTGGGCGTCGAGCAGGATGGTTCCGGCGGATGGGTTCTTGCTGCGGCGGACGCCCCACAAACTGGAGACCGGGGTGCAGAAGATCTCGTCGAAGAATCCGCGCAGCAGTTCCCGCACCTGTCCCAGCGCACGCTGCTCGTCGCCGGACACGCCCGGCAGGGCGGTCAGCCGCTTTGCAAGCTCGTAAATGCGCTTCATAGCGTTCCCCTTTCTTAAAGTTCCTCGACAATGCGGCGGAAGGTCTCGCCGCGTTCGGCGAAGTTCCGGAACAGGTCGAAGCTGGCGGCGGCGGGAGAGAGCACGACGCAGTCCCCGGGTTCGGCGATCTGCGCCGCCGTGCGGACCGCCGCTTCAAAGGTGTCCTCCCGCACGAAGCGGGTGTAGCCGACACCTCGCAGGACTTTTTCGATCTTTTCCGCCGTCTGTCCGCAGAGAACCGCCGCTTTCGCTCTCTCCCGGAACAGCGGGCCAAGCGGGTCGAGCGGGATATGCTTGTCATATCCGCCGCAGATGACGACGACCGGCTTTTCAAAGCAGCATAGGCAGGCCGCTGTCCGGGACGGGCTGGAATCGATGGACGAATTATAGAACTTTACCCCGCCCTTCTCGCGGATCAGCTCAATGCGGTGCTTCACCCCGCCGAAGGTCCGCGCGACCTCGCGGAGGGCGTCGGCCGGGACGAGCTCGCCGACGGCGGCGATGGCCTCGGCATAGTTATAGCGGTTATGCCGCCCGACGAGCAGGATGTCCTGGTCTGGCAGCAGCAGTTCCTCCCCCCGGTAGATCCCGGTTTCGTCGAACCAGACGTCCTCGCCGTTCGGGAGTTTCTCTTTGCCCGAAATCCAGCGGACGCGG
This sequence comes from uncultured Ruminococcus sp., assembly GCA_964530795.1. GTDB lineage: Bacteria > Bacillota > Clostridia > Oscillospirales > CAG-382 > Coliplasma. The sequence continues at coordinate 20,589 of CAZHBX010000013.1, read as the reverse complement.
CCGGGCGCCTGTTCGGCGTAGTACGCCGCGTAGGGGTCGTCGCGGTTGAGCACGAGCAGCCCCGACGGGGTCTGGCGGGCGAAGATTTTTGCCTTCGCGTCCGCGTACTCCCGCATGTCGCGGTGCCAGTCGAGGTGGTTGGGGGAAAGGTTGGTGATCAGGGCGATCTCCGGCGAGGTCGTCAGCTTCATGAGCTGGAAGGAGGAAAGTTCGACGACGGCGTAGTCCTCCGGGAGGACGTCGTCGAGCTGCACGAACAGGTTTGCGCCAATGTTGCCGCCGAGGTGAACCCGCCTGCCCGCCGCGCGCAGCAGCAGGGAGATCAGCGTGGTCGTCGTGGTTTTGCCGTCGCTCCCGGTCACGCCGATGCGCTTACAGGGGCAGAGGCGGAAAAATTCTTCAAGCTCGCTCGTCAGGGTCGCCCCGCGGGCCTTCGCTTCGAGCAGCTCGGGCAGGTCCTGCCGGACGCCGGGGGACAGGAAGATCACGTCCTCGTCAAGGCCGGATAAGTACCCCTCTCCGAGCTGAAACGTCACCCCGCGTTCCTGCAGGGAGGCGAGCTCCGGGCGGTCGGAGAGCAGGTCTTTCTGATCCCGCACGGTGCAGCGAACGCCGAAAGGAAGCAGCAGCTCGAGGATGGGCTGGTTACTGACGCCGAGCCCGACGAAACAGACCCGTTTTCCCCGCAGGGCCTCCGCATAGTCTCGCAGCATGGAAAATCCTCCGTATGTCGTATGGAAATATCCGGAAAAACCTTCTTCCACTGTCTATTATATCCGCAAGGAGGCAAATAATCAATAGGTTGACAAAAGAAATTTTTCGTGCTATAATAAGGCACCGCTTTGAACAATCGCGCTTGCGCGGCGGGAGAGATCCGCCGACGCGGTGAGGAAAGTCCGGGCTCCACAGAGCAGGATAACAGATAACATCTGCCGAAGGTGACTTCAGGGCCAGTGCAACAGAGAGATACCGCCGTAAAAGGTTTTTTCCTTTGCGGTAAGGGTGGAAAGGCGGGGTAAGAGCCCACCGGCGCGCCGGAAACGGCGCGGCCATGTAAACCCTATCCGGAGCAACACCCACCGAAGCGTTCAGCTTGCTCGGCAGCTTCACGGGTGGCAAAGAGGCGCACGGCGACGCGCGTCCAAGATAGATGATTGTTCAAGACAGAACCCGGCTTACAGAAGCGGTGGGAAAGTGCCTTTCATCGGGCACTTTTTCCTTTGGAAATGGGGAAAAACGGAAAATCCGCTCTTGACAAAGCGGAGGAAATCCTCTATAATGGGACTATCAAAACAGATTCGAGGAAACGTGCGTGCTGATTCAACTGGAACAGGCGAAGCTGTCGCTTCGCGATCTGGAGGCCGGAATAAACGATTTAAAGGCTTCCATTCAATACGATTCGCTGGTCGGCGAGGTGCGGTCGCTCGAGGAACAGACCGGACAAAGCGGGTTCTGGGACGACCCGCAGGCTTCCCAGAAGGTACTCAAGAGCCTGAAGATCAAGAAGTCCTTGCTGGAAAATTACCGGCACCTGCGCGCCGCGTTCGACGACGTGTCCGTTCTGATCGACATGGCCATCGAGGAGGATGACGAAAGCATGGTCGGCGAGGTGCTCGCCGATTTGGAAGCCGTGCGCAGGGAGTACGAGGAGCAGCGGATCGAGGTCCTGCTGTGCGGGGAGTACGACGGCAACAACGCCATCGTCAGTATCCATCCCGGTGCGGGCGGGACGGAGGCGCAGGATTGGGCGCAGATGCTCTACCGCATGTACACCCGTTACGCCGAACGCAAGAAATTCCGCGTCAAGGTGCTGGATTACCTCGACGGGGACGAGGCGGGTCTCAAGAGCGTGTCCTTCCTTGTGGAGGGGACGAATGCATACGGATACCTGAAGAGCGAATCCGGCGTGCATCGACTGGTGCGGGTGTCGCCGTTCGACGCGAGCGGCCGCAGGCACACGTCCTTCGCGTCCGTCGAAGTGCTGCCGGAGTTCACCGACCAGGGCAACGACATCGAGATCCGCGACGAGGACCTGCTCGTCGTGGCGCACCGGTCGAGCGGAGCCGGCGGTCAGCACATCAACAAAACGGACTCCGCCATCCGCATCACCCATATCCCGACCGGCATCGTCGTCGGCTGCCAGACCGAGCGGAGCCAGGTGCAGAACAGGGAAACCGCCATGCGGATGCTGAAAAGCAAGCTGCTGGAAATCAAGGAACGGGAGCACCTCGAGCGCATCGAGGATATTACCGGCAACAAGATGAATATCGAATGGGGAAGCCAGATCCGGTCCTATGTCTTCATGCCTTACACACTCGTCAAGGACAACCGCACGAACTATGAGACCGGCAACATTCAGGCGGTCATGGACGGCGAGATCGACGGGTTCATCAACGAGTTCCTCAAGCTCACCTGCAAGGGAACCGACGCCTGAAAAGAAAAAAGGATAGAAATTACAACGATGAAAGGAAGTCATTCACGATGAGAAAACCCAAAATGGTCGCCGGACTCTGCCTGTTGTCGCAGGCGCTGCTGTTTTTGCTGCTTTGCTTCTCCAATTGGAGCCGTTCCCGCAGCCTTTCCGGGAAGCTTGCCCTGCTTTCCGCGGCCAGCGGCGCCGGCGGTGCGTGGCTGTTCCTAAGCGGTCGAAAGACGAAGAGCCTCTCCGACGCAATCGACGAGGATTTTGACGGCGATGACGACGATTTGGGCGACGAGCTCGAGGACCCGTTTGACGGTGAGGTCACCTGCTCCTTCGGCGTGGACAAATAAGTCCGTTCCCCAGTTTGCGGGAGGCAGAATTGGCACTCGTTCATTTCGAGTGCCAATTTTAACGAAATTTACACAATTCTTCGCTTATTTCTTCATAAACAAGCGGTATACTGGCAGTATCAAAGGAAAAGGACGTGATTTTCAATGGCAAACGGCTCGCTTTCGGTGGATACCGAGCATTTGTTCCCGATCATCAAGAAATGGCTGTACTCCGAAAAGGACATCTTCCTGCGCGAGGTGCTTTCGAACGCCTGCGACGCGGTGACCAAGCATAAGCATTTGGTCTCCCTCGGTGAGGCGCCGGCGGAGGCGCCGGACGGGTATCGCATCGACGTCCGCGCCGACGCAGAGGCACGGACGCTGACCGTGACGGACAACGGCATCGGCATGACCAAGGACGAGGTGGATAAGTATATCAACAACATCGCCTTGTCAGGTGCGGTGGATTTCATCTCCAAGTACGAGGGCGAGGGCGGAAGCGGCATCATCGGGCACTTTGGGCTGGGCTTCTATTCGATGTTCATGGTCGCTGACAAGGTGGTCATGCAGACCAAGTCCTACCGTGACGAGCCGTCCGTCCGCTGGGAATGCGACGAGACGGGCAACTATGAGATGACCGACGGCGAGCGGACCGAACGCGGGACGGAGATCACGATGTACCTGACCGAGGACGAGGCGGGCTACTGCGACGCCGGGAAGCTCCGAAACGTCCTCAACCGGTACTGTTCGTTTATGCCGGTTCCGATCTTCCTGCACGACGGGGACAAGGAGGAGCAGGTCAACGAGACGGTCCCGCTCTGGCAGCGTTCGCCGTCCGACTGCACGGACGAGGACTACAAGGAGTTCTACAAGAAGCAGTTCCAGGATTACGCCGACCCGCTGTTCTGGGTGCACATCAACGCGGATTACCCGCTCAATTTTAAGGGCGTGCTGTACTTTCCCCAGCGCAAGAATGCGTTTGACCCGCAGGAGAGCGAGATCCGGCTGTTCTATAACGCGGTGTTCGTCGCGGACAACATCAAGGAGGTCTGCCCGGAGTTTCTCGTCAACCTGAAGGGCGTGCTGGACTGCCCGGAGCTGCCGCTGAACGTCTCGCGCAGCTATTTGCAGAACGACGCGTACGTCCGCAAGGTCGCGTCTCACATCGCCAAGAAGGTGTCCGACCGCCTGAATCAGCTGTTCAACCAGAATCGCGAGGCGTACGAAAAGAACTGGAACGGCATCAAGCCGTACATTCAGTACGGGTGCATCCGAGACGCGAAGTTCGCTGAAAAGACGACCGGGGTCGTGCTGTTCGAAAAGGCGTCCGGCGGGTGGTGCACGCTCGACGAGTACCTCGACGGCAAAACGGAGGGCACGGTCTACTATACGACCGACAAGGACGCGCAGGGCTACTACCTCGCGCTGTTTGCGCAGAAGAACGTGCCGGTGCTGCTGTTCGACACGCTCATGGACACCAACTACGCGCAGTACCTCGAGGGCAAGAACGATAAGGTGAAGTTCCGCCGCATCGACGCGGACCTCGACGCGGTCAAGGACGGCGACGCGGCGGAAGCGCCGGACACGGCGTCGCTCGAAGCACTGTTCCGCAAGGCGATGGGCAAGGAATCTCCCAAGGGGAAGAAGGAAAAGAAGGAAAAAAAGGACGGGGAGGACGAGCCGTCGCCGGTCGCGTTCGTCTCGCTCGGCGCGGAGGACGCGCCGGCGCTGGTCGCGGTCAGCGAGGACAGCCGCCGGATGGCGGACATGATGCGGATGTACAGTCTGCAGAACGGGCAGGAGGGGTTTGCCTTCCCGGTCGAGGAACGACTGACGGTCAACCTCGCAAGCCCGCTGGTGCAAAAGCTGTCGGCGCTTCCGCCGGAGGATGAAAAGGCGCTGCGCATCGCCAAGCACATCTACCTGTCCGCGGTACTGCTGTCCCGTCCGTTCCGTCCGGAGGAGCAGAAGGAATATCTCACGCTGAATCAGCAGATCCTGATGGAACTGTAACCGTGTATGGGGAATTCGGCATAAAATCCTGAAAGACTTTCCGGTTTGAAGTCTATCGCCGTCCCCCGACGAATTGAAACCGGTCTTTGGATGGGGGCCTTTCGCGCTCCTGTCCTTTGTTTGGCGTAACGGCGGCGTCGCTGCGCGGAAGACGGCATTTTGACCGGTGCCTTCGGGCCAAAGCGAACCAAAAGGAAAAAATCAATTCTCCCGTAAGGGGCCGAGCGGCGTCGTTCGGCTCCTTCCTCGTTATGTGCGGTTCAATGCCCTGCAAAGCAGGAAGTTCAGAGGAACATGCGGGACCGGTCGATGAAAATCGGGCCGGCTTCGCGCCGAAAATCGTCTGAATGCCAAAAGATTTTTGGGATGCCCGCTGCATTTTTGTCTTTTGTGATATCCCGGCGGAACCACGTTTCATGCGGAGCGTGAGAACCACCCTGCCGCAGTACAAGGGATTCTTTGCAAGTCCCGGCCGCAATCTCCGTTTACGGCAGTACAGAAAGCGTCGGCGGTGTTTTTGATTCGGCCCCGTTCACCAGCAGGACGGTCAGGTCATTGACGTTCGTGCCGGTAGGTCCTGTGACCAGCAGAGCGTCCGCGGTGCGGAGGGCGTGGTAGGCGTCGTTGTTTTGCAGCGATTGGGCGGGGGAGACCCCGGCTTCTCGCATCGTCCGCGCGGTGCGGCCGTCCGCAAATCCGCCCGCCGCGTCGGTCGGGCCGTCCGTTCCGTCCGAGCCGAGCGAGAACAGCACCGCTTTTTCCGGCGGCAGGCCGTCCATACCGATCGCGGCGGCAAGCGCGAGTTCCTGGTTTCGTCCGCCGTGTCCGTTTCCGGTCACATGCACGACGGTTTCCCCGCCCGCGAGGAAGGCGTATTTGCCGTCCTTTTCCGCGTAGGTTCGGGCGATGGAAGCAAGGAATCCGCCCGCTTCCCGGGCTTCGCAGGATAGCCGGTCGGTCAGCAGCACGGTTTCGTACCCTTTCTCCCGGCAGACCCGCTTCGCCTCTTCGCACAATTGCCGTACGGACCCGGCAACGTATGTTTTCGCGTTTGGCAGGGTTTTCGGCGTCTCTTGCGCGAGCAGGTCGAGCGCCCGCGGGGAGAGGAGCAGGCGGTACTTCCGCGCGATCTCTGCCGCTTCTTCGCGGGTCGAACCGTCCGGGCAGGCGGGTCCGGACGCGATCCTGTCTGCCCGGTCGCCGAGCACGTCGGACAGCAGCACCGAAAACACCCGCCCCGGCGCGCAATGCGACGCGAACTTTCCGCCCTTGACGGCGGAGAACCGCTTGCGCAGGGTGTTGATTTCGCCGATGTCCGCCCCGCAGGAAAGCAATTGCCGGGTGACGTCCTCGAACTCGTCCTCCGGCAGCAGCGGCTGTTCAAACAGCGCGGACCCGCCTCCGGACAGGCAGAACAGCACCGTGTCCCGTTCGGTCAGCCCGTCGGTCATTTTGAGTACCTCTCGCGTGGCGGAATAGGTATTTTCGTCCGGCACCGGATGCCCCGCCTCGCGGATGGCGAGTGGGCCGATCGGACCTCGGCTGTGTCCGTATTTGGTTAGGACGATCCCGTCGCAGATTCGGCTTCCGAGCAGGCGGTATGCCTCGTCCGCCATCTCCCAGGCGGCCTTGCCGACCGCGACCAGCAGCAGTTTTCCCTCGGCCGGCGGGAGCAGCGGCAACGCTGAGCGGACCGCGAACCTCGGCAGCTCCTTCGCCCGGCGCAGCGCCGACGATAGGACTTCCCGCGCGTCCTCGCGGATGGACATGAAGATGCCTCCTTCGTTCGGGAATGGAAACCATGGGGGCGTCGCCCCAAGTTCCCGTTGAACCCCCTTTTTGAAAAAAAATTCAAAATTCCCAAAAGCTTTTCCGTATCGGGATTTTCGGGAGAACAGAAAAGCCAAGGGGACGGCGGAAAACCGTCGTCCCCTTTTCAGGCAGCCCCGCACGTTTCTGCCATCCGCTTCTTGCGGATTTCCCGAATTCCCGCAAGGAAACCTTCAAAATCCGCAGAGAGCATCTGATGAGACATGCAGGTTCCTGTCGAACGCCTCATTTATGCGGTGCTGCCGTAAGAGTCTTTTGCCAGCCGTCTGAAACGGCTTACATGTTCTGCAGGCGGGCGAGTTCCTCGTCGTACTCCTTTTGCAGGGCGGCGGGGAGTTTGTCGCCGATCTTGTTGGCGTAGAACTCTTTGATGTTGGCGAAGTCCTCCAGCCACGCTTCCTTGTCAACGGTCAGGATGCTCTTAAGGTCGTCCATGCCGAATTTGTGGCCCTTGCTGATCTCGTAATCCAGCCCCTCAAGGTTGATGTCCTCCGCCTTCGGGATATAGCCGATCGGGGTTTCGACCGCGTCAACCGTGCCCTCGCAGCGCTTGAGAATCCATTCCAGCACGCGGAAGTTGTCGCCGAAGCCCGGCCACATGAAGTTGCCGTCCTTGTCGAGGCGGAACCAGTTGACATGGAAAATCTTCGGGACCACGTCCGCGATCCTCTCCATGTCCAGCCAATGCTGGAAGTAGTCGCCCATAGCGTAGCCGCAGAACGGGATCATCGCCATCGGGTCGTGGCGTACCACGCCGACCGCGCCGGCCGCCGCAGCCGTCGTCTCGGACGCCATGATGGAACCGACGAACGTGCCGTGGGTCCAGTTGAAGGATTGATACACCAGCGGAGCGGTCTTCGCGCGGCGGCCGCCGAAAATGATGGCGGTCAGCGGGACGCCGGCGGGGTTGTCAAACTCCTTCGAGACGCAGGGGCAGTTTTTCGCGGGCGCTGTGAAGCGGGAGTTCGGGTGCGCGCCGGCGGTCTGGACCTTGTTCGCCTTGTCGTACTTGGTGTAATCCCACTGCTCGCCTCTCCAGTTGAGAGCGTTCTTCGGGGGATTGTTATCCAGCCCTTCCCACCAGACGGTATTGTCGTCAAGGTTGAGGGCGACATTGGTGAAGATCGTGTTCTTCCGGGTCGACGCAAGGGCGTTCGGATTGGACTTGACGTTCGTGCCGGGAGCGACGCCGAAGAAACCGTTTTCCGGGTTGCAGGCCCAAAGCCTGCCGTCCGGACCCCTGCGAATCCACGCGATGTCATCGCCGACACACCAGACCTTGTAGCCCTTCGCACGGTAGGTTTCCGGCGGGATGAGCATGGCGAGGTTGGTTTTGCCGCAGGCGGACGGGAAAGCCGCCGAGATATACTTGATCTCGCCCTGCGGGTTTTCAATGCCGAGGATAAGCATATGCTCCGCCATCCAGCCCTCGTTCTTGCCGAGGTAGGAAGCGATACGGAGCGCGAAGCATTTCTTGCCGAGCAGCACGTTTCCGCCGTAGCCGGAGTTGATCGACCAGATGGTGTTGTCCTCCGGGAAGTGACAGATATACCGCTCCTGCGCGTCCATGTTCGCACGGGCGTGCAGGCCCTTGATGAATTCGCCGTCCGTCCCCATGGATTCCAGCACGTTGAGGCCGACACGGGTCATGATGAGCATGTTCAGCACAACGTAGATGGAGTCGGTCAGTTCAATACCGTTCTTGGCGAAGTCGGAACCGACGACGGACATGGAGTAGGGAATGACGTACATGGTCTTCCCGTTGTAGGAGTTCTTATACAGTTTGCGCAGTTTTGCGTAGCACTCCTGCGGGTCCATCCAGTTGTTGGTGTTGCCGGCGTCCTCCTTCTTGCGGGAGCAGATGAAGGTGCGGTCCTCCACGCGGGCGACGTCGTTGACGGCGGTGCGGTGCAGGTAGCAGCCGGGGAGCTTCTCCTGGTTGAGCTTGAATAGCTCGCCCGTGGCGCAGGCTTCCGCACGCAGCGCATCCGCCTGTTCCTCCGTGCCGTCGATGAGGACGACATCCTTCGGCCCCACCAGCTCGATCATTTCGTCGAGCCATTCGTTGAGTTTGGCATTTTTGATGCCGAGGTTGTTTTTCATAGGGTTCCTCCGTTCTATGATTCCTTTTTTCTTGCAAGATCTATTGCGTTGCTGATTTCGGCGAACTTCCCGAGCGGGAGCGCTTCCCCGCGGATCTTCGGGGGCAGGCCGCAGCCGGCAAGCAATCGGACCGTTTCCTCCTTGGAAAGAAACGGGAAGTAGGTGCAAAGGGCGTTGCAAAGGGTTTTCCGCCGCTGTAAGAAGGACGCTTTGATGACCTCGAACAGCAGCGCTTCCTCCCGCACGGCGACCGGCGGGGTTTCGTACAGGTCCAGTCGGATGACTGCGCTGTCTACTTTCGGACGCGGAGAAAAACATCCCGCCGGGACGGCGAACAATCGCTTGACTTGGGCGTAATATCCGACCGAGAGCGTCACCGCGCCGCAGTTTTCGCTGCCCGGCACGGCGCACAGCCGTTCGGCGAACTCCTTCTGCACCATAACCGTGATGCTGCGGAAGCCGTAACGGCCTTCGAGCAGCTTCATGAGGATGGGTGTGGTGATGTAGTAGGGCAGGTTGGCGCAAACGCAGACGGGAAGGCTTCCGAATTCCTCCGTGAGCAGGACGTTTAGGTCGGTTTGCAGGACATCCTGCCAGAGGACTTTCACATTCCCGAACGGACGCAGCCGCTCCGTCAGCGGTTCCCGCAAGTCCCGGTCGATCTCGATGGCGACCACCTTCGCCGCGGCCGGTGCGAGCCGCGCCGTCAAGGCGCCCAGCCCCGGACCGATCTCCAGCACCCCGCAGGACGCGTCAATGCCGCTTTCCCGCACGATACGGGCGGGAATGGCGGGGTCTGTCAGGAAATTCTGTCCGTACTGCTTCTTCTTGCGAAAAGGCTCGCTCATGCGGGCGTGAAGCGCGTCGGGGAAGATCCGCTTAGCCCTTCCCACAGTCCGGAAAGATAGGTCGCGCCCAGCGCACGGTCGTACAGACCATAACCGGGCTTGCCCGTTTCCCCCCAGATCATCCGCCCGTGGTCCGGACGCAGGTAGCCGTCAAAGCCGGTCTTGACCAGCGCTTCCAGCACCCCGCGCAGCGACAGCGAGCCGCAGCAGCTCGGATGGGCGGTTTCGCGGAAATCCCGTTTGCCCTCCAATTGTACATTGCGGGCGTGGACAAAATGGACACGCCCTTGGGACGCGTACTTTTCGGTCAGGCGCACCACGTCATTTCCGCGGGACGCTCCCAGCGAGCCGGTGCAGAGCGTTAGTCCATTGTACGGCGACGGATTCAGCCGCAGCAGGCGGTCGAGGTTTTCCTCGCACGTGATGATGCGGGGCAGGCCGAAGATGCTCCACGGCGGGTCGTCCGGGTGGATGGCCAGCCGCACGTCAGCCTGTTCACAGACCGGGATCACTTCGTCGAGGAACACTTTCAGGTTTCGGAACAAATCCTCTTCGGTCATACCCGCGTATTCGTCCAGAAGACGGTTCAGCCCCTCCGGGGTATAGCTTTCATCCCAACCGGGCAGGGAGAACCCGCCCGCGCGGGGGTCCATCGCCAGCACCTGCGCGTCGCGGTAGACCAGCGAACTCGACCCGTCGGGGGAAACGGCCCGCAGGTCGCTGCGGAGCCAGTCGAACACCGGCATGAAGTTGTAGCAGACGCATTTCACGCCCGCCTCGCCCAACCGGCGAATGTTTTCACAGTAAGCGTCAAGGTACTTCTCCCGGGAAGGCTTGCCGAGCTTGATGTCCTCGTGAACCGGCACGCTTTCCACGCATTCGAAGGCAAGGCCGTGGGCGTTTGCCTGCTCCTTGAGCGAGCGGATGCTTTCGCGGCTCCAGACCTCGCCCGGCGGCACGTCGTAGACGGCGGAAACGACGCCGTGCATCGTCGGGATCTGCGCGATATAGGACAACGGGATACTGTCCTCCGGCCCGTACCAGCGGAATGACAGTTTCATGCGCGTCGCCTCCCTTCCATTGTCTTCCATTCTATATTATAGCACAGAATTATAGCTTGTCAAGGGATAAAACTTGAATTTTTTTCTTTTGCGAACGGGCCTGTTCGAGCATGCGCAGGTTCTCGACGACACGCGTGCGGGGGCGCCACGAAAACGCGAAGCGGGAATAGGTTTCGGCGTCCATTTGTTCCACTTCGCCCGCCGTGAAATCCCCGTGCCGGCGGGTACGGAAATAAGGAAGCGGGGTGGGTTCGCGGTTGCGGTTGTGCGGGCAGGATTCCTGGCAGCGGTCGCATCCCCACGCGATGCCATGTTTCGCCAGCAGCCGCCGTTCCTCCTCCGTCAGGCGCTTTTTCTGCGAGAGGGCGGACAGGCAGCGGTCCGGCCGGATACCCGTTTCCGTCACTGCCCCGACCGGACAGGCGGACAGGCATTTTCCGCACTTTTCGCAGGTTTGCACAGGCCGCGCCTCGCACGGCAGGACGAGGTCGGTCAGCACGGAGCCGAGAAACACGTAGCTCCCGTAGCGCGGGTGCAGCAGCAGCGAATGGCAGCCCAGCACGCCCAGTTCCGCTTTTGCTGCCGCTTCCTTTTCGTCAATTGGGGAGTGATCCGCAAAGCCGTAAAAGGAAGCATTTGGGAACTCCTCCCGCAGCGCCGGAAGCACCCGTTCAAACAGTCCGTTGAAGAACCGGTGGTAATCCTCGACGTGGGCGTAGGCGGAAACGCCGTCGAAAAACGGCTCGCCGCAGTCATACGGCGCAAGCAGGACGATCGCGCTCTCCATCCCCGGCGGGAGCAGGCGGGCGTTCAGCACGCGCGTTTCCCGGAAGGGCAGGAAGCCGATCTCCGTGATTTTCTCCCGTGCGAAAAGGGTGCGGATTCGCTCGGTCATGGCGCTTTTTCCTCCAAAGAAAAGACATACCGTCCACGCTTTTGAACATGGACGGCATTTCATCAGTCGGTGATATACGGAAGCAGCGCGACGATGCGGGCGTTCTTGATGGCGAGGGTCAGCTGACGCTGGTGCATCGCGCAGGTTCCGGTCACACGGCGGGGAAGGATCTTCGCCCGCTCAGAAAGGTTCTTGCGAAGGCGGGGAATATCCTTGTAATCAATATGCTTGATCTTGTCCGCGCAGAAGATGCAAACCTTCTTGCGGCGCTTGCCGCGGAGCGGCGGCTTGCTGTCACGCGCTTCACGCGCTTCCGTAGCGGCGGGCGCGGATTCCGAAGCGGCGGGCGCGGATTCCGGAGCGGCGGATGCGGATTCCGGAGCGGCGGGCGCGGATTCCGGAGCGGCGGGCGCGGATTCCGGAGCGGCGGGCGCGGATTCCGGAGCGGCGGTTTCCTCGACGGGGGTCTGCTCCATGACCTGTTCGTTTTCTTGGTTCTCCAAAGTGGAACCCTCCTGTTCTGATGTTTAGAATGGCAGCTCGTCGTCCGTCGACAGGTCCTCAAACCCGTTCTCCGGCGGGGAGCTGTAATTGGGCTGCGCGTCGGACGGCGCGGAGGGATTGCCCCCGCCGGTCGGACCGTCGTTCTTGTTCGTGACGAAGGCCACCTCGTCCGCTACAACCTTAGTAGAATAGCGCTTCTGCCCGTTGCTGTCCGTCCATGTGTGGTTTTGCAACCGACCACAGACGAGAATCGACTTACCTTTGGTGAAAAACTTTGTGACGAATTCCGCCTGATCGCGCCAAACGTCGATGTCGAAGAAATCCGTCTGCGGCTGTTCGCCTTGCCGGGTAAACCGACGGTTGACGGCGATGCGGAAGGTCGTGACGGAAACACCGCTCTGCGTTTTTTTGAGCTCCGGGTCCGCAACCAGATTGCCGATCAGGATAACTTTGTTGAAGGATGCCATGTCCCATCCCTTCCCTTTCTGAAAATCGATTTTTGCGCTTACTCCTCGCAAACGAGGATGAGCGAACGAAGAATTCCGTCGGTGATATTGTAAATACGGTTCAGTTCGGCCGGGAATGCGTGCGCAGACCGGAACCGGACCAGAACGTAATACGCCTCCGTCAAGTCTTCGATGGGATACGCCAGTTTCCGGACACCCCACTCGTTAACGCTTTCGATCTCCGCATTCGCGGAAATGAGATCCGTAAACTTTGCGACGAGGCCCTTGACCGCCTCTTCACCGAGCGTGTTGTTGACCAGAAACATGGTTTCGTACAGACGCTTCTGCTCCATCTCGTAGACACCTCCTTTTGGACATATGGCCGCGCCGGAAAGGCACGGCAAGGAAATTTCCCGCGTCGGACAACCCGCGAGAAACGAAAAAACGGGTTTTTCCGACAAGCAGAAAGTATTATAGCAGATTCCGCCGGGCTTGTCAAGCCTTTTTCCGGGAAAATTTTCCGCAGTTGCTTTACAACTTCATCATTTGAGAAAATTTCTCCAAAAAGGCTTGACAAATCGCAAGAAACGTGTATAATGGTACATGTGCCGTGTTCGGAAGGGCTGCGGCGCAAAAAACATTTGCGGCTGTGGCGGAATTGGCAGACGCGCACGTTTGAGGGGCGTGTGGTTTATCCGTATGGGTTCAAGTCCCATCAGCCGCACCATAAAAGGTGCCCTGCGAAAAAAAAAGCCCGATTCTGCCGGGCTTTTTTCGTATTTTTGGGACGAAAAAACAAGGGCGATTTCATAGATGCCAAAGGGCGGAAAACGGCGACGTCCGGAATCCGAACCGGTAAAAACCGAATACGCGGCGAAAAGCCGACAGGAAAAACCGGGTCTCCGCCTTTCCCTTGCTTCGCGCCGAAAACCAATGAAAAAGAGCGGAAAAATCCGCTTTTTTCGGTTTCACACCACCTGAAACAGGGAAAACTTTAAATAATACGTCTCCGGCACCTTCCAGAGGATCGGATGATCCGCGGCCTGCTGCCGGGCCTCGATCTGCCGCAGCCGGACCGACGCGCCCGCCGACGCGTCGTCAAGCATCTCGCGGAACAACGGTTCCTTCATGAAATGCGAACACGAGCAGGTCGCAAGGTACCCGCCCCGGGGCAGCAGCCGCATCGCCTTGCAGTTGATCTCGCGGTAGCCGTTGTAGGCACTTCGGACCGTGCGGCTGCTCTTGGTGAAGGCGGGCGGGTCGAGGATGATGAAGTCGTAGGGCGTCCCGCCGCTCTGAAGCAAGGTCGTCAGGAATTCGAACACGTCCGCCTGTACAAAGTCCATCCGGTCGGAAAGCCCGTTGCGGACCGCGTTCGCCTTCGCGAGCGTCAGCGCGTCGGCGGAGATGTCAACCGCCGTAACGTGTTCCGCCCCCGCCATAGCGGCGTTGAGCGCGAACGCACCCGTGTGCGTGAAGCAGTCGAGCACCCGCTTCCCCTTCGCGAGCCGCGCGGCGGCCTTGCGATTATCCTTCTGGTCAAGGAAAAAACCGGTCTTTTGCCCGTTTGCGTAATCGACCTCGTAAACGATCCCGTTTTCGACGATCTCCGTTTTTCCGGAAAGGTCGGTCGCAAGCCCCTCAAGCGGGTAAAATCCTCTCCCGGCCGGCAGGCCCTCCAGCCCCCGGATTGGCGAATCGTTTCGCTCGTACAGCGCCCGCACGGACACGCCGAACTCCTCCCGCAGCAATCGCACGAGCGTGCGGTACAGGAATTCCTTCCGCACCTCCATACCGTAACACAGGCATTCCGCCGAAAGCACGTCGCCGAACCGATCCACGGTCAGTCCGGGCAGCTGGTCAGATTCCCCGAACACCAGCCGGCACCCCGCCGCCGGGTCGGAGAAGTCCGTTCCCATCACGGTCTGCCGATAGACGAGGGCGTAGCGCAGGCGGCGCGTCCAGAACGCTTCGTCGAACCGATCGTTCGGGTTGTCTGACAGGATCCGCACCCGCAACTTGGACCGGTCGTTGTAGAACCCAGTCCCGAGCCACCTGCCCTTGCCGGAGTACACGTCCGTCAGTTCCCCGTTCGCGCAGGGGCGCTCGATGTCCGTCACCTCATCCCCGTAGACCCACGGATGTCCGCCCCGCAGGGATTTTTCGGCCTTTTCGCTGACCGCCAGCTTTCCGTATGTCCGTTCCACCCGGTTTTTCCTCCCCTATTGGATCCGTTGCAGCAGCAGAGTCAGGTCTTCCGCGTCCGGTTTCCCGTTTCCGTTCAGGTCGGAAGCGGCCAAAGCCTGTTCGCTCAAGGTCTTTTCCCCGGAAAGCGCTTCCGCAAACAGCCGCGCGTCCGCGCCGTTAACCAGTCCGTTCCCGTTGATGTCGCCCGGGGCGAACCCGATTCCGTAGCGCTCCTTCGCGTAGAGGTAGGTGCTGTCGTACAGCATCCGCCTCTGCGGGTCGGACGACGCCCACGCGTAATAGAACGCCCCCGGCACGCCGTCCTGGTAGTACATCTTGACCGCATGCATGAACCCGTACTTCCTCCCCGCCTCAAGGTAAGCGAAGTACCGCGAACGGTCGTCGGGGCTGTCGATACTGTTCATCTCCATCTCCACGCACATCCCAAGTTCCTTCGTTATCGAAGCCGTCCACTCCAGAACCTCCGGAACGTCGCGGTTGCCGAACATATAATTCGGCTGCATACAGGCGAGGTCGAAGCCGTACTCCTTCCATTGCCGATACCCGCTCGCGCAGTAGTATGGGATCCAGAAGAACTTGACTCCCAATTCGTGCGCGTAGTCTGCGGCGGCTTTCACGAGAGATTTCTCCTGCGCGTCCATGACGTCGAGCTGTTCTTCAAACCAATAGAATCCGCCGAAGGTCAGGTTTTCGTACCCGCCCTCGCGGAAGCGGTCGTATTCCTGTTTCATCATCCATTTCGCGGCTTCCACGCGGTTCTCCTGCAAGGTCATCGGGTCGTCCCGACCGTCACCGTCGAGGTCGCCAAACGTATTCGCCGTGTAATTATCCGAAAGCGTCTTCCACGGGTAGAGTACCGAGGTAAACACCGCGCAGCGGTAATCGTCCAGCGAGAGCGCCTGCGCGGTCCGGCCAACCTCGCGGTCGAGAGACGCAAGGTTGCGGTCGGGGAAAAAAAGGTCGTCAAGGTAGTAGTTCCAGCCGTCGAGCGTGCGGGCGTAGTCGCTGTAATTGAACGCCGTGTAGGGCAGGTAGAGGCAGGCGTCAAAGAACGTGTCGAGCAGGGCCCCGTCTGTGTCGTAGTACCCGACGTAGGGGCGGTACTCCTCCTGCGTAATCAGCCCGCTTTCCGGGTGGGACCCGTTCTGACAATGATAGGAAAGCAGGACGTTGTGTACCCCGAGAAAATCCTCCGGAAAGATGTATCCGTCCGTCGCAGGCGGCGAAACCTCGTTCCGCACCGTCTCCGTTGCGCCCACCGCCCCCGCGCAGGCGCAGAGCAGCACCCCGCACAGCAAAAGCAGAACCAACCGTTTTTTCACCGTTCATCCCCCGTTTCTTCTGAATCTTTCCCGTTTATTTTCATGCGTACCGAACGAAGCCGGAAACCTTGAAAGCCAACGATTTCAAGCCGCGATGGCGGAACGTATTACAGGAATAACCGCACGACCAACCGTATTTTAACACACTTTGTCCAGTTTGTCAAGGAACGGTCGGCCGCTTTTGTCAGTTTTCGCCTGCAAAACGACGCAAAACGACCCGACGCAGGGGGCGCGGTTTGTCCAAACGCACGAAAATCCCGCCTCCGTGCGAAAAAGGAAGCGAGGTGTCTTGACAGATGTCAATTTCACGTGTAAAATAAAAGCGGTATTCAGAAAGGGAAACACTGCCATCATGCAACGAACGAAACATTTTGCCGACGTCGTCATCGTCGGCACGGGCGTCAGCGGACTGTACTGCGCGCTGCAGCTGCCCCCGGACCGCTCTATCCTGATGCTCACCAAGGCGGGGGTGGAGGAGAGCGATTCCTTCCTGGCGCAGGGCGGGATTTGCGTGCTGCGGGAGGAAGCGGATTACGACAGCTTCTTCGAGGATACGCTCCGGGCCGGTCATTACCTCAATAACGTTCGCTCCGTGGAACTGATGATCCGCTCCTCCCAACAGACCATTCGCAATCTGATCGACTACGGGGTGGAATTTGCCCGGGACGGGAAGGATTTTGCCTACACCCGCGAAGGAGCGCACTCCCGCCCCCGCATCCTGTTCCATCAGGACATTACCGGTCGGGAAATCACGAGCAAGCTGCTCGCCCGCGTGAAGCAGCTCCCGAACGTCACGATCCTCGAACACACCGCCATGATCGACCTGATTCCCCGCGATGGGCGGTGTTACGGCGTGCTGACCGAAAACGGGGAGTTCTACGCGGCGGACACGGTGCTCGCCACCGGCGGGATCGGCGGACTTTACGAAAATTCCACCAACTTTCCGCACCTGACCGGCGACTCCCTCGCCGTCTGCCTGCGGCACGGCGTCCCACTCAAGGACGTCGATTATATCCAGATCCACCCGACGACGCTCTACTCCCAAAAGCCGGGACGACGGTTTTTGATCTCCGAATCCGTCCGGGGCGAGGGCGCGAAGCTGTACGACGGCCAAATGCAGCGTTTCGTCAACGAGCTGCTCCCGCGGGACGAACTCACCAAGGCCATCCGGGCGCAGATGAAGAAGGAAGGCTCCAAGTTCGTCTGGCTTGACATGTCCCCGGTCGGGGAATCCGCCATTCTTGCGCATTTCCCCAACATCTACCGCCATTGCTTAGAGGAAGGCTTCGACGTAACGAAGGAGCCGGTCCCGGTCGTCCCCGCCCAGCACTACTTCATGGGCGGCGTGGCGGTCGACGAATACAGCCGCACCGGCATGGCGCATCTTTACGCCGTGGGGGAAACCGCCTGCAACGGGGTGCATGGGGCAAACCGCCTCGCGAGCAATTCGCTGCTGGAAAGTTTGGTCTTTGCCGGGCGAGCGGCGTCCCGCATCGCCGTAAACACGGATTTCCCGTCGCGGGAGGACTACCTCCGCCTGCACCCGCAGGAACCCGAACACATGAACCGCTACGCGGGAGAGATCCGCGAGGAAATCGAAAGGATGAAGAAGAGCCGTGAATGAACTGACGATGCTGCTCAACGCAGACCCGTTCCTGCTTTCCGCCCTGCGCGAGGACATTTCGAGCGAGGACGTGACCACCAACGCGGTAATGAAGGAGGCCACCCCGGGGGAGGTCGATTTGATTTGCAAGCAGGATGGCGTCATCGCGGGACTCGGCGTGTTCGCCCGGGTGTTTACCCTGCTCGACCCAAAGACCGCGTTTAAGACCTTCTGCGGGGACGGTGACCGGGTGGAAAAGGGGCAGAAGCTCGGCGTTCTGCGCGGGGACATCCGCGTCCTGCTTTCCGGCGAACGGACGGCGCTGAATTACCTCCAGCGCATGAGCGGGATCGCCACCTACACCCGCTCGGTCGCGGACCTGCTCGAGGGCACCGGGATCACCCTGCTCGACACCCGCAAAACCACCCCGAACATGCGCATCTTCGAAAAGTACGCCGTCACGGTCGGCGGAGGGGCAAACCACCGCTACAACCTTTCCGACGGGGTGCTGCTCAAGGACAATCACATCAGCGCCGCCGGGAGCATTACGAAGGCCGTGCAGATGGCGAGGGCGTACGCCCCGTTTGTGCGCAAGATCGAGGTCGAAACCGAAACGCTCGAAATGGTGCGGGAGGCGCTCGACGCCGGCGCGGACATTATCATGCTCGACAACATGGACGTCCCGACCATGAAGCAGGCCGTCGCCCTCATCGCCGGCCGCGCCAAGACCGAGTGCAGCGGAAACGTCACGCGGGAGCGCGTCGAGCAACTGCGGGATATTGGCGTGGATTATATTTCCAGCGGAGCGCTGACCCATTCCGCCCCGATCCTCGACCTTTCGCTCAAGCACCTGCGCCCCACCGAGCGCTGAGAAAACGGAGGCGCTTATGGACAGGACCGAACGAAAGGACCGCATTCTCCAGCTGTTGCTGCGGGAGCAGGGGCGCCCGGTCCCTGGAAGCGAGCTTTCCGAGGCGCTCGGCGTCAGCCGGCAGAGTATCGTGCAGGATATCGCGCTGCTGAAGGCGGCGGGGTACGACATTCTCTCCACCGCCCGCGGGTACTGCCTCTCCGCCGTGCCGTACCTGCGCCGGGTCATCAAGCTACGCCATACCGACGCGCAAATCGAGGAGGAGCTCGACACCGTCGTCGATCTCGGCGGGCGTGTCGTGGATGTGTTCGTCAAGCACAAAGCCTACGGCGAACTGCACGCGAAGCTCGCCATCAGCTCCCGCCGGGACATCCGGACTTACCTTGAAGCCATTCGGACCGGGAAATCCGTCCCGCTCAAGAACTTGACTTCCGATTATCATTACCACACCATCGAAGCCCCGGACGAAACCGTCATGGATCTGATCGTCCGGGCCTTGCAGGAGAAAGGCATGCTCGCCAACCTGCTGGATTACGAATACGAAGGAGAATACAACCGTCATGTCAATGGAATTCCACAGAAGACTGCCCAGCCCGGATGAGGTGCGTCAGACCTACCCCCTCTCCCCCGCCGCCGCGGAACAAAAGGCCCTGCGGGACCGCGAGATTGCCGACGTTTTCACCGGCGCGTCCGACCGCTTCCTGCTGATTATCGGGCCTTGCTCGGCGGATTACGAGGATTCGGTCATGGATTATGTCAACCGCCTTGCGAAGGTACAGGAGGACGTCAAGGAGAAAGTCCTTATCATTCCCCGCGTCTACACCAACAAACCCCGCACAACCGGGGACGGCTATAAAGGCATGATCCACCAACCGGACCCGAACGGCAAGCCGGATATGCTCGCGGGGCTGCTCGCCATTCGCAGCCTGCATGCCCGCGTCATCACGGAAACGGGATTAACGAGTGCGGACGAAATGCTCTATCCGGAGAACTACCGGTACCTGTCCGACCTGCTTTCCTACGTCGCCATCGGGGCGCGGTCGGTCGAGGACCAGCAACACCGCCTGACCTCCAGCGGCATCGAAGTGCCGGTCGGGATGAAGAATCCGTCCTGCGGGGACCTGTCGGTTATGCTCAATTCCATCATGGCCGCCCAGCATCCGCACACGTTTATTTACCAGGGCTGGGAGGTCAGCACCACCGGCAACCCGCTCGCCCACGCCGTCCTGCGCGGCAGCATCGACAACGACGGCAAGTGCATCCCGAACTACCACTATGAGGACCTTTCCAAGCTCTATGAAGCGTATGCCGCCAAAGACCTTGCGAACCTTGCCTGCATCGTCGACACCAACCACTACAACTCCAACAAGAAGTTCAACGAGCAGGTCCGCATCGCCAAGGAGGTCCTGCATTCCCGCCGCCATTCCGACGACATTCGCCAGATGGTAAAGGGACTGATGATCGAAAGCTACATTCTTGACGGAAACCAGAAGATCGGCGAAAACCGCTACGGGCAGTCCATCACCGACCCCTGCCTCGGCTGGGAAAAGAGCGAAAGGCTGATCTACGACGTCGCCGACGCCCTGTGAAGGAGGCCGCCCGATGAACCAAGTCCCGATTTTCTTCCGCAAGCTGTCCCCGAGGGCGATTCCCCCGTCCTACGGCAGCGCTTCCGCCGCCGGGGCAGACCTATATGCGCTTTCGGAAGGACCCATCGAGATTCCCGCCGGCGGGACCGTTTTGCTGCACACCGGCGTCATCCTTGCCATTCCGGAGGGGTATGTAGGGCTGGTATTCGCCCGCAGCGGACTTGCGACAAAACGGAACCTCGCCCCCGCCAACAAAGTCGGCGTCATCGACAGCGACTACCGCGGGGAACTGATGGTCCCCCTGCACAACCACGGAAAGACCCCCCAAACCGTCCTGCCCGGCGAGCGCATCGCCCAGCTTGCGATCCTGCCCTACCTGACCGCCTGCTTTACAGAAACGGACTCCCTGCCGGACACCGAACGGGGAACGGGCGGCTTCGGTTCGACCGGACGGACCTGAAAAGCGGAAATTTTTCCGAACTTGTCAAGGGTTTACACGGCGACGGCGGGTTCGGTGAAAGACCTGCGGCCAAATCGACCGCAGG
>CAZHBX010000012.1:0-44923 GCA_964530795.1 uncultured Ruminococcus sp. | reverse complement strand
GTCAAAATCGTAGATGGAAAAAGGCGGTTTTCCCTTTGTGGGTAGACTCGAACGCTCGTGAACAGCAGAATCCCGCAACAATAAAATCAGCGGGCAGGTGAAAACCCGCCTGTTTTGCGTTCTTTAGACCGACCGTTTGAATCGGAACAATCAAACAAGCGGTCGGCTTTTTTGTTTTCCCGTAAAACGAGATTCCAAAGAAGAGAGGAACAACTTTTTGCACGAGGGTTTCACAACGGAGGATCCGGCCGTCGATGCGCGGCCGTGCATCGAAAGGACGTTCTACGAGGAAGCGGACGCGAGCTCCATTGGTGCGCATGGATAATCGTTGGCGTCGTGTACGGTGGCTAGACGAAGAAAAAAGTGAGAGTGTCCGCCGCCTGTTAAAACAGGACGCGGATATGCTGGACGAGCTGCAGACCGAGATGGCGACGGCACGGCAGTTCCTGTTCATCGCCCGGCTGAAAGGACAAAAGGAAAAGCAGACCTTCGATACAGCCAACCGAATCGAAAAGGTCATCTCTGAGCAGGGCTTTGAAACGCGCCGGATGCGCAAGCCGGACATCAAACGACTGCTGGCTCTGTATTTTGAGGCGTGCATGAACGGCGAGCAGATGCCGGACATCGACGCCGAACAGTATTTCGGCGCGGAGGACAGGAAGGATGAAGAATCGCATATCGATCAAACTTTTCGGTAACTATTGACAAAAAGGGTTTCTTTCGGTATACTGATAGCAGGATCGGAGCGCCTCTTGCGTTCTTTGCCGTGTCCTGAAAGGCAGGTGGAAAGTCTGAAAAACGGGTCGTTTTTCAGACGGAGGTTTTGTGACTGAGAAGTCGGAACGACTTCTATTCCGACATTCGTCGGAACCGCACAAAACTTCCAAAGCCCATAGAAAGGGATGGTCATAAATATGTGGATATTTCCGGTCGTCACAAAGGGAAGCGAAACGCTGAAATATGTGTTTCCCTCCAAGCAAAAGGACGTGCAAAAGGCCATTGAGATCGCGTCCGCCGACGAGAGAATCGAACGTCTGATCCTGTTCGGGAGCGCCGTGACGAAGGACTGCGGCACCGAAAGCGATCTGGACATCGCCGTTTCCGCGCCGGAAATGGACGACGACGCGTTCCTGACCGTCGTCCGCCGATTCCACCTTGCCATTGACTCGGAAGTGGATCTGGTACGTCTCGAAAGCATTCGCGATCGGACGCTGGACCGGGAAATACAGAGAAAAGGAGTTACCGTCTATGCCAAGCGCACATGACTTTCAAATTTTAGCGTCGCGGGATCATCAGGTCTGTCTGAAGGTGGAAGAAGATTTCCCGGACGAATACGCCGTGTCCGCGGCGACCTACCATATCCAGCAGGCCGTGGAGAAACAATTGAAAGCATTGCTTCTCCTGCACGGCGAAACGCCGGAGTTTACGCACAGCATTCTGAAATTGGCGGATCGGTGTCAGAAATGCGGCATCGCCCTCCCCGAAGCGCTTGACGACATCTCGGAGGCGCTGACCCTGTGGGAAACGGCAAGCAGATACGATCCGTTCGTAGCGTTCTCGCAGAAAAAATATGAGAAGGCAAAAACCGTATATATGGAACTGGACCAAACGCTGTCCCGTATGCTTTCGGAAATTCATGCGGAACCTTCCGAGGACGAATCGGAGGAGGAAACGCCGAAAATGGGAATGTAAAGGATCTGTGCCATTCCGCATAACCTCTTGACTTGCAGGGTATTGCAGGGTATCATGGATATAGGAATGTAAGAAAGTCGAGGGGATTGGATGGAAGGCACAGCCGAGATCTATGAAAAGCTGATAAAGGAACTGGAACGGCTTCCCTCCGGGTATATTTCCAAGAAGAATATCAACGGGAAAACCCAATATTATCTGCAATGGCGTGAAAACGGAAAGATAAAAAGCAAGTATATTCCCCACGGCGAACTGGAAACGGTGGAATGCCAGATCGCGAAAAGAAAAAAGCTGGAGACGGCGGTTGAACGCATCAAGCCCATGCTTCCGAGGAAGGAGGATGGCAGCATGAATTACGAAACAAATGTGATGACCTGCAAGGACCTTGCGGAGCGGATACAGGCGGCCGCAAAGCTGGACCGCAGGGACTGTTTTGCAAGGTTTCTGAAATGCCTGTATGCAGACGACAGGACGAAGGTGACGGTCGTCTATGGCCTGCGCCGGACCGGGAAAACAACGATGCTCTTTCAGGCGATGGCGGAAATGCCGGAGCAAATCCGTGAAAAAACCGTATATATCAAATTGAGGACCGAGGACGGCATGGCGCAGATCAACCGGGATATGAACAGGCTCCGGGAAGCCGGATACCGCTATGTTTTTATCGATGAGGTCACGCTGGCAAAGGATTTTATCGACGACGCCTCGCTGTTTTCGGATATTTTCACCGCTATGGGGATGCATATCGTTCTGTCCGGCACAGATTCGCTCGGCTTTTGGCTGGCAAGCGGGAACGAGCTTTACGACAGAGTGCGCATGATCCACACGACATTCATCCCCTATCGCGAATACAGCAGACTGCTCGGCGTGGACAGCATCGACGAATATATCCGCTACGGAGGAACGCTGCGCGCCGGGGAGATCGATTTTGACGACGAGGACTTAAGCGCCGGGGACGCCGCCTTCCGCGACGACGAGTCTACCCGCAGGTATGTGGACACGGCGATCGCAAAAAACATCCAGCAATCGCTGGCCTGCTTTGAACACGGGTCGCATTTCCGGCATCTCCATGATCTGTACGAAGCGGGCGAACTGACCAATGCGATCAACCGAATCGTGGAGGACATGAATCACCGATTCCTGATCAGCGTGCTGGAAAAGGACTTTGTGTCCTCGGATCTCGGAATATCCACAGGGAATCTTCGGAAAGAACGGGACGCCGCAAAGCGCACTGCGGTTTTAGATGAAATCGACCGCAGCGCCGTAACCGGACGGATGATGGAGATTCTGGATATCCGAAACAAGGAAGAACGCAGAATCGGCATTCGGCAGGAACACATTGATGAAATCCGGGAATATCTGAGGGCGCTGGATCTGATCTTGGAATGTCCTGTTGAATATGTTGCGCCGGGTCAAAAGAGGACCGAGCAGATTCTGTTCACCCAGCCCGGTATGCGCTACTGTCAGGCGCAGGCGCTCGTCCATTCCCTGATGCGGGATGAAGTGTTCAGCGTCCTGTCGGATGAAACGAAGGGATATGTTACCGAGCGGATCCTCGAAGAAGTGCGTGGGAGGATGCTGGAGGATATTATCCTGCTGGAAACCGTAAAAGCGCTCCCCAAGAAACGGTACGGGGTCTTCAAGCTGCAGCTTTTGAACGGCGAATTCGACATGGTCGTCCGTGACAAAGGGGAAAATCGCTGCGCTCTGTATGAAATTAAGCACAGCACGGAATATTCGGATATGCAGGCAAGGCATCTTCGGGATCGGGAAAAGCTGAAAATTGCGTCCCACAAATGTGGTGAGATCGTGGGAAGATATGTGCTGTATAACGGGGAAGCCTTTGATACAGATGACGGCATCGCCTACCGGAACGCCGGGCTGTTCTTGAAACAGCTGCCGGAATACGTTCTTGAAAGCAAATTGGAAAACAGGATAACGGACGAACCTTCCGAGGACGACTCGGAGGAGGAAACGCCCGGTTTCGATATCCGGATGTAGTATGACAACGCCTGCATGGAATCCTTCCACGCGCTGATCAAACGGGAGTGGCTGAACCGGTTTAAGATCAGGGACTATGCACATGCGCATTCTCTCGTCTTTGAATACATCGAGGCCTTTTACAACACCATCCGCATCCATAGTCATTGCGACGCTATGTCGCCGGAACAGGTTGAGCGGCCTTACGAAAAAGCAAAGGATGCCGCATAAGGAGCGGGAACGGAGTCAAGGGACAGCACGCTGGGCGCTTGCGCCCGGACAGCCTTTGACAAAGTGACACGGAATACCCTTTCCATGGAAAAGCAGGCAAATACTGCTTTCCTGCCTCCCGGCGAGGGCGAGTCTGGGCGAAGCCAAGATAAACATCAGCAGCATGAAAAATTTCTCATTTTAATTTGTGATAAATCTTGACATAGGACCAAGAGTAAGCTAATAAGCAAAATGCGTTCGGATCCCTGCAAGGGTTTTCGCAAAAATTCGATTATGCAAAGGACATTCGTACTTCATAAAAAGGCATTCCGTACCATGGGATCAAAAAGGCGAGATACTGCTTAACGGCGTGAATATCAAAAAATATGATTACGATGCGTATCTTGCGTTATTCTCCGTAGTATTTCAAGATTATATGCAGGGCTGCCCTAAACGACCTTAAGCTTTCCGTGTTTTCCTACATCCTTCCTTTCATCAAAATGGGTTTACCAATAGTACGCTAAAAACACAAGATGCCCATCGAACCTTTTTCGAAAAGCAGGGGAGGAGCGATTCTTCGCTCCTCCCCTGCTTTACCCGTTATTGGGTCAATACATTCCGTTGCCCATACCCTGACTGTTCATCGCGGCGTTTGCCGCCGCTTCCGCAGCCGGATCCTTCTTATCCGCGACAAGAGATTCCGTCGTCAGCACCATCGCCGCAACGGAAGCTGCGTTCTGCAGCGCGCTGCGGGTTACTTTGGTCGGATCGACGATGCCCGCTTCGATCATGTCGACGTACTTCTCGTTGTACGCGTCAAAGCCGGCGCCCATCTTGCGGTTCTTCACGCCGTCAACGATCACGCTGCCTTCAAAGCCCGCGTTCTCAGCAATCTGACGGGCCGGTTCCTCCAACGCGCGCAGGACGATCTTCATGCCCGTTTGCTCGTCGCCGGAAGTCGTAGCGGCCAGCTTCTTGACCGCTGGAATGCAGTCAACCAGCGCCGTGCCGCCGCCGGCCACGATGCCCTCCTCGACCGCCGCTTTCGTCGCGTTCAGCGCGTCCTCGATACGCAACTTCTTTTCCTTCATCTCGGTCTCCGTCGCAGCGCCGACCTTGATGACCGCCACGCCGCCGGAGAGCTTCGCAAGACGCTCATGCAGCTTTTCCTTGTCGAAATCGGAGGTGGTGGTTTCAATTGCAGAGCGGATCTGCCCGATACGGGACTTGATCTCCTCCCGTTTGCCGTTGCCGCCGACGATGATTGTGTTCTCCTTCGTCACCTTGACCTGACGTGCAGAACCCAGCAGATCGAGGGTCGCTTCCTTCAGCTCCAGACCGAGTTCGCTCGAAATGACCTGACCGCCGGTAAGGATGGCAATGTCCTGAAGCATCTCCTTGCGACGGTCACCGAAGCCCGGCGCCTTGACCGCGACGCAGGTGAACGTCCCGCGCAACTTGTTAACGATGAGTGTCGAGAGCGCTTCGCCCTCGATGTCCTCGGCAATAATGACCAGTTTCTTGCCGCTCTGAACCACCTGCTCGAGCAGCGGGAGCAGCTCCTGAATGTTGGAAATCTTTTTGTCTGTAATCAGAATGGACGCATCGTCGATGACGGCCTCCATCTTATCGGTATCCGTCACCATATACGGCGTGATATACCCACGGTCAAACTGCATCCCTTCGACGACCTCGCAGTAGGTCTCTGCCGTCTTGGACTCCTCGACGGTGATGACGCCATCCGACGTGACCTTTTCCATCGCGTCCGCGATCAGCTTGCCGACCGTTTCGTCCGACGAAGACACCGTGCCGACACGGGCGATGTCCGCCGAACCGTTGACCGGCTTGGAGGAGGCGACGAGCGCTTCGACCGCCGCGTCGACCGCTTTGGAAATGCCCTTCTTGATGATCATCGGATTCGCGCCAGCGGCGACATTTTTCATACCCTCGCGGATAAACGCTTGCGCAAGCAGAGTCGCTGTCGTCGTACCGTCGCCGGCCGCGTCGTTGGTCTTACTCGCGACTTCGCGTACCAGCGCGGCGCCCATGTTCTCGAACGGGTCATCCAGCTCAATCTCCTTAGCGATGGTGACGCCGTCGTTGGTGATCAGCGGAGAGCCGTATTTCTTATCCAGCACCACGTTTCTGCCCTTCGGACCGAGCGTGATCTTCACGGTATCGGCGAGTCGGTCGACACCCCGCATCAGCGCTTCGCGGGCATCGTTGCCAGTTTTAATTTCTTTTGCCATAATGATGAATGCCTCCCTGTTTTCTTATTCCACAATCGCAAGAATGTCGCTCTGGCGAACCACGGTGTACTCCTCGCCGTCGAGCTTGATTTCGGTGCCCGAATACTTGCTGCAAATGACCTTGTCGCCCTTCTTGACGAGCATTTGGACTTCCTTGCCGTCCACGTTGCCGCCCGGACCGACCTCGATGACTTCAGCGACCTGCGGTTTTTCCTTCGCGGTGCCGGTCAGGATGATCCCGCCTTTCGTGGTCTCCTCCGCTTCAAGCAGCTTGATGACAACACGGTCTGCCAATGGTTTCAACTTCATAAACAAGAACCTCCTCTTTTTTGGAAACGGTACGGTTTTCTTGACCGCACCTTTTCTTCTTTTTACAGTTACTATTTTATCCCAGCTTTTTTAACAAAAAAAGCTAAGATTGTGAACAGATTGTAAAATACTGGCACTCAAAAGAAAGAAGTGCTAAAACTATATGAAAATCAGGACAAAGCTTCACGCTTTTTTCGAATGAATTCCAAAAATCATGCTTGGCACTTTCTTTTTTATTCTGCCAAATTCTTGTTTCTGCGGAAAAACTGATAGAACTGGCATCGAATCATCCCGTTGTATAACCTGCGTACCTTATCCGCCCGGCGGCCGAAGTAACGTTCGAAATTCTCGTCAGAACTGATGATATAGAGCTGCCACGACGGAATGTTTTTGCGGAATGCCTTACCCATTGCTGTGGAAAGTTCCCGCGCCTGTTCGAGGTCGCCCAGCCGTTCGCCGTAGGGTGGGTTGGTCACGATCGTGCCGCGTGCGCCGGGAACAGGGGAAGTAAAGTTTCGAACGTCCGCAACGCGGAAGCCGATGCGATCCTCCACACCGGCGCGGCGTGCGTTCTCCCACGCCAGCGACACGCAGGACGGGTCGAGGTCGGACGCATAGATTTTCGCCGGGTAGGGTCGAATTTCCGCGCGAGCGCGCTCCCTTTCCTCCCGCCAGACTGCCGGCGAAAGCAATCCGAACGATTCCGCAGCAAACGAACGGGCCAGCCCCGGGGCGATGTGCCCGGTAAGCAGGGCAGACTCGATGGCGATCGTGCCGGAGCCGCACATCGGGTCGACCAGTAAAACGTCCTCCCGCGGACGGGCCATCGCGGCCATCGCGGCTGCCAGCGTCTCCCGCAGCGGGGCGATCCCGCCCTGTGTGCGGTAGCCGCGTTTGTGCAACGTGACGCCGGTCGTGTCGATCATTAAATACGCTTCGTCCTTTAGAAGGAAAAAAGAAATCGCGTACAGCGCCCCATTTTCCGGCAGCCTATACAGGTGGTACACTGACGAAAGCCGGTCGGCGACCGCCTTCTTGACGATGCGCTGACAGTCCGGGACGGAAAAAAGCGCGGACTTGACGCTGTGACCTTTAATTGGGAATGCCCCTTCCCTGCCGATCCAATCCTCCCAAGGGAGCGCTTTCGTCCCCTCGAAAAGTTCGTCAAAACTCTTCGCACGGAATTTCCCGAGCAGCACCAGCACCCGCTCCGCGTACCGCAGACGCAGGTTGCAGACAGCGACGCCGCGCTCTGGAGTTTCAAAAATTACCCGGCCGTCGATGGTGCCGAGGCGCTTATATCCCAGCGCGTCAATCTCCTCGCCAAGCAGTTTTTCCAGTCCGAACAGGCAGGTTGCGACCAATTGCAGCATGGTTTTCGTCCTTTCCGGGGCTGTCAAAGCACTGCTGAAGCGTGCCTTGTAACGTGGCAGGAGATGTTGACCGCGACCGGAAGTCCCGCGATGTGCGTCGCGTAGGTTTCCACCGCCGCCCATAGCGCTGTCACGCCCTTGCCGAGCCCCTGCACCCCGACGCCGGATCGGTTGACCGCTTCGAGGATCCGATTCTCTAACTCCCCGTACACCGGATGATGTACCCCGGCGTCCCGCAGCAACGCCTTTTTCGAAAGCACCGCCGAATAGTCAAACGTCCCGCCGATCCCGATGCCGATGACCAGCGGCGGGCATGGGTTTCCTCCCGCAATCTGCACGGTTTCCACGACGAACCCGACGATGTCCTCCAGACTTGCCGTCGGACGGAACATCTCTTGGCGGCTCATGTTTTCGCTCCCGAATCCCTTTGGAAGGACATACAGCCGAACTTCATCCCCTTCGATCAGTTCCGTGTACAGCACTGCCGGGGTGTTGTCCGTCGTGTTGACCCGTCTAAGCGGGTCGCCGACGACCGACTTGCGCAGAAACCCATCCCGGTACGCCTGCCGGACCCCCTCGTCGATCGCGTCCCGCAAAAGACCGCCCTCGAAATGAACCTCCTGCCCAACCTCGACGAACACAACCGCCATGCCGGTGTCCTGACAGATCGGGATATGTTCCCGCTTCGCTGTCTCCGCGTTCTCGCAAATAACGCCGAGCATCGACTTCGCCGGCTCGTCCCGCTCCGCTCGGAAGCAGTTCGAAAGGCGTTCGCAGATGCACGGCGGCAATTCGTAATTAGCGCGGATAAACAGGTCGCGGACCGTCCGCACGACGTCGGAGATATGTACAATTCTCATGATATGAAACGTCCTTTCCGCAAAAAAACGGGTAGAACGAACCCGTTTTTGAATCCTCTTACTTCTTATGTTTGTGAACGGTTTTTCCACCGTTCTGGAACTTGCGCAGGTCGCTGATTTTCTCCTCACTTGCGGATTTATAGCGGCTGAGCATATCTTCAAAGTTGGTCGGCGTCGGCGCGGACTCGAACACCATCGGCTGCGCACCGGGGACCGTCGCATACGAAACCGGGTCGGACACCCGCCCGCCGGACGCTTCGGGACGGCGGGCGTTCTTCTTCCCGGTCTTTAGCGTCAGAGAGATCCGGCCTTTTTCGTCAACGGAAAGCACCGTCGGTTCCAATTCTTGCCCGACGGTAAGTACATCGTGAATGTTGGCGACATAGCTGTCCGATACCTGTGAAATATGAATCATCCCGGTCAATCCGTTTTCCATCTTCACGAAGGCGCCAAAATCGGTGATGCGGGTGATTTTCCCTTTGACCTTCTGCCCTGCTTCCGCCTGCATCTCTTACGACCAAACCTTTCCGGGAATACCCTTTACTTGCGTGGTTTTAACTTTGAACATCGTAATAAAACAGAATTTCGTTCGGGTATTGGTACCCTTTTTCCCGCATATAGCGCTCGATATACGTGGCGTCAACATCCCTTGATAAGCGGTAATTCGCTTCCTCCACCTCGTTGGCGAGCTCGTCAACCTCTTCCTTCAGATCGGTCCGCTCCTCACGAAGTGACTTAAGACGCAGTTGCATATTGACGACGGATATGAAAAGCACCACAAGAATAACGAACAAGGCGAGTTTGACGGCAAGATTGGTGCTATGACTCCGCTGCATTTTCCTTTTCCCTCCGAATCTGTTTGCGCCAGAACCGGCGCACGCCGAACCCCGCCTTGGCTCTGCGGCGGAGACGAAGCCCTTCCCGCTTCGTATAGAATCTCGCTTTCCACCGTCGGCACGGCGAAAGCAGCATCCGGTACAGCTTTGACATCGCCTTGCGAAATAGGACGCCGACCGTGCAGTACCACAAAAGGAATCCCAGTGCCACTCCAACGAATGCGTACAACCGCATCTGTCCATAGGAAAGGTTAAAGAACAGAAGCGCCATCGCAGCCGTGCAGCAAAGGCAGAACAGAAGATCCTCCAGAAAAATCAGCCACACGGCGCGGCGATGCAGCCGGTGCAGGAGCCGGAAAAACTCATAGAGAATCCCCAGGGCGATCCCGGTCAGGACCGACCAGCCGGCGAGCAGGAAATGAAGCTTATAGGAAACGCTCATGAGCCGAAGAAGCGCCCGATGCCTTTCTTCCGTTTGGCGCCATCAAGATAAACGATCGCGTCAATCCGACCGCAAACTGTCACTTCCCCGTTCTCCAACGAAAGACTGCTGACGGAGAGCGAATCCCCACTCACCGTCAGAACAGCCTCGCCGACGGACATGCTGACCGCAGATTCATCAAAACTCAAAACCTCGCTGACCGCCGTGACTTTCAGTACCGAACGGTCATGCAAAGAAAGCTCGTGTGCACGCGGAGCGGTATTCATCGATTGGACCATCCCTTTCCCGGTTTTGGGGCAGTTTGCCCTTCCGATGATACCTTATGACGCGCGCAGGCACTTTATGACAGAATTTCGTACAGTTCCGACGCTTCCGCCTTGCCAACGTGCTCCGCCGTGGACAGAACGCGAAGGCGGGTGGTCCGGTTGCCGAAAGTGATTTCCAGCACGTCCCCGACTTTGACGTCGTAAGACGCTTTGGCGGGCCGGCCGTTAGCGAGCACCAACGAACTATCGCACGCTTCATTCGCAACCGTCCGGCGTTTAATCACGCGGGACACCTTGAGGAATTTGTCCAGACGCATGGGTGCGGCGCAGACAGGCGTTACGCCTTATTTACGGCGTCCTTGAGTCCTTTCCCGGCAACAAAGGACGGCAGCTTGCAGGCGTCGATCTTGATGATTTCGTTGGTTCTCGGATTGCGGCCGGTCCGCTCCGCGCGCTCGCGCACCTTGAACGTACCGAACCCGGCAATCTGCACCTTCCCGCCGGTTGCGAGCTCGTTTTCAATCGCGCTAAAAACAGCGTTTACGGCGGCGTCGGCCTCCTTCTTCTTGATGCCCGCACTCTCGGCGACGATTTCAACAAGTGTAGCTTTTGTCATGACAGATTCTCCTTTGCTTGTTTTTCCTTGTAGGGATACTGGCTATAGTATACCATAGTTTTGTCTATTTTGCAATAGGTTATTTCGCTTTTTTTCAGAAAATCCCTATTCTTTTTCCGTTTTTTGTGCTTCTTTTGGGGAAAAAGAGGAAAGAGAGTCCTTCGCGTTCCGCCAGTAGGCGGCGAGCGTCTCCCGCGGAGTTTCGGAAACCGATTGTCCCGCCTCCACACACTGCCGCTCGACGAGGGAGAACCGCTTGATGTACTTTTCGCACGCGCGCTCCAGCGCGAGTTCCGCGTTCACGCCGGACAGCCGGGCCGCGTTCACCAGTGCGAGGAGCAGGTCACCAAACTCCTCTTCGACGTCCGCCTGCTTCCCGTCGCACAGCGCCTGCTTCACCTCGCACAGTTCCTCGTCCACCTTCCGCATCGCTTCCGGCACATCCGCGCAGTCGAACCCGAGCCTGCGGGATTTCGCTCCGAGCTTCTCCGCCCGCATCAGCGCTGGCAGGGTGCGCGGAATGACCTGCAGGGCGTCCGTGGCGCTCGTACGCTCGTTCGTGCGGTCCTTGATGGCTTCCCAATCCCGCAGAGCGCTCCCGTCCGGAGCGGTCACCTGCACGCCGAACACATGCGGATGGCGCAGGACCATCTTGCGGCTGACCTCATCGCAGACGTCCGCAAAGTCGAACCACCCGTCCTCCTCGGCGATGCGGGCGTGGAAAACTACCTGGAACAGCACGTCCCCGAGTTCCTCCCGCAATCCCGCGGGATCGGCGCGGTCGATGGCGTCCGCCGCTTCGTAGACCTCCTCGATAAAATTTTGCCGAATGCTTTCGTGGGTCTGTCCCCTGTCCCACGGGCAGCCGTCCGGCGAGCGCAGCAGCTTGACGATTTTTTGCAGGTCATCGAGCGTGTAGCGCGGTTTGTTTCGCATCTCCTCAAGCGGATTCATGCAGCCACCCCTTTCGGATAAGAAATGCGGCGAGTTTCCCGCCCATTGGCAGCAGGCGCACCTCGTCAGCGGTGATTCCGTGAAAGATGAGCATGGTCACGACGTATACCCCGACCGTCACGATCCCGCAGACGAGCAGAACCGCGAGCGCCGTCCCGCATCCGCCGCCGGGGAGCAGATACGTCATGCCGCTGTAGGTCCCGAAGGCCGCGAGTCCGGTCAGCAGCGCGCAGAACGCCGGGCGGAAGAACAGCCCGCCCAAGGAAAGCGAAGCGGTCGTGTACCGCCGCAGGAAAAACAGGTTGAGCAGCGCCGCGATCAGGTAACAGCAGACCGAGCTGAACGGCGCGCCGTAGATCCCGAGAGGACCGGACACTTCGAAGAACTCGAGAAACGCCATGACAACTACCCCAACCCCGACGGAAACCATCGGCAGCCAGATCTTTCCAACCGCCTGCAACAGGGCATTGGTCGTCGACACCAACGCCATAAAGACGATTCCGACCGCGAGGATGCGCAGGGAACCGGAGGATACCTGCATCGCGTCGATGCGCTCATACCCCGAGAGCGGCGCGCCGTAGAGCAGCGACAGGCAAGCGGGCGCCGTCGCGAGCAGAAAAGCTGCGCTCGGCAGGCCGATGATGGCGCTGATGCGGATAGACTGCACAATGTGGAGGTTCGCCCCGGGAATGTCCCGCACGGAGAGCGCCGCGGAAACCGTTGGCAGGACGCTGATGGCGATCGGATAGACAAGCGTCGAAGGCAGCAGGTCCGCGATGGCGGTGGAATAGGAGGTGTAAACGGTATAGAGGTCCTCGGCGACTTCCAAAGAAGTCCCGCCGAGCATCAGGCAGCGCTTGATAAGCACAGTGTCGATAAAATTCGAAAGATAGAGCGCCGACGATGTGATCGTGGCAGGCAGGGCGATGAGCAGAATGCGCTTGGTCAGCGACGGAACCGAGTCGGCTTCAGGGTCCGTCCCGACGGGACGGCGCTTGTGCGTGACGGCGTGATAGACGAACAGCATCACCATCTCAACAAGCATTCCGACCGTGATGCCGCTGACCGCGCAGGCGGCCTGCACCGCGCTTGAATAGCCCATATGTCGCGCCCAGAAAGTCGCACCGAGTCCGAGTCCCATCTTGAAGACCGCCTCAATGAACTGCCCGATGGCGGTCGGGTACATATTGTGCAGTCCTTGATAGTACCCACGGAACGCCGAACAGACACAGACGAACAGCAGCGTCGGCGCGATGATGTAAGCGGCAAGCACGCTGTCCTGATGCTCCGTGACGCGGAAAAACCATGCGGCGGTGAGCATCATGACGGCGGTCGCGAGAACGCCGACGACGGTAAACGCCGTCAGGGCGACCCGGAACGTGCGCTGCACCTCCCGTTGTCGTCCCCGCTTGTCCGAGGCGGCGACCAGGCGACTGATGGAGACCGGAAGTCCGCTGGTCGAAATCATGTACAGCATCGCATACAGCGAATAGGCGGCGCTAAAGATGCCCATGCCACCTCCGAGGATGTGTGCGAGCGGAATCTTGAACAGCACACCGATGATCTTGACGACAAAGCTGGAAATCGAGATGATACCCGCCTCGACCAGAAAGCTCTTATTCTGTTGTTTCTGTTGTATATTTCCCATGTTTTCAGATGAATTCCCGCAGGAGCGAATCCGCCGGCACGACCTCGTCCGGCAAAAGCGGGACGTCCGAAAGCAATGAGATGAGAGCCTTCGCCTGCGGGGTGTGAGGGTTTTCCAGGGGAAGTCCTTTCAGCACAGCAACGGCGTCGTCCGCCAGAATGCTGCGCTCATATTCAAAATAGGTGTTGATCGAACGGTCCGCGAGGGACGCGAACGGCTCAATGTTCTTCTTTTCCGCCTCTCGGACGGTCTCCCAGTTCGCGAAGGTCTCCGCCGCGTCCGACGCGCGATGGCGGGAATCCCGCACGAGCCGCCGCAGGAAGCGGCAGTCCTGCCCGTCGCCGGAGTCGGCGTAAAGGTATAAACCGTAGAGGCATTCCCGCGGAGTATCCGTCGGGACAATGAGCGGATTGAGCGCGTGTAGTCCCTCGACGATCGTTACCCCATCGGACGACGGGTGTAGCACCCGGTAAGAATCCGTCCGCCGACGGACCGTAAAATCGAAAAACGGGATTGGCGCATCCTCCCCTGCCGCGATGCGCCGCATCGTGTCCTGCAAGAGGTCCAGACGCAAACTGTCAATCCCTTCGATGTCCTGCATTCCGTTCGGCAGGTAGACCGCATTTTCCGGGTTGCGGTAGTAGTCGTCGAGGGAAACAGTGTCCACCGGACGTCCGAGCGTGCGGATCAGCTTTGCGAGCTTGACGGTCGTCGTGGTCTTCCCGGAGCAGGACCCGCCCGCGATCAGCACCAGTTTCAGCCGTTGATTCGCACAAATTTCCTCCGCGCAGGTCCGCAGCAGAGACTCGTACAATTCCTCGTTCAAAAGGTTCACCCTTTCTGTTTTTTCATGGACGCGAAGAACCGGCGGATCTCCGGCTCGCGGATGCCGTCGAAAGCGTCCAGATACTCGTATGGATACTTTGGAAAGGCGATCCGGCAGATCTCGTTCCGATCGGGGGAAACAAGCTTCGTGATTGCCCCCGCGCCGCAGGCGAAGACCGTAGCATACTCT
The DNA here is from genome assembly GCA_964530795.1 of uncultured Ruminococcus sp. GTDB lineage: Bacteria > Bacillota > Clostridia > Oscillospirales > CAG-382 > Coliplasma. The sequence goes on along the minus strand of CAZHBX010000012.1, from coordinate 30,479 downwards.
TCCATCATCAGCACATTATACAGGTTTTCGGTACCTTTTTTGGCATATCCGACATTTTCGGCGTTACCGACAATATTCTTCTGGCGGTAAAGGTAGTACGGGAACCACCCGTCCGCCCTGAGCGTCCGCCACGCGTACTCGACGCAGGAGCGCGCAAGCGCGCCGGCGGGATCGTAAACGCCGTCCTCCGAAAAGCGCAGAGGCGCCGCTTTCTTGACACTCAGCGTATGCACCGTGATATTTTCAAACCCGATGCGCATGACGTCCGAAAGGCTCTTTTCGAAGGTCTCCTGCGTGTCGCCAGGCAGCCCGGCGATCAGATCGGCGTTGACCACGTCGAATCCCTCCCGCATGGCAAGCTCGGACGCGGAAAAGAAAGCGTCCATGCTGTGCTGTCGTCCGATCCGGCGGAGAACCTCCGGATCGGTGGTCTGCGGGTTGACGCTGATGCGGCGCACGCCGCTTGCTTTTAGGATATGCAGTTTCTCCGCTGTAATCGTGTCCGGCCGCCCCGCTTCAAAGGAGAATTCTCGCAAATTCCCGCCCGGCATCTCCCGCTCAAGCAGGGAAAGCAATTTCCGCAGCTGCGTTTCGGACAGAATCGACGGCGTCCCGCCGCCGATGTACACAGACGTCAGGCGCATCCCCAACTCGCGGATGACCCGGCAGGTGTCCCGCACGTCGGCGTGCAGTCGCTCGAGATAGGCGGGCAGCAGGCTGAGCAGGCGGGGCGTCGCACAGGAAACGAAGGAACAGTAGGAGCACCGGGTCGGGCAGAACGGGATCGAAAGGTAGAGCGCACAGTCGTCGGGGCGGGTGTCCCGGAGCAGTTCGATCTCGGTCCGTGCCGTTTCTACAGCGAGCGTTGCCTTCTGCGGCAGGACGCCGTAGTCCTCGGTAAACAGTTTCCCCACCGTTTCGGGGGAATAACCGCGGTCGAGATAATATTTCGCCCGTTTGACCGGCCGCAGTCCGAGCAGATACCCCCACGGCAGGGAAAACCCGAACAGCTTTTGTCCCGCGTCAAGGTACGCTTTCCCGAGTGCGAGGGATGCAAAGTCCGATTCGGTCATCTTAACGAACGGCTGATACCCCGCTGTGGAGAAGCAGCCGACTCCCGTCCGCCCTCCCGCAATCAGTTCCGTTTGGCAGAAAAAGCCGTCCGCCCGCTCTTCGAGGAGGAAGCGGGCGGCGGGACCGCCGTCCGTTTCCAAGCCGTCCTCCCGGAACTTCTCCCCGGGGAAATACAGCATACAGAGCGTGCGGAAATAGAAATCGTTGAGATAGGGGGTTCGGTTGTCGATGGTAATCTTCATGCGTTCCGCTCCTGGTTTCGCAGCTCAACGGTGTCAATGATCAGATTAACCGGCCCGTCCATCACCGCGTCGATGCGCATGTCCGCGCCGAAGATCCCGCGTTTGACTGGCAGGAGTGTCTCGACCGCATCACAGAATGCGTCATACATCGGTTTTGCCTTTTCTGGGCGGGCAGCGTGGGTGCAGTCCGGGCGGAATCCCCGCCGCACCCGGCCGAGCAAGGTAAAATTGGAGATGATCATCATTTCCCCGCCTACGTCGGACGCAGAAAGAGCCATTTTTCCTTCCCCGTTTTCGAAGATGCGAAGCCCCGCGAGCTTCGCGCTGCCCCGGCGCAGGTCGTCGTCCGTATCCTCTGCGTCGATGCCGACGAAAGCGAGCAGACCTGGACCGATCTGCGAAATCAGCTTGCCCTCTACGGTGCAGGAAGCGCTTTTCACGCGCTGAACCACAAGTTTCATGCTTTTTATACGTTCCCCCGTGTGACGTCCCGCACCGCGTGGTTCTTGCGAAGGGACGCGATAATGGACGCGAGATGATCGGTGTCGCTGCAACGCACGCCGAAGGTCATGGTAATCGTGTCGTCGTTTTCTTTGGTGGAAAGCGAGGTGATCTCCACCTTCATATCCCGCAGAGCGACGGACAGCTCGGCGATGATACTGGGCGTGTAGGTGGCGAACACGTTCAGGAAGGCTTCGAACCCGCCCAGCGCGTGCTTCTCCGCCCGGTCGGTCCACGAGGCGGTCACCCAGCGGTCCCTCTCCTCCGGGCGCTTGAGACCGTTCTGCACGTTGACGCAGTCGTATTTATGAATCGAAATGCCATATCCTTTGGTAATAAACCCGATGATCCGATCGCCCGGGAGCGGCGAACAACACTTTGCAAACTTGACCGCGCATCCCTTTACGTTGTCGACGATGACGCTTTCGGAGGACTTCCTTGCCTTGCGTTCCTCACGTTCGCATGACTCCGAAATCAGCGCCGGCTGCTTCGGCTTCTGCTCCGGCTGTTCGGGGGAAACCACCCGGTTAAACTCCTCTTTCAGCTTGGTGCCGAGCTTGACGACGTCCATTCCGCCAAATCCAATGCTGTTGTACAGATCGTCCGCACCGGCAAAGCCCATGCGCGAGGCGAGAGAAGACATGATCTGATCCCGTTGTGCGTCGGTGAAGCGGCGACCGTACCGGCGAAGCTCCCGGTCCACTGCCTGCTTGCCGAGCTCGATGTTCTCCGTGCGCATCTCCCGCTTGAAAAACATGCGGATCTTGTTGCGCGCTTCGCTCGAACGAACGCAGGAAAGCCAGTCCCGGCTCGGGCCCTTCGAGTTCGGGTTGGTCAGCACTTCAACGATCTGCCCGGTTTGCAGCACCGTGTCGATCGGGACGATGTTGCCGTTGACTTTTGCGCCGACCATTTTGTTGCCGACCGCCGAATGGATGGCGTAGGCGAAGTCGATCGGCGTGCTACCCGCCGGCAGGTTGACGACGTCGCCCTTTGGCGTGAAAACGAAGATCTCGTCGTCGAACAGGTCGATCTTCAAAGCGTGCAGGAACTCGTCCGGGTCGTTTCCGTCCGCGTCCGCTTCCAGGAGCGAACGAATCCAGTGCAGCTTTTCGTCGAGCGCCTGATTCGCCTGCTCGCCGGACTTGTACTTCCAATGGGCGGCAAGTCCATATTCCGCCACCTCGTGCATCTCCCATGTGCGGATCTGCACTTCGAACGGGATCCCGCCCGAACCGATGACCGTCGTGTGCAGGGAACGGTACAGGTTCTGTTTTGGAGTAGAAATATAGTCCTTGAACCGCCCCGGCATGGAATTGAACATCTCGTGGATGATTCCGAGTACCGTATAGCAGTCGAGTTCCGTGTCGACGATGATGCGGAGCGCATAGAAATCGTAAATTTCATCGAAGGACTTGTTCTGGTTATACATTTTTTTATAGATGCTGTAAATGCTCTTGACCCGTCCCTCAAGCTTGTAGCGAATGTTGTAGGCGTCGAGCTCTTTAGCGACCTTCCGCGTCGCATCGGCGAGGAAATCCTTGCTTTCTCCGTAGCGCTTCTCGGTATCTTTTTTGATCTCCTGGAATCCGATCGGGTCGAGGTAGGAGAGCGCGAGCGTCTCGAGTTCCTGCTTGATGCGCTGGATCCCCAACCGGTGCGCGATCGGCGCGTAGACGTGCATGGTTTCGAGCGCGATAGATCGCTGCTTCTCCGGCGTACGGACGGAAAGGGTTCGCATGTTATGCAGTCGATCGGCGAGCTTGACGAAAATGACCCGCAGGTCCTTCGACATCGCAAGAAACATCTTGCGCAGATTGCGAATGCTCGCCTCCTGCTTGGTTTCGAACGGGATATTCAGTTTCGTGACGCCGTCTACAATGTCGGCGACGTCCTTGCCGAACTGCGCGCGGATCTCCGCAAGCGTGATGCGGTCGGAGCAGTCTTCCACCGTGTCATGCAGAAACGCCGCGCAGATGGAATTCGTATCGAGCTGGCACTCGTAGACGATCTGGGCGACCGCAATCGGGTGGGTGATATAATCCTCGCCGGAGATGCGCTTCTGCCCCCGGTGCAACTCCTCAGCGAGGTAGTAGGCCCTCTTAATTTTGTCAATATCATAGCTTCCGCTGGCGTCGCAGCGGGCGAAAAGTTCGTTTACATCATAGGATTCCATGAATCAGCCCTTATTTCGTTCAATTCAGCGGGTGGTTCCTCCGAAGGCGGATAAGAACCGGCGACCGGTCAAGATTGACCTTTTTGCCGACCGGCAGGAGCTTCAGTTCGACGATCCTGCCGTCCTCGCTGTATGTACGTGTGATCAGCCCCTCGTCGCAAAGCACGTCGAGGATAATTTTGAGCTTGCAGTAGGAGATCTGAATCCCCTCTTGCTCGAGCCGGCTGCAAACGGCGGCGACCGTCGTGCGCTTGCTGCTTTCGAGCACGTCCCGCTTAAGGAACTTATAGACCTCGCGGAAATCCATCAGCGTCGGCAGATCAGACGCGAAAATCGGAGACCTGTCCGCCGGATCGGTCAGGCGGCGGTAGGTTCGTTCTCCCTCAGCGCTGGTTTCCTCGTCGATGTCGCTCAGGCGCATCGCCTTGATGGTAACCTGCGGAGAGCGGTGTCCCATGTACTCGTTGATGTCCGCCGTGAACACCACGTCGTACAGGCACCCTTCGCTCAGCTTGACCTCCTCGGGGACCGAGAACCAGATCGCGTTGATCTCTTTTTCGCTGCTGTAGCGGCGGTTGCCCGGGCGCAAGCGAAACTTGCAGTGCTTCCCGCCGGAAAGCGGAACGATGTCCACCGCGGCGACGCGGCGCATCATCAGCACCGGCTGCGGGTTCTGCAGGCCGAACGGCTCGAGCAGTTGCATTTCTTCGATGCCTTTCATCGTAATATCCGAAAAATCGACTTCGCACTCCACTTCAAGCGGCAGCGACGCGTCCGTCCGTGTCAGGTACTGCGACGCATACGCGTTGATCCGGCGGCGGAACTCGTCGATCTTGTCGATGTCCAGAGAAAGCCCGGCCGCGAGTTCGTGCCCGCCGTATTCGCTCAACAGGTCTTCACAGGACGCGAGCGCGTCCATCAACGAAAAGCCCTTGATGCTTCGCCCGGACCCCTTTGCAATCCCGCCATCGTAGGAAAAGAGGATGCAGGGAAGCGAATACCGCTCGGCAATCTTTGAAGCGACCACCCCGATGACCCCCTGATGCCAACCCGCCGAACCGAGAACGAAGAAGCAATCGTCGGCGCAGGAAGCGCGAATCTGCGCGAGTGCCTGCTCGTAGATTTCCTGCTCCATCTGCTGCCGAAGCTTATTGGTTTCGCAAAGCTCTTCCGCGATGCGGTCGGCCTCCTCCGGGTCTTCCGTCATCAGCAGTTCCACTGCGCGGGAAGCGGAAGCGATGCGTCCGACCGCGTTGATGCGCGGGGCGAGGACGTAGCCGACCGTCGAGGACGTGACCTTTTTCGTCATCATTCCGTTCTTGATAATGCCCGCGTGCCGCATGAGTGCGAGGATGCCGGGCGAGCGGACGGTTTCGAGCTTTTTGAGCCCCATGGCGGCAATCCGACGATTTTCATCGACAATCGGCATGACGTCCGCGATGGTACCGAGCGCTACAATATCCGCGTACCGGTCGCAAATACGCTTGGTATCCCCGTCCACGGCGCACAGCAGCTTGAACACCACGCCGACTCCGGCGAGGTCCTTAAACGGGTAATCGCAATCCTCCCGGTGCGGGTTGACCACCGCGACCGCGTCGGGCAGAATCTCCCGGCAGCTGTGGTGGTCGGTGATGACCATGTCGATCCCTTGCTCCTTGGCGTACTTCGCTTCCCCGATCGCCGTGATGCCGGTGTCGACCGTGATGATCATGTCGAAGCACCCGGCCATCCGCTTGATGACCGGCAGACTTAGTCCGTACCCCTCGGAGATCCGGTCGGGGATGAAATATTCGCAATGCACCCCGTGTTCAGACAGATATGTGTGCAGGATCATCGTCGAGGTCACGCCGTCGACGTCGTAATCGCCGTAGATGCACACGCGCTCCTTCCGCTCGATCGCCTGACGGACGCGGGCGACGGCACGGTCCATGTCCTTGAGCAGATACGGGTCGTGCAGCGGGATTTCGTCCTTATGCAGGAACGCATACACCTTCTCCGCAGAGTCAAGCCCCCTGTTTGCAAGCAGCCTCACCGTCAAGGGCAGGAGACCGAGCTCCGCTTGCAGTCGCCTCCAAACGGCTTCGTCCCCTTCCTGAAGGATCCATTTCCGTTCTGTCATTGCCTTCGCCTCCTGTTTGCATCCGCGAATTGCGCTTTATGCGGCGGTCACACGAACCGTCACGGTATACGCCGAACCGTCCACACAGACCGTACTGCTGCCTGTGTTAATTTCGGCGACGCCGAGAAACTCATTCTCCGTCGCCTGCGGTTCGAGCGTGTCATAATCGACAAGAATCGTCATATCGGTCGGGTCATACTTCCGCACGGCGTCCGACGGACCGAAAATTGTGACCTCCACCGCTCGAAGCACATTGACTTTCACCGCGCCTCCGGTCGGGAGGTTATACAACGTGATCCTGCCGACCGGAACCGTCACCGTCCGGTACCGGACCTCCGGCAGAATGACCGAATACGAGATTTCCGCATCCGGATTGACCGCGGAAAGCCCGCTTCCCGGCAGATTCTGCTCGAGCAACTCCTCCGCCGTGACGGATTCGGTCAAGCGGTTGTTTTCAATGAGCGTTTCGTCACATCGGACGGACAGCGACTGTACCTGGTCGAGTACGGAAAGCGGTCCGCGCAGCTCCACCCCGGAAACCGAGCTGAGAAACTGCACGTCTTCCGTCGGCCAAACCCCGCCGGTCAGCGAAAGCCGGACCGGGACGGTTTTCCGCCCGTAGAGTACGAACGTCACGTCCACCGTGCTGTTCTCCATCGTCACATAGGGGTTGGAGATCTCCGCCTTGGTGTCCGCATTGCGCAGACGGATCTCCCCGCTGACGTGGACGGTTTCCCCGGTAATCTCCCCAAGCGTAAAATTGCAGTAAGCCTCCGCCGAGCTGATGACGCTTTCCGGTCCGTTCACCCGTACGGTGTATAGGCTCTGGACGGTTTCGCCGATTTCATAGGCGGAAGAATAGGTCTTTTCGATCTGCACGTTGATATTGCGGGAAGTGAACACATCGACATAGAGCGTGATGTTCGTCACCGATGGGTTCGCTGCCGTCACCCCGCCGGGGGCGACGACCTTAACCGGCAATGTCACCGGGCCCGGCTGGTCGACCACCGAAATATCCACATATGCGCGGAAATCCCCCGCGTCGACGGCGTTAAGCGCAGCGCGGGTGCCGGAAGCGTGCACGTCAACGTTGAGCGAAAAGCTCTCGCCTTCCGCGACGGTATAGCCGTTGCTGTGCATCCCGATGATTTCGACGGGGATGCCCGAGAAGGTTTGTTCGTCGATTTCCGTGTCGTACCCGATCGCGTAAAGCCAGAGCAGCAGAGCGCCGAACAGGGCCGCGACGAAGATCAGGATCTTCCCCTTGCGCCCGGATTCCTCTTTATTCATGGCGTTCACCCGTCCTTTCTGCGTGTGTATCCCGTGCGGCCGGGACGTCACTCCTTTTTGCCGCCCTGTCCCTTGCGGAGGAATTTCCCGCGGACGCGGCTAACCATCTTTTCGGTCAGCGCCTCATCCGAGAGCAACAGCTTGTTAAGCGCCGACTCAAGGGATTTGCGGTCAAACCCACGCTGCAATTCCCCCTCGACGGCGAGGGAAATGATACCGTTTTCCTCCGAAACGATCAGAACCACCGCATCGCTGTTTTCGCTCATGCCGATGCCCGCGCGGTGGCGCGTGCCAAGTTCCTTGATGATGTCGGCGTTGGTGGAAAGCGGCAGGACGCAGCCCGCCGCATGCAGACGCCCCTCGCTGATAATGGCGGCGCCGTCGTGCATGGGTGCCTTATTGTAGAAGACGTTTTCCAGTAAGAATGCCGAGATCGTCGCGTCGAGCACAGTCCCGGAACGAACGTAATCCTCGAGTTTGGTGTTGCGCTCAAACACAATTAGCGCGCCGGTCTTATGCTGGGAAAAATACTCAGCGGCGATGCAGACCTCCCGAATGACCGGCGCGAGTGCAGCCTTCTGCGACGCATCGAGCTTTCCGCGGATGTTGCGGACCGTCGTCCCGCCGACCTTTTCTAGGAAGCTGCGCAGTTCCGGCTGAAAAACAACGATGAGCGAAAGAATCCCGACGGAAAAAACATTCGTTAAAAGGAAATTCAGCGCTTTCATCTGCGCGACGCTGCTGATAAGCAAGATCACAATCAGCAGAACGATCCCCGTGAAGAGTTTCGCCGCCCGGCGCTTGCGCATGAACTGGAAAATGTAATAAAAGACGAACGCGACGAGCAGGATGTCCACGACGTCCACCACGCGAATCGAACGAAGCTGATCCCAAACATATTGGAAATAATCCAAAACCGCTGACACGTCCGTTCCCTTCCTCTTTTCAAAAAATTGTCACATTTCAATATACCATATTCGCTTTTACTTGTCAAGCAGAAGGAAAAAATTCATTCCGCGCAAAGAAAGAAATTCCGCTTTTCAAGCAGCTGTTCCAACGCTTTCCCGCGGTGGCTGACGGCGTTCTTCGTCGTTCCGTCCAGTTCCGCGAAGGCTTTGCCGAGCGGCTCGTAAAGAAACACCGGATCGTACCCGAAGTCCCCGTTCCCGCGCTTGACCCGCAGGATCTTTCCTTCCGCGGTCCCGCGCACGGTCAGTACTTCCGGTTCACCACCGTTCGGATCCGGTTTCACCGCGCAGATTGCACAGACGAACCGCGCCGTCCGCTTTTCGTCCGGCACGTCCCGCAGTTCCTGGAGCAGGCGGCGAATATTCGCTTCGTCGTCCCCGTGCCTCCCGGCGTACCGCGCGGAAAGAACCCCTGGCGCGCCGCCGAGTGCGTCCACCTCCAGCCCGCTGTCATCGGCGATACAAAGCATCCCGGTCGCCCGCGCGACGGGCAACGCCTTGCGATAGGCGTTGCCCTCGAAGGTATCCGCGTCTTCGACGAGTTCGTCGGAAAACCCCGCCTCCCGCATGGAAAGCAGGACGACCGGGAAATCGTGTTCGGTGAAGAAGCGGTTGAATTCTTCGACCTTGTGCGGGTTTCCCGTGGCAAGAACGACTTCTTTCATGCGTCAGACTCCTCGAAGAAGGCCTCCACGAACTCCTTGCCGTCGAACGGCTGCAGATCGTCGATGCCCTCGCCAACCCCAATGAACTTGACCGGGATGCCAAGTTCTCGCCGGATGGCGAGAACGATGCCGCCCTTGGCGGTTCCGTCGAGTTTGGTCAGCACAAGACCCGTGATTTTCGCTGCGCGTCCAAATTCCTTGGCCTGCACGAGGGCGTTCTGTCCGGTGGACGCGTCCAGCACCAGCAGCGTTTCCCGCGCCGCACCCGGCAACTCGCGGTCGATGACCCGATTGATCTTTGCGAGTTCGTCAATCAGGTTCTTTTTGTTGTGCAGCCGACCGGCGGTGTCGACGATGAGCACGTCCACCCCCTGCTTCCGCGCGGCCCCCGCGGCGTCAAAGACGACGGCGGCAGGGTCGGCTCCTTCCTTCTGCCGGATCAGCGGCAGGTCGCTCCGCTGCGCCCAGATCTCCAACTGTTCGATGGCGGCGGCCCGGAAAGTGTCGGCGGCGCAGAGCAGCACCTTCTTTCCCTGCTCTTTTAGCGTATGCGCAATTTTGCCGATGGAAGTGGTTTTCCCCACTCCGTTGACGCCGATAACCAGCAGAACGGTCAGTCCGTCCCCGAGAGAAAGCGGCTCGCCTTCGCCGACGAGCTCCCGCAGGATATCCCGAAACTCCTCCCGCGCGGTCGCCGGGTCCTTAATTTTCTTTTCCTTTAGCCGCTGCCGGAGAGTCTCGGTGATATATTCCGAGGTTTCCCCGCCGACATCCGCCATAATCAGCAGGTCGAACAGCTCCTCGAAAAATTCGTCGTTCACCCGATCCGACGAGGAAAACAGCAGATCGACCGGCTTAAGCAGCGCGTCCTTGGTCTTTTTCAGACCGTTTTTAAGTTTCTCGAAAAATTCCATCAGTTGGTATACTCCTTGATTGATTTCTCCAGCTTCGCGAGGTCAAGCCGGATATATTCGGAAATTCCTTTCTGGCGCATGGTCACGCCATAGAGGGTGTCCGCCCGCTCCATGGTCCCGCGCCGGTGAGTGATGACGATGTATTGGGTCCTCTCACTGTGCGCTCGAATATACTCGGCGAACTTCACCAGGTTGACGTCATCGAGCGCGCTTTCGATCTCGTCGAAGATGCAGAACGGCGCCGGATTGACGTTTTGCAGCGCCAAGTACAGCGCGATGGCGGCGAACGACTGCTCCCCGCCGGACAAAAGAGAGATACTGCGCACGCTCTTTCCCGGCAGCTTTAATACAATGTCGATGCCGCATTCGAGCGGAGCATCCGGGTCCTGCAATTCAATGCGGGCGGTTCCGCCGCCGAAAAGCTCGGCGAAAACCTGCGCGAAGCTATCGTTGATCTGCTGGAACGTGAAGACGAAGTTGTCCTTCATCTCGTTTTCCAGCTTTGCAATGGTGCTATCGAGACTACGGCGGGTCTTTTGCAGGTCGTTCACCTGCGCCGTCAGGAAATCATATCGCTCCTTGACCTGGCGATATTCCTCCACCGCGTTGACGTTAATACTCCCCATCGCCCGGATCTTCGCCTTCAGCGACGCGAGCCGGGAAGGGGCTTTTTCCATCTTCTCTGGCGGAAGTCGCTTTGCTTCCGCGTCCGAATAGGTTAGCTCGTATTCGTCCCAGAGCTTTGCGGTGACATGATCAAATTCCTCGCGAATGCGGTTGAAATTCGCTTCCTCGTTTGTCAGACGAACGAACGCTTCCTCGCGCTTCTGCTGCGCCTCCTTGTGTTGAACGCGGATCTCGTTCTGGCGGGCCTCCTGCGCATCCCGTCCGCCGAAAAGCACCTTGAGTTTCTCCTCCGCCGCGTTCACGCCCTTTCCGGCGGTGAGAATTTTTTCTTCGATCACCGCAAGGCGGCTGCTTCGCTCGGCGATGCTGTTACGGGCGGACGCCAGCGTGGCCCTCAGGTTGTTAAGCCGCTCCATTGTGCCGGACAGCAGTGCCGTCTGCTGCGCCTGCTGCGCCGAAAGACTATCCGTCTGCGAGCGCTTGGAAATCAACACGATGCGGGATTGGCTCAGCGCCTCGTAATTCGCCGCTTCCATGCTCCGCGCCTGTTCCGCATATTCCCGCGCCTTACGGAAACGCTCCTCCGCCTGCGCGATCCGACTGTCGTAAGTCGCCTTTTTGGCGCGAACCGCTTCGAGCTTTTCCTCGAGCGCGTGACGCCCGTCCGAACCGGCATCGCGGTTCCGGACGACCGCATCGATGTGGCTCTTTTCCTCCTCCATGCGCACGGTCAGTCCGCCGATCTCGCTTTCCAGCGCGTCGAGGTCGCCCTTTTGCGTTTCCTCCATTGCCTGAAGCTCCGTGCAGAGCGCTTCCGCGTCGGCAATGTCTTTGCGGGTGTGGGCGAGCTTGCGGTCCAGCTCCAGCAATTTCGCATTCCATTCGCGAATCTCCTTGCCGAGCCGTTCCAAATCCATGGCACGGGTGAATACGCCGACCTTCTTTGCCGCTGCCCCGCCCGTATAGCTGCCGCCCGGGTGGATGACCTGCCCGTCAAGCGTGACGATCTTCAGACGGTGCCCGACCGCCGATGCGATCTTCGACGCGTTGTCGAGCGTATCGGCGATCACGGTCCGCCCGAGCAGATCCTCCACGATCCCCCGGAACTTTTCGTCAAACCGCGTCAGCTCGGACGCGATACCGAGGTATCCTTCCATCTGTCGGATTTGCCGCACGTCGCAAAGCGATCCCTTGACGGTTTCCAGTGGCAGGAACGTCGCGCGGCCGATGCGGTGCTCCTTCAAGTACCGGATGCACGCCTTCGCGTCCTCTGCCTGCCCGACCACGACGAACTGCACCGACGACGCGAGCGCCGTCTCCAAGGCGACTACGTACTCGTCGCCGCTCGAAAGGATATTGGAAACCGGACCGTACAGCACCGCTTGCTTTCCGTCCGCCCGCCGGATTTTCCCGGTGTTCCCGTCCCGCAGAACGGCGCGGACGCTATCGGAATACCCCTCCAGCAGCTGCTCCATCCGATTGAGGTTTTCCCGCCGCTGCTCGGCGGCCGTCAGCTTGAGCCGCAGGGTGACGGTCTCCTCCCGCGTCGCTGTCTCGGTTTCCCCGTCCCGCCGGATCCCCTCGCGGACTTCCCGCTCCTTCGCGAGCGTCTCCCGATAGGTCCTTTCGACTTCGTCCCGCTCCGCCTGCTTTACGGCTTTTTCGGCTTTAAGCTGGGAAAGGCGCTCCATCCCCGTCGAAATGCGTTCTTCACTTTCCGAGTCCGAACGCTTCGCCGCCTCCAGCTCCGCGCCCAGCGCCGCTTCCGAGCGGCCACATTCCGCGCTCTCCGCGCGGACTTTCGCGAGCGCCTCCTCCGCCTGTTCGGCCTCCATCACCGCCTGTGCGACCGCCTCGTGCGACTTCTGCCAGAGCGCCTCCCGCTCCGAACAGGTCTGCTCGACCTCCGTCGTCTCCCGGCGGGCGTCCTCGAGCGTACGCCCGAGACTGGCAATAATCTGCGCCGTCGCGGCGCTCCGCGTCTCCGCTTCCGCAATCGCGTCCGTGCTTTCGGTACAGATCTGTTTGAAGTGCTCCAGATCGTTGCGGCAGACCGCCTTTTCTCCTTCCGCCGCTGCCTGCGCGCGCTCGGAAGCGGATTTTTCCTGCTCGGTCAGTGAAATCAGGCGAGAAATCTCATAGCTCTCGTTGAGCTGTTTGTCCAGCTCCTTTTCCTTTTCGCTTTCCAGCGACTGTGCGCTTTCCAGCGCGGCGCGGGCGTCTCTCAGCCCGTCCTCTCCCATCGTGCACTTCTGCCGCAGGTCGTCGAGCCGGTTGAGCCAGAGCGTGATCTCCAGCCCGGTCTTTTCCTCGTTGAGTACGAGGTACTGCCGCGCGTTCTCCGCTTCCTTTTCCAGCGGACGCACGCGGGACGCGACTTCGGCGAGGATGTCGTTGACCCGCAGCAGGTTGCTTTCGGTTTCCTCGAGCTTGCGCTCGGCCTCGGTCTTGCGGTAGCGGAACCGCGAAATCCCGGCGGCCTCCTCGAAGATGCTGCGTCGTTCGTCGCCCTTCTGCGAAAGCACCTCTGCAATCTTTCCCTGACTAATGACCGAATACCCCTCCCGACCGATGCCGGTGTCGTAAAAAAGCTCATAAATATCCCGCAAACGGGTCAGTTTGCGGTTGATATAGTATTCGCTTTCCCCGCTGCGGTAGTATTTGCGGGTAACAACCGTCTCCGGCGCGTCGGAAAGGCGGGGCTTGTCCTCGACGGGGACGGGTTCCTCCTCCATGTTCATCTGATGGGAAGCGCGATACTCCTCCTCCGAATCGAGGTAGAGTGAAACGCTTGCGAAGTTCGCCGCGGGACGGGACGGAGCGCCGTTAAAGATGACGTCCTCCATCTTTGAGCCGCGCAGACTCTTCATACTCATTTCGCCCAGCACCCATCTCACCGCATCGGAAATGTTGGACTTCCCGCTGCCGTTCGGGCCGATGATGGCGGTCACACCGCTTTCAAAGGTCATTTTGGTTTTGTCGGGGAACGATTTAAACCCCTGCATTTCCACTGCTTTCAGTCGCATTTGTGTTTCCTTTTCTGCAAAAACATTCAATCGATCCTGCACACGGGCAGGAACGGCTGGACAGACGTATCCGCCTGAATGCGAAGTTCCGCCGGATGGAGCGCTTCGCAGATCACATTTCGCGCGGCGCCGCCGTGCCCAATTAGTTTGGAGAGGTCCTTCGGCGGGACAAAAACCGTCAATCTTCTGCCCGCAAGGCATTCCCCGCTTGCCATGCGCACCGTCCGCTTTGCGTAGAGCATTCCCGCCGCCAATTCTCCGATGGACCCGTCCCGAGGGCCGAACGGCGCGCCCGACAGTTCCTCGGACGCCTGCAAACCGACCTTGAGCACTTTCACGCCGTGCGCGAAGAAACACTCCATGCAGTCCGCCGCCCGCACGGCCGCCGTCAGGTCGTCGAGCGGTACATACCGCCCCGCGAGCGTCTCGCGGTAAAGCGCCGTGCCCGCGAAAACCACGGTCGGGTAAATCCGGGCCTCCGAAGCACCCAGCGCACAGATTTCCTCCGCTGTCGCAAGCTCGCTCACCGGCGTTGACGACGGCAGGCCGAGCATCATCTGCCCGACGAACCGGAACCCCTCTTCCCGCAGGAGCGACGAAGCCAACCGCGTGTCTGCCGCCATGTGTCCCCGCCCGGAAGCGGCAAGGACCCGGTCATCCATGCTTTGCACCCCAAGCTCCACGTCCGTCACGCGGTATTTCCGAAGCAGTGCGAGCACTTCGCGGTCTATGCAGTCGGGGCGTGTGGAAATACGGACGCTCCCGGCAACGCCCCGGTCAATCCAGTCGTTTGCACGGCGTAAAAGCCTTTCCATCCGTTCGAAGGGGAGGTTGGTAAAACTGCCCCCGAAGAAAGCGATCTGATTTTCACTGTCCGAAACGTCGCCGCAATTTTCCAGCATTCGATCGAGCGACGCAAGTTCCTCCTCCGGCGACGGGTCGGTTTTTCCGGTGATTCGTTCCTGATCGCAGAAGGCGCACCGGAACGGGCAGCCCGCAAAGGGAACGAAAAACGGGAGGTTACGGTGCCGTTTCATCTAATTCCCCGAGCGCGATGAGTGCGCGGCGGGCGGCCTCCTGCTCCGCTTCCCGCTTGGTTCGTCCGCTGCCGGAGCCGAGCAGGTTGGAGTTGAGGTAGACGGCAAAATGGAAGACCCGGTCGTGCGGCGGTCCTTCCTCCCCGCGTTCCTCGTATCGCAGCCGCTCCTCCGGCGTCTGCTGGACGATGCGCTGAAGCATGGATTTATAATCCTCTGTTCCCCGGCGGGAGACCGTTTCCAGCATCCGTTTCAGTCGGGGCAGGAGGAAATCCCGCACGGTGTCCATCCCGCTGTCGAGATAAATCGCCGCAAGCAGCGCTTCGAAAGCGTCGGCGATAATGCTCTTGCGCATCTTCCCGCCTCCGGCGTGCTGCTCGCCGTGTCCGAAGTGCATGAAGTCCCCCAGCGAAATTTCCGTCGCCAGCACCGAGAGCGTAGACTCGCACACCAGCGCCGCGCGGGTCTTGGTCAGGAACCCCTCGTCCTCCTGCGGATAGGCGGAAAACAGGAATTCCGCCGTGATGACCGAAAGGATGGAATCCCCGAGAAACTCCAGCCGCTCGTTGCAGGGTATCTTCTGCTGTTTGTTTTCGTTGCAGTAGGAGGAATGCGTCAGCGCCTCCGCAAGCAGAGAGCGATTGTGGAATCGGTAGCCGATCCGCTCTTGCAGCAGTTCCTCCGACAGGGCTGTATCGTACACAAAATCACTCTTTTCTGTGGTTTAATAATCCTGTTTCTCCGCCTGCCACCCGCAGCCTTCCGCCTTGCAGCAGACGATGTTCTTCCCCTTCTTACGGAAGAGCGGTGCGCCGCATTTCGGGCACTTCTCCCCGGTCGGCAGGTCCCACGAGGAGAAATCGCAGGCCGGATACTTCTCACAGCAGTAATAGACCTTATGCTTGCGGGTCTGCCTGGCAAGCAGACGGCTCCCGCACTTCGGACAGGTCACCCCGCTGTCGCGGTAGAACGGCATCGAACCCTTGCAGGTCGGGTAGTTGCGGCAAGCAAAGAATGTGCCGTATGTCCCCCGGCGGGCGACCATCTCTCCGCCGCAGACCGGGCAGGGCAGGTCGGCGACGGTCTCCGGCAGTTTCTCCGCCGGCTCGGCTTCCGCTCCCTCCTCCGTTTCCGGCAGGCGCTTGGTGTTGCGGCACTTTGGATAGTTCGGACAGGCGGCGAACTTGCCGTAGCGCCCCACCCGCTCGATCATCCGCGCCCCGCACTTCTCGCAGAACATGTCGAGTTCCACCTTCGGCAGGGCAATCTTCTCCCCGTCGAGCGTCTCGGTCGCGTGCTTGAGCTCCGACTCGAAATCCGCGTAGAACCGGCGCAGGACGGCAAGGTAATCCTCGCTTCCGTGCTCGATCCGGTCGAGGTCCTGCTCCATTTCCGCCGTAAAATCGTAGTTGATGATGTCCGGGAAAGCCTTCTTCATTAGATCCGTCGTGACGAACCCGAGTTCGGTCGGCACAAGCGTTTTGCCTTCTCGCCGGACATACCCGCGGGAGACAATCGTCGTGATGGTCGTCGAATAGGTCGACGGACGGGCGATGCCCTTGTCCTTGAACACCTTAATGAGGGAACCTTCGGTATACCGTGCCGGGGGCTGGGTGAACTTCTGCTCCGGCGTAACCGAAAGCGCCTGTAGCACGTCCCCCTCGTTGAGCGTGGGCAGGCGGTTCTCCGCTTCCTCCTCATCCGCGTCGTCATAAAGCGCACGGTAGCCACGGAAGCGCAGCGTGTTGCCGGTCGCCCGGAAAATCGCATCCCCCGAAAGCAGATCGGCGGAAACCGTGTCAAAGGACGCAGCCTTCATCTGGCTCGCCATAAAACGCTCCCAGATGAGTTTGTATAGCTTATACTGATCCGCCGTGAGCTTGCCCTTGACGCTTTCCGGCAGGAGCGACGGGTCGGACGGACGGATCGCCTCGTGTGCGTCCTGCGCATCCTGCGCGTTCTTATAGAAGTTCGGGGTGGACGGATAGTAGGATTCGCCGTAGCGGGAGAGAATAACCTCCTTTGCGGCGGCCCGCGCTTCCTCGGAGATGCGCAGCGAGTCCGTACGCATATACGTGATCAGCCCATGCGTTCCCTTTTCCCCGACGTTGACGCCTTCGTATAATTCCTGCGCGATCATCATCGTGCGGGCGGACTGAAAGCCGAGCCGACGGTTCGCTTCCTGCTGGAGCGTAGACGTGACGAACGGCGGCTGCGGTTTGCGGTGACGAACCGCCTTGCGAACGTTCTGCACGAGGAAATCCTTGCCCATGACGGAAAGAACCTTCTGCACGTCCGCTTCCGACGCGAGGTCCTGCCTGCCCTCGGCGTTTCCAAAGTACCGCGCGGAGAAGTTTTCCCCGGCCGCGGTCTGTAAAACGGCCGTCAGAAGCCAGTACTCCTCCGGGACGAACGCGCGGATCTCCTCCTCGCGCTCGACGACAAGACGGGTCGCGACCGACTGCACGCGGCCGGCGGAAAGCCCGTTTTTGACTTTCTTCCAAAGGAACGGGCTGATCTGATAGCCTACCAGACGGTCCATGATGCGGCGGGTTTGCTGGGAATTGACCATGTTCATATCGATCTCCCGCGGGGACTTGATCGCTTCCCGGACGACCGACTTGGTGACTTCGTTGAACGTAATGCGTTTGACCTTTTCCGGTTCAACCTTCAGAACCGCAGCGAGATGCCAGCTGATGGCCTCTCCTTCGCGGTCTGGGTCGGCGGCCAGCAATACGCGGTCGGCGGCCTTCGCCTCCTTGCGCAGTTCGTTAATCAGATCGCCTTTCCCGCGAATATTAATATACTGCGGTTCAAAATCGTGCTCGACATCGATGCCGAGCTTGCTCTTGGGCAGGTCGCGCACATGCCCTTTCGACGCTTTGACCTTATACCCTTTCCCGAGAAAGCCCTTGATGGTGTTGGCTTTTGACGGGGACTCGACGATGACCAGTGTGTTCATAATGACGGATGTGTCTCCTCGTGTTTATTTAATACGCATAAAACGATTGCCGGGGGCGGACTGCACCTGCCCGCGGATCTCAAGGATCGTCAGTTCGGCAAGCAGTTCCGAGATCGGCAGACCGGATTTCTGGGCGATCTCGTCCGCGGTCTGCGGTTCGTCGTCCAGCAGGCGAAGGATGATCTGCACCGCGGATTCCGACGGCGGTGTCTGCGCGCTTTCGGGCGCTTCCGACGGGGATTGCGTTGGCGCTGCGGGCTCCGGGTCAACAAAGGTCAGTCTGTCCTCCTCCGGATCGTTTTCGACCGGCTTTCCCGCCGAGGTCTCCCGGACCGGGGATTGAAACCCGTATGCGTACAGGCGCGGAGCGGAATTGAAGTGCTCGCGGTGGATTTGCAGCGGATAAAGGTATTCCAGTTCCGCAAGGATGTCCGACGCGTCCGTTGCGGGACGCGCGCCTTCCTTAAGCAGCTGGTTCGAACCCGCGTACGCTTCTCCCAGCCGACCCGGAACGACAAACAGCGGAATCCCCTGCGCCATAGCGTCCCGCGCCGTAATCAGCGCACCGCTTTTCTCCCCGGCCTCCACGATCAGCGCCGCATTCGCAAGGCCGCTGATAAGCCGGTTGCGGTTGGCGAAATCCCAGCCGGAGCTTTTGTAACCCGGATACATCTCGCTGATCACCAACCCGCGTTTGTAGAGCGTCTGGAACGCTTCCGCGTTCTCCTTCGGATAGATGCGGTCGATTGCCGTACCGAGAACGGCGACCGTGAACCCGTCTCCGCGCAGGGCACCCCGATGGGCGCAGGTGTCGATGCCCTTTGCAAGTCCGCTGATGACGGTCGCACCGCCGACGGCGAGCTTCTTTGCGAAATCCTCCGCGACGCGCATCCCTTCCCGTGTGGCGTGGCGCGTCCCAACGACGGCGACACGGGGCATGCTGTTAAGATCCCGCCATTCTCCAATGCCGTAAAGCACCGCGGGCGGCGTGGGAAGGCTGCAAAAGCATTTCGGATAGCGCGGGTCGTAATACGGAACGATGTGCAAGCCGAGACTCTTGCAATACTTATAGACCTCATAGGACTCGTTGAGGTTCTTATCTCGCAGGGCGTGCATACACTTTGAATCCGCCGGCAGAAACGGGTAATCCACGCATTCGTAAATATCCTTGAACGAATGAAACCGGGAAAACAGGTAGGCATAAACGCGGTTACAGATGCCGCAGGCGAGCTGAAGCCAGATTGGATACAGTTCCTCCATCCTTGCGCACCCCTTCCCACATGATGATAGCGGCGGCGACAGCCGCGTTAAGGCTTTCGGTTTTGCCGGTCATCGGGATTACCACGCTGTACGGGCAAACGGCGAGCATCTCCGGGGAGATCCCCTGTCCCTCGTTGCCGACGACGAAGCAGTCGTCCTCCTGCAAATCGAATCCGCCCAGCCGAACCTCGTGCTCCCCGAGCGAAGCGGCAAACACCCGCCGCGACGACACGCCGAACGAACGCAGGAATGCCTTCGGCTCCGCGCAGACCGCCGTATCTCCCGCGAACAGCGCGCCCATGGAGGCGCGGACGGTCTTCGCCGCGTACACGTCCGCGCAGTCGGGCGACAGCACGGCCGTCCAGCCAAGCGACGTCGCGGTGCGGATCACCGTACCGACGTTGCCCGCGTCCCGCACGGAGGACAGAAACAGCACCCGCCCCGGCGTCTCTTCCTCGCGCGAGACCATGCGCACGCAATCCAGATACCCCGAAACGGTCAAAAGCCCCTGCGGGGACCGCTCGGTCGAGAGCTTGGAAAACACGGCGTCCGGCACGCCGCAGAGCGCGTCCTCCGGGACCCGCCGCAGCAGTTCCGCATAGGTCGTTTCCGCCCCGTCCCGCACAAACACCGCTTTCGGCCGATGTCCGTTTCGCAAATACTCCTCAAGCAGGTGCGCCCCCTCGAAAAAGAACGTCCGCGTCTCCTCCCGGTACTTGCGCAGGGACAGTTTTCCAGTCTGCACGACCGCCGGATTGTTCCGGGATGCAATGCGTTTCATCATTATCATACCCCAACAAAGAAAAAATCTGTACCAAATCTTCCCTGTTTACAATAATAGTACAGATTTTTTTGCTTGTCAACCTTTTTTTCCGAAAACAACCCGATCATTTTTGGAATAATCCTTCACGACCCCGACGCTGTACCCCGCTCTCTCCAGCAGATCGGACACTTCTTTCGCCTGGTCATAGCCGATTTCAAACACCAGATACCCGTCCGGTTTGAGCAGCAGCGGGGCATACGCAATGATCGCGCGGTAGTACCGCAGGCCGTCCTCTCCGCCGTCGAGCGCGCTTTCCGGCTCGTAGCGGACCTCGGTGGCGAGTAATTCCATGTCCTCTGTTGGGATATACGGTGGGTTGGAGATCAGCAGGTCGAACGGCCGCCCCGCCCGCAGGGAAAGCGCCGCGTACTCCTCGTCGTCAAGCACGTCGAAACGCAGAACCTGTACGTTTTTCTGTTCGCGCAGATTGAAAAGCGTGTACTTCAGCGCCTCGCGGGAAAGTTCAAGCGCGTAGCCCTCGCAGTCCGGACGCGCGGCGGCGATCGCCTTCGCAATGCAGCCGCTGCCGGAGCAGAGGTCGGCGAACAGGTTGCCGGGCATCAACAACTTCAGCGCCGTTTCGACGCAGACCTCCGTGTCGCTTCTCGGGATGAAGCAACCGTCGCCGACGGCAATTTCCTGCCCGTAAAACCAGCAGGAACCGAGGATGTACTGCAAGGGCTTCCCGAGTGAAAGCTCGTAGATCGCCCGCCCGCAGAATTCCTCCGCCTTCTCAGGGACTTCCATGTCCGGCAAGGCGAGCAGACTCCCCCGGTCGGTCTCCATCGCGGCGGCGAGCAGTAAGTCGGCGATGACCGGCCCCTCCTCCGGATTCATTTCATTGAGGACGTCCCGCAGTCTCGTCCGATACTCCTTTAGCAGCATCCTTGTTTTCCTCCGCTTTCGCTTTCTTCCGCTTGAGGTATTCGTCCTCGTACGGCACTTCGAAATCCGGGAATTCCTCCCGCAGGGCGGACTTGATCGAAACGATGGCGACTTCCATCATTGAGTCGTCCGGCTCGCGCGTGGTGATGCGCTGCATCCAAAGGCCCGGGGCGGAAAGAATCTTCACGAGCAGGTTGTCGTGCTTCCCCGCGTACCGAATGAATTCATACCCCAGCCCGACGCAAATCGGCAGCAGCGCGACCTTTAGCAGGATGCGCCACCAGCCCCACACGTTCGGGATGAACACGATGGAAACGAAAATGGAAAGAAGCACCATAACGAACATGAACGACGTCCCGCAGCGCGGATGAAACCGCTTTTGCTTTTTGACGTTCTCGACCGTCAGTTCCAGCCCCGCCTCATAGCAGAAGATGCTCTTATGCTCCGCGCCGTGATATTGGTAGAGTCTGCGGATTTCCTTCATAAGGGAGGTCAAATACAGATAAGCGATAAAGATGGCGATCTTGACGACCCCTTCCACGAGGCACTTGAGCCGGTTCATCCAGAACGAGCTTTCGCGGACGAATGTAATCTGCTCTCCGTTCCATTCGAGCGTCAGTTTGTCGCCATCCACCTCCACGGGACCCCATTCCTTGCCGCCGACGGAAAGCGTCCCGTCCTCATACGCGTAAGGAAGCGAAAACGGAGTGGTTATTTCCCCGTCGGATCCATCGGATACGTCAAAACGATATGTCAATTCCTCGCCGAACTCCATCACGATCGAGGGCTGTACGCCGTTTCCTTCGTATTTCCACGTCCCCTTGATCCCGCTCGGGAAGAGCAGGTTTGTCAGGAACGCCGGCAGGGCAATGAACAGTCCAAGCGCGAGCGCGATCCCGAGCACGACGGACACGGCAGAAATGACCGAAAGCACTCCCTTGCCAAAATGCTTATCCAGCCATGTGTCAAATTTGGAAGGCTCCTCGCCCTTGAGTTCGTCCTCGAGTCCCATCATCTCCGTCGACGCGGTCAGGGTCGAAAAGGACAGGATGAACATCTCCACCAGATTGACCACCCCGCGGATAATCGGCAGATTCAAAATTTTGTATCGGTCCCGGACGGTCTGGGTCTTCTTTGAGCGGACTACGATCTGCCCATCGTCCGTGCGCCGGACGGCGATGGCGGTCGTTTGCGGACTGCGCATCATCACGCCCTCCATGACCGCCTGCCCGCCGACTTTCCCGAGCCTTGCATTGCGGGGCTTATTTTTCTCTATTTTCTTGCTCAAAATTTCACCTTCCATTCTTGCTTTTTCCTCAGTTTTGTATTATACTATGATTGAAAGCCAAAAATAAAAACGATTTGTAAATTTTCGGGTGCTTTTTCTTGGAAATCAAGCGATTTGTGAAAAATGACAGCGGTTTTGTCTGCGGACACTGTGAGAAAGAAGTTCCGCCCCTGCGCTACAGTTCCCGGAACCACTGCCCGTTCTGCCTTTGGTCGAAGCATGTCGATCTGCTCCCGGGGGACCGCGCCTGCCCTTGCGGAGGGTTGATGAAACCGGTCGCCGTCGCCGTGCACCCCCGCAAGGGGTTTCTCATTACGCACAAATGCCTGACCTGCGGGGAAGAAAAACACAACCGTTCCCAGCAGGACGACGACACGGACCTGCTCATCCGCCTAACCAACCCGTACAACATTTCCTGAATTGACGTGAAAGGAGGCTACCTTATGAATGGATCCACAGCGGAAAAACGTCCGCCGGAAAAGCCCGCCCCTTCGCCGAAAACCTTTCGGCTCGGCGGATTCTTGCCGCTCCTGCTAACCGCCCTGCTCGCCTGCGCAGCCGCGCTCTGCTTCCGCCCGAACGCCGGGCGGTGGATGATGTTCCCGGTGTACCCGATCTGCGTCGGGCTTGCGGCACTGCTGCCCGGCAGGCGCGGGACGCGTGCGATGCTGTTCCTCATTCTGACTGCGGTTCTTAACCTCGTCGAGGCGGATACCGTTTCGGAAGCCCTGTTCGTTCTGGGGGTGGCGACCGTTTTCTTCGTACTCATCGAACTCGCTGTCTGGTGCTTACGGCGCAAGAAGCGGCTGGTCGTCGTGTTCGGCGTCGTCATAACGGTCGGCTGCCTGTGCGCAAACGACCTGCTCTTCGGCGACCCGATTTCCGCTTCCCTCGCGCAGAAGAAAATTGACGCGTACATCGAACAAACCTACGATACCGAAACCGGCGGACACGTGTTTGACACTCTCCGCTTCGACACCCGTCACCGCGTCTACACCCTGTCCGCTGCCTGCGAGAGATACCCGAACCTGACCGGTGAGATCTTCCTTAGCGGGGATTATGTCATCGACCACTACAAGGATGTTCTGGAAACGCTGGAGATGCAGGACCCGGCTTCCGCTGTTGTTTCGGCGCTCGCGGAAGCCTTTCCGGACGACACCTTCCGCGTCGAAAAACTCGGCATCGACGGCCTGACCGAACCGGGAGTACGCTACAGCATCTACAACCAGATTGACTACGGCCGGAAGGCAGCTTTCTGTGTCCAACTCGGCGGGACGGTCAGCGACGAGCGGCTGTTTGAACGGGCGCAGAACTACCTTGACGTGTTGTCCGGCGAGCAGGTACCGTTCGGGGAGATCGTGTTCATCAACAGCGTCGGAATCCGCTGCCGCCCGTGCCTGACGCCCGTCGACCGGTTCGGACTGTTCTACGACGGGTTGGAACGAGGCATGTACGTCATGCGTCATCCGGAAAACCACGGCTATCTCAAAAAGAACGGCCTGCTCGACTGCATCGACCGCTTTGCCGGGCAGGAATAACATCCTCCAAATAAGTCGCACCCTTCGGGGTGCGGCTTTTCTCATAGCAGAAGCAGGGCGACGCGGTAAACGATGAAGGCGAATATCCATGCAACGGCGAGCTGGTACGCGAAGGCGGCGACGGCGTACCGACGCTTTCCAAATTCCCTCGCCATCGCGCCCATCGCCGCGAAGCACGGCAGGTATAATAGGAAGAACACCAGAAACGAAAGCAAGGCGGGGGTTCCGGGTAACGCTCCGGTGACACGCAGCGTCTGCGCGAGCGTCCCCTCCCCCGCGCCGAACAGGACAGAAAGCGTGCTGACGACCGCCTCCTTTGCCGAAAGCCCGGAAAGCAAAGCGGCGACCAGCCGCCAATCCCCGAACCCGAGCGGCATAAACACCGGCGCAAGCCAGCGGGAGCAGGCAGCGAGCAGACTGTTCTCCTGCGACGACGGGCGAAAGGACGTGTCGAAACTGCGCAACACCCAAACGACGACGGAAGCGAGCAGCAGCACCGTGAACGCACGCTTAACGAATGCTTTTCCCCGTTCCCACGTATGCGCAAGCACCGCCCCGAGCGACGGCAATCGGTAGGGCGGCAGTTCCAGCAGCAGCGCCCCGGAGGACCCGGGCAACACCCAACGCGAAAGCAGCGCTGTCGAAAGCAGTCCAGCGGTCACGCCGAACAGGTAGAGCGCAAGTAACACCCATGGGGCGGAATGCGGGAAAAATGCTCCGCAAAGCAGGGTGAGCAGCGGAATTTTCGCCGAGCACGCGATAAACGGAAGCAGCAGAACCGTCAGCAGTTTCTCCCGACGGGAGGAGAGCGTCCGGGTCGCAAGCACCGCCGGCACTGTACAGCCGAATCCCAGCAGCGCCGGCACCAACGCCCGGCCGGAAAGCCCGAACCGCCGCATCGGACGGTCCAGCACGAACGCCACCCGGGCGAGGTAGCCGCTGTCCTCTAATAGTGATAGAAAAAAGAACAGCGAAAGTACGGTCGGCAGGAACAGCAGCACGCTCCCAACCCCGGCGAGTATCCCGTCGACGACCAGCGAGCGCACTGTGTCCGCCACGCCGACACTCCGCATCGCCGCATCCGCCCAGCCGGAAACCTGCGCGAGCAAAAGCCCGAGCAAGTCCTGCAAAAAAGCGCCGAAGACCCGGAAGGTTAGGAAAAATACCGAAAAGAGCAGGCAAAAGAAAATCGGAACGGCAAGCACCCGGTGGGTAAGCAGGCGGTCCGCCCAACGGGTGGCGGTGTGCGTCGGACAGGCGGGGTTCTCCGTAACCCCGTCGCAGAGCGCGTCGACAGCGGCATACCGCCTCCGGACCATCTCCGAGACCGGGTCGTCCGGCAAATGATGCCGCAGTCGGGTAAGAATTTCCTCCGGAAGACCCTGCAGAGGTTTCTCCTCCCCCATGACCGCGCAGGAGAACAGGAAATCCGCCGGAATCGCCGAATCGAGCGTTTCTACCTGTTCGCGGAACTCCCTCCGAAGTCGTTCGAGCGGCGAATCGGCGAGAAAAAAACTCCTTGTTTGCACCGCCGGCACATCACAAAGCGTATTCGCCAGCGCCTCCACCCCGTCCCCGCGAGATGCGCACACCGGGAAGATCGGCGCGCCCAGCCGTCTTTCCAGTTCCGGCAGATCGTAGGTTCGCCCGCTCGCCTGTGCAGCGTCCATCAGATTCAGCGCGAGCACGGTCGGGACGCCCAGTTCCAATAGCTGCGTCGTCAGGTATAAATTCCGCTCCGGACAGGTCGCGTCGAGCACCTGGAGAATAAAATCCGGCGGGTTTTCAAGCAGATCGTCCCGCGCGACGACCTCCTCGGCGGTATAGGGAAAGAGTGAATACAGCCCCGGCAGATCGACTAACTCGACATCCGGATGCCCGCGCAGCACTCCGTACGCCCGCTCGACCGTCACCCCGGGAAAATTGCCGATGTGCTGATGCGCACCGGTCAAGCGGTTGAACAGCGTACTTTTCCCGCAGTTCGGCAGTCCGACGAGCACCCCTCTCACGCCTGTTTCGCCTCCACGAGAATCTCCTTCGCGTCCGACGCGCGCAGGGTCAGTTCGTACCCCCGCAGGAAAAACAGCATCGGGTCGCCGAACGGAGCGCGCCCACGCACGGTCACGTCCGTGCCAGGAAGAAATCCCAACTCCAAAAGTCGCCTGCGGAGACGGAAATCCCCTTTGCTCCCGACTTCCCGCACGACGGCGGACGTGCCCGGAAGCAGTGCCGACAGGGGTCGGAGCACGTTTCATCGCATCCTTTCCGTAAACCGATTGAAAATTTTCCCGGCAAAGCAGTATAAAGAACCGCCGTATGGCGAAACTAAATCCGTAAGGCGAAGGGACGGATTTCGTATTGCCGGAATCCCTCCCGCAACATATTCTGTTAAGGGACAAAGAGGAGTGTTTATTTTGAAGGGACAAAGCGAAAACGGCGTTCGCCGCGGAGACATCTATTACGCTGACCTCAGCCCCGTCGTCGGCTCGGAACAGGGCGGGATTCGGCCGGTACTGATCGTACAGAACGACATCGGAAATCGGTACAGCCCGACGGTGATCGCGGCGGCCATCACCAGCCAGACCGGAAAGGCCAAACTGCCGACGCACATCGAAGTGCAGAGCGAACCACCCGCCGGCGGGACGCGAAACGGACTTGCCAAGAATTCCATTATCCTGCTCGAACAAATTCGCACCATCGACAAGCGGCGGCTGCGGGAGAAGATGGGCAGGCTGGACGACCAAACCATGCAGATGGTGGATAACGCCATCTCCGTCAGCTTCGGGTTGAACGACAACGCGACGACCGCGTAAACGCCGAAAAGCGGGAAAGAACGCAAACGGAATTCATTTCCGGCTACGTTCTTTCCTTTTTTATGCGGTTTTGCCGCGTTTCAGAACCCAAACGGCTGCGACGACTTCCACCCGTGCGTCCCCGTAGCAGGAATCGTCGTCCGGCACCGCTTCCAACGTACGATCGTCGTCAATGCCGCGAGCGGCAGCAGAAGCACAGGCAGAAGAAAACAGCAAAATTTTTTCAAGAATCCCGCCCGTCCTTTTCTGTTCTTTTTCCATTCTGCCATAAACCCTTCGGATAACAGCTTAAAGCAGTTGTTTTCGTGAAGTCGCAATGCCGGCCTGAATTAACCGAGTACCCTTGTGCCGACTTCATTTTGCCATAGAAAAAATGCAAGCCCCTGCGACACCTTTCTTCACAGGCATGCATAGACTTTTCCTGAGAGGTGTTCGACATGGCTGAACAAACTGTGATTGCGTTTCGTCTCCCCTGCGGGCTTCCAGCCGTTTCCGCCGTACGGACGGACGGCGACGTGGGGTCCTGTCCCGCCGCCGCGGGCGGATTTGCCGCGGTCGACGGGCAGACGAAAACGGTCTGGTTGTTTTCGGCGGACGGGGAATTCATTGACTCCATCGGAACCGTCCGCCCTTATGAGACGCTCGCCCGCGTTGTCGCGTCGCCGTCGGCGGGGACCTACCTCGCGAGCAGCCGCTGCGGAACGCGGAATCGGGTGTACCTGCTCGACTGCCGCTTCGAGGAGATTGGCAGTATCGATTTGCTGACTCCGGAGGACGACTGCGAAGACACCGGCTGCCTTGCAGACCTCTCGTCCGCATACGAGAACGGTGAAGCCCGCATCGTCGCCGCCTTTCGGCGAACGGTCCGTTCCTTCGATTACAGCGGGGAGCAGACCGAGCTTGTCCTTCGGGCGGAACGCGGACGGCAAAACCTGCACTACACCTCCTCCGGCACCGCCCGTGCCCTGCATTTCCGCAGGAACAACACGGATTTTGTTAATGTCGCCGAGCTGGGTGCGGTCTACCTCGGCGTGGTTCCCCCGAACCTGACGCTTCGCGGGTTTCTCCCCTCCGGTACGCACGACGTGTACGGCCTGTTCGGGTACCGTTATCTATACAACTATCTCATCCCCCTCTACCGGAACGGCGTATTCCTGCTGCCCGCCAACGGAGAGATCGACCGCATCCTGCAATCCTTTTGCGCGTGTCCACTTTCGGACGCGTAAAACACACAGAAAAACCCGGGAGCGCTTCCCTTTCGGCGGGGAAGCGCCCCCGAACGTCTTTTTTACGGCCCGAACAGGGCCTGAAGCGGGTCCATACTCGAGAATGCTTGCCGCAACCCGAACCAGTCGTTCTCTTCGAATGGCAGGGCGCGGACGACCGGGAGCAGCGCCTGTGCTCACGCCAGCGGGTTCTCCGCGCGCATCGGCTTTTCATATGCCGCAAGCCGCAAAAGCAAGAGCGAAAAAAAGGGTTGCATTTTCGTTCGGTTTGTGGTAAAGTATAAGGAAAGAAAAGGTTCGACAAGGGAGGGTTTGACGTGCAAACGGTGTGGCTGGACGATACCATCCTGCGGCAATTGCTCCCGCGTCCGGCGGATTCCCACAAAGGGACCTTCGGCACGCTCAGCGCCCTCGTCGGTTCGCCGCATATGCCGGGCGCCGCCTGCCTCGCCGCAAGCGGCGCGTTGCGGAGCGGGGTCGGTCTGCTGCGCCTCGCAGTCCCGCCGGAAGTTGCTCGTATTTTACAGACCCGTCTCGCCGAACCGATCTGGGTGGACGTTTCTTCCCTGCCGGACCCGCAGGCGACCGCGTTCCTCTGCGGCTGCGGTCTCGGGCGGGAACAGGACGATCTGCTCGACCGGCTGCTGCCGCAGATTTCCGTCCCCGCCGTATACGACGCGGACTGCATAAATTATTTTTCCCTGCATAAGGATAGGTTGAACCGACTGACCGGCCGACCGGTCCTGACTCCACATCCCGTCGAATTCTCCCGCTTGACCGGGCTGACCGTCGCAGAAATTCAGGGAAACCGTGCGGAAATCGCCGCGGCTTTCGCAAAGGAGCACACCTGCGTGCTGATCCTGAAAGGGAATCACACGGTCATCGCCTCCCCGGACGGGAAGGTCCGCGTCAACCCCACTGGCTGCGACACGCTCGCGAAAGGCGGAAGCGGCGACGTGCTCGCCGGGGTCGTCGCTTCTCTGCTTGCGCAGGGGCACGACCCGTTTGCAGCCGCCTGCATCGGCGTGTACGCCCATGGGCTTGCGGGCGAACGTCTCGCCGCCCGTTTCGGCGCGCACGGTACCCTGCCGAGCGACCTGCCGGAGGAGATTGGCCGCATTCTTGGTTAGTCGGTATCCTGCAATCGAAGGAAGTGCCGGTTTGTCCTCCCGTCAACGCCTGATCCTGTCATTGTTTCTGCTTTTTGCCCTGCTCCTTCCCCTGCTTTCCGGCTGCTCGTCGCAGGGGAAGACCGATTCGCTGTCCCGCCTACGCGACGCAGTGTACTTTACCGTTTCCGACGGAAATCTGCTTTACACGATGGAATGGACCGGAGATGGGGCGACCTATCGCTTCTCTTCACCGGAACTGCTCGAACCGCTGACGGTCCACGCGACCGACGAAACCCTTCACGCCACCTACAACGGCCTGGAAACCGACCTGCCTCGGGCCCTTTGCGAAGGTGTGCTCCCGCTGTACCGGGCGGTGAAGCTCTTCCGCACGACCGAACCGGAACGCGGATTTTCCGACGCCGCCGGTGAAAAGCCGTTCCTGCGCGCGACACAGAACGGCGAAACCTTTACGCTCTCCTACGACCCCGCGAACGGCAACCCCACCCGGCTGGAATGGACCGGTCCGGACGGCGAAACCGGCGGGTTCGACCTGCTGTCCTGCACCCCCGCATCTTGAACAACAAAGAAAGGGACCTCAAACATTATGACGACCCAAAGAGTCCGTGTGCAAATCGCTTCCGAAAATATTTTACAAAACTATCGTCATATCCGTTCCCTCGTACCCGAAACCTGCAAGGTCATCGCCGTTGTCAAGGCGGACGCTTACGGTCACGGCGCTGCGCAGGTCTGCCAGACGTTATCCGCGGCGGGCTGCACCTATTTCGCCGTCGCCTGCCTCGAAGAGGCTGTCCGACTGCGGGAGAGCGGCGTGCGGGGAAATATCCTCATTCTCGGCAACACCGACCCGTCCTTCGCCCCCCGCCTGCGGGAACTCGACCTGCTGCAAACCGTCGACACGTTGTCCTACGCCGTGTCACTCGCGAGCAACGGCGGGTGCCGCGTCCATATCAAGGTCGACACGGGGATGTCCCGGCTCGGTTTCTACTGCCACAGCGAACAGGACGTCCCGGACGCCGCCGGACAGATTTCCCGCATTGTTTCCCTGCCGGAGCTGCAGGTCGAGGGGATCTTCACCCATTTTGCCGACAGCGACGGCGAGGACGAAGCGTTCACCCTCCGGCAGTTCGCCGCCTTCCGCGCCCTGCTTGACGAACTGGACGCCCGGCGCGTCCCGGTCGGGCTTCGGCATTGCTGCAACAGCGCCGCCATCCTGCGCTTTCCACAGATGCACCTCGACATGGTGCGGGCTGGGCTGATCCTCTACGGGCTCATGCCGTCGGACGTGATCCATGACCCCGCCTTCCGCCCGGCGATGAAACTCATTGCCCGGGTCTCCGCGGTCAACACCATCCGCAAGGGGGATTTCGTCTCCTACGGCTGCACCTACCGCGCCCGGCGGGATATGCGCGTCGCGACGCTCTCCATCGGCTACGCGGACGGGCTGTCGCGGGTGCTGTCCGGCAACCTTTCGGTGACCGTCAACGGACATTCCGTCCCGCTGATCGGCAGGATCTGCATGGATCTGTGCATGGCGGACCTTGGCGACGTGCCGTGTCAGGCGGGGGACGAGGCGATCATCTTCGATTCGCCGGAAAAGATCGACGAGATCGCCCGTAAGCTCGGCACGATCAATTACGAGGTCATCTGCCTGCTCAAGAAACGCGTGACGCTGGAATACATATAAATTGAGGAAGAAATTTCCCATTCACTTTTTGTCCTGTCCCGCGTTTTTTCGAATGCATCCATCAAAAACCGGAGAGTCTTTTGCGTCCCTCCGGTCTTTCGTTTGTTTACCGCACAGCGGTGACCTGATAGTCCTGCGCTTCGACCACCCGCTTCAGTTCGCCGTCCGGCACGTCCGTCAACCGGCTCTTCATCAGAACCACGTCCGCCGCGTCGATGGCGACGTCGG
>CAZHBX010000011.1:5696-47896 GCA_964530795.1 uncultured Ruminococcus sp. | reverse complement strand
GATGGAAGGACGAGAACGGCAACGCGGTTGACACGTCCAAGACCTATGACGGCAGCTTTACGAAGCTGACGGCGCAGTGGACGCTCAACACCTACACCGTCACGGTTGATCCGGCGAACGGCGGGGAAAGCTCCGAGGTGGAGATTACCTACGAAGACGTCATCAGCAGCAAGCTCGGCGATGATCCGACCCGCGCGGGCTACACCTTTGCGGGATGGAAGGACGAGAACGGCAACGCGGTTGACACGTCCAAGACCTATGACGGCAGTTTTACAAAGCTGACGGCGGTCTGGGAAGCCAACCCGGACGCAGACACTTCCAGCGATAACAACAGCAGCGACAGCAGTACCAGTGATAATAGCACCAGTGACAGCAGTACCAGTGATAATAGCACCAGTGACAGCGCCACTTCGTCTCCGGAAACGGGCGACAGAGGCAGTCTGCTTCCTTGGATTCTGCTAATTGCTTCTGTCAGCGGCGCGGCCATTGTAGTCTTCTCTGTAAAGAGAAGCCACCGCAAAAGTGTCTAAACGACAATTTCATAACCCAATAGCATAATGCAAAGCGAAAGGACCGCCTCCGGGCGGTCCTTAACTTGTTGAAAAAGGGTTTTGTTGGGGGCTGCCGGAACTGTGCAAAGCGCAGTCCTAAACTCCATTTAAGAAACTTTTTGAAAAAATGTTCTCTAAAAGTTTTCCCCGGAAAACTTCTATGGAATTGTCAAAAACTTTTTGATTTTTCGTATAAATGCGAGAATCCGAGCCGCCTGCCGATCTTGTCGACCGTCAGCAGCACCAGTACCGGCGCGGGAACACTTGCCGCTCGGCGCGGGAAAGCGAACGGGCGAACTCGTCGATCAGACGCTTCAATTTTACTCGAAAAAGGGCTTTCGGTTGCGTTGATTGAAAGGAAAAGCGGTCGCCGCAGGGGCAACCGCTTTGAAAAACGAGGAAAATCAAGCGTTATCCGGCTTGTATTCGGTAAGTTTCAGCGAAAGCTCGAGTGTCCGCCCGGAACGGATCACGGTGAACGAAAGCGTGTCGCCGATGGCATGAGATTGCAGGACGCCGTCGTATGCCGCCTTCGTTGAGATTTCCGTCCCGTCGATCGAACGGATTAGATCCCCGGATCGGAAGCCCGCCTGCGCCGCGTTTGACCTGTCCTCGACGCTGTATACATAAAGCCCGAGCGTATTGACCCGGTAGTACATGGCCGTCTGGTAGTCGGAAATCTCGAGAACCTGGATCCCGGTGTCCACCCGGCCGGTCACGTAGCCGTACTCGATTAAATCGGAAATGACGGGCTCGGCGAGGCTAATCGGTATAGCGAAGCCCAGTCCCTCAACGTCCTCGCCGGAGGACTTCGCGTTGACCACGCCGATGAGTTCGCCGTTCATGTTGAACAACCCGCCGCCGGAGTTGCCGGGGTTGATGGCCGTGTCGGTCTGAAGGAGAGTCATGATGTTGCCGTCGATCGTGATCTGGCGGTCCAGCGCGCTGATGTAGCCGACGGTCACCGTACCGCCGAGCTGCCCGAGCGGATTGCCGATGGCAACGACCGAGTCACCGACCTTGCAGTTCGAGAAGTCGCCGAATACGGCGGGCTGCAAACCGGACGCGCCGATTTTGATGACCGCGAGGTCTGCCTGGTCGTCCGAGCCAATGAGCTCTGCCGGGTAGGTCTGCCCGTCTGTCGTGCGAACCGAAATCGAGGTCGCTCCGTCTACGACGTGGTGATTCGTGACGATATACCCATCCTCAGTCAGGATCACGCCGCTCCCGGCACCCTCCGAGACATACTGCATCATGAAACTGCCGGTCGTGACCGCTTCCGTTGTAATTTCCACGACGCTGTCCCGCGTCGCGTCCGCCACCTCGCCGACCTCCATCGGGCGGGTGACCGCATTGCCGTTCTGGTCCTGCAAGGTGACCGAACGGTACAACACCGCCGTGTCCCGTTCATGCGATCCGTTGCCGTTAGTTCCTCCGTCGTCCGACGACCGTCGGGCGACGAGGAATCCGCCGAGCATCCCGCCACCAAGACCGAGCAGTAGCGAAAGCACTATGCAGACGGCGAGAACCGTCGTCGGACGGGCGCCGTTGCGTTTGCGCCGCGGGGGAGGGGTCGGCTGCGACTGACTCTGCGGCGTTTGAATGATCAGCTGCTCCTCGAACGTTTCGGTCGTTTCTTCGGTGAAATCGTTTGCTCTCTCCGACGGCTGTTCCGACGGAATGTGGAAATCCTCTTGCATTTGTGTTCCCTCCTTGCTTTTGCTCCATTTTACCTCCGAAAAAGGCGAAAATCAAGCAAAGGGTGTTGTGGATGTGTGAATTTTTATGCACTTTCCACAGGTTCGGTCATCCGTCGAAGCGTCGGCTTCGCAATACGGACGAGCTTAAACAGGCCGGATGTTCGCGCACCTTGTGTACGTTTGTCATGACGTTGGAAACGGCGGCGGGGAAAGGTTTCGCGGCACGAAGTTCCCCGCTCCCATGGAAAATGACAGGTCCGACAGGGCGGGGGATCGGCGTTCGGATAGCGGAAAGTTAGGGTTTCGATTTGTGGGAACGGCATGGACGGATTCCTTTCGGGGAAAAAAGAACAGGGGGAACTTGAAGAAGTCCCCCCGTGGACTTATGTTTTCGGACCGCCCTCCCGCGGCGGGAACAGGGTGCAGCCGTATGACCGCCACTCCTCGATTTTTTCGCGCAGCAGCGCTTCCGGCACGTCAAACCGCTTTGCGAGACAGGAGATACACCGGAATTCGGTCGACGCGCGGTTGATGAGCTTGCGGGTCGCGCCGATGTCGTCCGGGGTCAGCGATCGGCCGCAGTCGAGGCATTCAGGCATCGACGACAGAGCAGCGCAGCATGACACAGCAATGCGGCTCGATGCGGACCCTGAGGTGGTCCTTGTGGACGCCCATGTCTTTGCCTGCCCAGATGTCGCGGACGTGCAGCGCTTTGCCGGAGCTGCGGCCGAGTCCGATTTCGGCCAAGGCGAGCGTCGGCGTGTGCAGATCATCGTTGAGGTTGAAAAAGCCGATGGCGATGTCGCCGCCCTCAAGGTAGCGAATCCACGCCTTCCACCAGAACTGATCAGACTGTGCCATCGGCACGGCGAACGGCTGACGGCAGGCAGGGTCTTGGTTGATGGCGAGGATTTCCTTGTTCATTAGGATGTCCTTGATTTCCTGCGGTAAATTGCGAATGTCGCACCCGATCATCAGCGGCGAGCCGAATAGCGCCCAGATTGAAAAGTGCGTGCGGTACTCCTCGAGTGTGCAGCCGCCCATCCCGACGTTGCCCTTGCCGCCCATCCCGACGACGAGCATATCCATATCGTTGAAGCAGCCCTGCCCGTTGGTCGGAAGCAGTCGGACCTGCCGTTCGGCTATCTCCTTGATGGAGTTCCAATTGTCGGTGATGTCGCCGGTCGAGCGCCACATATGCGCGCCGGTCTCCTTGATCCAGTTCTGGCTTTCCTCCGAGCCCCAGTTGCAGGCGGAAAAGAGGATATCCCGCCCGCAGTTCGCCAGCGCGAGTCCCATGCGCTTGTAGAGCAGGCGGCCGGAATAGTTGAGCGGACGGTTGCAGTTGTCATATTTCAGGAAGTCCACGCCCCAATCGGCGAAAGTTTTCGCGTCGACGAATTCGTGGTCGAAAGAGCTTGGGTACCCCGCGCAGGTCAGCGTCCCGTTGCAGGAGTACATCCCGAACTTCAGTCTCTTGCTGTGGACGTAATCGGCAACGGCCTTCATTCCGCTTGGAAACTTTTCCGGGTCGGCGACGAGCTCGTCCTTTTCGTTGCGCTCCCGCAGGGACCAGCAGTCATCGATGACCAGGTACTCGTATCCGGCGTCCCGCAGGCCGGTGTCAACCATCGCGTCCGCCATTTCGCGAATGAGCCGTTCGTTGATGTTGGGACCAAAGGTGTTCCAGGAATTCCATCCTAAGGGGGGTGTCTTGACGATCATGGGGAGATACCATCCTTATTTTAACAGTTTGAATTTTCACGGGTATTATAGCATATTTTTCCTTCGATTGCAAGACAAAAACCGGATTTTTGCCATTTTTGTGCCGGAAGGTCCGAAAAAAATTCCGCGCATAAAGCATAGATGGCGCGAGGATACTATCGGTGCAGGCATTTCACGTCTTTTGGGCGAAATGCCGGGATTGATTGAAACAAAAGGAGTCAGGATTCATGAAGATCAGACGAATCTCGCTGTTGCTGGCGATCCTGACCGCACTGGTTTGCTTTGCCGGGTGCGGCGACGACAGCGATGGGAACACCTCCGGCAGTGCCGAAAGCAACGGCGTCATCTCCGACGAAAGCGTAAGCCGTGCGGACCAAAGCGGAACGAGCTCCGACGAATCGGGCAGCGTGCTGTCCGACGTTATGTCTGACGCGGGGGACGTCATGTCCGATGCCGGGGACGCCGTGTCCGATGTGGTCTCCGGCGTCGAGGACGGCGCGTCCGACCTGTTCGGGGACAGCACCTCCAAAGCGCAAGGCTGACGGAAGCGTTCGGAAAGGACGTGTTCCGCTTCGGCGGGGCACGTCTTTTCGTTTTTTGGAAAGAATTCCGGCCGAAAAAATCACGCATCCCTATTGACGTGGGCTAAAAAAAAGAGTATAATCCTAATATAAAAATAATATAAAAAAACTTCTTAGAATTTCTTAGAGTAACAATAAGGGAGGGAAGCTATTTTGCGCATGAAAAGAGCACTGTGCCTTTTGCTGTTTGCGGTGCTGGCGGCCGTTGCGCTCGTGCAGGCGCTTCCGGCGCTTTCCGCGTCCGCGGAGGAGCCGCTCGTGAACATCGCCCGCGGTTGCCCTTACACGTCCTCCGAGCCGTATACGCTGGATCTGGACAAGAACCCCGGTACATACCGCGAAAAAAAGGGAACCGAACTGACCGACGGCGTCAAGGGACATTCCCTTTACGGACCGGAGTGGTACGCTTATAACGGTGCGAGTTCCTACACGGTGACCATCGACCTCGGTTCGGTCCGCTCCGACATCACCCGGCTTGCCGCCGAATTCTGCGACAACAACGGCGCTGCCGTCTACCTGCCCGCGAATCCGAAGTTTGAAGGTTCGACGGATGGAAAGGAGTTCGTGACCATTGGATCCCCTTGGGATGCGATGGCGGTCAAGAACGCCGAAAAGACCGCTTACCATACCTATTATCTTGACCTCGATCAGCCGGTTTCTTACCGCTATATTCGGCTGACCTTTGATAAGGGCGGATTCTTCGTGTTCTTATCCGAAATCGAGGTGTACACCGGCTACGTCGGCGACTTGATCTTCCGTCAGGGCGATGCGTATCAGGACACGTCGGATAGCACGCTCTGTGGCCTGCAAGCCGGGACAACGGTCGAAGATTTTCTGTCCTCGCTCAACACTCGAGCCGGAGTCACCCTGCGGGACGCGAACGGCAAAGCCAAGACCACTGGCTTTGTTGCGACCGGCGATGTGCTTGAGAAGCGCCGTGTGGGGGAAACCCCGCTGCAATTGACAGTCGTGATCCTCGGTGACATTAACGGCGACGGGCAGGCGAATGCCATGGATTACCTGCTGCTCAAGCGGCAGGTGCTCGGAACCTACGCCATCCCGGCAAAGGCCCGCAAGGCGGCGAACGTTCTCGCGTCGGACGACATCAATTCCAATGACTACCTGCTGCTTAAGCGGCACGTGCTCGGCACCTTTAACCTATATGCCGAAGCGGTGAAGGACGAGGGCGGACGCGGAGTCGTGACGGACGAATATCGCGATATGGACACGTCCGACGACATTGAAACCCTCACGAGCTACTCCATGACTTTCAGCCGCACCGGGGAAACCACCTACAGCGTGACCTGCCAGTCCTACGGCGGAACGCTGCTGCTGACCTTCTACCGCACCGGCTGGGGCACCTATAACCTCGGCAAGTGGCAGCTCGACGACAGCGACGGCTCGCATATGTTTATCGCCGGGGCGACGGATTGGGAGTACGTCTATCGAGTCTCTCCGTCCCCGAACGTGAGCGACGGCTGGGTCTGGTCCGGCGGCAACCATGCCAACGAGAAACTGCGCTCCCTGCATTTCTACGACGGAAAGACGAACAAAGAAATATCACTTTCCACCGGGCAATCCGTTCCAGTGGAGAACCTGAAAATCGTCGAGGAAACCACGTTGTATTGGGATCCGGCCGGCTCGGACGGCGTCTATAACTACGATCCGAACAACCAGTACTGCGATGCGGTCCGAACCTACGCCATTGTCGGTCCGCAGATTCGTCTGAGCGTGGATTACGACTACAAGAAGGACGCCTACTACGACACTTCCTACACCTGTATGTTTCCGATCGAGAAGCTCTACGGCCTCTACTGCGCTTTCATCGACGGCAAGGAGAACCTCGTTTCCGTTGTCGAAACCCTCAAGAAGGGCGACCCGGCTTACAACGGGGCAATGTACGAGGGCAACGCGGCGGAGCGGTGCGTCGTCTGGGGCTACGGCGGGCGGGAAAAATATAAGTTCGACGTCCGCGTCCTCACGCCAGAAACCAGCTGCAACAGCTTTAACAACCAAATGAAGGTTGCCTTCTGGGATATGAACACGACCACCAACAAGATCTATTTCTCCAAGTTCCCAGTGGGAGACTATGCCGTGGGGAAAGCGAAGGAAAAGGTTTCCGCCGATTCTAAGATTCACACGGAGTGCCAGTGGACGTTCTACGAGTAAACGCTGAAACGTTCCACGGAAAGGATTTTTCTTGCAAAAGAAACGTTTTCAGCCGCTTCACCTTGCGGCGGGGATTCTGCTTGCGGTGACGGCGGCGCTCAATTGTGTCGGGGGCTTCCTGCTCCCGCCGCAATTCTCGAGCGGATTTTCCCGCGTGTCAACGCTCTCGTTCCTCGTGTGCGGGGTCCTGCTCGTCGGCGTGAGCGGCATTATGGCGATATTCGGCCCGAAGTCGAAAAAATGGATCGTCATGGAGTCCGTGCTCGCCGCTGCGGACGCGGCGATGTTAATATACAACCTCTTTCTGCTTTAAAAAACAAAAATAAATTTGGAAAGGAACTGCTTTATGAAAAAGTTTCTGACCCTTACCCTCGCGTTTGTGCTGGTGCTGTCGGCGTTCAGTCTGTTCGCGGTTTCCGCGGAAGAAGGGGATCCGATTTACGTTTTCGACGTCAAGGGCGTCAATGGCGTGATCGGCGGCGAGGACTGCATGATTTTTACGACGCAGGACGCCTATAACGATGGCAATCCCATTTGGGCCGTCACGATCCTGCTCGACGTCAAGGATGACGGCTCGCTGGTCGTCAAGCAAAAGGCGATTTCTGGACAGGGCGCTGTCCCTGCCGATGCGAAGATCGGTAACGGCGTCATCGCGCTGGTCGTACATTCCGCTGCATCCAACGTGGAAGAAAAAGCACAGTATGCCAACGTTGAAGCGAAGATCGCCGCGATGACTGCGGATGTCGGCATGACCGTCGCGCTCGAAGGCATCGACCTAGAAAACGCTTCTGGCAGCGGTACGGCGACTCTCTATCCGGCGGCGCCCACCGGTACGGACAACACGTCCTCCGAAACGTCCTCCGAAACGTCCTCCGCGTCGTCTGAAGACTCGTCTGAAACCTCGTCCGCCGCTTCCTCGAAGGACGAATCTTCCACCGTTTCCGAAACCTCGTCGGAGACGTCCTCGGCGGTTTCGTCCGACGTGACGTCCCCTGCCGCGTCTTCCGCGGGCACGTCCTCGACGTTCTCCGCGTCGCAGTCGCTGAATGCGGCTTCGTCCGATACGTCGACGTCTACGGGCGGTCTTTCGGGCGGAGCAATCGCGGCTATTGTGGTCGCAGTTGTGGTTGTCATCGCCGCTGTCGTTGCAATTGTGGTCGTCAAGCGCAAGAAGTAAAACCGAATGCACGCCGGGGAGCTTGCAGACAGGCTGAGAGGAAGGTACGCCCTTCGACCCGTAACCTGATTTGGATAATGCCAACGTAGGGGAACTTTCAGCGAATGCTTGCATCTGCGGGAAGCTGCCGGAAACGGGCAGCTTCCCGCTTTTTGAAAGGATGTGGTATGTAAATTGGTAACCATCAACGGAAAAGCGGAACAGGCGGCGGGGAAGACGGTCGCGGACTACCTGAACGAGAGCGGGACCGACCCGCTGCGGGTCGCCGTCGAGCGTAATGGGGAGATCCTCCCCCGTGCGAAGTACGATGAAACCCGTTTAGAGGACGGCGACGTGCTGGAGGTCGTCCGCTTCGTCGGCGGGGGCTGAAGAAAGCCGGAAAGGAAGAAACGGTATGCAAGACACATGGACATTGGGCGGGCGGACCTTTACCTCCCGCTTTATCCTCGGTTCAGGGAAGTATTCCCTCAAGTTGATCGAAGCGGCGGTGCGGAACGCGGGGGCGGAGATAATCACCCTCGCCGTTCGCCGGACCAACACGAAGGAAAGCGAAAACATTCTCGGCTATATCCCGAAAAACGTCACGCTCCTGCCGAACACGTCCGGCGCGAGGACTGCCGAGGAAGCAGTCCGTATTGCCAGGCTTGCGAGGGAGCTCGGTTGCGGGGATTTCATTAAGGTGGAGATTATGCGAGACAGCAAGTACCTCCTTCCGGACAACGCAGAGACGGTTAAAGCTGCGTCGATCCTCGCGGACGAGGGGTTCGTCGTCCTGCCATATATGTACCCCGACCTGTATGCGGCCCGCGATCTCGTGCGTGCGGGAGCGGCGGCGGTCATGCCGCTCGCATCGCCAATCGGTTCGAACCGGGGGCTTGCGGCGAAAGATTTTCTGCAAATCCTGCTGGATGAGATCGACCTGCCTATCATCGTCGATGCCGGGATCGGTCGCCCCTCACAGGCGTGCGAGGCGATGGAGATGGGTGCTTCCGCTGTCATGGTGAACACGGCGCTCGCGACGGCGGGGGATCTGCCGCTGATGGCGAACGCGTTTCGTCAGGCTGTGCAGGCGGGACGGGACGCCTACCGTTCCGGGCTTGGCCGGGTGCTGACGCGGGGCGCGTCCGCGTCCGACCCGCTGATCGGGTTTCTGCGGGACTGAATGGAGGCGCGCATTTTGGAAGAGAATCATTTCTTTGTGGACGCCGATACGCTTTCTCCAGAGGCCCTTGCGCGAAAGCATAAACTCGAAAACGATCCGTCCTCCCGGACCGACCCAATGCGGTATCTGCACGGCATGGAGGTTTTGCGGTCGGATGTCCGCGAAAGGGTGCTTTCGCAGGTTGAAACGTATGACCCCGCCCGTTACACCGCTTCCGACGTCCGTGCGGCGCTCGAAAAGCGGACCCGCACGGTCGATGACCTGAAAGCTCTGCTTTCTCCGGCTGCCGAGCCGCTGCTGGAAAAGATGGCGCAGTGCGCAAAAGCGGAAACCGAAAAGCACTTCGGCAATACGGTCAACCTGTTCACGCCGCTGTACCTATCGAACTACTGTGAAAACTACTGCGTCTACTGCGGATTCAACTGCTATAACCGCATCCGCCGGGGAAAATTGACCGCCGAGCAGACCGAACACGAGATGCAGGTCATCGCGTCGTCCGGGATGGAGGAGATCCTGCTGCTGACCGGCGAAAGTCGCAGTCAGAGCGACCTTGCCTACATTGGCGACGCCTGCAAGCTCGCCCGGAAGTATTTCCGCACGGTCGGGCTGGAGATCTACCCAGTCAATACGGACGAGTACCGATACCTGCACGAATGCGGGGCGGATTTTGTGACGGTCTTTCAGGAGACCTACGACTTGCGCGAATACGAAAAACTGCATCTGCTGGGGCATAAGCGGGTTTTCCCGTACCGGTTCGACGCGCAGGAACGGGCGCTGCGCGGCGGGATGCGCGGGGTGGCGTTCTCGGCGCTGCTCGGGCTTGCGGACTTCCGAAAGGACGCGTTCGCGACGGCCCTGCACGCCTACTATTTGCAGCGAAAATACCCGCAGGCGGAAATTTCGCTGTCCTGCCCGCGCCTGCGCCCGATCCGAAACAATGAGACCATCCGCCCTGCGGACGTCGGGGAAAAACAGCTCTGTCAGATTCTCTGCGCTTACCGATTGTTCCTGCCATTCGCGGGAATCACGGTGTCCTCCCGCGAAAGTGCCCGCTTCCGGGACGGCATCGTCCGCATCGCCGCGACGAAAGTGTCCGCCGGGGTCTCGACCGGCATCGGCGACCACGAAAGCAAGTACGCCGGGGAATCGTCGGAGAGCCGGACGGGGGACGAGCAGTTCGAGATCAACGACGCCCGCAGCCTGGAAAATATGTATCGGGACCTGTCGGATGGCGGTTTGCAGCCGGTTCTGAACGATTCGCTGTATGTCTAAGCTGCTTTGCGTCACCAACCGCTCGCTCTGTGTCGGTCGGTTCGACGAACGGATTCGAAAAATTGCCTTTGCCGGGGTGAGGGCGGTTATTCTGCGGGAAAAGGACCTATCCGAAGACGACTATGCCTCTCTTGCGCGGGAAATGATCGCCGTATGCGCCGAAAGCGGGACGCCCTGCATCCTGCATACGTATTTCCGCCTTGCGTCCTCGCTCGGCTGCGGAGCGGTGCATCTGCCGCTGCCGGTTCTGCGCGGGATGACGGAAGCGGAACGTTCATCGTTCGACGTTCTCGGCGTTTCCTGCCATTCGGTGGAGGACGCGCTGGAAGCGGCGTCGCTGGGCTGCACCTATCTCGTCGCCGGACACATCTTTGAAACCGACTGCAAGCGAGGAGTCCCGCCGCGTGGAACAGACTTCCTGCGGGAGGTGTGCGAGGCGATGTCCCTGCCGGTCTACGCGATCGGCGGGGTGAACGCCGGAAATTTTCCGATTGTCCTCGCCTGCGGTGCGGCGGGGGCGTGCGTCATGAGCGGGTTCATGCGATGCGAGGATCCGATCGCCTATGTTCGCGCATTTACGGGGGAGGGAAGACTGTGAAGGAACAAACCTATCTGCTTTACGCCGTGACGGACCACCCGGATCCGGACGCGCGCGGGCGGACGCTGCATGAACGGGTGGAGCGCGCGCTGGAGGGCGGCGTGACCTGCGTGCAGCTACGCGAAAAGCAGCGGGAGTTCTCGGATTTCTTGCGGGACGCGCTGGAATTGCGAACACTTTGCCACCGGTTTGGCGTGCCGATGCTCATCGACGACGATGTGGAGATCGCCCTGCAAAGCGGCGCGGACGGGGTACATGTCGGCGCGGAGGATACGCCGGTTTCGGAGGTGCGGCGGAAATGCGGACCGTCGTTCTGCATTGGCGCGACTGCGAGGACCGTCGAGCAGGCCCGCCGCGCGGAAGCGGACGGGGCGGACTACCTCGGCGTAGGCGCTTTGTTTTCCTCGCCAACCAAGCCGAACGCGATCCCCGTTTCGCGGGAGCTGCTACGGAAAATCTGCGCGTCGGTCCGCATCCCGTGCGTCGCCATCGGCGGGATTACAGCGGAGCGGGTGCCGACGCTCGCGGGTACCGGCATTCGCGGGATCGCGGTAGTTTCGGCGCTGTTCGGTGCGGACGATATTCGTGCGGCGGCGCAAGCATTGCATTCTGCGTGCCTCGCCATCGTTGGATGATGCGCGGCGCGATCTTCGATGCGGACGGCACGCTTCTCGATTCGCTTTCCCTTTGGGAGAGCCTCGGCGAGCGGTATCTCGCCCGTCGCGGGCTTTCCGCGCCGCCGTCGCTGGACGAAACGCTCTCCCCTCTGACGATCGCGGAAAGCAGCGTCTACCTGTGCGAGCATTTTTCCTTGCCAGATTCCCCGAAATCCGTCGAACGCGAACTCCGTGAAATGCTGTCTGACGGCTACCGCGAAACCGTCCCGCTACGATGCGGCGTCCGGGCATTTTTAGAACGGCTGTCGGGGGAAAAAATTCCTATGGCGGTTGCTTCGGCGGGCGACAAGGAACTGTTGGAAGCGGCGCTTCGCCGGCTGGGCGTGCGGGGGTGCTTCCGCGTCGTCCTGACCTGCGACGACACCGGCGCAAGCAAGCGCGGACCATCGCTCTATCTCGCCGCCTCGGACCTGCTTGGCGTTGCACCGAGCGACGTGTATGTCTTTGAGGACGACTCGGCTGCGCTGCGGTGTGCGCTGGAAGCGGGCTTTCGCGGGGTGTCGGTTGGCAAGCCGGTGCCTGGCGCGCTCTGGCTTCCGGATTTTCGCGACGCGGAAGTAGTTTTTTGTCTGACAGGAGGTTGATTTTTCCGAAATGAAAACCGTTTTGACCGTCGCCGGCAGCGACCCGAGCGGGGGTGCCGGAATTCAGGCGGACCTGAAAACCATGACTGCCCACGGTGTGTACGGTATGAGCGTTCTGACCGTCCTGACCGCCCAGAACACCCTCGGCGTGACCGGAATTCATGAGGTCCCGCCTGATTTCCTGTCATTGCAGCTGGACGCGGTGTTCTCCGACATTCGCCCGGACGCAATTAAGATCGGAATGCTCTCCTCGGCCCCACTGATCCGCGTGCTTGCGGCAAAACTGCGGGAGGAATCGGGAATCCCGATCGTGCTCGACCCGGTCATG
Source organism: uncultured Ruminococcus sp. (assembly GCA_964530795.1). Taxonomy (GTDB): domain Bacteria; phylum Bacillota; class Clostridia; order Oscillospirales; family CAG-382; genus Coliplasma. The sequence continues at coordinate 35,372 of CAZHBX010000011.1, read as the reverse complement.
GTGTCCACCAGCGGCAGTCGCCTGCTCGCCCCGGACGCGACCGATGCTTTGCAGACCGAACTTTTTCCGCTCGTGACGATGCTGACTCCGAACCGACCCGAGGCGGAGGCGCTGACCGGGCGGACCATTCGCACCCTCGACGAGCTGTGCGGCGCGGCAAAAGACCTGCACGACCGCTTCGGCTGCGCGGTGCTTTGCAAGGGCGGGCATTTCGCTGGAACCGCCGACGACCTGCTTTGCGTCGATGGAAAAATTCGCCGCTATACCGCCGAGCGCGTCGAAACGAAGAACACCCACGGAACCGGCTGCACACTGTCAAGCGCCATCGCCTGCTCCCTCGCGCAGGGGTATTCGCTCGAGGAAGCGGTCTCTCGCGCCAAGTCCTACCTGACTGGGGCGCTCGCGGACGGGCTTTCGCTCGGGCACGGGAACGGACCCGTCAACCACGCCTACTGCCTGCGGGACACACTTTTTGCAGGCGAATACACCGAGGAAAAGAGAGGATAAGTGCATATGCAAACCTATCACACGCAGATGGAGGCCGCAAAAAAAGGCGTTTGCACGCCTGAAATGAAATTGGTCGCCGAAAAGGAACACCTGCCGGTCGAGGTCCTGTGCGAGCGGGTTGCTCGCGGCACGGTCGTCATTCCCTGCAACCGGCTGCACAAATCCATCTCCGCCGAGGGCATCGGCGAGGGATTGCGCACCAAAATCAACGTCAATCTGGGAATTTCCGGCGACTGCAAGGACTACACGCTGGAGATGCGGAAGGTGGACATGGCGCTCCGCTTTGGTGCGGAAGCGATTATGGACTTAAGCAACTACGGGAAAACCAACACATTCCGGCAAGCGCTGATCGCCAAATCTCCGGCAATGATCGGCACGGTCCCAATGTACGACGCGATCGGCTACCTCGAAAAGGACCTGCGGGACATCACCGCCTCCGACTTCCTGCGGGTCATCCGGGCGCACGCCGAGGAGGGCGTGGACTTTATGACCATTCACGCCGGGATCAACCGCCGCGCCATCGCGTCGCTCAAGAGGGACAAACGGCGAATGAACATCGTCTCCCGCGGTGGGTCTCTGCTGTTCGCATGGATGGAGATGACCGGCAACGAGAATCCGTTCTACGAGCATTACGACGAACTTCTCGATCTTCTGCGGGAGTATGACGTGACCATTAGCCTCGGCGACGCTCTGCGCCCCGGCTGCATCGACGACAGCACCGACGGCGGGCAGATCGCCGAACTGGTTGAGCTGGGCGCTTTGACCGAGCGCGCGTGGGAAAAGGACGTGCAGGTGCTGGTCGAAGGCCCGGGGCATATGGCGATGAACGAGATCCAGGCGAACATGAAGCTGCAAAAGCGGCTCTGCCACAACGCCCCGTTCTATGTACTCGGCCCGATCGTGACGGATATCGCCCCGGGGTACGATCACATCACCTCCGCCATCGGCGGGGCGATCGCGGCCGCGAGCGGCGCGGATTTCTTGTGCTACGTCACCCCGGCGGAGCATCTGCGATTGCCGGATCTCAACGACGTGAAAGAAGGCGTGATCGCCAGCCGGATCGCCGCCCACGCGGCGGACATCGCGAAAGGCGTCCCGCACGCGACTGATAGAGACAACGCCATGGCGGATGCCCGGCGGAAACTGGACTGGGAAGCGATGTTCGCCTGCGCGCTGGATTCGGAGAAGGCCCGCGCCTATTACGAGAGCGTCCCGCCGACGGAAAAGCATACCTGCTCGATGTGTGGCAAGATGTGTGCCGTGCGGACGACTAATCGCATTCTCAACGGCGAATGCGTGGAATTTGAGCCAAAGACCCCGGAAAACTAAGGCTTCTGCACCTGTTTGGGGACAAACAGACGAATTTCGAACCCGTTTTCGGTTTCCTGCTTCTGCTGGACGGTGTGGAACCCCGCTTCGTCCAGCAGCGAGAGTGCCCGGTCAAGTGTGTTGAAGAAGAACCGGACGTCCCGGATTAGGGCAACACGGGTCCGTCGCTTCCCGTTTATGTCCTTTTCGGCTTGCTCTGCCGGGGTGGATTGCTCCGCCTGCGCGTCGGACGTGTCCCGGTTGAACTGCTCGGCGAGCAGTTCGGTCTCCGAGGCGGAAAGCCCTTCGTTGATGACCTGTAGGATCGCCTTCCGCCGCAGGGATTTGTCCGCGATCTTTAGGAACGCACGCGCGTGCCGCTCACCCAATCCGTTTTCGATGATCAGCTGTCGCTCCTCCTGCGTCAGGCGCAAAAGTCGCAGCTTGTTTGAGAGCGCTGACGGGCTGATGGAAAGCTGGGACGCCAGTTCCGCCTGCGGCAGGGAAGTCATCAGCAGTAGGGTTCGGATCGCTTCCGCTTCCTCGAAGAACCCGAGGTCCCGCCGCTGGAGGTTCTCGACCAGCGCAAGCTCCGCCGATTCCATGCGGTCCACGCTGCGGATGACACAGGGGATGCGCTCCATTCCGGCCATTCGGGCCGCCCGCCAGCGGCGCTCTCCGGCGATAATCTCAAAGCTCGCGCCCCGGACGTTCTCCGGAAACGGCTTTTTCTCCGCCTCGCGCACCGTGACCGGCTGAAGCATTCCGTGCAGGCGGATGCTCTCCGCGAGCGCCTGCAAGGCCGCTTCGTCGAATTCCCGCCTGGGCTGCATCGGATTCGGCTCAAGTTCCTCGGTCGGCAAAAATACCACCTTTCCAAATTTGACTTTTGCGTTTTTGGCGTATGCGCCGGCTTTTTCCGGCTTTTTCAACAGCGGCAGCATTTGTTTTTGACAGTCCTTTCCTTTTCCTTGTTTTCGAAATGAAAAAAGATATGGTTTCCTGCTTGCAGTATACCATATCTTTTTTGTCATATTCTGCCACATTTTGAGATGTCAAAAGAATATTTTTGCGCTAATGTACAAAATTTCGTCCACTTTTACGACTTGCCCGATGAGAAACCGCCCGTCTGGCGCGTGCGTTTGGAACAGCATGCCTTCCGTCAGTCCAGGCGGCAGGGAGGATTGCACCTTCCCGCACAGGATGGTTTCGCCGTTGCAGAACAGCCGCGCGAAGAACGGCGGAAGCGTGACCTCCGGTAGGTCGGAAAACAATTTCTCCGGCGGGAACAGCGCCTTTTCGACCTGCTCGGGGGAATAGCTTTGCAGCTCGTCCAGCGGGACGCTTTGCGCGAGTGAAAACCGGCCGACCGACGTCCGCCGCAGCGACCGCATACACGCCCCGCAACCGAGCGACGCGCCGATGTCTGCGCACAGCGTTCGGATGTACGTCCCGCGGGAGCAGCGCACGTCCAGCCAGAATTCGCCGTCCCGTTCGTAGGCGCGCAGGGACGAAATCGTCACTTTCCGCGCTTTCCGCTCGACCGTCACGCCCTGTCGGGCTAGGTCGACCAGCTTCTGCCCGTTCCTCTTAAGCGCGGAATACATCGGTGGGACCTGCTCGATTTCTCCCTGAAACCGTTCCGCAGTCTCGCGGAATTGTTTGAACGAGGGAAGAACCCCGTCATAGCGGGTCAATACCTGACCGGTCACGTCCTCGGTGTCCGTCGTCACGCCCAGCCGGACGGACGCGGTGTAGGTCTTTTGGTGGTCCATCAACAGTTCGCACGCCTTGGTCGCCTTGCCGACCATGATAGGCAGAACCCCGCTCGCAAGCGGGTCGAGCGTGCCGCAATGGCCGACCCGACGTTCCCCGGTGACCCTGCGGACCGCGTTGATGACCGCCTGCGACGTGATCCCGGTCGGCTTATCGATTATCAGCACCCCGTTCACAGCAGGAACCCTTCCGCTTTTTTCAGTAGCATTTTCCGCACGTTCGCCACCGTCCCGCCCATTACGGAGAAGCCCGCCGCGTGGAAATGCCCGCCCCCGCCGAATGTGGAAGCGAGGGATGCGACGTCAATGTCCTCGTTCGACCGCAGAGAAACCTTGATTTCTTCCCCCTTTGGGCGAATGACCGCCGATGCCTGTACTCCGGCGATCTGGCGGGGAATCTGGTTGAGTCCCTCGCAATCCTGCGCCGTCGCGCCGACTGCGAGCAGATCTTCCCGCGTCACGGCGAGCAGGGCGAACCGCCCGCCGAAGAACAGCTCCAGCCGTTCGTATCCCAGCTTCTCCACGGCGACCTCGACCGGGGATTTGCATTCGAACAGCAGGCGGTTGATCCGGGCGAAATCGATGCCCGCCTCCATCAGCACCGCGGCGTGACGCATCGTGTCCGGTCGGGTGGACGCGTAACGGAACCCCCCGCTGTCCGAGCTGATGGCGGCGTAGAGCGCCGAAGAAATGTCCGGCTCGCGTTCGAACGCGAACCCCAATTCCCGCAGCAGCAGGAACACCAGTTCCCCGGCGGCGGGAAAGTCATCTCGCAGGTACAGCCGTTCGCACAGCATGCTGTTATTCTTGTGGTGGTCAATTGAAAGTGCAAACACGAACGACGCTTCCGGCCCGGAAAGCAGATTCGGCGATGCGACGTCCACGCTGACGAGCGTGTGCCCTTCGGGCGGCGGCAGCTCCGTCAGGAAGATCCCCTCTGGGTGTAGGAACGACAGCTTTGCGGGCACGCCCTCCCGGTTGAACGCGTCTGCCTGTTTGCCGCGTTTGCGCAGCGCTTTCACCAGCGCGCAGGCGGATCCGACCGTGTCCGCGTCCGCCGAATTGTGGGTAAAAATCAGAAACCGGTCGCGCTCCCGGAAGAACGCGGCCGCCTCCGATTCAGAGATCCGAATGCTCATCGTGATACTCCTTGAGAATTTTTGCGATGTCCATCGCCTTTTCGGCGCCGTGATCGCGGCGAAAGATCAGCTTGGGAGTCACCCGTAGGTTGAGCCGATGCGCGAGTTCCCCCCGCAGGAAGCCGGAAGCGGATCGGATGCCCGCCTCCACCTCCTTATCCGGCCCGAGCACGCTGTAGTACACCACGGCCTGCGCGAGGTCGCGGGAAACCTGCGCCCCGGTGACACTGATGAACGCACGGCTGACACGCGGGTCTTTGACGGAGCGAAGGATTGCGGTCAATTCGGTTGCGACCGCCTCGTTGATACGGTCCTGTCGGTAAGCGCCCATCAGCGTTCCACTTCCTCCATGATATAGGCCTCGAGTACGTCACCCTCCTTGATGTCGCCGAATTTCTCCAGCCCGATCCCGCATTCGTACCCGTCCGCGACCTCGCGCACGTCATCCTTGAAGCGGCGGAGGGACGAAATTTTGTCCTCAAAGACCACCACGCTGTCCCGCAGGACGCGGATGAGCGAATTTCGGGTAATCTTGCCGTCCGTGACGTACGAGCCGGCGATCGTGCCGACGTTCGGAACGTGGATGGTCTGCCGCACCTCGGCGTGCCCGAGAACGGATTCCCGGAACGTCGGGGCGAGCATACCCTTCATGGCCGCCTTGATCTCCTCGATGCAGTCGTAGATGATGCGGTAGGTGCGGATATCAACCTTGTCGCGGGCCGCCGCGTCCGTCGCTGTGCGATCCGGGCGGACGTTGAACCCGACGATGATTGCGTTCGACGCAGATGCGAGCATGACGTCGCTCTCCGTGATTCCACCGACCGCCGCGTGCAGCACACGGACCTTGACCTCCTCGTTCGAGAGCTTCTCGAGGCTCTGCCTGACCGCTTCCGCCGACCCCTGCACGTCCGCCTTGACGATGATGTTCAGGTCCTTTACGCCGTTGCCGAGTTGGTTAAACAGATCGTCCAGATTGACCTTCACGGCGGTTCCGCTCTTCTTTTCCGCCTGTTTGCGTTCTTCGGCGAGGTCGCGAGCCATCTTTTCGTCCTTGACGGCGAAGAAGCGCTCGCCCGCGTTCGGTACCTCGGATAGTCCGGTGATTTCGACCGGGATGGACGGGCCGGCCTCCTTGACCGCGCGTCCCTTGTCGTTCGTCATCACACGCACGCGTCCGACGGCGGTCCCGGCGATGACGATGTCCCCGATGTGCAGGGTCCCGCGCTGCACGAGGAAGGTCGCGATCGTACCCTTGCCCTTGTCCAGCCGAGCCTCGACGACCACGCCCTCCGCGTTGCGGTTCGGGTTCGCCTTGAGTTCGAGCATTTCCGCTGTCAGCAGGATCATATCAAGCAGTTCGTCGATGCCCTGTCGCTTGAGCGCAGAAACCGGCACGCAAATCGTGTCGCCGCCCCACGCCTCGGGGACCAACTCATAATTCGTTAGGTCGGACATGACCTTGTCCGGATTCGCGCCCGGGCGGTCCATCTTGTTGATGGCGACGATAATCGCCACTCCGGCCGCTTTCGCGTGGTTGATCGCCTCGACGGTCTGCGGCATGATGCCGTCGTCGGCGGCGACGACCAGCACGGCGATGTCCGTCATCGTCGCACCTCTCGCACGCATCGCCGTGAACGCCTCGTGGCCCGGGGTGTCGAGGAAGGTGATGTCCCGGTCATGAACGTGAACGCTGTAAGCGCCGATGTGCTGGGTGATCCCGCCCGCCTCGCCTTCCGTGACGTGCGCGTCGCGGATCGCGTCGAGCAGGGAAGTCTTGCCGTGGTCAACGTGTCCCATGACAACAACGACCGGCGGGCGGGGAACCAGTGTCTCCGGCGCGTCTTCGCTCGAATCGATCAGCCGGTCCTCCAGCGAGAGCACAACTTCCTTGCTGACCGTGATGTGAAACTCGTCCGCGACCAGATAGGCGGTGTCATAGTCAATTACGTCGTTAATGCCTGCCATCACGCCCATGCCCATGAGTTTTTTAATGACATTCGCGGCTGTCTGCTTCATGCGGGACGCGAGTTCGCCGACCGTGATTTCATCCGGCACGACGATGGAGAGATGCACGGGCTTTGGCTTATTCTGGGGCTTCACGGCGGTACGTCCGCCGTTCTTGCCGTTCTGCTTGCCGCCGCGCTGTTCCTGCGAGGCGAACTTGTTCTTCTTTTTAATCTTCTGCTTGCCCGTGTGGGCGGTGTCCGGCACGCCGGAGTCGTATTTAAGAAGTTTTTCGTCGTAGCGGCCGAGGTCAACGTTGTCCGTGCCACGGGTGTTCACGACGCGAACCTCGGTTTTCGAGCGCTGCTTCTGCGGCTGTTGAGATTTCGGCTGTGTCGGTTTCTTCTTGGGAATGGGCGGGGGCGTCATCTGGGCGGCGGGCTGTTTCTGCGTGCCCGCTTCCTTTTCCGCTGTTTTCGGGGCGGCGGCCTTCGCCGCGGCTCTAGCGGCTTCCCGCGCGGCCTCGCGGGCGGCTTCTTTCTCCGCTTCCTTGGCGGCCTTCGCTGCCTGTTCGGCCTCGCGCCGCGCGGCGATGCGCGCTTCTTCCGCCTTCCTGCGTTCCTCCTGTTTGACTTTCTTCTTTTCGTCGTAGGATTGGAAGAACGACGCGATGTCCACCTGGTTTTGCTGGGTAACGACCTCTAAAAAGAGACTGATCTCCTCGTCCTCCAGCGCGGTCGTATGGGTTTTCCCGGCGTATCCCTGCTTTGCGAATAGATCGATGACGTCCTTGTTGCGCATCGCAAAATCTTTCGCCAGCTCGCCGACCTTGTATTTTTTACTCGTTTCTGCCATCTGTATCCTCATTCCTTTCCGGGTTTGAAAGCGTGTTAGTTGATGCTTCGGACGGGCAGTCCCGCACCGCCTTGCGGTAGGAAAGTACGAACCCGTCGCGCAGCAGCGCGACGGCGGACGCGTGCTCCCGCCCGACCAGACGACCGAGCGCGTGCATCTTCAGCGGCACGCGTTCCCACGGGACGTGCCGGTAATCCGCCTTGTCCGTCAGTCGTTTCGCGGTGTTTTCGGAAACGTCCGAAGCAATCAGCACCAGCTTTGCTCTGCCCTTGCGCACTTCGGCGACGACCTGCTCCGTGCCGATGCTCAGCGCCCCCGCGCGCCTCGCGAGCCCAATGATGCCTTCCGCGTTTTTGCGGTTTCGTTCAGTCCACATCCCGTGCGCCTCACGTTCCGGCGCTCTCGATCTCCGCGATCCTCTGCCGTAGCGCCTCGTAGACGCCGTCCGGGATCCGCTCGGAGAAAGCGCGTTCGAACCGGCGGTTTTTCCGCGCTGCGTCGAAGCAAGCCGTGCACCCGCAGACGTAAGCCCCCCGACCCGCCGCTTTCCCGACAGGGTCAACGAAGGTCTCGCCCTCCTTGTTGTGCACCACGCGCAGGAGCAGCCGTTTGTCTTTCATTTCCCCGCAGCCGAGACACTTGCGGAGCGGTACTCTGCGTTCTGCCATGGTTCCTTACGCCACCGGCCCTTCCAGTAGCTTACGGCTCTTGATATCAATCTTATAGCCGGTTAGCTTGGCGGCGAGACGGGCGTTCTGCCCCTCCTTGCCAATTGCGAGCGAAAGCTGGTCGTCCGCGACGATGGCACGGTAGGAACGGTCGGAATCCGGCAGCTTGATGACCTCGTCGACCGTTGCCGGCGCGAGGGAAGCGCTGATGAACGTTTCGATGTCCTCACTGTAGGGGATGATATCGATCTTCTCCCCGCAGAGTTCCTCTGTCACGAGGTTCTTTCTCGCGCCCTTTTGCCCGATGCAGGCTCCGATCGGGTCCACCTTCTCGTCGTTCGAGCGCACGGCGATCTTGGTCCGGCTGCCCGGTTCGCGGGCGATGGAAACAATTTCGACCGTGCCGTCCTTCAGTTCCGGCACCTCCAGCTCGAACAGACGACGCACCATGCCCGGATGCACGCGGGACAACACGACCGACGGTCCCCGGCTCTCCTTCTTAATCTCCGTCACGAATACCTTGATTCGATCGCCGACCTGCAAGGTCTCGTTCGGGATCTGCTCGTGGCGAAAGAGGACCATTTCGTTCTTGCCGATCTCTAATGTGGCATTGCCGGTCGTCGGGTCGACGCGCACGACGACGGCGCTGACGATCTCTTCCTTCTTATCCTCGTATTCGCGAATGATCATACCACGCTCCGCCTCGCGGATGCCCTGCACGATGACCTGCTTGGCCGCCTGCGCGGCGCTGCGGCCGAACGTACGGGTTTTAATCTCGACCTCGACCGTATCGCCGACCTGATGATTCTCGTCGTATTTGCGGGCGTCCGCGAGAGACATCTCGGTTTCCGGGTTGAGTACGGTTTCGACGACGGTATAAACTTTGAAGATTTTCGCGTCCTGCTTAAGCGGGTCAATTTTAACGACGGCGTTGTCGTTGCCGTGGTATTCCTTGCGGAATGCGGAAAGCAGCGCCGCTTCCAAACGTTCGATCATATACTCCTGTGAAATGCCCCGTTCCTTGTCCAAAGCGGCGAGCGCTTCAAACAGTTCCTTGTTGACGATGCTTTCCTCAGCGGGCGCTTTCACAGCGCTTTTTCTTTTCATGACTGTTTCTTCCTTTCCGTTTCCTGTTCGTTTCCATCGCACAGGGCGACCGTCTTGGCGATTTGCTTGTAGGTAAAATGCTTTACCGTTCCGTCGGTCAGGAGTGTGACTTCCTCGCCGTCGAACCCGGCGAGCGTCCCTTCGAACCGACGCTTCCCGTCCACCGCGGCGAACGTCCGCAGCACGACCGGGAGCTTTCGTTCAAACGCGTACGCGAAATGCTGCTCTTCCCGCAGTTCCCGCTCCAATCCCGCGCTGGAGACCGTCAGGCAATAGCTTCCCTCAATCGGGTCCATCTCGTCGAGCAGCGGGTCGACGAGTTTCGTAACGACTGCGCAGTCCTCCGTCCCGATCCCGCCATCGCGGTCAATTGTGATCTCAAGAACCCATTCCGCGGCCTCCTTGCCAAACGTGACGTCCCAGAGCGTATATCCCGCCTGTTCGACGAGCGGCTTGACAGCTTCCCGCACTCTGCCGGCGATGTTCTGCTTTGCCGTCGGCCTGCCTGTCAAACGAAACACCTCCCAATAACAGAGCGGAGACTGGGCGTCAACCCAGTCTCACAGCATCCGATCCTTCTCTTTCCTATTCATTATAGCACAAAATTTTGGAATTGCAAGGGGTTTGATGGAAAAAGCCGGAAAATATTTTGACTTTTTTGGTTTTTTGTGCTATACTGGACCCCCAAAGGAACAAGAAAGGAGGACCAATCTATGGAATTCGACGCGGAACGGTTTCTCCGCGCCCTTGAGGAGCAGGAACCCCCTTCGTCCGGCATCGGCACGCTCGCAGAGAAGCGCCTGCACGCGTCGCTCAAGCGCGCCTACGCTCCCGACCCGGCGTATCGGGAAGTCAAGGTCGGGCGGTACATCGCCGACGGGTTCGATGGGGAGCGGGTACTCGAAATTCAGACCGCCAAGTTCGCCTACTTGCGTCCGAAGCTGCAATTCTTTCTTTCGTCCTATCCGGTCACACTGGTTTACCCGCTCGCCCGCAAACGATACCTGATTTGGACCGACCCGCAGACCGGCGAATCCTCCCCGCCGCACGTCGGACGGCGAAAGGAGAGCGCCCTTTCCGCTCTGCACGAGCTACGTGCCATCTTGCCGTTTCTGCAAAGCGAGCGGCTGACCGTCGAACTACTGCTCTTCGACATGGACGAGCACCGCCTGCTTGACGGCTGGGACAAGCGGCGCAAGCGGGGCGCGACGCTGCTTGAACGGCGGCCGAAGGGATTGCCCGAACGGGTCGTCCTGCGCACGGCGGACGACTACCGCGCCCTGCTCCCGGCGGGTCTTCCGGAGCGCTTCAAAGTCCCGACCCTGCAAAAGCTGTCCGGATTGCGGAGTCGTCAGGCGTACAGCGCTGTGCGTGTGCTTGAGGCGTTTGGTATCCTTTCGCGGGACGGTACGGATGGCCGTGCGGCGGTATACCAGGTTGTAGGACCCTCCTTGAGCAACGGGGCGAACAGGTCGTAGGCTTCCAAGATTTCCTCCGCAACCTCGCCGGTGAAACGGTCGTAGAGAAACGCGTAGGAGTAGAAACAGTACCCGCTCACTCGTTTCTCGCCGTAGAGAATTTTTAGACTGCGGGAGAGCACGTCCTTTCGGCGGATCCACTCGGTTTGCCCCGCCTCGGTCCCGGCGAACGTGTCCAGCTCGCCCTGCGTGCCGAGGTAGGCTTTCGCGGCATCCAGCCCGACCCAGAGCCGGACGTTTGGGTTACTTACCGCGTCCTCCCAGTCTGCAAGGATCGTTTCGAACGGGCAGTAGGCGTTTTCAAACCCGAAATACAGCTGTGGCAGCAGGTAATCGACATACCCGTCTTCCGAACCCCATTTCCGCGCGTCCGCGTAGCATCCGTTCGCGAGCGAATACAGGTTTCCCGCCGGGGCGACGCCGAACAGCTTGTCCGCGCCGAAGGTATGTACGGTTTGATACAGTAAGGAAATCGTCTTGTCGATGTTGCTTCGCCGGAAGTCGCCGAGGTCTGCCTGCCCGCTTTGCAGGAATTCCGCTCGGTCGAATCCCTCGTCCGTCGTTGGGTAGAAGTAGTCGTCGAGGTGGATTCCGTCGAGGTCGTATTTTTGCAGGATCTCTGCTGCTCCTTCGGCGATCAGTTCCCGCACCTCCGGGTAGGACGGGTCAAGGTACAGCCGGTCCTCCCATTCCTTGACCTGCCCGCTTTTTGCGTCGTACCAGTCCCGCACGGCGTATCCCGTCGGGATCAACGCCATCTCCTCCGGCGTGACCAGCCGGAACGGATTGATCCACCCGTGCACCGAAAGTCCGTACTCCCGGGCGGCTTCCACGACCACGCCGACCGCGTCGTAGTCGATGGACCCGCCGTACACCCCCGCGACGTACTTTGAAAGGGGATAGACCTCGCTCTCGTACAGACTGTCACCGTTCGGGCGGAGCTGTAAAAACACCGTGTCGAACCCGTCCCGGACCAGCGTTCGGCAGAGCTGCTCGATGAGCGTGCGGAAGTCCGCTTTGTCTCTTTGCTTTCCGCCGTCCCGGTAGAGCGGATGCAAGTCGAACTGTGAGAGCCAGACCGCCCGCACGTAGCCATCCGGCGTGGTGTCCCCGCTTTCTGTCAGCGAAATGCGCTCGTAGGTCAGCGGGGGCGCTTCGGTTTCCTGCGTCGGGAATGGTCCGCCGAGCAGCAGGGCGAGTAAGAAACTGAAAAACCGTTCCATCTTTGTTTTTGACCGTCCCTTTCTTTTTCGGATGCCTGTCCGTTTTGTTGTATGCGTATGCGCGTTTGCGGGGCGGTATGAAGGGGAGAGAGCGGATTTTTTTTTGAAAAAGGAAATGAGTTTTTTTCGTTTCCCTCTTGACAAGACGCATTTTTTTTGGTAGAATAGCAAAGCTGTTTGGTGAGCGGCGAAACATGGCGGAATAGCTCAGTTGGCTAGAGCAATCGGTTCATACCCGGTCGGTCGTCGGTTCGAGTCCAACTTCCGCTACCAGAGGCCCGTTGGTCAAGGGGTTAAGACACCGCCCTTTCACGGCGGTAACAGCAGTTCAAATCTGCTACGGGTCACCAGAAAAAAGTCCAGTACGTTTGCACTGGACTTTTTTCATCGTTGTGCGCCTTGCGTTGGTCGATATGGAATTTACTTGTCCGTGAAACCATCGGGGACCTTCCGCGCCGAGGCAGTTTTCCGGTTACGTGCTTATCCCCTCGCCGTTCTTTCGCCGTTTTTCGGCGAAATCCGCGCAGACGTCCCGCGCGACGCGCCAGAGGAAAGCGTAGAGGTTTCCATTTTGCCCTCCTTTTCGGAAGTGGCTGGTCAAACGCTTTCATCCGTATCGTCCCGCAAAAGCGAAAGATGGTAGGCGGAAAATTGGAAAATTTTGCAAAAGCCGAGCAAACCGATGAGAATTCGGAAAAATTTCTTGACAAATCGGGAAAATCCGGGTAAAATGGAGAAAAGAAAACAGGGGAAAGGGATGAGTTTCTTGAAGATTTCCACCAAAGGGCGCTACGCGCTGCGGATGCTGGTGGACCTCGCCGAGCACGGCGGAAGCGAATACATCGCGCTCAGGGACGTCGCCGAGCGACAGCAGATCTCCAAAAAGTACCTTGAACAGATCGTCCCGCTGCTTAGTCGGAGCGGGATTCTCAAAACCAACCGGGGCTTCCAGGGGGGCTATCTGCTCGCCAAGTCACCGGATAAGTGCACGGTCGGGGAGATCCTGCGGCTGACGGAGGGGAACCTCGCCCCGGTTGACTGCCTGCTGCGCGATCCGGTCGGCTGCGAACGGAGAGCCGACTGCGCGACTTTGCCAGTCTGGCAGGGTCTGTATAAGGTCATTAATGAGTACCTTGATGGAATCACCTTGCAGGACGTTCTCGACCAGAAAAACCAGCGCGGCGCCAATGACTACGTAATCTGACGGGACAAGCAGCGTGTGCGGCCCTGCGGGCGGCGCGGGGAAGACCAGCGGGTATTCCGGAAACAACCCGATCCCGAACCGGCGGTTAAGCCGTTCGCTGAGCAGGCTTGAACAGACGATCTCGGACGAAGGAAATGTAGATGACCGTCAAGAGAAGATGCGTTATAGAAAAACTCCAATAAGACAAAAAGGAAGGATTTGTCGAAAAATGTCCGTATGCACACTCTGCCCGCGTCGCTGCGGGGCGGATCGGGAAGTTTGTCCCGGGTACTGCGGGGCGGACGAAACGGTCCGGGTCGCCCGCGCGGCCCCGCACTATTGGGAGGAACCGTTTCTATCCGGCTCCTGCGGGTCGGGGGCGGTTTTTTTCGCCGGGTGCCAGCTGAAGTGCGTCTATTGCCAGAACCGCGAGATCTCTCGCGGAGGGGTGGGAAAGCCGCTGACTGTGCGGCGGCTCGCCGACGTGTTCCTCTCCTTGCAGACGCAGGGGGTACGCAACCTCAACCTCGTCACGCCCGATCCGTACATCCCGCAGGTCGCCGAGGCGCTGCGGATGGCGAAGGCAGACGGGCTGCGCCTCCCGGTCGTCTGCAATTGCAGCGGCTACGAGACCGTCGAAATGCTGCACATCGTCGAGGGGTTGATCGATATTTACCTGCCCGACTTCAAGTATATGTCTCCGCTGCTCGCGAAGAAGTATTCCGCCGCCCCCGATTATCCGGTCGTCGCGAAGGCGGCGCTCGCCGAAATGGTGCGGCAGCAGCCGGCCCTCCGCCGGAACCGGCAGGGAATGCTGCAGAATGGAGTGGTCGTGCGGCACTTGTTGCTGCCAGGACACGTCTCGGATTCCAAAAAGGTGCTCGCCTATCTATACCAGACCTACGGCGACCGTATTTGGCTGAGCATCATGAGCCAGTTCACCCCGTTCGGGTTGGACGCGTACCCCGAACTGGACCGCTGCGTGACGGAAGAGGAGTACGGCGAACTCGTCGGTTTCGCCTGCAAGCTCGGCGTGCGGCACGCGTTCGTGCAGGAGGGCTCTGCCGCTTCCGAGAGCTTCATTCCGCCGTTCGACGGGGAAGGAGTTTTAGGGGTTTGACAGAAAGGCAGAAGAAGCCGTTTTGTGGGGTTCTCCTGCCTTTTTTGCGTGGAATTTTTACGGATGGAGCTTGCTGTACAGCGTGCGAAACTGCTCGACGGTCGCAGCGAAATCGGCGATGGCGTCCTCGATGACTTCGGGCTTAGTCAGGTCGATGTCGGCGACGAGCAGGCTGTCAAGCGGGCTGCGGGACCCGCCGCACTTGAGGAAGTTCAGGTACTTTTGCACATAGGCGTCCCCCTGCGTCTCGATCTTCTTGACGATGCTCGACGCAGCGGAGATGCAGGTCGCATATTTATACACATAGAAATTATAGTAGAAGTGCGGGATGCGCATCCACTCGTAGGAGATCTGCTTGTCGCAGACGACGCCCTTGCCGAAGTAACGCTTGACGAGTTCGTAGTACCGCGTGCTGAGCAGGTCTTTTGTAAGCGTCTCGCCCGCTTCGCACAGGGCGTGCATCTCCTTTTCGAAGGAGGCGAACATGGTCTGCCGGTAGAGTGTGCCCTTGTAGGTCTCCATGAGCTGATTAAGGATATACAGCTTTTCCTCGTCGCTGTTTGACTCGCGCAGCAGCTTGTGGAACAGGATTAACTCGTTGACGGTCGAGGCGACCTCGGCGACAAAGATCGTGTACTGGGATTCCTGCGGGGTGTTCGCCTTGTTGGAATACCAGCTGTGCATGGAATGCCCCGATTCGTGCGCCAGGGCGGAAACATCGTCGAGCGTGTCGGTGTAGTTGAGCAGGATGTACGGCTGCGTGTCGTAGGAGCCGGCGCTGTAAGCGCCGCCCCGCTTGCCCTTGTTCGGGTAGACGTCTGCCCAGCCTTTGTTCTTCAGCCCGTCCCCGAGCGTGTCGTGATACTCGTCGCCGTAGACCTTGACGGCGTCGAGAACGATCTCCACTGCTTCCTCATAGCTGTACTTGCGGTCGCAGGAGGAGATCAGCGGGGTATAGATGTCATAAAGATGCAGCGCAGACAGCCCGAGCGCTTTCTTCTTGATGGCATAGTAGTCAAACAGCGGCTGAAGGTTGCGCTCGACTGTGTCGATGAGATTGTTGTAGATGACCGGCGTGACCTCGTCGTGGAACACCGACGCTTCAAGGCTGTTCGTGAAGCCGCGCACGCGGGCGAGCGTCACGCATTCCTTGATAAACCCGTTGAGCAGGGCGGCAAACGTGTTGCCGTAGCGGTCGTAGGTCTCGTACAGCTTGTTGAACGCAGCGCGTCGGACCCGGCGGTCAGTGCTCATCAGCAGCGGGACGTAGGTCGTGTCCGTCAACTGGAGTTCCTTGCCGTCTTCGCCTTTAATCTTGCCGAACAGAAGGTCCGCGTTCGCGAAGACACTGCGGATGTTGTCGTGGGAGCCGAGCGCTCCCTGCAGGTTTGCCAGCAGCTTTTCGCACTCATCGGAGAGCATATGCGGGCGGTATCTTCGAGAAAGCGTGATGGCGCGTCGGAATTCCTTGAGCTTCGGGTAGGATTTGTACCACTTTTCGAGCGTCTCCTCCTCCAGCTTCAGCAGACAGGGGTCAACGAAGAAAGTGGCGGCCGTCAGGTCCTCATACAGCCGCAGCACCCGTCCGCGCAGGGCGAGATACGTATTATCCGACGTATCCACGTCGGAATGCAGGCTCGCGTACTCGTACAGCTTGGAGATCAGCCGGCTCAGCTGTTCGGAGTCGCAGAACATGGCGTAGAGCCC
This sequence comes from uncultured Ruminococcus sp., assembly GCA_964530795.1. Taxonomy (GTDB): domain Bacteria; phylum Bacillota; class Clostridia; order Oscillospirales; family CAG-382; genus Coliplasma. The sequence goes on along the minus strand of CAZHBX010000011.1, from coordinate 19,358 downwards.
CTCCGGGCTTTGGCACATGGTCTCCCGGTGCTTGGGGAAGGCGGCGATCAACTCCTTCGCGCGGGCGAAGTCGGCGTCGAACGCCGCCATGTCCGCGTAAATGGCGGAAAGGTCCCACTTGTATTTCGCAGGGATTTCCGCGCGGTTGTCAGTCATTTTCGGGTTCTCCTTTCGGTTTCATCCTCTCAAATTTTTAGATTTCATCCTTGAACGGCAGCAGAATCGCCGCTGCGACGTATGCGACGATCCCCGCGCCGCAGAAAAACGAACCGACGATGGTCGCGATCCGGACGATATTGACGTCCAGCCGCAGATACTCCGCCACTCCGGCGCAGACCCCGCAGATCATCTTTTTGTCCTCACACTTGTACAGTCTTTTCATCTCTTGCAAATCTCCTTTTCAAAAATTTGTTTTACCAGTTTTACCATATGATGGGCGCTTTCGCCCTTATGCTTTTAATTCGAGGATCGTCACCCCGGTTTCTCCCTCGCCGTATCGCCCCATGCGAAAGGACGCGATGCGGCTGTCCCGGCGAAAGAACTGCCAAAGGGCGTTTCGCAGGGCGCCGGTGCCCTTGCCGTGGATGACGGTGACGGCGGTGTAGCCGGTCATGCGAACTTCATCCAGCCAGCGGTCGATGACGAACCACGCGTCGTCCCCGGTCAGCCCGCGCACGTCGATCTCATTTTTGACCGCTTCCGCCCGCTGGGTGTAGGTGGCCTTTCCGACCGGTTTTTTTCCGGATTTTTTCTCGTCCGGCCGGTCGGCGAGCAGGCGGACGCTCGCAAGCGGGGCCTTCGTCTCCGTGCGTCCGACGATGCAGGTGACGGTGTCGCCGGACACCCCCCGCACGGTCGCTTCAACGCCGATGTCGGCAAGTCGGATGCGGTCGCCCGCTTGCAACGGTCGGGGCAGGACGTAATCCTCGTCCTCGTCCCGTCGTTCCTCAAGTTCGCCGACTTGCTCGCCCGCGTTCTTGAGCATCCCGCGGACGGACTGCCGCGCCTGTTCGATGCGCTCGCTTTTGAGCTTCTTCACTTCCTGCTTTTTCAGCGTTTCCAGCTCGGAAAAAACCTGCCGGCTGGCGTTTTTCGCCGCTTCGAGGATGCGGTTCGCCTGCTGTCGCGCCCGGTCGAGTTCCTCGTCCGCCCGTTCGAGCAGTTCTTTGCTCTTTCGTTCGGTTTCCGCCTCGGCGTTTTCTGCCCGCTTTTTGGCTTCCGCGGCGGCGGTGCGCTCCCTTTCGAGGGTCTGCTCGCCTTCCTCCAAACGGGAAATGACGTCCTCGAAGCGGATGTTGTCGTCCGCAAGCAGCGCGCGGGCCTGCTCGATGATGCTTTCCGGTAATCCCAGCCGCGAGGAGATCGCAAACGCGTTCGAACGTCCGGGCAAGCCGATGATTAGCCGATACGTCGGGCGCAGGGTTTCTACGTCGAACTCGCAGGAAGCGTTGAGCACCCCCGGCGTGTCAAGCGCGTACAGCTTTAGTTCGGAGTAGTGCGTCGTCGCCGCCGTCATCGCGCCGATCGAACGGACCCGCTCGAGGATAGCGATGGCGAGCGCCGCCCCTTCGATCGGGTCGGTCCCCGCTCCGAGCTCGTCGAACAGCACTAGGCAGTCCCGGTCGCACTGTCCGAGGATGGAAACGATGTTGACCATGTGCGCCGAGAACGTGGAAAGCGACTGCTCGATGCTCTGCTCGTCTCCGATGTCGGCGAGGACCCCGGAAAAGACCGGCAGGGAAGTCCCTTCGTCGGCGGGGAGCAGAAAGCCCGACTGCGCCATGCAGGCGAACAGCCCAATCGTCTTGAGCGTGACGGTTTTGCCGCCGGTGTTCGGTCCGGTGACGATAAGCGTCTTTTCGTTCGCCCCGAAAGACACCGAAATCGGCACGACGCTTTCCGGAGACAGCAGCGGATGCCGTCCCCTTCGGATCGTCAGTCCGCCCTTTTCACCCATCCGCGGGCGGATACACCGCAGGGTTGATGAGTAGGACGCCCGGGCAAAGATGACGTCAAGATTGACGACGGTCTTATAATTCACCGTCAATTGGACGGACGCCCGCGCCACTTCTTCGGAGAGAGCGCGCAGAATTTTTTCGATCTCGTCGGTTTCCTGCCCGTGCAGGTCGCGCAGGCGGTTGTTTGCCTCGACCACGCCCGCCGGTTCGATGAACAGCGTCGCCCCGGAGGCGGAGGAATCGTGTACGATGCCCTTGACGGCGTTCTTGTCGGACGCCTTGACCGGCACGACAAACCGCCCGGAACGCTGCGTGACGATCGGTTCCTGCAAGTGTTTCTGCAAGGGGCCGGACAGGATGCGGTTGAGCACCTCCCGTACGTCGTTTTCCGCCTTGCGGATGGAACGGCGGATGCGGTAGAGTTCGTCGGACGCGTCGTCGGCGACCTGATCCTCGGCGAGGACCGTGCGCTCCACCCGTTCGGCGAACGGGCGGTTCTCAAGCAGGGCGGTGAAATAGACCCGGATAGCGCTTCCCGCCTTCTCTCCGGCATACTGCCGCAGGGCGCTGACCGTGCGGAACAGCGACGCGGCGGCGAGCAGCTCGGGAATGGTCAGCACGGCGCCCTTGCAGCTTCGCTCGACCGCATGCGGGATACAGGAGGAGGCCGCGAGCGGCGGGGCGCCCTTATAGGTCAGCAGGTCGAGCGCCTGCCCGGTCTCGTCCAACAGCCGCTCGACGACGACCGGGTCGGCCGATGGGACGCATTGCGTCATCGCCTCCTTTCCCGCGTCCGTATAGGCGCAGGATGCGGCGGCGGCGAGAATCTTATCGAATTCGAGGACGGTACGTCCCCGTTCAAAGCCTTTCAGTTCGGTCATGGACGACCTGCCTTTCTTACAGGTTCTGCTTGAGGAACTCCAATGTGTTGAGTTTGCGTTCCATGCGCATGAGCAGGTACTCTTCCGTCAGGGCGGAAAGTTCCCGGAGCGCTTGTTCCTCCAAGCGGAACAGAAAAATCTTGTTGACCGGAGCGGAAAGGATGTGCAGCATCGCCTGTAGGCAGGAACGTGAGACCGGCGCACGGCGGGTGAACCCCTCGGCGGGGTTTTTGCAGGTCTTGCAGAACACATATCCGTCGGTCAATTCAAAGATGCTTTCTCCCATTTCCGCGAGCGGCTTCCCACAGATCGGACATCCGGAAAGGTCTGGCAAATACCCGATCAGGGCGGCGAGCCGGAACTCAAAGGCGGTTTTGACGACGAGTGGGGGAACAATGCGCTTCTCCGCCGCGTACAGCGCGTTGAGCAGCAGCCGGAGAATTTCCACCCCTTCCTCCCCGCCGACCGACGAGATGGCCGACAGCTCGCACAGGTAGCACCCAAGCGCATAAGCGGTCACGTCCGAGCGCAGGTCGTAAAAATCCTCCTTCAGGGAAGACTCCTGGAGGGAATAGAGCCCGTCCTTCTCGTTGAGCAGCAGATCCGAATAGGCGAAAAGCTGTGCCGAGCGCAGGTTGGAAGCCGACAGCTTCTTGACGCCGTAGGCCCGGACGCTCAGCACGCCTTCCTCTCCCGTCAGGACCTTCAACTGCTTGTCGTTCTCATTCCGGTCGCTCTCCGCGACGACGATGCCGGTGATCTTATGCTTCATGACCCGTTGTCCTCCCGATACCCAAAATCGGATAGCAGCGCGGGGCGGTCGCGCCAGTTTTCCTTGACCTTGACCCATAGGTCGAGGTAGACCCGTGCGCCGAACAGCTTTTCCGCGTCCTCGCGGGCGTACGTGCCGATCTTGCGGAGCATTTCGCCGTTCTTGCCGATGATGATGCGTTTGTGCGCGGCGCGTTCACAGTAAATTTCCGCCCGCACGCTCAGAACGCCCTTTTTCTCTTTATATTCCTCGACGGAGACGGCGATGCCGTGCGGCACCTCCTTGTCGAGCAGCCGCAGGGCCTTCTCGCGAATGATCTCGGCGAAGATGCGCCGTTCCGGCTGGTCGGTAATCTCGTCGTCCGGGAAGAAGTGAACGCTTTCGGTGAGGAACGGTTCAAGCTCCTGAAAGAGCGCGTTCACCCCGTCGCCGGTCAGCGCGGAGATCGGAATGAGCGCGTCGAACCGGTATGCCCCGGAAAGCGACGAAATCTGCTCAGCGAGTCTGACCTTGTTTGCCTGATCGACTTTGTTGAGTACCAGCAGCAGCGGTACACCCGAGGCGGAATGCCTTTCGAGGGCGGCTTTCTCCGCCGCGGAAAGCTCGCCGCAGGCTTCAATAAGAAAGAGGATGACATCCGAATCCGCGGAAGCGGCGCCGACCTGCTTCATCATGTACTCCCCGAGCAGGGTACGGGGGCGGTGCAGACCGGGGGTGTCGATGAACACGTACTGATCCCCGCCCTTCGTGAGGATGCCAGTAATGCGGTTGCGGGTGGTCTGCGGCTTGCGCGAGACGATGGCGACCTTCTCCCCGAGCAGGGTGTTAAGCAGGGTGGACTTGCCGACGTTCGGCCGTCCGGTGATGGTGATGAAAGCGGTTCTTGTCATGGAAATATGTCCTTTTTTAACGTGTGATGCCCAGTACGTCCAGCGTTTCCCGCTGCAAGCGTTCCATTTCCTCCCGCTCCGGTCCGGTCTCGTGGTCGTACCCGAGCAGGTGCAGGGCGGCATGCGCCGAAAGGAAACACAGTTCCCGCTTGAACGAATGCCCGTATTCTTCCGCCTGCCGGCGGGCGGTCTCGGCGGAAATGACAATGTTCCCGAGCGAGACCCACACCTGCGGCATGGAAAACTCCAGCATTGGGAAAGAAAGTACGTCGGTCGCACGGTCGATATTCCGGTACTCACGGTTAAGCGTGCGGATTTTTTCGTCGCCGCATATCGTCAGCTCGACCTCGAACCGGTGTGACGGGTAGCGCGCCTGCACGCAGGTGCGGATGACCCGCTTCATGAGCGCCAAGACTGTCTTTGGAACCGGGTACGCGGGATCCTGTTCGATGTAGAACTTGATCATCCGTGCGGCCTCCTTCCGCTTTCCCGATCCTTTCCGGCGCGGGATTCGTAGGCCTCGATAATTTTCTGCACGAGCGGGTGGCGGACGATATCCTTCCGTGTGAAGCGGAAGATTTCAATGTCTTTGATGCCCTTGAGCACGTCGACCGCTTCGACGAGCCCGCTGCGGCTCGGGTGGGGAAGGTCGATCTGCGTCACGTCGCCGGTGACGACCGCCTTGCTGTTATTGCCAAGGCGGGTCAGGAACATCTTCATCTGCTCCGGGGTAGTGTTCTGCGCTTCGTCGAGGATGATGAACGCGTCGTCGAGCGTCCGGCCGCGCATGTACGCAAGTGGGCAGATCTCCAAAATCCCTTTCTCCACTGATCTCGCCGCTCCCTCGCCGCCAAGCAGCTCGCCGAGCGCGTCGTACAGCGGGCGCAGGTACGGGTCAATCTTGCTTTGCAGATCGCCTGGCAGGAAGCCGAGCTTTTCTCCCGCTTCCACGGCGGGACGGGTCAGGACGATGCGGGAGACCTGTTTCTGTTTGAGCGCCGTGACCGCCATGGCGACGGCGAGGAAGGTTTTTCCGGTTCCGGCGGGCCCGATACCGAACACGAGCGTGTTGTTCCGAATCGCATCAACGTATTTGCGCTGCCCGACGGTGCGGGCCTTGACGGGTTTCCCCTTACCGGTCAGACAGACGCAATCGCTGTAGAGCGCCGACAGCTCGTCCGAGCGACCCTCGCGGATCATGGAAATGACGTACTGTACGCTGTTCGGATCGACGGTGTCGGAGAGGGAGGAGAGCTTCTGCAATTGCTGGATACAGGCGCACGCCTGCTCGACCTCCCGCTCATCCTCTCCCTGCACCTTTACCCCGCCGTCCCGGCAGAGCACGATCACCCCGAATTCGTCCTCGAGCGTGCGCAGGTTGGAGTCGAGCGTTCCGAACAGCCGCGAGAGAAACTCAACGGAAAGATCCGTCAGATTTTTTTCAACCATATTGTCTCAACCATATTGATAGAATACCCTTTTTTCTTTCGGTTTGCCCTGCAAAAAACAGGAAAGGTTCCGCGTTTTCTTCACGCTGAAGCTGAAAAAACAGAATTCTTTTGTGAAAGAAACAGAATTCTTTTGTGATAGTATAACACAGTTTTTTCAATTTGTCAAAGGGATTTCAGTTTTTCTCTTGACGAAATATTTTTTTTGTGCTATGCTGATAGCAGAAATGAATCAAAATTTTCTGTCGGAAAGGAAAAGCGATGAAAACATCTATTCTTACCAGAGTGCTCTCTATTCTGCTCCTGCTTTCGCTCGTCGCGGCTTTCGTTGCCTGCGAGGAGACGGGCGAACCCTCCGGCGCGTCCTCGCAGTCGTCCGAAACGGCTTCTGATACTTCCGAAGCGCCTTTGTTCTCCAACCTGCCGGGAAACACATTCGGCGGCGCCGATTTCGTCGTGCTGGTCAACGGGGACAGTTTTGAGCGGTACGCTTCCGCCGAAGTGCTCCCGCAGGAAAGTTCCGATTCCGGCCTTTCGACCGCCGTCAAGGCGCGCAACGACCTGATTGAGGAGAAATTCGATGTTGTCCTCCGGGAGGTACGCACCGCGAACGGCGAAGACATAGTCGGCCTCCTGCGAACCAACGCGGCGGCTGGACTGAGCGAATACGATCTCGTCATGCCGTATATGAGCGATGCGGCGACGCTCGCGATGGAAGGACTTTTCCTTGACCTCGCCACGCTGGAGAATCTCCACCTCGACGAGGACTACTACGACCGTGGTGCCGTCGAAGGACTTTCCGTTTCCGGGACGAATTACTTCGTCACCGGCGATCTTTCGCTGCTCTCCTTCGCCTGCACCGCCGCCATCGTCTTCAACGAGGACATGATCCGCGACAATGACCTCGAAGACCCATACGAGCTGGTCAGAACCAACAAGTGGACCATTGATAAATTGCAGGAAATGGCTCGCACGGTGACCGCCGACAACGACGGAACCTCCGGGATGAGCTATACCGATACCTATGGTTTCCTTGTCAACAGCAATTTCGCCGGAAGCATGTTTGTCGGCTGCGGGCAGCGCTTCACGACCAAAGATGAGAATGACGAGCCGGTCATCGCGATCAACGCGTCCGGCGCGGTTTCCGCCATCGACAAGATTACGGCGCTCATTAACGACCGGAGCGCGACCGGACAGATTGTCAGCGGAAGCGGGTTCTACGACACGGCGGTCACCGCCGGCAAAAACGTTTGGGACGCGGCGACCGAGGCGGTCGCGCTTAAGCGGGTCATGTTCCGCGCCATCGCGCTGATCGACCTGTTCGACATGGGCGAGTACGACTGCAACTTCGGCGTCCTGCCAACCCCGATGTACGACGAAACGCAGGACCGCTACTACAATCGCGTCTCGACGCTGTACGCGACCTGCGTCGCCCTGCCGATCAACGTCAAGGATCAGTTGATGTCCGCTGTCATTACCGACGCGCTCATGCAGGCGTCCACCGACACGACCAAGGACGCCTACTTCGAGGTCATTCTCAAAGGACGCAAAATCGCGTCGCAGGACAGTCTGGCTATGCTCGATCTCATTTTTAACACTCGCGTCTATGACCTCGGCTCCGTCTACAACTGGGGCGGCGCGAACGAGTACGACGTCCATTCCATCACCGGCTTCCTCAACAGCGTCGCGTTCGACGATACCAAGGAGTTTGCATCTACTTGGGAGAGCATCGCGAGCATGGTGCAGTCGGACATGGAAGAAACGCTCGACGCCTATCATGCGCTGGATTAAGGGAGGGAATGGTATGAAACGAGTCTCGCTCCGCATTCTCGTCTGTTTCCTTTTGCTGTTCGCCTTCGGCGCGCTCGTCGCTTGCGAGACGCAGGAAGCGGACACTTCGGACGTTTCGTCCGAAAAGGACGTATCCGAGGAGGAATCCCGCCCGCTGTTCTCTAACCTGCCGGAAAAAAAGTACGGCGGGGAAACCATCACCTTTCTCGTCGAAGGGGACTACCAGACGACCTATGCGTCCGTAGAGATCCTGCCGAAGGAGACCTCCGACGGCCGCTTGCAGGACGCCATCTCGGCGCGCAACGACCTTGTCGAGGAAGCGTTTGACGTGACCATCGACGAGGTTCGCGCCGAGAATTTCGGCGATCTTGTCGGGCGCGTCCGGCAGGACAACACCGCCGGCTCCGGCGAATACGACGTCGTCATGCCCTACATGAGCGATGCGGCGACGCTCGCGCAGAGCGGTCTGCTGTACGATCTGCGCACGCTCGAAAATATTCACCTCGACGAAAGCTACTACGATCAGGGATCGGTCCGCGACCTATCCATCGCCGGGAAGAACTATTTCGTCACCGGCGACGTTTCCCTGCTCAAGTGGGATGTGACCCACGTGCTGGAGTTCAACAAGGATATGATCCGGGACTACCAGCTGGAAAACCCGTACGAGCTCGTCGATAGCGGCCGCTGGACGATTGACAAGCTGCATGAAATGGCGCGTCAGGTGACGGCGGACACGGATGGCGAATCCGGCATGGGGTATCTGGATACCTACGGCTTTCTTGTCAACCGCAACTTTGTCTCGAGCATGTTCATTGGCTGCGGGCAGCGTTTCTCCATTAAAAACAGCGAGGACGAACCCGAGCTTGCGGTCTATTCCACGGCGAGTACCGCTGTATTTGACAAAATTTTTGACCTCGTCAACGACCAGTCGGCGAGCGGAATGATCGATAACGATACGTCCGGCTTCACTATCGGCGCGAAGGACGCCGGAAAGACCGTCTGGGATGCGGCGGACGAATCGACGGCGAATAAGCGCGCGTTGTTCCACGCGACGTCCCTGCATGGCATTCTCAGCTTAGGCGAATTCGACTGCAACTTCGGTATTCTCCCGACGCCGAAGCTGGACGAGGGACAGGATGATTACTACTGCCGCGTCTCTACGCTCTACGCTTCCTGTATTGCCATCCCGCGGGTGGTCCGCGACGTTGAAATGTCCTCCGTCATCGCCGACGCGATGATGCAGGCATCCACATCGACGGTCCGCAACGCATACATTGATGTGATTATGAAGAAGCGCAAGATCCAGGACAGCGAAAGCGAAAAGATGCTTGACATTATCTTTGAAAGCTGCGTCTACGATTTCGGCTCCATTTATAACTGGGGTGGAACCAGCGAATACGACGTCAATTCCATTACCGGATTCGTCAACGACGTCGCGTTCTCAGGCGTCAACAACTTTACGTCCCGCTGGCAAAGCATCTCCTCCGCTGTGCAGAGCGCGATGGAAACGACGATTGAAACCTACCGCGACCTGTCATAATCGCCTGAAGGCAAACCGAAAGCCCCGGGTTTCCCCGGGGCTTTGCTAATGGCATTTAGCGGGTCTCAGGTGTCCCCGCGGGAGGCCAAGACCTGATCGATGTAGGCTTGGATAGCGTTTTCCCAGTTGGGCCTGACGGATTCAAGCGTAGATACGTGGGTGTTGCTTTGCCCCGAAAGTCCCTGCAGCAGGATGCCCGTGTAGAATTGCAGCGCACTGCCGAAGTTGTAGACAGCGCCCATGTCGTAGGTACGGTTGCGGAAGATGAGGTCAAGCATTTCGAGCGACTCTTCGTCCTCGAACCGCTTATCCTTCAGCGTGTGTTCGTAGTATTCCGGCGTGAGCTGCTCCATGCCGTAGTAGGCGAGCGCCTCGAGGGCGTAGCAGGTCGCGTCGAGTTTCTCGACGTTCGTAATCGGGATTGCGAAAGCCGAGCACCAGTAGACCGTCACAGTCGTCGTGTAGTCCTCCTGCGTTTCGTCCAGCTTCGGCATCGGCAGGAGTCCGTAATGGATGTCCGCATTCCGCAGGATCGCGTTGGAAACGGCCCCGATTTTGTCGGGCATGAACAGGCCTTTCCCGGCAGCAAACATGGAAGTCATATCCTCATAAAAGGTGGACGACCCCGTATCTTTGCCGGTCTTTTCGGCGATGGCGACGAAGTCGGAGTCGGTCAACAGGTTGAAAACCTTGTCAAAGGCGTTGATGTTGCTCTGCTCGCCGGCGGTCACGGTGATCTCCGACCCGTCGTTGCGCATGAGCGTTTGTCCGCAGCCGACCGTAAAGGTGTAAGAGTCGTAGCACTCCGAGATCATGCCCCAGACGTCCGGTGTGTCCGCGCCCCACGTCATTCCGAAGGCGTCGTTGTCGACGGACGCGTTCGCCACGAGCTCGTGGAACGTGTCGATGTCCCATTCATTGTTTCGGACGAGGTCGTAGAGGGAGTCCACTCCGTAATTCGCGGTAATATTGAACTCCTCGGCGAGATCCTTGTTGAAGAAGATCGCCCACGTCGATTCGTCGTCCGTGATCAGCGCGTCGCCGGTCGCAAAGTAGACGCTGTCCAGAACGGTTAGGTCGCGCAAGATGGACTGGTCCCAATAGGGCTGAGTAAAGTCGAGGTAGTCGTTGCTTTCAATGCGGGACAGGTCGATGAGCATCTCGTCGCCGGTGAGCTTGGCAAGGTAGAGCAGCCCCGCGACGCAAACCTGATACTCGTCTGTTCCGGATTGAATGCTTTCGCGGATTTTGCTGACGACGTCGTCCTGATTCTCCGCGTACTCCTGCACAAGCTCAATGCCGAATTCCTGTTTGATCAGCTCTTTGCGGTTGTTGCAGGCGTTGTTGATCCGGTCGCCGTTGACCGTTTCCTGCGGCGCGACCTCCCACGAGATGTAATCCGTGGCCTTATCGGTCAGGAACTTGATGGTGACGTCGCCGAAATTTTTCTTCTCATGGGGGAACGTGCTTTCGGAGGTGGTGCCTCCCGTGCTCTGGACGGAACTGCTGCCGTCGGACGGTTCTTCCTTGTCGCAGGCGAATAGGACGACCGAGGACAGGCACAGTACCAGAAGCAGGCATAGAATGCGATGGGTCTTTTTCATTTGCGTTGGATCCTTTCCTTTCTTTGTTTTATAAAAGCATATGTGCTTTTCAATGAAAATAGGCGACGGATGCGTCGAACATACCGATTTCATAATTACCCGAAACGTTGCGGTAAAGCTGCTTGCCGACGCGCTCCGCATGTCCCATCTTGCCGAACACCCGTCCGTCTGGAGAGGTGATGCCCTCGATGGCGCAGACGGAGTCATTCGGGTTGAAGCGGACGTTGGACGTCGGTTGGCCGTCCATATCGACATACTGCGTTGCAATTTGACCGTTTTCGGCGAGCCGCTTGACCCATTCGGCGGATGCGTAGAAGCGCCCTTCGCCGTGGGAGATCGGTACGGTGTAAATTTCACCGGGCATTGCGTTTTGCAGCCACGGGGAAAGGTCGGAGCATACCCGCGTCCGCACGAGGCGGGACTGATGCCGGCCGATCGTGTTGAAGGTCAGCGTCGGGCTTTCCGGGTCCGGGTCGCGAATCTCGCCGTACGGAACGAGTCCGAGCTTGATGAGCGCCTGGAACCCGTTGCAGATGCCGCCGACAAGTCCGTCCCGCTGCTTGAGCAGCGTATGAACCGCATCCTTGACCGCCGAAGAGCGGAAGAACGCTGTGATGAACTTTCCGGACCCGTCCGGCTCGTCGCCGCCCGAAAACCCGCCCGGCAGGAACACGATCTGCGATTCCGCGACGCGGCGGGAGAAGTAGGAAACCGATTCCGCGACACTTTTCGCGGAAAGGTTGTTGAGGACGACAATTTCCGGCTCCGCCCCGGCACGGGCGAACGCCTTTGCGGTGTCGTATTCGCAGTTGGTCCCGGGGAAGACCGGGATGAGCACGCGGGGCTTGGCGCATCCGATGTGGGCGGATGCCGGTGCTTTGCCTGTGCGATAGGTGAATGTCGGGAGTCCCTCACCGGGTTTCCCCTGCGGGATGTTGCAGGAAAAGACCGGTTCAAGCTTTTCTTCGTAGATTGAAAGCAGTTCGGTCTGCGGAACGCAGAAATCGCGGTAGGAAATGGCCCTTTCCGCCGTCGTGTGTCCGAGTAGCGCTCCGCCTTCCGGCGGCTCGGTGCATTCCGCGAGGATCCAGCCGCAGGACGGACCGAATATCGTCTCCGGCGAAACGCCGTCGTCGAACGCAAAGCCGATTCCGTTGCCGAATCCCATCTTCATGACCGCTTCCGCAACCCCGCCGAACGTCGGCGTGTACGCCGAGAGGACCTTGCCCGCACGAGCGAGCGACATGAATGTCCGGTAGACTTCGAGCAGCGACTGGGTTTCCGGCAGCCCGTCCGCGTCAATTTCGGGGCGAAACAGGACAACCGGGTTGCCGACACCTTTGAATTCAGGCGACAGGATGTGCGACGCGTCCTCCGTCGTGACCGCGAAGGAACAGAGCGTCGGCGGGACGTCGATGTCCTCGAAACTGCCGCTCATAGAGTCCTTCCCGCCGATGGCGGCGACGCCGAGGTTTCTCTGCGCCATGAACGCGCCGAGCAGCGCCTCGAACGGTTGCCCCCAGCGCTTGCCGTCCCGTCCGGGCTTGGCAAAATATTCCTGAAACGTTAAATAGATATTCTGGAAATCCGACCCTGCCGCGATCAGCTTCGTGACGGATTCCACGACGGCCTGGTAGGCGCCGTGATACGGGCTCTTCTCCGAAAGGTAGGGGTTGTAGCCCCAGCTCATCATCGAGCAGGTGGACGTGTCCTTCCTTTCGGTCGAAACCGTGTGGACCATAGTCTGGATCGGGGTCAATTGATGTTTCCCGCCGAACGGCATCAGCACCGTCCCGGCGCCGATGGTCGAATCGAACCGCTCCGAAAGACCCCGGCGGGAGCAGACGTTCAGATCGCCCGCCAGCGCACGCATCCCGTCGGCGAAATCCGTCGGGATCGGGCGGAAGTAGGGGAGGGGCTTCTGCGTTTGAATTACGATGTGTTTTTCCGCACCGTTGGAATTGAGGAATTCGCGGGAGATGTCCACGATGGCCTTTCCGTTCCATTCCATGCGCAGTCGCTTCTCCTCGGTCACGATGGCGACCTCGGTCGCTTCGAGGTTCTCCGCATAGGCGAGGGAACGGAAGCGCTCCGCATCCCCTTTCGCCACGACGACCGCCATGCGCTCCTGCGACTCGGAAATGGCGAGTTCCGTGCCGTCGAGTCCTTCATACTTCTTCGGGACTTTGTTAAGGTCGATGTACAGCCCGTCCGCGAGTTCTCCGATGGCGACGGACACCCCGCCCGCGCCAAAATCGTTGCAACGCTTGATCAGACGCGACGCCTCCGGGTTACGGAACAGCCTTTGCAGTTTTCGCTCCTCCGGGGCGTTGCCCTTCTGCACTTCCGCCCCGCAGTTTTCGAGCGATTGGAGCGTATGGGACTTCGACGAACCGGTAGCCCCGCCGCAGCCGTCCCGTCCGGTGCGTCCGCCGAGCAGGATGACGACATCCCCCGGTTCCGGGCGCTCCCGCCGCACGTTTTCCGCGGGGACGGCGGCGATGACCGCGCCGATCTCCATGCGTTTTGCGACGTATCCTTTGTGGTAGAGCTCGTCTACCATTCCGGTCGCAAGCCCGATCTGGTTGCCGTAGGACGAATATCCTGCGGCGGCGGTCGTGACGATCTTGCGCTGGGGCAATTTACCCGGCAAGGTCTCCCGTACCGGGACGAGCGGATCCCCTGCGCCGGTCACACGCATTGCGGCGTACACGTAGGCACGTCCGGACAACGGATCGCGGATCGCCCCGCCGATGCAGGTCGCGGCCCCGCCGAACG
>CAZHBX010000011.1:0-5686 GCA_964530795.1 uncultured Ruminococcus sp. | reverse complement strand
GAACGGCTCGATCTCCGTCGGGTGGTTGTGCGTCTCGTTCTTAAATAACAGCAGCCAGTCCTCTTCCTTGTCGTCGATGCGCACCCGAATCTTGACCGTGCAGGCGTTAATCTCCTCGGACTCGTCCAGCTTGTCGAGTTTTCCCTCCGCCCGCAGCGCCTTGCCGGCGAGCGTGGCGATGTCCATAAGGTTGACCGGTTTTGTCTGGCCGAGCTTTTCCCGGGTGGAAAGGTAGGTTTGATAAGCCCGCTCGAGCAACGGGTCCGCGAACTCCACGCGGTCGATGGTAGTCAAAAAAGTCGTGTGGCGGCAATGGTCGGACCAGTAGGTGTCGATCATTTTGATTTCCGTCACCGTCGGATCCCGCCCCTCCTTGCGGAAGTAGCTTTGGCAGAAGCGGATGTCCCCCTCGTCCATCGCGAGTCCCGCCTTCTTCAGGTAGGCGAGTAGTTCTTCCTGGGTAAAATCGCAAAAGCCCCTGACGGTATCAACCTTGTTTGGAATCGCGTAGGCGGCTTCAAGAGTTTCCGGTTTCTCCATGGACGCGAGCCGGCTTTCCACCGGGTTGATAACGTACTTCTGCACCGTCCGGAGCGCTTCCTCCGACAGTCTGCCGTAGAGCAGGTACACCTTCGCCGTCCGCACCGTCGGGCGTTCGCCCTGCGAGAGCAGCTGGATGCACTGCGCGGCGGAATCCGCCCGCTGGTCGAATTGCCCCGGCAGGTACTCGACGGCGAACACCTCGTCCGCCCCGCCCGGCAGCTCCTCGTATACGTCGTCCAACTGCGGCTCGGAGAATACCATGCCGATGGACGCTTGAAACAGATTCTCGCTGATGCCCTCGACGTCGTAGCGGTTGAACAGACGCAAATCCTTCAGCCCCTCGATGTTGAATAAGGTTGTCAGCTCGTTCTGCAGGGCGTGCGCTTCCACGGCGAGGGACGCTTTCTTTTCCACAAATACGCGATAAACCATGTCAGCCGCCCCTCCTCCCGTTCAGGACCGAGAGCGCCCGCCTGCCGATGTCCTTGCGGTAGTAGGCGTTCTGAAAATGCACCTTCGGAACCTCTTGATAAGCTTTCGCCACCGCTTCCGGCAGGGTTTTCGCCTTCGCGACCACGCAAAGCACCCGCCCGCCGCTGGTGATAAGCACGCCGTCTTTTTTCTTGACCCCGGCGCAAAGCAAGTCCGCGTCGAAATCGCCTTCGACCGTGATCGGGAAGCCGGTTTCGTACTGTTTCGGGTAGCCGTCCGACGCGACGACGACGCAGCAGGCCGCCCCGTCGCAGAAGCGGACTTCCGTCTGCTCCAGCCGCCCGTCCGTGACCGCTTCGAAAATTGTCAGCAGGTCGCTTTCCAACAGCGGCAGGACCACCTGCGCCTCTGGGTCGCCGAAGCGGCAGTTGTATTCAATCACCTTCGGTCCGTCGGGCGTCAGCATCAGTCCGAAATACAAACAGCCCCGGAACGTCCGCCCCTCCGCGTTCATGGCGCGGAGGGTCGGCAGGAAGATGCGCTCCATACATTCCTTTGCGATTTCTTCCGTGTAAAACGGATTGGGCGCGACGGTTCCCATTCCGCCGGTGTTGAGCCCCTCGTCGCCGTCGCGGGTTCGCTTATGATCCATTGAGGACACCATCGGCTTAATGACGTTCCCATCCGTGAACGAGAGGACGGAGACCTCCGGACCTGTCAGGAATTCCTCGATAAGGATGCGGGCGCCGGAAGCGCCGAAGACACGGTTCTCCATTATGGAATGCACCGCTTCCTTCGCTTCCTCGCGGGTCTGCGCAATGATGACCCCTTTGCCGAGCGCAAGCCCGTCTGCCTTGACGACTGTCGGAATCGGGGCTGTTTCAAGGTAGCGTAGGGCGTCCTCCGGGTTGTCGAACACCTCGTAGGCAGCAGTAGGGATGCCGTACTTCTTCATCAGGTTCTTCGCGAACACCTTGCTGCCCTCGAGGATGGCCGCGTCCTTGCGAGGGCCGAAGCAGCGGACCCCCGCTTCCTCGAGCGCGTCCACGCAACCGAGCACGAGCGGATCGTCCGGAGTGACCACCGCGTAGTCGATTTTCTTCTCCTTTGCGAATGCGACGATCGCGGAGATGTCCTTCGCCCCGATTGGCACACAGACGGCGTCCTTCGCAATGCCGCCGTTGCCGGGGAGGGCATACAGCTCCTGAATCGCGTGATTTTCCTTCAGTTTCTTGATGATGGCGTGTTCCCGCCCGCCGCCGCCGATAACCATCAGCCGCATATCCGTTAAGCCCAGTCCTTCCTCATAAGATTTAGCTCCGCGCAGACGCGTTCGGTCGCTTCCGGCAGCAACTTCCACTCTGCCTGTTCCATGACCCGTTTCTGCAATTCTGCGGGCGTGATGCCGTCCGGCACCGTGACCGCCGCCTGTGCGATGATTTCGCCGCCGTCGGTGATCTCGTTGACGAAATGCACCGTCGCGCCTGTCACCTTGACCCCCCGCGCCAGCGCCGCTTCATGTACTTTCAACCCGTAAAAACCGTCGCCGCAGAACGCCGGAATCAGGGACGGGTGGACGTTGAGGATCCGCCGGGGATACCGCTGGACAAAGTCCTTCGAAAGGATGCACAGGAACCCCGCCAGCACGATCAGGTCGATTTTTTTCTCCGTTAGCAGGGAGGTCAGCTCATTTTCGAACTTTTCTTTTCCGAGCTCCTTGCGATTCAGAACGACTCGCTCGATCCCCGCGTTCGCCGCACGCTGCAAAGCATATACGTCCGGTTTGTCAGAAACCACCAGAACAATCTTCCCCGAATGGAGAAGCCTGTCCTTTTCTGCGTCCAGCAGGGCCTGTAGGTTGGTTCCGCCGCCGGACACCAGCACCGCGATTCGCGCTTTCAGCATAGAATCACCCCATCGTCGGAACGGACGACCTCGCCAATAACGTAGGCTTCCTCACCCGCGCCTTGCAAAATGCCGAGTGCCTTGTCCACATCGGCGGGGGAGACGACGATGCTCATTCCGACGCCCATGTTAAACGTGTTGAACAGGTCTCTCTCGTCGATATGCCCTTCGGCGGCAATCAGCGAGAAGATCGGCGGGGTCCTGACCGCTTTCTTCTCGATTTTCGCCGAAAGCCCCTTTGGGAAGGAACGCGGAATGTTCTCGTAAAACCCGCCGCCGGTGATGTGCGAAATACCTTTGACCGCCACCTGTTCCAGCAGCGCCAGCACCGGACGGACGTAAATTTTAGTCGGGGTCAGCAGCACTTCGCCGAGTTCCCGACCGTCTAGTTCGGCGTACTTGCGGTGGATATCACACTTGTCGACGTGGAATACCTTGCGCACCAGCGAAAACCCGTTGGAATGCACCCCGCTCGACGGCAGGGCGAGGAGCACGTCACCCTCCCGCATCTTCGTGCGGTCAATAACCTTTTCACGATCGACGAGGCCGACGGAGAACCCGGCGAGGTCATACTCGTCCTCTGGATAGAAGCCTGGCATTTCCGCCGTCTCTCCGCCGATAAGCGCCGATTCGGACTGCACGCAGCCCTCCGCGACTCCTTCGACGATGGAAGCGATCTTTTCCGGGATGTTCTTCCCGCAGGCAATGTAATCAAGGAAGAAGAGCGGCTTCGCGCCGCAGCAGATGATGTCGTTGACACACATCGCGACACAGTCGATGCCGACGGTGTCGTGCTTGTCCATCAGAAAAGCGATTTTCAGTTTCGTGCCCACGCCGTCCGTGCCGGACACCAGCACCGGGTGCTTCATTCCACTCAGGTTCGGGGCGAACAGCCCGCCGAATCCGCCGATGCCGGATTCGACGCCGGATGTCATCGTCCGCGCTACGCTCGCCTTCATCAGCTCGACCGCTTTGTATCCGGCGGTGATGTCCACCCCCGCCTGCTTGTAGCTTTCACTGTGGCTTTTGGTATTCATGCTTTTTGCCCTTTCGTCACGCCTGCGGTCCGCGCTTCTTTCCGCGGTTTTTTTCGGAAATCTTGTACTCAAACCGGTTCCTGCGCTTATTCTTCGGGACCTCGGTCGGGTAGTCGCCGCTGAAGCAAGCGGTGCAGTACTGCTTGCTTTCGTCTCCGCCGAGGCGCATGGCGTTTTCAATGCTTAAGTAGCCGAGCGAGTCCGCACCGATGATTTTCGAAATTTCCTCGACGGTGTGGCGGTTAGCGATGAGCATTCGGCGGGAGTCGATGTCCGTACCGTAATAGCACGGGTTTTTAAACGCGGGAGAAGCGATGCGCATGTGAACCTCCGCCGCCCCGGCATCCCGCACGAGTTCGACCGTTCGCGCGCAGGTTGTTCCGCGCACGATCGAGTCATCGATGAGCACCACCCGCTTGCCCTTGAGCACGCTGGAAATCGGACTGAGCTTAATACGGACCTTGTCCTCGCGGGATTTCTGCCCTGGAGAAATAAACGTCCGTCCGATATACTTGTTTTTGATTAACCCCATTTCGTAGGGGATGCCAGACGCCTTGGCATAGCCGATGGCCGCGTCCGTCCCGGAATCCGGGACTCCGACGACTACGTCCGCTTCCACCGGATGCTCTTCCGCAAGGAACGCCCCCGCGCGCATCCGTGCTTCATGGACGCAGCACCCATCGATGACCGAGTCCGGCCGGGCAAAATAGATGTACTCGAACACGCACAGCCTGGACTGCGCCTTGCCGCAGTGATCCTCGATGGAAAAAATGCCGTCCGACGTGAACACGAGGATCTCGCCCGGGCGGATGTCTCGCACGAACGTCGCGCCGACGGCGGCGAGCGCGCAACTCTCTGACGCGACGATGTACGCCCCGTCGCCCCGCGTCCCGTAACACAGCGGGCGGATGCCCCGCGGGTCACGGCAGGCAATGAGTTTGGACGGGGACATGATGACCAGCGAATACGCCCCGTGAATGCGGTCCATCGCGTGGTTGACCGCCTGCTCAATGGACGGCTGGCGCAGCCGCTCGTCGGTGACAATGTAGGAGATGACCTCCGTATCGCTGGTCGAATGAAAGATGGAACCCTTCAGTTCCAGTTCCTCTCGTAGCTCGCAAGAATTGACGAGGTTGCCGTTGTGCGCAAGCGCCATGCGGCCCTTGACGTGGTTGACGACGATCGGCTGGGCGTTTTCCCGTCCGTTCGAGCCGGTCGTACCGTAGCGGCAATGCCCGACCGCCATGTTCCCGGTTCCGAGGGCGCGCAGGTGCTCCGGGGTGAACACGTCGTTGACCAGCCCGACGTCTTTATATGTGCGGAACAGCCCGTCGTCATTGACGACGATCCCGCAGCTCTCCTGTCCGCGATGCTGCAGGGCGAACAGCCCGTAATAGGTTGTCGACGCGACGTCGCAGCAATTCGGCGCGAAGATTCCGAAAACCCCGCACTCTTCTCTCAGGTCTGCCATAAATCCGCCTTTCGTTTCCGTTCGCTTTACTCAGCCGAAGATGCGGCGCATAACTTCCTGGTAGGCGTCCTCGACGCCCCCCATATCCCGGCGGAAGCGGTCCTTGTCCAATTTTTCGTGGGTCGTCGCGTCCCAGAGACGGCAGGTGTCGGGCGAGATCTCGTCGGCGAGGATGATCTTCCCGTCGCTTGTCTTGCCAAATTCGATTTTGAAATCCACCAGCGTAATGTTCAGCCCGCGGAAGAACGTTTTGAGGAATTCGTTGACCTTGTGGGTGTAATCCCGGACGGTCTGCAAG
>CAZHBX010000010.1:0-50361 GCA_964530795.1 uncultured Ruminococcus sp. | reverse complement strand
TTATACTTTCCGGTAACCAACATCGGTAGCTTATCTTAAAAAAATACCCGTTTGGGGGGGCCGGCACCCCCAAAGTCCTCCCCTGCCGCGAAGTCGACGATACGTCGACTTCGGTTTTTTTAGATTGGCAAAAAGCGGCGCCTTCGGAAGATTCGCAAAGGCACGAACCGTTTCGGAAGCAAGAATTTTCGTGTCTTTTTTTACATGATTGTAAAAAAACTGCTATCCCGGTTTACAAACGGAATCGGATTCGCTATAATGGGGGCATGTAAAAAAGGACGGTACAGATACACATGGATTCCAAACCAACCTTGCGCTCCCCGGCCGGGCAGACGAACGGTTTTATCTCGGCGTCGGCGCCGACGGTTTTGCCCGGGAAACTGCTCTCGTTCGGACTGCTCGCGGTCTGCTGCGTCCTGCTGACCGCGGTCCGGCTCCGGGTTCTCCGTTCCGGCGAAGGCGAGATGCTCTGCGCCCTTCTGACGCTCGGCGCCGCCGTGCTGCTGGTCTGCTGCGGGATTTTCCCCCGCCGTCGGATCGCGCCGGTGCTGCGGAGCGGGCTCGTATCGGTGACGTTCGGCGCGTCCGCCGCGGCGTTTTTGCTGCTGACGGCGACCGTCGTCTCCCTGTTTCTGCCCCCCGAACCGCTTGAGAACCGGGTCATCTCCTTCCTGATGAAAGTGTTCGCGGTGCTGACCGCCGTCTACTTTCTCATCGCGTCGTCCTCGACTTCCCTGCCCCGGAAACGGTCGCTCCACCTGCTGCTCGCGATGACGCCGATCTTTTTCTGCGGGATGCGCATCCTCAACACATTCATTATCAACCGGACGCTGCCGCTCGCGAATGGGGGCGGTTACCGCATCCTCGGCATGATCTTCATGATGCTGTTCTTCGTCAACGAGGGCAAGCTGCTGATCGGCTGCCGAAACGCGTCGGCGTACCTCGTGACGGGGTACCTGTCGGCGCTGTTCTGCGCGGTCTACGACCTGCCGCTGCTGCTTTACCAGATACAGGGCGGTCAGGACAACACGCAGGCGGTGTATTCCCTCCTGAGCGTCGGATTGAACGCCTACATCCTCATCCGCGCCGCGACCGTCCCCGCCGTCGTCCCGTCCCGGCCCGACAACGCACAGTAAATTCATTTTTCCGAAACGCGGGAGATTTTTCCCCGCGTTTTTTCGTAATGGCACCAAATTGCAAGGAAGAGAGGCAAAAAATTCCGCGCGTATCCCGATTGAAGCCAACGGCGGTCGATCTCGCGGAAGGAGGGCTTGGGGACGCCGGTATCCCCAAACGGGTCCCCTTTGCGTATAAACGCCGCGCCACACCGCATAGGATAGAACCGGAAGGACGTGGTGGACAAGAAATGAAGAACTTTTCGCTGTATCTGTTTGCGCTGGTGCTGTGCGCAGGGCTGCTGCCGGTGGTGCCGCGGGTGCTGCCGGTGGAGAATCGCGACGACGCGGAGATCGTGCACGTGCTGCGGACGGCGACGGGGGAAGTTGAGGAAGTGCCGCTGGAGGACTACGTAATCGGCACGCTGACGGCGGCGGGATACCCGTGCGGCGGCGAGGCGCTCAAAGCGGTCGCGGTGTGCGTCCGGAGCTGCGCAAGGTACTGTGAATTGCATCGCCCGACGCATAGGGACGCGGCGGCGTGCGACGATCCGACCTGCTGCGCGCCGTTCACACTCGAATCGTTTGACGAAAAAGCGGTGGAAGCGGCGGCGGAGACGCGAGGTCTGACGGTGACATATGAGGGCGAGATCGTTCCGGCGACGACGTTCGCGAGCGGCGGGGAAAAGACGGCGAACGCGAAAGCGGTTTACGGAACGGACAACCCCTGCCTGCGCGGAGTGGAGAACACGGTCGAGGCGGACGAGCCGCCGACGGCGACGGTGCGGCTGACGGCGGACGCGCTGACGGAGCTGCTCGGAGCGCCCGACGGGTCGAAAGCAGACGAGCTGTTCCTCGCGAAGGAACCGTCCGGCCGGGTCGCGGAGGTCACGTTCGGGCTTGGCGGGAACTGGCGGATGGACGGAGAGGAAGCGGCGGATCGGCTCGGGCTGCCGTCCTGCTTCTTTGAAGCGAAAACGGACGGAACGCAGGTCATCTTTCAATGCGACGGCGAGGGCGACGGGGTCGGGCTGAGCCGGCGCGGGGCGGAGAAACTGGCGGAAGCGGGAAAAAATTTCCAAGAGATTCTGCAATTTTACTTCCCCGGAGGCGAAATCAAGGAAAACGACTGAATAGACGGCGATTCTTTGGCGCAAAATAGGCATGGAAACAAACAAACAGGAGGAATTTCCATGTCGAAACCCGAAAACAAAGGCAAATCCAGCCGCCTTTCAGCCTACCTGTACCTCGCGATGGCGCTGCTGATCGTCGCGGTTGCCGCTTTCAGTATCTTTGCGCTCAACCGGTCCGTCCCGCAGGTGGACTACAGCCAGCCGGACGTGTCCATCGCCCTGCCGTCGACGCCGGAGGACGTCAGTGTCCCGTCAACACCGGACGTCAGCCTGCCGGACCCGAATGACCACCCGGTCCTCAACGAACAGAGCGACATCGAGGACGACACCTCGTCCCACACCTCGTCCGACACGCCCGCCGACGCGCAGCAGCCGTCCGCCGTCTGCCCCGTCAAGGACGGGAGGGTGCTCAAAGCGTGCTCGCTCGACGCGTTGGTCTTTTCGGAAACCATGCGGGACTACCGCGTCCACACCGGGCTTGACCTTGCCGCCGAGATCGGCGCGGAGGTGAAGTGCTACGACGACGGAACCGTCGAATCCGTGCAGGACGACGCGTTTCTCGGGCGAACCGTCACCGTCCGGCACGACTACGGGCTGGTCACGGTCTACGCGAACCTCGACCCGTCGGCAGACACCGTCGCCGTTGGCGCAACGCTCAGCGCCGGGGACCGCATCGGCGCGGTCGGCTCGTCCGCGATCGTCGAATCCGCCGAGGAGCCGCACCTGCACTTCGAAATGCTGCTGAACGGCGAACGCATCGACCCGGAACGTGAACTGTTCGGCTGAGCTCCACAAGGCCCGCAGGGGAAAGGAACCCTAAAGCAGATTCCTTTCCCTTTTTGGCGGGCTGCTAAGACGGGTGCTGATTTTTTACGGTGATATTCTGGCACTCGTAAAATAAAAGTGCTAAGTTTACATTTTATGTAATATTTCGTAACACACAATACACATTCGTGTGCTATCCTATAGTCGTCAAAAGAAAAGAAGGAAGGAAGGCGGGTCCAATGGGGCACACGAAAAACCAATGCTAAACCAAACACACACCACACAATCATGCAGAAAGAAGGATTCCTATGTTTGAACTCAGACCTTACCGCAGACAGGAAATTTCGTACAACCCGTTCCGGGAGATGGAGGAATTCGAGAGACGCTTCTTTGGCGAACCGTTTTTCCGCTCGGGTGACATCGCGGAATTCAAGACCGACATCCGGGACGAGGGAGATCATTACCTGCTCGAAGCGGACCTGCCGGGATTCGAGAAGAAGGACATCCACCTCGAGCTTGACGGGGAGACGCTGACGGTCAGCGCCGAGCGGCACTCCGCGCATGAGGAGAAAAATGAGCAAGGCAAGTACGTTCGGGTCGAACGCTCCTACGGCAAGTACAGCCGCGAGTTCGACGTGTCCGGCGTGGACGTCGAGAACATCAAGGCGAAATACGAAAACGGCGTATTGGAGCTGACCCTGCCGAAGCGCCAGGCAACCGTTCCGCAGGCGAAACGGTTGGAGATTGAATAACGCGTACAGCATTTTGAAGGGGCTGCCGCACACGCGCGGAAACGCACGGTGCGGCAGCCCCGTTTTCGGCGGAAAAATGACGGCGCGGAAAGCGAAACCGCTCTCCGCGCCGCCTTTTGCTTTTTGCTTTATCCGATTCTTTCCATCAGCCTTTTCCGCAGATACGCGTCAAGCTCGCTGTCGTTCAAGCCGCCCAGCCGGTTGCGCTCGAGCATCGTGTAGAGCTGCTCCGTCGGGCAAACCTGCTCCTCCCCGGGCCTTTTCGGCCTGATGTTGTCGTAAATCTGCTGATAGAAGCCGATCAACCGCAGGTTGGTCTCCTCGCGGGCCTTTACGACGCTGCTGATCGCGTCGGCCTTCGCCCTGCCCAGTTCGTTGCCGGGCGAGCCGGGCACGCCGCTGTCCCCGCCGTCCATCGCGACAAGGCTGTCGAGCGCTTTGTAAATGTACGCGGTGTCCTGCTGGATTTCTTCCCCCTAGCGAAGAATGTATCCGACGGTCTCCCCGCACGCAGAAACTTCGGAGACCTCCGGAGGTTCCGCTTTCGCGTTCGGTTGTTTCCTATCGGTAGCGGATCGTTTTTCGGGATCAGACATTTTTGTATCCTCCCAATCGTATGGCGGGTGCGCAAGGCAAATCGTATGCTCGTCCACGAAGCGCGCCCTGCCCTTTTTCACAAGACCTTTCGCCCGTTTCGGGTAGGTCGCTTCATAGGTTTTGCCCGTATCGTCAACTACGGAAATATTTTTTTTGATGGGTTCCGGCCCCCTTTTGGATTGACGGAAAGCTGCGGTTTTTGCGAGGAGTGTCTCCTGAGGAGTGTCTCCTGAGGAGTATCTCCTCCGGCTTTCGGCTTACTGTACCATAAAATCCATGCGTCTGTCAAGCATTTTGTCAAAATCTTTGAAATTTTTTGAAAAAGGAACGGGACTTCCAAAAATTCCCGGCCGCTTTTCGCCGAAAAGTTTGTTTGCGCTTATTTGTGAACAAACGTTCAACCGGTCGAAAAAGCGCGGCCGCGTTTGCTCCCCCGAAAGCTCTTTTCGTTCACATTCTCGTCGAAAGCGTATTGTACACCTTGGCGTGCGGCGGAACGGAATGGGTCAGCCAGACGTTGCCGCCGATGACGCTGTCGTGGCCGATGACCGTGTCCCCGCCGAGGATCGTCGCGCCGGCGTAGATGACGACCCGGTCCCCGATATCCGGATGACGCTTGATGCCCTTGACCGGGTGCCCCGCGTCGTCCAGCTCGAAGCTCCGCGCCCCGAGCGTCACCCCCTGATAGAGCTTGACGCCCCGCCCGATCACGCAGGTTTCGCCGATGACGACGCCCGTCCCGTGGTCGATGAAGAACCGCTCGCCGATCTTCGCCCCCGGATGGATGTCGATCCCGGTCTTTTGGTGGGCGTACTCAGTCATAATCCGCGGCAGCAGCGGCACCCCGGCGCACAGCAGCGCATGGGCGAGCCGGTAAATGCTGACCGCCTCGAACGACGGGTAGGCGAGCAGAATTTCAAGCGGACTTTTCGCCGCCGGGTCGCCGAGATAGGCCGCGTCGATGTCTGTTTGCAACACCCGCATGACCTCCGGCAGTGCATCGACGAACCGCTCAACCGCCCGGACCGCCTGCGTCTCCGGACAGACCGTCCCGTCCGCGCAGCGAAAGGCGATTTTCGTCAACTCGCAGAGCAATTCGGCGCCCTGTTCGAGCTTTTCCGAGACGAAGGCGGTAAGTCCGTCCGCCGGAATCGGCTCGGTTGAAAAAATGTTGGGGTACATCGCCATGCGGAACAGCTCGGTCACCCGCTGCATCCGCAGTTTGACCCCGAAGCCTCCCGCGGCCGCATCCGTTCCGGCGCAGCGGAGGGACAACAGCCGTTCGGCCATCCGTTCGTCGATCCGAGGCGCGAGGCCTCCCTGTTTTTGGTCCGTCATCACGTCCACCCCCGTGGTTGTTCTTTTTTCAGTATACACGATTCGCGCCGGTTTTGCAAGTGGTTTTCCCGTTCGGGAAACGTTTTTTTGAAAGGCGGGCGGCGCCGCACGCATACGCGGTTGCGCCGCGCAAAGCGCCGCGCAAAGTTGGAGGCCCGTTTTTGTCCGCGTCCTGTCGAATTCCGTCAAATCGGACGGGGGAAGGTCGTCCGCAAAACGCACGTTTGAGAGGTCTCCGCGCAGGGTGGGAACACACGTTTTTTTGCCGCGGCCGAAAAAAGTTATCCACATGCCAATGTGGATAAATTGTGGAAAACTCGGCACTTTTCCACACGTTATCCACATAGTTTTCCACACTGAAAATCCATGTGTCCCAACGGTTTTTTCCACTTTTCCACAAAATCCGCCGGCCTACTACTACGACTACTACTTCCATATCCCTACGGGTTTTCTTTGTGGTGGACGCGCGTGCGCGTATCTGCGTGCGCGCGAGAAACGACGCGAAAAACCCGCAGAACCGGGCGGTCAACGAAATTTGCAAAAAAGTCCCCGTTCCTGCCCGACATGAGCAGGGACGGGACGGTGGTTGACGTCGGCCAAAACACGGATATTGGCTATATTCAACAAATATTATTGAGACTATAAGAGAAATTTCTCTTTTTTGCCCATTGACAAGGAACAGGCGTTCGTGGTATACTGCCGGAAAAGAACGTATGTTCTAACCGGCGAAATTTGCCCTATGCGAGAACACGCAGCGCCGGGAACGCGCCGGACGATGACCGCACCGAGACGCCGGACGCGGAAAGCGCGAGCAGCCGTTCGGGCAGCCTCTCCGGAACGCACTCGCCCGGCAAAAGCGCCGGGATGCCCGGCGGATACGCCCAGACGTACTCGAGCGAGACCTTCCCCGCGGCGTCGGCCAGCGGAATCAACCGCGACGGTGCGCCGCGCAGTTCGAACGGCTGATAAACGGCTTCCGGCAGGAAACCCTGTCCGGGCAGGTCGAACAGCGGCGGATGCTCGGGCGCACAGGCCCCGACCGCCTCGCGGTCCAGCGCAAGCAGCGCGTCGGCGAACTGTCCGAGCGTTTCGCGGTCGTCGCACACCGAGGTCATCGCGAGCAGGCGGTCCGGGTAGGCGTACTCCACGTCAATCGCAAACCGCTCCCGCAGCGCCCGCGCCGTCTCTGTGCCGGACGTGCCGCCGGTCAGGAGCAGCAGTTTCCCCGGCTCGGCGTTATCGGCGGTGTACAGGCGAAAATGCCGCAGGCGGTCGTCGAGCTTTTCCCGGATTTCGCGCGTCGTGTCCGCATACCGCTTCCAGACAAGCGTTCTGTCCTCGCGCTCCAAAAAAGCCAGACACTCGTCGATCGACGCGAGCAGTACGTAGGACGGGCTGGACGTCTCGAAGACGCCGCATTCGAAGCGGAGCTTGTCCGTCCATTCCGCCGGCGCGTGGAGCAGCGCCGTCTGCGTCAGGGCGGGGAGGGTCTTGTGCGGGCTGTGTACGACGAAGTCCGCACCGCAGCGAACGGCCGTTCTTCTCTCCCAGCCGGGCAGAAACGCGAGGTGCGAGCCGTGTGCTTCGTCCACCAGCAGCCGCGCCCCGTGCCGGTGACAGATTGCGGCGATCGCGGAAACGTCGCTGACCACCCCTTCGTAGGTCGGCGAGGTGATGACCACGAGCTCAATTGACTGGCCATTTTGAAACGCCTTTTCGATCGATTCGGGCAGGATCGAGCCGTCCGGTTCAGGGACGAGAAAGGCAAGCGGAAGGCGGCAGAGCTCAGCCGCGTTATAAACCGAGCGGTGGCAGTTGCGGGCGATCAGCAGCGTTCCGTGTCCGGCGGCACGCACGGCGGAAAGCAGCGCCCCGGTCCCGCCATTCACCATTACAAACGTCTGCTCACACCCCCAGAGGGCGGAAGCGCGTCTTTCAAGCGTTCGCAGCACGCCGATGGGGGCATGGAGATCATCGAGAGCGGGCAGCTCGGTCGCGTCGAGGCGGTAGGGCAGCACGGACGGAAAGCGGCGCTTGCCGCCGGGCATATGCATAGGCAGGTTCGTTTCGGCGAGTCGCTCGAGCAGAGGCAGCAGACGGCCGGGGTTGTTCATGACGGACTCCTTTCGTCACAGGTACGGGAACAGGATCGCACACTTTGCGGGAAAAAGGAAAAGGCTGCAATTTGCCGCGCGAGATGCCGGACATGCATGACTTGCCCGCCGGGATTCACAGGCCGTCGTCCCACGTCACCGGCTTCCGCACACCGTCCCGCACGACGGTCAGCGTCCCCGTCCGGTCCCGCAGGCAATAGGAGAGCGTTCCGCCGCCGTACTGCCGCATCGCCTCCTCCGGCGTACCGTAAGCCCCGGGGAACGGGAACAGCACCCCGCCCTCCGCGTCGAACCGATACGCCGGCGGGGTGAACAGCTCGAGCAGAAACCCCAGAAAGGCGTCCCGCTCGCCCGTGCGGCCGACCCGGAAGTACCGCGCCTCTCCCGGCAGGTCCATGCGGATCCGTTCCGCCTCCGCGCCCTCCGCCTGCGCGAACAGACGATTGGTCAGGCCGTACAGCGTCTTAAACGGCAGGCACGGCGAAGGCATTCCCGCGACGACCCGCAGAAGCAGCTCCGTATCAACGGATTCGAGCGGGTCGGTGCAGAAGTACAGTTCCGCCGTCCCCGCCGAAGTCGAGAAAGGGCGACGCGGTCCGACCAATTTCCCCCACAAGCAGGTCCGCCAGTACCGGAAAGAAATCCGTCTCCCCCGCCTCCGCCAGCGCAAGGGCGGTCCAAAGCGGCAGAAACGTCCCGGACTTCGTCGCCCGCCCGGAGCGTCGCGGAAATACAGCCCCGCACGTCCAGCGGGTGCTTTCCCGTCTCGAGCCGGTCGAACGTCAGCTCCGCGCTGTCCCCGCCGGTCAGGGAGAACCAAAAGCGGTAGATCACGTCGGACAGCGGATCGTCGTTTTCTTCGCGTATGACCCCGTCGGGCGGGGTGAACAGGCAGAGCGTGCAGCTGAGCAGGGCGAGGGAATTCCGTCCGGCGGCTTCCGGGCTGTCCGAAGGCGGGAGAACCGTCTCCGCCATCGCCCCGCAGGGCGGGAGCGTTCCGGTCAGTTCGCCGCTTAATACGTTCCGAACGATCACATCCTGCGCGGCGAGTACGTCGGATACGGTCAGAAATGGTTCATTTAGCTGTGCGACCGTTTCGCGGATGGCGCCTGCATTGTCCGCCGTAACCCACGGCTCGCCCGTCCCCGCGAGCTTTCCGTCGAGCAGGTCGGCAAAGAGCGCTCGGGCGGATAAAAGGACCTGTTCCGCGTCCATCAGCGGTTTGGAAACCGGCACGGAAACCGCGGAACCGCCGTCGGACGTCTCCGGTTCGTAGGAAACTCCGGCCAAATCTCCCGCCCCGCAGCCGCACAGCGCGAGGCAAAGACAGACCGACACGATCCCGAGACGCTTCACACCGCACCTCCGTCCGGCAGGAACGGACGGCGCATATGCACCGCTTCCCCGCCGTAATACAGCCGCAGCACCTCGCGCACCCGCGCGTCCACCCGGAACGCCTCCACGCCCCGCAGCGACGCCGGACGCGACACGACCGGCAGCGTCCGCGTCCGGCGCGTCCTCCGCAGAAACGACCGCCCCTCGGCGTTCGCCGCCAAAAGCAGCCCGAACGGCACATCCTTCCCCGGCACGTCCGGCGAAAACCTGAACACGACCGACCACGCCCCTCTCCGCACGCGCGACGCCGTGTACACCTTGCCGGTGCAGCGCTTCACCAGTCCGTCGAAGTCGGTTTCGACCGCGGAGGACGCGACCAAGCGGGCAAACAGTTCGTCCGGCACCCCGTAGCATCCCTTTTCCGGGCGGTTCCGCAGGGAAGCCAGCACCAGCCGGCCCGCGTCCGCCGTCGCGCGCGGGAAGGACGGGTCCCGCCGCAGCACGGTCTCCGCCGCCGCCGGAATTGACCCGGCCGGCACCCCCCGACGCCGCAGTTCCGTCGAGCTCGCGTATCCCGCTTCCCGCTTCAGCACCTCGCACGGCAGACCGACCCGGTTCGCCGCCCGCAGGTACTCGATCGCGAGGATGTCGTTCGGCTTCTCCCGCGTCGTTCGTCCGAGCACCCGCTCCAGCGCCGCCGGATAGGAAAGCGTCCCGTCCGCGCGGATCAGCGCCCGCGCAGTCTCTTCCGCGCCATTCCGTGCTTCCGCCGCTTCCCGCAGCGCTCCCGCGTCGCTTTCCGCCGAAAACGCCAGCGCGTCCACCCCGAGCCCCTTCGCAAGCGACACCCCGCCGGACGCGAAATCCTTCGCCGACGCGCAGCACCACGGCGCGGGCAATTCCACGACCAAATCCGCTCCGCACGCGACCGCCGCCTCGGCCCGCACGTACACGTCCGCCACGGCGACCTCTCCCCGCTGGGTCAGTTCCCCGCCGAGCAGGCAAACGACCGTCCCGTACCGCTCCCGCAACAGCTTCAGCTGCCGCTGATGCCCGAAATGGAACGGGTTGTATTCGCAGATCACCGCACATGCCTTCGTCATTTCCCGAAAAACCCCTTGCAATTTCCTTTCAAACGTATTATAATAGATGAAGGAAAAAATGTCAAGGGGATGTTGGTTTATGTTTATTCTCGTCGTCAACGCGGGGAGTTCCTCGCTCAAGTATCAACTGTTTGACATGGACCGTTCGGAAATGCTCGCGAAAGGGCTTTGCGAGCGCATCGGCACGGACGGCCTGTTCTCCCAGCAGATCCCGTCGAAGGGCGTCGAAATCAAAAAGATCTCCGCCCCCATGCCTACCCACGCGGACGCCGTAAGCCTGCTCGTCAAGTATCTGACCGACCCGGAATACGGCTGTCTCGGGGGAATGTCCGAAATCTCCGCCGTCGGGCACCGCATCGTCCACGGCGGCCCGTGGCTGATCGACTCGGTGCGGATCGACGGCCCGGACGGGAAGGTCCTGTCCGACCTGCGCAAGTGTATCGATCTCGCCCCGCTCCACACGAAGGCCCATCTGCAAGGCATCGAGGGCTGCATGAAGGTCATGCCCGACGTCCCGCAGGTGCTCGTCATGGACACGGCTTTCCACCAGACCATGCCAAAAAAGGCGTATTTTTACCCGCTTCCTTACGAACTGTGTGAAAAATATGCGATCCGGCGCTACGGCTTCCACGGCACCTCGCACCGCTACGTCTCCGGGAAGGCGATGGAGCTGCTCGGCAACCCGAACGCGAAAATCGTCACCTGCCACCTTGGCAACGGCTCGTCCATTTCCGCGGTTCACGCGGGCAAGTGCGTTGACACGTCGATGGGCTTCACGCCGCTCGACGGGGTCATCATGGGCTCCCGCTGCGGCGGCATCGACCCGGCCATCGTGCCGTTCCTGATGGAAAAGGAGCACATCCCCGCCTCCGAAATGGGCGACTGGATGAACAAGAAGTGCGGCTTCCTCGGGGTGTCCGGCGTGTCGTCCGACCTGCGCGACGTCGGCGCGGCGGCCAAAGCGGGCAACGAACGTGCCCGTCTCTCGCTCGACATCCTCGCCTACCAGATCAAGAAATACGTCGGCGCCTATGCCGCCGCGATGAACGGGCTGGACGCCGTCGTGTTCACGGCCGGTATCGGTGAGAACAACCCGGACATTCGAAGCGAATCCATGGCGGACATGGACTTCCTCGGCATTCGCATCGACCCGGCCCGCAATGCCGACCGTTCCGCGATCCTCATCAGCACCGACGACAGCCGCGTGAAAGTGTTCGTCATTCCGACGAACGAGGAACTGGTCATCGCGTCCGACACGCTTCGCATTTCGCAGCAGAAATAACCCTTCGAAGGGAGTTTAGCCCCATGAAAACCTATGATGTGGTCATTGTAGGGGCCGGTCCGGGCGGGATCTACGCCGCCTACGAGTTGCAGGAGCGCGCTCCGCAACTGAAGGTCGTCGTACTCGAAGCCGGCCACCCGCTTGAGAAGCGCAAGTGCCCAATCGACGGGAAAACCGTCCGCTCCTGTGTCAACTGTCCTCGCTGCTCAATCATGAGCGGGTTCGGCGGGGCGGGCGCGTTCTCGGACGGCAAGTACAACATCACCAACGACTTCGGCGGCACACTCCACGAGCATATCGGCAAGCGCACCGCCCTCGAGCTCATGCACTACGTCGACGGCGTCAACCTTGCGAACGGCGGGGCCGGCTGCAAACTCTATTCGACCGCCGGGAGCCGCTTTCAGAAGCTCTGCCTGCAAAACAAACTGAAGCTGCTTGAAGCCTCCGTCCGCCACCTCGGCACCGACGTCAACGCCGTCGTCCTGCGCAACCTTTACGACCACCTCAAGGACTGGGCGACCTTCCGTTTTGAAACGCCGGTGCGGCATATTCGTCTGGACGGCACGGGTTTCGTGGCGGAATGCGACGACGAGTCATTCGCGTGTGCGCAGTGCATCGTCTCGGTCGGGCGGAGCGGAAGCAAGTGGATGGAGACGGTCTGCGCGGAGCTGGGCATCGCCACAAAGTCCAACCGGGTTGACCTCGGAGTCCGTGTGGAACTGCCCGCCGTGGTGTTCGAGCACCTGACGGACGAGCTGTACGAAAGCAAGATCGTCTACCGAACCGAGAAATTCGAGGATAACGTCCGCACGTTCTGCATGAACCCGCACGGCATCGTCGTCGCGGAGAACACCAACGGCATCGTCACGGTCAACGGGCACAGCTACGAGGACCCGGCCCTGCAAACCCAGAACACCAACTTCGCCCTGCTCGTGTCCAAGCATTTTTCCGAGCCGTTTCAAGACAGCAACGGCTACGGCGAGAGCATCGCCCGCCTGTCGAACATGCTCGGGGGCGGGGTCATGGTCCAGCGGCTCGGCGACCTCATGCGCGGCCGCCGCAGCACCGTCCGGCGCATCGAAGAGGGGCTGGTTATCCCGACCCTGTCCGCCACGCCCGGCGACCTCAGCCTCGTCCTGCCCAAGCGCATCCTCGACGGCATCATCGAAATGCTCGTCGCCCTTGACCGCATCGCGCCCGGCACCGCCAACGACGACACCCTGCTTTACGGCGTGGAGGTCAAGTTCTACAACATGGAAGTCGAGCTGTCCGACCGGCTCGAGACCTGCCACCCCGGCCTATTCGTCATCGGCGACGGCAGCGGGATCACGCACTCCCTTTCGCACGCATCGGCGAGTGGCGTGTACGTTGCCCGGAAGATTGCGGAAAGCTATACGGAAAGGAGTACGGCGGGGCGGTGACTCCTCCATCCCCCCGCGGAAACGGAATCCTTTTGCTGGAAGGAAAGCTCGAATTTGCGCTTTCCTTTTTTTGCTTCCTGCGGACTTCCCGCCGCCCCCCCCAAGGTCCGTAAGGAAGGCGAAGCTTTTTTCCGAAAGAACGCCGCATACGGCGGAATTTGCGGAGCGGGGGCGTGAGGGGACACGTCCCCTTTACGTATGGATTCGCAGTCCCTTCGGGTAGTGGTTCTTGGCAATCCCATCGGTGACCTTTGCGCCTCCGAGGGGCAGCCCGCAAAAAGTGACGACGGCCCAGCCGGAATCGGGAACGCGACACGGGATTTCCGCGCCGGAAAGGTACGCGTCAACACGCGGGTCGCCCGGGGAAAGGGTGATTTGACGCGTAAATCGCGCGGCAAACGCCTTGAAGAACTGATGATGCGGCACGACCCGCCCTTTTTCGACAGTTCCGAGCGTCACCCCGGCGGCGAACACATTTTCCGGCGGCACCGGGAACGGTGAAACCGCGATGCGGCGCGAACGTCCGAGCGCGCAGAGCGACAGGTCCGCGTGCGAAAGCAGCGTATCCGCAAGGAACGCCTGTACGGCATACGCCTCCTCCGCGGAAAGCGGCAAACGGGCGTCCGGGAAGAGCGGTACGGACGGCGCGCCGCCCTCCTCGCGGCGAAGCAAGGCGAAAAACTGCCCCTCGCCGGGCGCAACGTGCGGATACCACCGCCGCGCGGACGGCAGGGAAATCCCCGGCGACGTGACGGCGCGCAGGGTCTCCGGAACGTCGCAAAGGGAGAACGACGGGTGCGAAGCAAGAAAGGCGAGGACGACCCCCTCGTTCTCCTCCGGAGCAAAGGTGCAGGTCGAATAGAGCAGATATCCTCCCGGAGAAACGGTTTTGGCAGCCTCGGAAAGCAGGACCGATTGCCGCTTCGCACAGTACGAAGGGGAGGACGGCGACCACGCGGCGACGGCGGCCGGCTCCTTGCGGAACATCCCCTCGCCGGAGCAGGGCGCATCCACGAGCACGAGGTCGAAAAACGACGGGTACCAGAGCGCGATCCTTCCCGCGTCCGCGTTGGTCACGAGCAAATTCGCAAACCCCATCCGCTCAAGGTTGCCACAGAGCACCTTGCAGCGGGCCGGCTGAATCTCGTTGGACACCAGAAACCCCGTCCCGCCGTCGCGGCAACCGATTC
The DNA here is from genome assembly GCA_964530795.1 of uncultured Ruminococcus sp. GTDB lineage: Bacteria > Bacillota > Clostridia > Oscillospirales > CAG-382 > Coliplasma. Next base: position 36,216 of record CAZHBX010000010.1, on the reverse strand, counting down.
CGGACGCAAGCTGCACGGACTTTCCGCCCGGAGAAGCGCACAGGTCGAGGCACTTCATCCCGGACTTCAGCGGTGCGGCGCTCACCGCCGACATCGCCGACGGGTCCTGCACGTAGAACGCCCCCGCGTGGTGCAAGGGCTGATTCCCCGGCGACGGGCAGTCGAATCGGTATCCGCCCCGCAGGTACGGAATCCGCTCGACCGGAAACGGGCAGAGTTGTTCAAATGTTTCCGCGGAAATCCGCCCGTCGGGCACAAACAGAGCGCGCTCCGCCGGCCGTCCGTAGGACGCGAGAAAGCACGGGTAGTCCGTTCCCAAAAGTGCTTCCATCTTCTGCCGGAATTCCGTCGGGAGGAGGTCGTTTTCACCCATCTTGCAGCCCCTTTCGTCAAAAAGGAACGGGGGAACCGTGCGAAACGTCCGTCGATTCCCCCGCGTTTGTTTAATGCAGCAGGACCGGCAAAGCCGCGATCAGCCAGATGATTAGCAGGACTCCCGCCGCCACCGGCACCAGAATCAGCAACGCCGACAGCACCATGGCGAGGAAATCGTGCTTTTCCAGCCCGCCCTCCTGTTCGATTTGTTCCTGAAGCCGTTCCCGCTTCTCCGGGTCGTCCGGTTTCAGGCGTTTTTTGAAGAGCATGGTCCGTCTCCCCTTGCGTCAGAATTCCTTGCGGGATTCCCGCTCCTTCGCCCGGGACGTGCTGACCTCGAAGAGGTAATTCCCGTTTTCGTCGATCTTGCGGTCGAGGTTGTGACACGCCACGAAATGTCCCGGTTCGATCTCCACCAGAGGCGGCGGCACCCGCGAGCACTTCTCACACGCCATGAAACACCGCGTGTGGAACTTGCAACCGGACGGCGGCTTGATCGGGCTCGGAATATTGCCCTCGAGAAGGATGCGCTCCTTCGTCAGGCTGTCCGGGTCGGTCGTCGGGATCGAGGACAGCAGCGCGACCGTGTACGGATGCCGCGGGTCGCGGAAGATCACGTCCGTCGGCGCGACCTCGACCATGTTCCCGAGGTACATAACCCCGATTCGGTCGGAAATATACCGCACAACCGAAAGGTTATGCGAAATAAACAGGTACGTCAGCTGCTCCTTCTCCTTGAGCTCGAGCAGCAGGTTGATAATCTGCGACTGGATTGACACGTCCAGCGCCGACACGCACTCGTCGCAGACGACGAACTTCGGCCGCACGGCAAGCGACCGCGCGATGCAGATACGCTGCCGCTGGCCGCCCGAAAACTGATGCGGGTAGCGGTTATACATATAGTTCTGCAAACCGCACTGCTGCATGACGTCGAAGACGTACTCCTTCATCTTCTTCGAGCCGCGCTTGAAAAAGTTGTGCGTCAGCAGACCCTCCTCGATGATCTGTCCGACCGTCATACGGGGGTTCAGCGAGGAGTACGGATCCTGGAAGATCACTTGCAGATCCTTGCGCAGCAGGCGCATTTCCTTGTTCTTCAGGCGGGAAAGATCGATCCCATCGTCGAGAAATTTCTCAAATTCCTCGAATTCCACGTCCCCGGCGTGTGCGTCGCGGGCGGCGCGGACCTGCGATTCGGCCTTTTCAAGCTCCCGCCCGACGGCCTTCTGCGCCTCGTACAGCGGAGCCTCCTTCTCCCTGAGTTTGGCAAGCTTTGCCTCCTGCGAACTCGTCGAGCTGCCCTTTTCCCTCCGGTCGGCGATGGTTTCCTCCACCATCCCCTGCCGCAGCCTGAGGTCGTCGATTTTTGCCTGCAGCTTCGCGACACGGGTCTTCAGCTGAAACTCCCGCAGCAGCAGGTCCGCCCCTTTGCGGGTGTCCCGCACGGTGAACCCGCCGAGGATTTTCGCCACATTGTGCAGAGCCGTCTGCGACTCCGCGAGCGCAAGGTTCTTTTCCTGCAGGTCGAAGAACGTCGCATTCTCGCCGAGCCGGTCGCACGTTTCGGTCAGCTCCTTCGCCTTCGCTTCCGCCTTGCGGAACTTCGCGATGTAGGACTCCGCTTTCCTGAGCGTTTCAAACACGTAATCCGGCGAAACCGAGGCGAGCGAGCGCCCGTAATACATCGTGTTCCCCGCCGTCTGATCGTACAGCTGCAACAGCGTCCGCCCGAGCGTTGACTTTCCGCAGCCAGACTCGCCGACGAGTCCGAACGTCTCGCCCTGGTAGATATCGATGTTGATCTCCTCGTTGGCGCGGACGTACAGCCGCTCCCGCTGGAACAGCTTCGTCTTCGGCAGCGGGAAATACTTTTTCAGGTTACTGATGGACAGTAATTTTTGCATGCTCTGCGCTCCCCCTTTCGGATTTTTCGGGGTAGAAGCAGCGGACGAGCTGATCATTGCTTACCGGCAAAAGCTGCGGCTCCTCCGCAAGGCACTTCTTCGTGCAGTACCTGCACCGCGGGGCGAACTTACAGCCCTTCGGAAGGTCCAGCGGATGCGGCACGACGCCGGGAATCGGGTCCAGCTTCGACCGGTCGTCGTTGAGCCGGGGAATGGAGTACATCAACCCCTCGGTATATGGGTGGCTTTTCGGGCAGTCCGTGAAGATGACCTTCGCCGGAGCCTGCTCCACCACCTGCCCACAGTACATCACGACCACGTCGTCCGCCATCTCATTGATGACCCCGAGGTCGTGCGTAATGAACAGGATCGCCGTCCCGTTCTCCTCCTGCAGCTCGTTCATCAGCCGCAAAATCTGCGCCTGGATCGTCACATCCAGCGCCGTCGTCGGCTCGTCGGCGATCAGGATGTCCGGCTTGCACGCCAACGCCATGGCGATCATGACGCGCTGCCGCATTCCGCCCGAAAGCTGGTGCGGATACTGCCGCGCAACAGACTCCGGGTTCGGGATCTGCACGGACTGGAGCATCTCAATGCATTTTTCAGCCGCTTGCTTCTTGGTCATGTTCTGGTGAATCCGGAACGGCTCGGAAAGCTGCCGCTTGATCGAAAACACCGGGTTCAGCGAAGTCATAGGCTCCTGGAAGATGACCGAAATGCGGTTGCCGCGAATCTGGTACATCTCCTTCATCGGGAGAGTGACGAGTTCCTTGCCATCGAACTGCACCGAGCCCTCGGCGATGTAGCCGTTCGCGTCGAGCAGCCGCAGGATGCTCATGGCGGAAACGCTCTTGCCGGATCCGCTTTCCCCGACGATGCCGAGCGTTTTGCCCGCTTCAAGCTGATACGAGACGCCATTGACCGCCTTGACCGTGCCGTTTCGGGTCTTGAAATAGGTATGCAGGTTGTTGACTTCCAGCAATGCCATTACCGATCCACCTCCGACTTCGGATCAAGGACGTCACGCAAGGTGTCGCCAATGACGTTGATACAGATGACCGCCACGGACAGGAACAGAGCGGGGAACACCCATCTCCACCAATAGGACTGGATGACAATGGCGTCGTTGCAGCCGTTCAGCATGTTGCCCCACGTCGGACGCGGAAGCCTCACGCCGAAGCCTAAGTAGGACAGCGAGGACTCCGTCAGCATACAGCTCGCGAAATCCAGCGTCATGCTGACGAGGATGACGGAAATGACGTTCGGCAGGATGTGTTTGAAAGCAATCCGGCGCTCCCGAATGCCCATTGCCTTCGCGGCCGTGATAAACTCCTTCTCACGTTCCGCAAGCACCTGCCCGCGCACCAGCCGCGCAAGCCCGGTCCACGAGAGCAGCCCGAGGATGATCATGATGATGAAGATTCGCCGGTTTTCCGTCACGACGAGCGTCATACCGAAAATCTCTACCTGTCCGCCTTGAAAGATAGACGAAAGAATAATGGCGAACGGCAGGAACGGGATGGATCCGAAAATTTCGGTCACACGCATCAGGACCATGTCGACCTTCCCACCGAAATAGCCGGATATGCAGCCGATGATGATGCCGATGATGGACGAGACGATCACCGCCACCGCGCCGATGGTCATGGTCATCCGGCCGCCGTTGAGCACGCGGTTAAAAATGCTCCGGCCCAGCTCGTCGGTCCCCATCAGGTACCCGCCGTGGCCCCACTTTTCAACCAGCTTGCCGTCCTTGACCGTGTAATTCTGGAACCCGACCGAGAACAGCCGATCCGCGGCGCCCGGTTCGGTCACGGACTCCGGCGCGTCAAGCTGCCCGAGGGTGCCCCCGCCCCAGACGTACACGCGGCCCTGCTCGGTCAGCAATCCGAAATGCTTTGCTCCGCCCGAAAGCGCCACCGCACGATCCCCTTCCGGAATCTGCGGGACGTTCCGGTCCGCGTTTCCGCCGAGCATAAGGATCTCCCCGTCCTCCAGCAGCACCGCGACGCTCGAGCTGATGGCGGCGATGTCAAGCACCTTGCGCTCGCCGATGTACTCCATCGTGTCCACAATGCCGTCTTTGGATTCATAGCTGCGGAAGTTGCCCGCGTTCAGCAGCATCAGCTCGCCCTTCTGCGTCAGGCCGAGTACCTTGCTCGAAGTGAAGACCAGCTTCTCGACTTTTCCGTTGCCCGGGCGCATGAGTGTGTCGAGGTTCGACGCGCCGCTTGCCTTATTGCCCCAGATGTAGAAGCTGCCGTCCTCCATAACGATAGCCGTCATCTGGTTGCCGCAGACCAACTGCTTGACCTGCGAGGCGTCGACACCATCCGTCAGCAATTCCTCCGGCTCCGGCTGGACCAGCGATTCCGTCAGGCTGCCGATGCCGTCATACTGCGCGTTCCGCTTGTCGCCCCATGCGTAGACCTTGCCGCTCTCACTAATGGCGACGATGTGGTCGGTACCGGCGGCAATGTGGGCGATCCTGTCATTCGCGACCTCCTCCGGGATTTCCAGCGACTGCTCGCCCGACAGAAACCCGGTGTAGCCCCACAGGTACACTTTTCCCTCGTTGCTTAGCCCGACGGAGAACTTGCCGCCGGAGGAAATTTCCTTGAGGGAGGACGCCAATTCCGACGGAACCGACATCATATCATACCCCGGCGCCACGTTCTTCATCATGGTTTCCGAATAGCTGGGGTCGAACGGGTCGAAAATCGGCCCGATGAAGACGAACAGGAACAGACAAATCAGTACGACCGTCGCGACGCACGCGGACGGACGACGGAAAAAGCGCTTGCATGCAAGTTTGCCGGGGCTGTCGTACCGTTCGTTTTCCGGCGAAAGCTCCTTCGAGCCGCCGAAAAATCCGCGCTTGAGCCAGCGGAACGGCGCGAACGTTTTGCGGGAGGATTCCTTTTTCTCTGCCATCTGCCTGCCCTCCCTTTACTTATTGACCCGGATCCGCGGATCGGCAATTCCATACGCGATGTCAGCGATCAGGTTGCCAAGCAGCCCGATGACCGCGTAGAACAGCTCCAGACACAAAACCATGTCCAAGTCGTTCGCGGTCAGGGATTGAATCAGGATCTTTCCCATGCCGTTGAGCCCGAAGATGTTCTCGAGCATGATCGAACCGGCAAAGATGCTGATGAACCACCCGATTACCAGCGTGATGACCGGAATGAGCGCGTTGCGCCAAGCGTGGCTATACACGACCACCTTCTCCTTGACGCCCTTCGCGCGCGCCGTGCGCACACAGTCCATCGTCAGCGCTTCCGTCATGGATGCGCGGACATACCGCGTCATCCCGCCAAGGGACCCGAAGGTCATAACAATCAGCGGCAGGCCGAGGTAATACAATTCGTCAAGGAACTTCCTCATTCCGGTATAGTTGCTGCCCGGGGTCTTCATGCCGCTGACCGGGAACCAGCCGAGCGTGCTCGCGAAGAGCCAGATGAACAGGATCGCGATGATAAAGAACGGGATGCTGTAGCCGACAATCGTGAACACCTGGATCGCGCTGTCCCGCTTGCTGCCGCGATGCACCGCGCAGAAGATCCCAAGCGGGATCGTCACCGCAAGCGCGAGGATGACCGAGAAAATGTTCAGAAACATCGTGTTGCGCATCGGTTCCCCAAGACTGTCCAGCACCGGTTTGTCGTACTGGTAGCTGTAGCCGAAGTTGCCTTGCAGCAATCCGTTGTATTCGCCGTTGACCGGCACGACGCCCAGCCAGCCGAGGTAACGCACAAAAACGTTCACCTTTTGCGGCTCCCCATTTTCGTCCAGCTTTTTGAGCCCCAGCTCAATTTCCTTTTGCAGGCGGAATCGTTCCAAGCCTTCCGGGTCGTTCTTGTAGGCCGCCTTATTCTCCTCCGCGATCGCGCTGGCACGATTGAAAGGGATCAAGTTGTAGACCAGATACAGCAGCAGCGACAGGATCAGGAACACCAGCAGCATGTATCCAAGCCGTTTCAGTATGTATTTTCCCATATCCACCTCTCATTCCCGACCCCGTTCTCGCTCAGAGATTCCGGGCGATATGGCAATGGGGCGGTGAAACACCGCCCCATTGCCCAAATCCGGGTTAAGCCGGAATCGTTTTCAATTGCTGTGCAGTTTCCGCCTTACGAAGGCTTCTTGACCGTGCAGTACAGAATCGCGCTGGACGCTCCAAAGTACGCGGAGGTCTGGAAGTGCTCGATCTTCGAGTTGTACAAATCATAGTAGATGTTGCCGTAAAGCGGAATATCCGGTTCGAGGTAGTTCCATCTCTCAATGTACGCCTTCCACCACTGGTTATATTCCTCTTCCGTCGTCGCCGTGTACACCATCGCCATCGACAGATAGTCCATACCGAGTTTGCCGCCGGACTGCTCCATCGCTTCGTCATAGGACAGGCCGGTATGCTCCGCATACGGGAATTCCTTGTCGTACGGGTCATACCACTTGTTCACGGAATAATCGAAGTAATTCGGATCAAGGCTCCAGTTCCACGAATAGTCGTAAATAGACGAGGTCCAGCCGGTCGCGAGGTTGTACATACTGTAGGTCGGCGTTCCGCTGTAACCGACCTCCGGATCACGGTAGATCTGACCCGTCAGAGCGGTGAATTCGCCAACCTCGTTGCGGATCACCATACCGATCTCCTTGGTCGCTTCGCCATTGACAAGCATGGTATTCAGCAGGTCGGAGACGGAGTTGCCTTCGGAACCGAACCAGTTGATGACCAGCGGCATATAGTAATCGTCGCCGACCTGGACGGTTTTGTAGGTGATGCCGTCCGCATTCTGGACGGACGTATAGTTGATGTTGGCGTCGGTCAGCTGATCCTCGCCCTCAAGCTTCTTGTAGCGGACGCTGTCAATGCCCGTGCCGCCTTCGGTATAGGCCTCGCCCTTGGAGTTGTAGACCCAGCCGCCCTCTTCGAGCACCTTCTTGGCGTTGGCGACGGAAAAGTCATAGTAATCCAGCTGCAAGTCGTCCTTGACCGCCTGATACACGGGCATCAGAACCGCGTACGGACCGTAAACGACCGTGCCGTAGCCGCCCGTAAACGTCTGCGCAAACTCATTCTTATCGAGGATGTAGGAAATCGCCTGCCGGACTTCGGTGAACATCGTCGGGGAGAAGTCGCAGTCGAACTGGATCTTCCCATAGCCGGCACGGTCGTAGTGGTATTCGTCATACCCGTCCGTGTCGGCAAGTTCGATCCCTTTCTTGATCGCGTCGGCGTCCGTCAGACCCGTAAGCACATCGACCTGCCCGTTCTGGAGCGCGTCCATCTGGGTCTCCTGAACGACCTTCGTGTAAACAATGGTGCCGATCGGGGGCTTCTGGCCCTCCCAGTTGCCGGCGTAGTTCTTGTTGACTTTCAGGGTGGCTTCCTTCGTGGAGGAATCCCATTCGGAAATCACGTACGGGCCCGAATACGCATACTTGGAAACATCCCAGCGCGCTTCGTTAACGTGCGCGGTCTGAACCCACTTCGGAGCGTCCGGGGCGGAGTCCTTCGTCTTGGCGTACCACTCCTCGGACAAATACGCGCCGTTGCCGTCATCCTTCACTTCAATGGCGTTGCCGTCGGCGTCCGTACCGAGGATCAGGTCGAGCGGATACGGGGAAACCGCGCCGTAGGTTTCCGCATAGTAATACGGATAGAAGCCGCCCTCCTTGCTGATCGTCATGGAGAACTTGTAATCGCCCAGCAGACGCAGACCGGAGAATTCCTTGGTTGTGCCTTCGGGGGAGTAGCCTTCTTCCTCACCCGCATATTCATAGAATTCCGAAAACCCGACAAACGTCTGACCGACAACGCCCGGATGCTTGCTGGCCCGGACGACCGGAGAAGAGTACGCGAGGAGGTAGGCGAGGTAGTTGACCGCCTTGACCTCGCTGCCGTCGCTAAACTTCAGACCCGGCTTGATTTCGATGGTGATGACGAGATTGCCGTCGGCGTCCTCTTCCTCCGTGTGGGAAGCGACGACGGTAGTATTCCACTGGTAGGTACCGTAACGGTCAAGCTCCATCGTGCCGTAGCCGACGGTCATGCCGTTAATATTCAAGTCGGACGCGGCGGCAGTCCCGCTGCCGTATCCCGGGAACCGGAAATCGCCGCTAAGTTCGGTGATGTCCCCGATAACGACCTTGTTCCAATCCTCGTCAAGGACGCCGGCGTCCTGCTCCGGCATGTCGTAGTCCTTCGTGGACGTATCGCCGGACACATTGGAAGCGTCGCCGGACGGTTCGCTCGATTCCGCAGCGGACGATTCGCCCGACGCCGCGCCGCTGGATGTATCGCTGCCGGTATCTTTGTCATCGGAGCACGCCGCAAGGACGCACGGGACGAGCAGCAGCAGAACAAGCAGAAGCGCAAGAACTTTTGTCTTCATACTGTAAATGACCTCCATTTTGCATTTGGATTTGGTTTTTGCTTCACTTTTCTCTTTCGCACGCCGCCGCGGCGCACCCGCGCGGCCGTTCTCACATTCCCGTCCGGTTTCAAAAGCGCGTCCTCCAAGCCTTGCGGATCTGAAATCCGGCAACCGCGCGCGACGCCCGAAAGCATCCGCGAGGAAGCGCCGTCCCGCCGGCAATCCCCCGATTTGACCGGCAAGCGGCATACGAAAAAGATCGTTCACGTTAACAATATAGCATGTTCCTGTGATAAAGTCAAGAGGAATTCTAAAATTTTCTCAAAAAATCTGCAATTTCCGCAGCTTTTTCCTGCAAACCCGGTTCAGAGGGTTCCGAAAATGCGGTCCCCGGCGTCGCCGAGGCCGGGAAGAATATACGCGTTCTCATTGAGCTTTTCATCAAGGGCCGCGAGATAGATCGGCACGTCCGGGTGATCCGCCTGCACCTTTGCGACGCCCTCCGGCGCCCCGACAAGGCACATCAGCCGGATGTCCGTTACCCCGCGCTCCTTGAGCTTGCAAAGCGCGTCGGATGCGCTCCCGCCGGTCGCGAGCATCGGATCGACGAGGATGACCGTCCGTTCCGCCACGTCCGACGGCAATTTGCAATAGTACTCGACCGGCTGATGCGTTTTCGGGTCGCGGTAAAGGCCGATGTGTCCGACCCGGGCGACCGGGATGAGCGAGAGCAGGCCGTCGACCATGCCGATACCCGCGCGCAGGATCGGGACGATGGCGAGCTTCTTGCCGGAGATCTTCTTCGCCGTCATCGGGCAGAGCGGGGTTTCGATCCGCACGTCCTCGAGCGGGAGGTCGCGGGTGATCTCGTAGCCCATAAGCATCGCGATCTCGCGCAGCAGCTCGCGGAAATCCTTCGAGCCGGTCTTGCGATTGCGCATGATGGTAAGTTTATGCTGGATCAGCGGGTGTTCAATGATATGCAGTTCCGCCATGGGATCTTCTCCTTTTTCAATCGTCTTTGCGGTTTTTGCGGGAAAGCAGGAGGTTCGTGAGGATGCCGAGGATCAGCGCGCAGGCGATGGACGTGATCGTCACCTTGCCGAAGCTGACGGTCAGGCCGCCGATGCCGGCGATGAAGATGACCGACGCCGTGAACAGGTTCGCGTTCTTTTCGAAATCCACCTTCTGAAGCATCTTCAGACCGGAGACCGCGATGAAGCCGTAGAGCGCCATGCACACCCCGCCCATCACGCAGGACGGAATCGAGTTGACGAACGCCACGAACGGGTTAATGAACGAAATAAGGACCGCGCCGACAGCCGCCGCGATGATGGTCGCGACGGAAGCGTTGCGGGTGATGGCGACGCAGGCGATGGACTCGCCGTAAGTCGTGTTCGGGCAGCCGCCGAAGAAAGCGCCCACCATGGAGCCGACGCCGTCGCCGAGCAGGGTCCGATGCAGGCCCGGGTCCTCAAGCAGGTCGGTTTCGATGATGGAGGAGATGTTCTTATGGTCGGCGATATGCTCCGCGAAGACCACGAGCGCGACCGGGATGTACGCGACAGCGATCGTTCCGACATAGGAGAGGTCGAGATCCCTGACCCCCTTGATCGCGGTCATAAACGTCATGTTCGGGACAGAGAGGAAGGTGTTCAGCGTCACCTTCCCGTCGGTCAGCAGGTTCTGAAACGGGGTAAAATCGATGACCTTGAGCGACTCGATTCCCGCGGCGCCGCCGATGACCGTAAAGACGCAGGCCACGGCGTACCCGGCGAGGATGCCGATGATGAACGGAATGAGACGGGCCATCCTTTTGCCATATGTCGAGCAGAGCATGGTCACCGCGAGGGTCACCAGCCCGCAAAGGAGCGCGACGTAGACGGACGTACCCGCCACCCCGCCGGACTGCAGATCCCCGACGGCGTTCCCGGCGAGCGAAAGCCCGATGATCGCGACCGTCGGCCCGATGACGACGGCGGGCATCAGACGATTGATCCAGCCCGTGCCGGCAAACTTGACAATCCCCGCGATAACGATGTACACCAGCCCCGCGAAGAACGCGCCGAGGATCAGGCCGGCGTAGCCGACCTGCACCGACACCGCGCCCGCGAACGCGGCCGCCATAGACCCGAGAAACGCGAACGACGAACCGAGGAAAACCGGGCTGCGGGCCTTCGTAAAGAGCACATAGACCAGCGTCCCGAGACCCGCGCCGAGCAGGGCCGCCGCCGTACTCATCGCGTCTTTGCCGACGAGCCCCGCCGAACCGTTGGTGATGACCGGAACGACCAGCGTCGCCGCCATGATCGCGAGCAGCTGCTGGACCGCGAAAACGACCAGCTGTCCGAATTTGGGTCTGTCCTTGACCCCGTAGATGAGTTTCATGCTGTATGCTCCCCTCATTCGAGTTTGATTGGGCATAAGTCTTCCCGCACGGGGACGCCGCCGAAAAGACAGGGATTTCCCCGCCCCGGCCGCAACGCCCGAAAGCCGGGACAGTGGAAACGACGCTTTTCTGCAATTTTTTACAGTATAGCATATCCACCCCGGCTTGTCAAGCATTTTTGGTTTAAGATGCCGATTTTCCGAGCTCTGAAAGCATATTTTCGATGCGGATGCCGTATCCCCGCGTCGGATCGCTGACCAGCACGTGCGTGACCGCGCCAACCAGCCGTCCGTCCTGCAGGATCGGGCTGCCGGACATCCCCTGCACGATGCCGCCGGTCAAGACGAGCAGCCGCTCGTCGGTCACCCGCACGAGGAAGTTTTTGGTCCGTCCCGCGTCGTCGTAAATCTCCTCGATCTCGACGGCGTACTCGCGAACCCGCCCGTCCGCCGCCGTGCGCACGGTCGCGTCCCCGGTGTGCAGAGCGTTTGCCGGAGCGACTTCGACCGGGTCCGCCAATTCCCCCGGCAGGGCGTCATACACCCCGAATACCCCGACTTCCGTGTTGCGGTCCAACCGGCCGAGGTCCTGCGTGCCGAAGCTGCCTTTCAGCTCGCCCGGAAAATTCTTGCGCCCCCGCACGACGCCTTCAATGCGCACATCGGTCACGCTCCCCCGCCCGAACGGCATGAGCAGCCCGGTCGTGGAATCGTTGATTCCATGCCCGAGCCCGCCGAAGCGCTTGGTTTCGGCATCGATAAACGTGATCGTTCCAATGCCCGCCGTGCTGTCGCGCACCCAGACGCCGATACGATACTCGTTCGTTCCTTGATCGACGACCGGGGTGACGGTCGTGGTTTGCTTTTCGTTTTCCCTGAGGTATTCCAACTCGATTTTTTGCCCGCCGCTGCTCTTCACCAGCTCCAGAAGCTGCTCAAGCGTTTCGACCTCCGCGCCGCCCGCGGACGTAACGATATCGCCCGCCGCAAGGCCCGCGTCCCGCGCCGGGGAGCAGAGTCCGCCCGCCGTCTCGACGTCGCAGACGCCGATGATGATCGCCCCCTTGGCGTAGAACTTCACGCCGAACGCCATCCCGCCCGGAATGACTTCCCGCACGCCGCCGTCCGCTGCCGTCGCCGGAATCTCCGCGCCGAGGAGGACGCAAAGCAGCAGACACATGCTCAAAAAACCGAGGATCGGTCTGAAAACGGTTCTGTTCATTTTGATTTTGACCTTTCCTTTCTGCCTGTCCTTTTTGCTTGCCGCAAGGTTAGTTTCGGCGCTCGGGGCGCAAAATATGAGTGGAACATTTTTTTACGGCCCGCGCGGGACGCGGATGGAACGCGGATGGAAAAAATTGGCGGAAAGGCGCAAAAAAAAAAGCGCACCCAAAGGTGCGCTTTGCAGGGTATCGCGCCAGAAGAAGAACGTCTTTAATGTCTTTTGTCTTTGCAGCGGAACGCCCCGCGGCGCCCGCCCGTTTCAACTTTCAAAACCGGCTCAGATTCGCCGGTCGAGGTCAGCCCATTGGACACACCGCCTTTCCGAACGTTTGGGAAACGGTTCACTGTTCATCGGACTCACCCCTTTCTCTGACCGCTTGCTTTTTCTTTTCTTTTTCTTTCCTGTTTCTGTCCTTATTATAGTACACCAAAGCGCCGAGTGTGTTTATAAATTATAATTAAATTGTAAATAATTTGTTAATTTAACGACGACGCGTTTCGCACGCCGGGAACCGACAAACCGGCGCGCAGTCTCCCCGTTTTTCAAACACGCACCGCGTTTTCCGCTTCCGGCGGCGGACGGACACGGCGGCCGGCGCGATGATGTTCGGCACCAGCGGGATTTTTGTAGAAACTGACAGTTCCTTCATAGGAATGCTTTTTCACGAACAATTGCAGACTTGGCGATCTTCTCTTTTTCTTTTCTTTTTCTTTTCTTTCATTTATGACGCAGAAGAGAAAGCAAAAATCCATTGTCTTCCGAACGAACTGTAAAGAATCCGTTAATTCTGGCGCAGAAAATACGCCTGCGGATAGGCGCAGACCGGGCAGACCGCCGGCGCCTGCGTGCCGACGTAGAGATGCCCGCAGTTGGCGCACTGCCAGACGGAAACGTTCTCCGTGACGAACAGCGCGCGGGTGTTCCACGCGTCCAGCATCGCGAGGTAGCGCTTCTCGTGCTCCTGCTCGATGGCGGCGACCTGTTCAAACCGCTTGGCGACCTCGTCAAACCCCTCGGCCTTGGCGGTTTTCGCCGCGTTCGCGTAGAACTCCGCCCATTCGTAGTGCTCGACCCCCGCCGCGTCGCGCAGGTTGGTGGACGTGTCGGGCATCCGGGTCCCGTGGAGGAGGCGGAAGAAGATGTCGGCGTGCGCCCGTTCGTTGACGGCGGTCTGTTCAAACAGGTTTGCAACGGCGTTGCTGCCCTCCGCCCGTGCGGCGGCGGCGTAAAGTCCGTAGCGGGTGTAGGCCGACGCTTCCGCGGCGAACGCGTCGTGCAGGTTCTTTTCCGTGCGTGTTCCGGTGAAATCCATGTGCAAGCTTCCTTTCATAATAAATATGTAAGAAACCTGCCGGAGCCTGTCTATTTCTTCGAGGAGGGGTCCTTTTCCTCAATTTGGTCCAATACCGCCTGCAGCGCCATATCCCACTTCCGGGCGAACGCCACGACGTCCTCGATATCCACGCCTTTTTTCGCGAGCGCCTCGTATGCTTCGTCGCCCAACCGCTTCCGCCAATCCGCGGCGAACTCCTCGCGGACCCTGAAATGGTTCTCCATCCCGTAAGCACTTCCTTTCGGAACTACTGTAGCACAGATTTTCACCCTTGTCAAGATGTATTCTTCCCGCGTCCGCCGGATGCTAACCGTAAAATCGCAAAATTGCAAAAATACGGTTGCTTTTTTCCGCAAAGCATGGTATACTGACGTCGATAAGCAAGCCATTCGATCCATATCCGTCCGGCATTGCCGGCCTCATGAAAGGAAATCCCCATGCTCGACAAGGAAATCGCGGAACTGCGGCGCCGCTTCCGCTATGAAAAGAACAACATCGGCGCCCTTTGCGGCTGCTACGTCAACGACAAGAAGGAGATCATCACCACCTTCCGCCAGTCCATGTCCATGCTTGAACCGGAGGAATGCGAGCGCTACCTTGCGTTATTCCGCCGGACCTTTTCCGGCTCCGCCGGCAAGCAGCTGCTCGACGTGACCTTTCCAAACGAGCAGGTCGTAAGCGGCGGGGAACACCGCCTGCTGCGCGCCCTGCGGGACAGCAGGCTCAAGGACGAACAGGCGATACAAGACTTCTACGCCAAGGTCATTTCCGCCTTTGAAACGGACGGGGCGTTCCTGATCCTGCTCGCGGAGGACACCTACGACGTCCCGTCCTACGGCAAGGACGGGTCGAAGCGGGAGGACGGCTCGGACACCGTGTTCTCCTACCTGCTCTGCTGCGTCTGTCCGATGAAGCTCAACAGGCCCGCCCTGCGCTACGACGCGTTCCGGCGGCTGTTCCAGTCGCGGGAGGCCGAGCAGGTCGTCGCTTCGCCCGAAGCGGGCTTCCTGTTCCCCGCCTTTGACAACCGCTGCGCCAACCTCTACGGGGCGCTCTACGCGGCGCGAAACCTCAAGGACAACCACCCGGAGCTCGCGTCCGCCCTGTTCGGGACCCCGCTGCCGATGCCCGCCGATGAGCAAAAGCAGTCCTTCCGAGATCTGCTTTCCGATTCCCTCGAGGAGGAATGCAGCTACGGCGTGGTACAGACCGTGCAGGACGCCCTGCTCGCCCGGGTGCAGTCGCAGAAGGAAACCCCCGAGGAGCCGATTTCCCCGGTCACCTGCGACCAGCTCAAAACCGCCCTTGCCTACTGCGGCGTGTCGGCGGACAAGCTTGCGCGATTCGAACAGGCCTACAACGACCGATTCGGCGGGGCCGCCCTGCCGCCCCAGAACCTGACCGACGGCGGGACGACCGCGCTGCGGACGGAGGACGTGCATATCAAGGTAAACGCTTCCCGCAACGACCTCGTGCAGGTTCGCCTGCTCGACGGCAAACCGTGTGTGATTATCCGCGCGGAGGGAACGCTGACCGTCAACGGCGTGCCGGTTTCCGTCCGTGCGGGAACGATGGAAAACGAAAGCGGGACGGCCGTATGAAACACTTTGCAAGGTTTCTCCTGCTCCTCCTTTAGCCGGCGCGCTTCTGCTCTCCGCCTGTGACGGGATGCCCGGCGAAACCTCCGGCGGCGACGAGTCGACCCCCCGTCCGAACCGGAAAAATCCCGCCAGACCCTCGTCAGTGTCGGCAAGCCCTATACGGCGGCCACCGGGCCGAGTCCGTCGTACCCCGACGTGTACGGCGAACAGCCGACCGACGGACAGAAGGTCCCGGACGCCGCGGCCGCCCGCACGGACGTGCGCACGGTCGGAGAAATTCTATCTAATAGAAAAAGCCGGGGATTAAAGCGGCCGCCCGCACGGACGTGCGCACGGTCGGTTACACGGCGACCACCCGGTTTGAGATCGACCTCGGCGAAGACGGCAAGCGGCTGAGCGCCTTCCGCGCCCGCTCGCCCGACCTCGGCCGGGACGGCGTGCGGCCCGCGCGCGGGGCGTCCTTCTACGGCTCGAACGACGGTGAAAACCGGGACCGTCTCGGCACCTCGGCCTTCCAGTCGAACGACGTGCAGACCATGGGGACCTGCCGCCCCGAGCTTGAGGAGCCGGTGGACTCCCGGTATGTCCGCACGGGCGGCGGCTTCTTCTTCCTCGACGAACTCGAACCCGAAAAGACCGATACGGCCGCCCTCGCCTACCAGAACGAATCCGTCGACCGCACGGCACGGAAAGCCCTTTCAACCGGCAAAGCGGTCAACGCGGCGGCAACGGAGAATGCCGCCCTGCGCGCCTCTTGTACGCTCGACAACTGCGAATTTGACGAGCGCGCCCCGTTCGCGGACACGACCCTCTTTGACGGCGAGCCGACCGGACGGCTGTTCGTCGCCTATCTTGACGGGCAAGGTAACATCGTTGACACGTTCATGGACGGGTTCCTCTATTGCCCGACCGGCGCGCTCCCCTCCGGCGCCGCCGCGCTCTGGGCGCAGAAGCGATTCGCCGCTTCGCAGGCGGAAGCGCTCGGGATGCGCGGGAAGATCGAGCAAACGTTCTGCGCCCTTTCCGATTCGCGCTACGCACGCCGGTAAATGCAAGTTCGGGACGACCATGCTCTACGTCACGCACGACCACTTTCCGATTCGCGCTACGCACGCCGGTATATGCAGTACCTCCATTACGGCGTCTTGACCGGCTACGACGGGGCCATTCACATCTACTACGACGACGTCAACAACTACGCCGCCCTCGCCTACAGCAGGGATCCGCTCTGCCGGCTCCAGTACAATGCGACCTACCGCTTTGCCAAAGAGGACCTCGACATCACCCCCGGCGACCGCGAGGAGCTGCGCTTCTCCGCGTCCGCCGATTCCGTCACCCGCGGAACGCTCGTCCCCGCCGCCGACACGGCGCCTTCCCTCTACACGCTCGTCAGCCCGACCGGGCACGGCAGCATTCCCCTCACGTCCGACGGCCGCTTCGCCTACTTCCCCGATAAGGGATACACCGGCGAAGACAGCTTTGCCTGCACCTACAACCGCCGCCTCGGCGAATCCTTCCCCTGCACCGGCGTCCTCCCCGTGGGGTGAAGGCGCAAAGCGATACGCAAAGGGGTACGTGCGGGGAACTCGTCCCCCACGCGTCCCCGCTCCGCACAATTCAGCAGGAAAACGCAGAATTCCTCGAAGGAACCCGTCTGACTCGTCCCCCACGCGTCCCCGCTCCGCACAATTCGGCGGCTTTGCCGCCGAATTGTGCGGGAGTTACCGTAAAAAGGAGGCGTTCATGCCATGGCGTCCGCCCGCGTCGCACACCCCCTGCCGCCGATTTACGACGAGCATTCCCGCGTGCTGGTCCTCGGCTCGTTCCCGTCCGTCCGCTCGCGCGAGGAGCGCTTCTACTACGCCCACCCGCAAAACCGCTTCTGGAAGGTCCTTTCGACCCTGTTCGGCGAGCGGCTCCCGCAGACCCCGGAAGAAAAGACCGCCTTTCTCCTTTGCCATCGCGTCGCGCTCTGGGACTCCATCGCGTCCTGCGAACTGCGCGGCAGCGCCGACAGCAGCATCCGCAACCCCCTTCCGAACGATCTGTCCCCGCTTTTCGCCGTCTGCCCGGATCTGCGCGTCTTTACCAACGGAAAGACCTCCGACGCGTGCTACCGCCGTTACCTCCTGCCCCGCACCGGCGTCACCGCCGTCTGTCTCCCCTCGACCAGCCCGGCGAACGCTTCGTGGACTCTCCCGCGCCTGTGCGAAGCATGGAAAATTCTCCTCGAATCGATCTGAATTTAGTGAAACCGCCCTTTTTTACGTTTTCCCCTTGCAATCCGTCCCGATCTATGATATACTGTTCCTACCTACAGAGTAGGCGTTCGCGCGTACAGTGCCGGAAGAACGGGGAGTTGTCTTCCGGACGAAGGGAAAACCGGGTTTGGCGACCTGGCCGTCCCGCGGTGCGTTCGCCGCATCCCGCTGAAAAAATTGACGGGGCAATTGTTTTTTGTCTCTTTTCTCGCAGGATTTCTGTAAGGAAAGGAGGCATTTTTTCATGGCAACCCCGGCAAATACGCAAACCTACGCCCACCCGTTTTCCCGCGACTACTGGCGGCAGGCGGCGTCCGAGCTGACGCACCTGCGCTCCATCGTCACGGCCGCCCTGCTCTGTGCGCTCGCCATCGCGCTCGAGCTCATCTACATCCCGGTCCTTTCGAACAACCTCCGCGTCATGCTCTCGTTTCCGGTCATCGCGCTCTGCTCCCTGCTGACCGGACCCGTCATGGCGATTCCCTGCGGACTGCTCGTCGACCTCGTCGGCGTCATGCTTTCCGGCGAAGCGCCTTTCCCCGGCTACACGCTTACCGCCGTTCTCACCGCCCTCGTCTACGCGCTTTTCCTCTACCGCGCCCGGCCCAGCTTTCTCCGCGTCCTGCTCGCCAAGGCGATCATCAACCTTGGCATCAATATGCTGCTCGGGTCCGTCTGGAACGTACTCATGAACTACGGCGGAAACTTCGGAATGTACGGCTATCTCGTCTCCCTCTCCGGTGCGAAAAACCTCCTGCTTCTCCCCCTCGAAGTTTTCGTCATCTGCACGCTCATCCGCTCCCTCCGCCACCCCCTGCGGCAGGCCGGCGCCCTGCCCGCCGACGACGTTCCGTCTTATTCCGCCCGCGGCTTTATCATCCTCGCCGTCGTCTGCGTCCTCGCCGTCGCCCTCCTCATTCCGTTCCTCCATTGGTACGACGAGATCAGGGATTTCTTGAAGGCGCTGTTTTAAGTTTCGCCGCACAGCAATGCAAAAAGGGAGGCTCAAGTTTTGAACCTCCCTTCTTCTCTGTCCATGCGGTGCGGCGACGCCCCCGCCGCACACCCCCTCAGCACGTGAACAATGAATACGGCCCGCGGTCAGCATCCGGAAATTCAGTGCGTAAAACCCATCGACCGCCGGTGAAGTCGGGGATGGCAACAGGCGCGCCGCCCATCGCGGCGGAGTCCGCGGAAAGCGGGGTAATGGAGAGGAGCGTCGCGGTGTCGTAGGTGTCGATCGGCGGGACGAGTCCGCCGAGGACGCTGTCGAAGAACGCATTGTAGACGAGCCAGTCAATGCCGTCATGTCCGCCGACGGGGTTCTTCCGGTACTCGCGCCAGATTGGGTGCTCGTACCGCTCGACGTAGGTTTCGGCGTTCCCGGCGACCTTGACGACGTTGTCGAACTCCGGCTCGCCGTCCATGTGGATGAAATCCCCGTCCTCGCAGTACATTCCCTTCGTGCCGCGGACGGTGAACCCGCGCGAGTACATCCGCGGGAGGGTCGTATCGAGTGTCAGGACGATGGTCTGCCCGTTGGCGCACTTGATGATGGTCGTCGTCACGTCCCCTTGGTTGAAGGTCTTGTCGGCGAGCGGGCTGTCCGGCCGATGCTCGCGGACGTAGGCCCGCATCCCGGCAGCCCCGGACGCGACCGTGTTGAGCGTCAGCATACGGTTGCCGTGGTTGATGTCGAGCACCGCCATGATCGGCCCGAGCTCGTGCGTCGGGTAGTTCTCGCAGTTGCGCAGCAGGTAATTTCGCTGCCGATAGTGGCGGTTGACGTCGCCGTTGGCGATCTCCGATCGCAAGTCGTGCAGGTAGCCCCCGGCACAGTGAACGATCTCTCCAAAAACCCCCTGCCGCACCATATGCAGCGCCATCAGCTCCCGCCTGCCGTAGCAACAGTTCTCCAGAAGCATACAAGGAATCCCCGTTTCCTCGTACACGCGTACCAGCCGCCAGCAGTCCTCGACCGTGTAGGCGCCGCCGACCTCCATACCGACCGGGATCCCCGCGCGCATCGCCTCGACGGCGATCCCGACGTGACTCTCCCACGCCGAAAGGATCAGTACCGCCTGCGGACGGGCCCCAATGACCTCGCGGTAATCCCGCGCGCAGAGAGGACGGACCCCGACCTGCGTCTCCACGCGGTCGGCGACCGCATCCGCGCGGTCAGCGTAGACGTCGCACACGGCAATCAGCGCGAGCTTCCCGCTCTTGGCCAGCGGAAGCAGCACCGTGTCCACGATGCCCGCCCCCCGTGCGCCGAGCCCGATTACCCCGATGCGGAGCGGGGCGTCGATTTTTTTCTGTTCCATGGTATTTCCCTCTCTTTATCGCATTCAAGCAGCCAAATGATAGCACAATTGCCCCATTTTGTCAACCTTTTTTCGCGTGCGGGAGCGGGGAAAAATTTTTCTGCCAAAAAATTCCGTTACCCCCTTTACTTTATTACCGTTTTGATGTAAAATTAAGATGAAGATATATACGGAGATACTGAGGAGAAAGAAGGGAGCTTCCATGACGCTGCTGGTAATGGCGGCCGGGCTGGGCAGCCGATACGGCGGGCTCAAGCAGATGGACCCGG
This sequence comes from uncultured Ruminococcus sp., assembly GCA_964530795.1. Taxonomy (GTDB): domain Bacteria; phylum Bacillota; class Clostridia; order Oscillospirales; family CAG-382; genus Coliplasma. The sequence continues at coordinate 16,156 of CAZHBX010000010.1, read as the reverse complement.
TCGGCCCGAACGGGGAATTCATTCTGGATTATACGGTGTACGACGCGGTCCGCGCCGGATTCGACCGGGTGATTTTCGTCATCCAGCGGGAGAACGAACAGGCTTTCCGCGAGACCCTCGGCGACCGCATCGCCGCCCGGCACGGGGAAGGCGTGGAGGTATGCTACGCGTTTCAGGAGCTATCCGACCTGCCGGAAGGATTTGAAGTCCCCGTCGGGCGGGAAAAGCAGTGGGGCACCGCCCACGCCGTGTTGGCCGCAAGGGAGCTGCTGCGCGGGGAGGGGTTTGCGGTGGTGAACGCCGACGACCTCTACGGCAAGGAGACGTTCCGCCTGCTGCATCGCTTTCTCGTGGACAGGGCGCGGGGAGCCGCGCCGGAGACCGCCTGCGGCTGCATGGTCGGCTTCCCGCTGCGCAACACGATGACCGAAAACGGCACGGTATCCCGCGGGGTCTGCGCCTGCGACGGGAACGACAACCTGCTCGACATCCATGAGCGCACCGAGATTGGCACGCGGCCGGACGGTACTGTCGCCTACCGCGAGGACGGCGTCTGGCATCCGCTCGACAGGGACTGCACCGTTTCCATGAACGCGTGGGCACTCGACGACGGCTTCCTGCGCTCGGCGGAAGCGGGCTTTGCGGACTTCCTGCGGGGGCTGACAAACCCGCAGAAGCAGGAGTACTACCTCCCGTCCGCCGTCTGGGCGTACCGCAACGAATGCGGCCGTCCTTTGCGCGTGCTGCGCACAAAAGACCGCTGGTTCGGCGTAACCTACCGCGAGGACCGGCAGCGGGTGGCCGACCACCTGCGCGAGCAGATTGCCCGCGGGGCGTACCCCTCGTAAGGAACCAACGAAAGAAAGGAAATTTTTATGAAAATCGGAATTGACCTCGGCGGTACGAATGTTGACATCGGCGCGGTGGACGACAGCTACCGCATTCTGTATTCGCTCGAGCTCCGCACGGCGGACTGCCGCAATCCGGAAGAGCTGCAGGCCATTGTCCTCGACGGCACCCGCAAGCTCATTTCGGAGGCGGGACTTGACCGGGAGCAGATCGACTTCATCGGCATGGGCTGCCCGGGGGAGATCGACACGGAGAAGGGCGTCGCCCTCGCCGCGGACAATCTGCCCATCGAGAATATCCCGTTTGCGAAGCTGCTGTCCGACACGTTCGGCGCCCCCGCGAGGCTGGACAACGACGCGAATTGCGCGGCCTGGGGAGAGCACATGGCGGGTGTCTCAAAGGGCTACCGCAACGTCGTGACCGTCACGCTCGGCACGGGCATCGGCGGGGGCATCATCGTCGATGGGAAGCTGCTGCACGGAAAGGAGAACCACGCCGGGGAAATCGGACATATGGTCATCGACATCCACGGCAAGCGATGCGGCTGTGGCCGGATCGGCTGTTGGGAAACGGTCGCATCCACCCGTGCGCTGACGCGTGAGGTCGAGCACCAGGCGCAGTACGCCCCGAACAGCCGGCTCGGCAAGCTGATTGCGGCCAACGGCGGGCGGGCGAACGGAAAGACCCTCTTCATCGCCATGAGTGAGGAGGACAACATGGCCCGCAGCATCTTCAACGACTGGATTCGCTCGCTGGAGGTCGGAATGTGGAATATCATCAACATCTTCCGCCCGGACATGATCGTCATCTCCGGCGGGATCAGCAAGGAAGGCGAAACGCTGTTGCAGCCGCTGCGCGCGGCGGTCGGGAAATGCTCCACGATGATCCGCGCGGGTCGGCTCGGCGGGCAGGCGGGGCTGATTGGGGCGGCCGCATTGGATGCGCTCGCGATATAACGCCCGCGTCCCAATTCGGCCCTCCCGCTCCGCTCAAAGTCGAACAGCACCGTATGCGCTTCCGCGCGTTACGCATATAAATTTAGGAAGAAATCTCCACATAATGCTCCTGCTCAGGCGCGAACCCGCCTGAAACCTATTCTCACGGAGGAATTCCCTATGAAAATCGGCATCATCGGCCTTGGAACCATCGGCGGTTCCTTCGCCAAAGCCATTAAAAGCTATACCGAACACGAAGTTTACGGGACGGACACCAACCCGGACGCCCTCGCTTTCGCCCATTTTTCCGGCATCGTCGACGGCGATCTGAACGAAATCGTCCTGCGGTCGCTCGACCTGCTGCTGCTCGCGCTCTACCCGCGGGACGCGGTGGATTCCCTGCACAAGGCCGCCCCGCTCCTGCCGAAGTCCTGCATCGTACTGGACTGCTGCGGGGTCAAGCGGGCGGTGTTTCCGTCGTTCGTCGCGGAGGCGGAAGCGCACGGGTTTCGGTTCGTCGGCGGACACCCGATGGCGGGTGCGGTCGCGAGCGGTTTCCGCGCTTCGCGGGAGAAGATGTTCAAGGGCGCGAGCATGATCCTCGTCCCCGGTGCGAATGCCGACCTGTCGACGCTCAATCTGCTCCGCACCCTGTTCCGTGCGCTCGGATTTGTCCGCATCGTCACCGCCACCCCCGAACAGCACGACCGTATGATCGCCTTCACATCCCAACTCCCGCACGTCCTGTCGAACGCCTACGTCAAGAGCCCGTCCGCGAGCGAGCACCGCGGCTTTTCCGCCGGCAGCTACCGCGACATGGCCCGCGTCGCCGGGCTGAACGTCCCGATGTGGACCGAGCTTTTCCTCGAAAATGCCGACTACCTGACCGACGAGCTAAACGTCCTGCTTGCCAACCTGACCGCCTACCGCGACGCGCTCGCGGACCGGGACGCCAAAACGCTGGCCGCCCTGCTGCAGGCGGGCGTCGATTGTAAGGCCGCCGCGGACGCCATCGAGCGCGCCGACGGGTAGAAGAAAGGAGCTTCCCGCAAATGCCCACCATCTCCGTCCGCACCGCCCGCCCCTACGACGTGGTTATTCAGACCGGCCTGCTCGACCGCGTCGGCGAACTGTCCGCCCCGTTCCTGCCCGGACGGACCGCCGCCCTCATCACAGACTCGACGGTCGGCCCGCTCTACGGCGAACGCACGCAATCGTCGCTTGAACAGGCGGGCTTTCAGGTCTGCCGGCTGGTCCTCCCGGCGGGCGAGCAGACCAAATGCCTGACGTGCCTCGGCGAAACGCTGGAATTCCTCGCGTCGAACCGACTGACCCGCACGGACACGGTCTTCGCGCTCGGCGGCGGGGTCGTCGGCGACCTCGCGGGGTTCGCGTCGGCGGTCTACCTGCGGGGGATCCGGTACGTGCAGATTCCGACGACCCTGCTCGCGGCCGTGGATTCCTCGGTCGGGGGCAAAACCGCGATCGACCTTTCGGCGGGCAAAAACCTCGCCGGCGCATTCCACCAGCCGTCGGCGGTCCTCTGCGACCCGTCGCTGCTTGCGACGCTCCCGGCGGAAACCATCTCGGACGGCTGCGCGGAAGTCATTAAGTACGCCCTGCTCGCCGGAGAACCGCTGCGCACCCTGCTTTCCGACCCCGCGAAGGCCGATTGGGAACGCATCATCGCCTGCTGCGTCGCCGTCAAGCGTGACCTCGTCGAAAAGGATGAACTCGACCTCGGCGAGCGGATGCTGCTGAACCTCGGACACACGTTCGGCCATGCCATCGAGCAGGCGTCCGCCCTGACCGTGACCCACGGAAAGGCCGTCGCGATCGGCATGGCCGCCGCGTCCCGACTGTCCGCCGCCCTCGGGCTATGCGACCCTTCCCTGCCGTCGGAGGTCGCCGACCTGCTGACTCGTTACGGGCTGCCGACCGAATCGCCCTACCCGCCGTCCCGCCTGCTCCCCGCGATGGGAACGGACAAGAAGCGTGCCGGGCAGGTCCTGCGGCTGGTGCTGCCGGAAAAATTCGGGAAGTGCATCCTGCGGGAAACCCCGGTCTCCGACCTGCCGTCGCTCCTGCCGCTGGCGTTTCCCGGGAAAGAGGCCGCCCCGTGACGGTCACCGTACTCCCCGCCCGGCTTGCCGGGTCCGTCCGTGCGATCCCGGCGAAGTCGCATATGCATCGCGCGCTGATCTGCGCGTCCCTCGCCGACCGCCCGACGGAGCTGCTCTGTCCGGGAACCGGCCGGGACATCGAAGCGACCATCGGCTGCCTGCGCGCGCTGGGCGCGGATATCCGCGAGCAGAACGGCGTGTACACGGTTCGCCCGTTCTCTCGCCCGAACGGGCGGGTTCTTCTGGACTGCGGCGAAAGCGGGTCAACCCTGCGCTTTCTCCTGCCGCTCGCCCCGGCGCTGGGCGTCCCCGCCTCGTTCGTCGGGCGCGGGCGGCTCGCCGAGCGACCGCTATCCCCGCTATACGAGCAGCTCCTCGCCCACGGCGCGGCGCTCTCCCCCGCCGGGTCCTTTCCGCTGACCGTCGACGGGCAACTGACCCCGGGCGAATACCGCATGGACGGCGGGGTCAGCTCGCAGTTCTTCACCGGGCTCCTGCTCGCGTTGCCGCTGCTGGACGGCGAAAGCCGCGTCGTCACGGAGGGGGCGCTCGCGTCCGCCCCGTACGTCGCGCTGACGCTTGCGGTGCAAAAATCCTTCGGCGTGACCCCGCTCCGAGACGGCCCGCAGTTCATCGTCTCCCCGCAGTCCTACCGCTCCCCGGGGCGTCTTACCGTCGAGGGGGACTGGTCGAACGCCGCCTTCTGGCTGGTCGCGGGTGCTCTGAACGGCGACATTACCGTCCGCGGACTCCGGCCGGATTCGGCGCAGGGGGACCGCGCGATCCTGCCGCTCCTGCGCCAAATGGGGGCTTTTATCCGCACCGACGGGGATTCCGTCACGATATCCCGCTCCCGCCTGCGCGGCATCCAAATCGACGCGGCGGACATCCCGGACCTCGTGCCGGCGCTCGCCGTCGCCGCGGCCGCCGCGGAGGGGAAGACCGTCATCACCGGCGCGGCCCGCCTGCGCCTGAAGGAAAGCGACCGCATTCATTCGGTCTGCGCCCTCCTGCGTTCGCTCGGCGCGTCCTGCTTCGAAACCCCGGACGGCCTGTACATCCCCGGCGGCGGACTGCTCGGCGGGGACGTGGACGCCTGCAACGACCACCGCATCGCCATGAGCGCCGCCGTCGCCGCCTGCGCCTGCGCGTCTCCCGTCCGTATCCACGGCGCCGAATCCGCCGAAAAATCCTACCCCGCCTTTTTCCATGATTTCGAGGCGCTGCGAAGCGGTACGTAAAAAGGGGTACGAAACGTACCCCTCCCGTAAAAAACCTACGCAACACGAAAGGACTGATGAACCGTGTTTTCCTTTGGCACCAAGTTCAAGCTGCAAATTTTCGGGCAGTCGCACTCGGCATGCATGGGCGCGACGCTGGACGGGCTGCCGTCCGGGCTGCGCGTGGACGAGGAGCGGCTGGCGGCGTTCATGGAAAGACGCGCCCCGGGCCGCGAGGCGTTTTCGACCCAACGAAAGGAGACCGACCGGGTCGAGTTCGTCTCCGGCGTGCTGGACGGCGTGACCACGGGCGCGCCGGTCTGTCTGCTGCTGCGCAACGAGGACACGCGTTCCGGCGACTATGACCGGCTGCGGTTCGTCCCCCGCCCGTCGCACGCGGACTACCCGGCGTTCGTCCGGTTCGGAAAATCACGCGACCACCGCGGCGGCGGCGAATTCTCCGGGCGGCTGACTGCCCCGCTGTGCGCGGCGGGCTTCCTGTGCATGGAGCTGCTGCGGGAGAAAGGCGTGGAGATCGGCGCGCACATTTCGTCCATCGGCGTTTGCGAGGACGACCGGTTCGATCCGCTCGCCCCGGCGCTGGACGCGGCGAAAAGCAAGCCGTTTCCAACCCTGAACGACGAAAAAGGCGCGCAGATGCAGATGCTCATTCGCGAAGCGCAAACGCAGACGGACTCCGTCGGCGGCACGATCGAGTGCGGCGTGACCGGCGTCCCCGCGGGCGCGGGCGACACGTCGTTCGGCAGCCTCGAGGGGCGGATTTCGCTCGCTATGTTCGCCATCCCGGCAGTCAAAGGGGTGGAATTCGGCAGCGGCTTTGCCGGTTCCCGCCTTCGCGGCACGGAAAACAACGACCCCTACACCACCGACGGCGAGCACGTCACCACCCGCGCCAACCACGCGGGCGGCATCCTCGGCGGCCTTGCGACCGGAATGCCGATCCTGTTCCGCGTCGCTTTCAAGCCCACCGCTTCCATTGGCCGCGAGCAGGACAGCGTCTCTCTGCCCGATCTGCACGCCGTCCGTTTGCAGATCGTCGGCCGCCACGACCCCTGCATTGTCCCCCGCGCCGTCCCGGTCGTCGAAGCGGCCGCCGCCGTCGCGCTGCTGGACATTTTCCTCTGACGATCCCCCCGGAAAGGAACGATTATGGAGATTCAAGACTACCGCGATGCGCTGGACAAGGTGGACGAAGAACTGGTAAAGCTGTTCTGCAAGCGCATGGAGCTCTGCGGCGGGATCGCGCAATGGAAGCAGGCGCACGGCAGGCCCATCTACGACCGCAGCCGCGAGCGGGAGAAACTCATGCAGGTCAGCGCCCTCGCGGACGAGCGGTTTTCCGCCTACACCCGCTGCCTCTACCGCTCCCTGCTCGGCTACAGCCGGGCGTATCAGCACGAATTACTGGACGCTCCGTCCGAACTTGCGGGGCGTATCCATGCCGCACGGCAAGCCACGCCCGAGCTTTTCCCGACCCATGCCACGGTCGCCTGCCAGGGCGTGGAGGGGGCGTACTCCTCGCTCGCCTGCGAAAAGCTGTTCGCCGAGCCGGACATCCGCTTCTGCCCGACGTTCGAGGACGTGTTCTCCGCCGTCGATCGCGGCGACTGCCGGTACGGCGTCCTGCCGATCGAAAACAGCACCGCCGGCTCCGTCCGGACGAATTACGACCTGCTCGTCAAGTACCAATGCTACATCGTCCGCAGCACCCGGCTGCTCGTGGGGCACAGCCTGCTCGCCAAAGCCGGCACGAAGCTGTCGGACGTGCGGGTGGTGTACTCCCACGAACAGGCGCTCGAGCAGTGCGCGAAATATCTCGCGGGCCTGCCGAACATCGAGATCCGCCCCTGCGCCAACACGGCGCTGGCGGCCAAACAGGTCGCCGAAAGCGACGAACCCGGTGCGGCCGCCCTGTCCTCCCGCCACTGCGCGGAGCTGTACGGACTGCGCGTGCTCGCCGAAAACGTGCAGGACGCGGGCGCGAACCGAACCCGCTTCCTTTGCATTTCCAGGCAACCGGAAATCTACCCCGGGGCCAACCGCACGACCCTGCTGCTCGTACTCAAGCACCGCCCCGGCGCGCTGTTCGCGGTGCTGGAACGCTGCAACGAGCTGGGGGTCAACCTCGTCAAGCTGGAGAGCCGCCCGATTCCCGAACGGGACTTCGAGGTTCAGTTCTACTTCGACCTCGACATCGCGGCGGCCTCCCCGACGCTCACCCGGCTCATTCCGGCGCTTGAAGCGGAGGCGGAGGAGCTGAAGTACCTCGGCAGCTACAGCGAGATCGTCTGATCTATGAACCATCGAAAATCGCAGCTGCCGGCTTAAAGGCGGCACATGTCCGCCCCCGTGACAATCTTTTTCTTGGAGGTTTGCTCCCGCCGCACTTTTTCGACAGGCCGGAGTTTCAGCTTTTCTGCAATACCCCGTCCGCGAGCGTATAGACCGTGTCCGCCTCCTTCGCGACGCCCATGTCGTGCGTAATCAGAAGAACGCCCCGGCCTTTTTCGTGTTCCCGGCGCAGCAGGCGCATGATCATGTCCCGGTTTTTGGGGTCAAGGTTGCCGGTCGGCTCGTCCGCGAGGATGAGACACGGGTCCAGAATCAGCGCGCGGGCGATCGCGACCCGCTGCTTTTCCCCGCCGGACAGCGTCGTCACCCGCTGGGACAGCAACGGTTCCAGATCCAGCAGTGACACCAGCTCGTCAAAGTCCTGCACGCGGTTGCGCCGGTTGTACAGCGTCGGGAGAAGGATGTTTTCCCTGCAGCTCATGGTCGGGATCAGATTGTACGACTGGAAGATGAACCCGATGTTCTCCAGCCGCATCTTCGCGTAGTCCACATACTTCCGAATCTTCACGCCGTTGAAAACGTACTCCCCGCCGTCGTACCCCTCGACCAGCCCCAAAATGTTCAGCAGCGTCGACTTCCCGGAGCCGGATCTCCCGACGACCGTGATATAGCTGCCGTTTGTCACTTCCAAATTCACGTCCGCCAGCACCGGACGCGCGTAGGACTTCCGCAAATGCTCGATGCGGACCCGCAGCTCCTTCATGGCGTCAGCTCCCTTGCAGCAGCGTCTTGTAGCCGGAGTCGAACCAGTCTCCCTCCTGCACGCCGGTGACGCAGACGATATTTTCGTCCGCGTAGGACACGCCCACCTGCACTTCCTCTAAGAAATACCCGTTTTCGTCCACTTTCCGGGCATACCACGGCGAGTCCTCCCCCTGTTCCTTCTGATAGACGCAGGAGAACGGCAGCACCAGCGCCTGCGGGAAGGAAAGCCCGGTATAAAGCACCGCGTCCAACGTCTGCCCAAGGGAATATCTCTCCGAATCGATGCGCAGCCGCATCGTGGACGTCCCGTCGGCGTTCTTCAGGTTCGACACGAACGTGATCTCGACCGGCGTACCGTCCGTCGTCGTCAGCTCGATTGCGTCGCGCAGCGCGGAACGCGTGTTGCCGTCCACCACGCACTCCAGTTCCACCGGCTCCAGCAGCCCGAACCGCAGGTACGGGTGCTCCCCATAGGCGTTGACCGCCTGCAGGATGCCGTCCACCGGCGAAACGATGGTTTCCTCCCCGTACTTCGCCAGCACCTGCCCCTCCTGCACTTCCGCGCCCGCGCCGACGTCCCAGCGGTACTCGCCGAGGTCTGCCTGCGTCAGCTCCATGTCCTCGTAGGCGCTGCACACGAACGTCCCGCTGACGGACACCTCGTCCCTTACGTCCGCCCGCCGGACCTGCTCGATTTCCCCGAAGGCAACCTCCTTGAGCACCGGCGGGGACTCGACCGTGTACTGCTCCATCTCGTCGCGGGAGATCTGCCAGATCAGCCCGACCGGGGCGATCAGCAGCGCGACAATCAGGACCCAAAACAGGGCTTTTAACGCATATCGCAATCCTTTCATAAAACGTCCCTCCCTTTATTCGGCTTTCAGGTAATCCACGACCTGCACCTGCGTGGACTTGTACGCGAAGATCAGACTGAACACGACCGTCAGCGCGACGGCGCAGACCGCAAACATCGCGGCGGAGAACGGCGTGAGGTACAGAATGTATTGGTGGTAATTCCCGTAAATATCCGGCGTATGCTCCATGACGATCTTGTAGACCGCCCCGGCAAAACTGACCAGCCACACGGAGATCAGCGTGTCCAGCCCCATGACCAGCAGGCTTTCGTACAGGAACTGCCGCACGATGCTCCATTTCCCAGCGCCCAGCGCCCGCTTCACGCCGATCTCGAACTTTCGGTCGTTGAGCGCATTGGTGAAGCAGGCGTACAGATTGATCCCCAAAATCAGCAGCAGCGCCGCCGCGAGCAGCGCCTTCTTTTCGCTCGCCTCCCGCATCGCCTTGAAGGCGGCGTCCTGCCCGTAGGCGTTGGTCCAATAATTCCCGAGGTGGTCCTCGAACGTCTCCGTGAGGGCGCTGACCCCGTGCGGGTCGTCCGTATAGGCGATGACGTACTGCCGCCAGTCAAACCGGTCGAACACCGCCTGCGGGATGTCCGCCATGGAGACGTAGACCGCCGTACCGGAAGACCCCGAATCGACGAAAGCGGCGGTCGCGTCCTCGCTCACGGTGTATTTGACGTCGGACGCCACCGTCCCGACCACATCGAATTCCCCCAAGTAGACGCCATCCATGGACAGGCGGTAGGTCGGCGTTTCCGCCTTATCCAGCCCGAGCAGGCGGAAGTACGGCTCCTCCAGAAGGATCTGCCCCGGCTTCAGGTCGATATCCCCGTGTTCCAGTCCGTCCAGCCATCGGATCTCCGCGCCGTAGTACAGATTTCGGACGCTCGGCGTGTGCCGCGGAAGAACGTAGACGAACCCCTGCGGGAGATTCATGACCGGCGTCCCGGACGCCGTCTCGAAACTGCTCTGCGTGATCTCGGTCGGACGTTCCGTCAGGAAGTATTCATAGCAGACGGTGTTTCCGACCTTTTCCGCGTTCTCGCGGTAGAGCGACGCGTACCTCGCCCGCTCCTGCGCTTCCCCCATAAAGCCGGCCACGACGTAATGCCGGTCCGCGGCGAGGTCCTGCGCGTAGCGGTGGTAGTTCGCCGTATCCGTGTACAGCAGAAATCCCAGCAGCAGCGACAGCGACAGCACTACCGTCACGGACAGCATCCGGTACGCCCGGATGGTTCGCCCCAGCATCAGCGCCGCGTGCCGGAAATGCCGAAACAGTTTGCGCACAGCGTCTCCCTTCTTTCCTTTTTTATCCGGAACTTTATCCGGAACGCTTCCTCAGGCGTTCATTCGTAAATGCCCCAACGCGCCCGCATGTCCAGCCCGCTGAACACCAGCGCGTACCGCGTCCAGTTGCTGCCCCAGATGGTGTCGGATTCCCGGTGAACATTCGTGTACCACGCAAGCGAAGAGTAATCCTCCCCATCGAACGAATACTCTAGGTAGAGATACACATAGCCGGAATATTCCAGCTGCTTCAGCCGCTCATCCCGGAAAACCACATCTATTTCCACATAGTTGCCTTTCTCTGCGCGGAAAGGCGTTTCCATATCCCAGTCGAAATCCAGATAGGGCTTTTCTCTCGCCTTATAATCTTCCCAAGACTGGTAGATTCTGACATTCGCATAGGTGAGTTCCTTCCCGGTATACTCATACACCTTTTTGATCGTCATGCTCTCTTCCATCTCCATACTTATGGTGCCGGCGCCCGCTTCATCCACATACGGACACGGACAATCCTTCGTAATTCCTAAGCCCATGGAACGGAACCCGATATCTTCACCGTTGGGGAGTTTTTCCGTGTGGATCCGCACCTCTCCGATCTCCTGATGGTAAAGCTTGCCCTCGATTTGAAAATCGATGTAGCGGAAGCTCTCGTCCACAAGCGTTTCCTTGGTAAGCCGAAAGGACGCGAAATAGACGTAGAACTTCGGAAGCGCTTCGGGCGGCAGCGACTCGAATTCTTCCCAATACGCGTCATTAAGGTTCCAATAGGCGTCCAGAGCAGCGTGATATTCCTCCTCGGTGATCTCACCGGCCTTGTATTGATCGTAAGCGACGTCCGTTCCGTCCTCCAATTCCCGGTAGCGCTTCCAATCGATGCCCTTGTAGCACAGGAACAGGTCGAAAGGCATCCCTTTTCCTTCCGTCGAAGTAAGTTCCGTCTTTTGCAGATCGCCCGCCGACCAGTCTACGATTTGAGACCTGTAACTGCTTTGAATCGGGATCGTCATGGTGGCGCCTTCCACATCCAGCGGCTCCGTCGAAAGGATATAAAACATTTTTTCCTGCGAGCCGGTCGACCTCACATAGTAGTCATAGTCCCAGTTCTGGCAGGAGAAATAGATCGTCCGGTCCGGGTCGTAGTCGATCAGCCCGTTCCCTTCCGTGCGCGGGACGAAATACTGCGCATATCGCGCGATCTCCTCCGCGTCCGCGGCCGGCGCGGAGCTTTCTCCGGATGAATTTTCTTCGGAAGGCTCCGCGGACGTTTCGACGGCGCCGTCCGCGCCCTCCGACGGCGCGCCGACGCTTTCTCCGCCCGCCGACGTGCCGCTTGGCTCCCCGCTCTGCGGCGTCCCGCAGGCGCAAAGCGCCAGTCCGCACAGCAACAGGACCGCGACGACTTTCTGATGCGCTTTGAAATACGCCTTCATTAGTCATTTCCCCCTTGTGTGAAAGATATTTTCAGTCTGTAAGTTCAGTATATCAAGTTTAGATAAATTTGTCAATAGATTTGAAACATTTTTTCAAATTTTCTGCACTTTGCCGAACCGCGCGTACTCCGGCGGCCCTGATTCGCTGATTTTCATCTTTTCCCATCCTTTTTTGGTTCCGGGCAATCCTGTTCGAGGCAGTCTCACAACACGCCGGACAACACACGGATACTTCGGCAAAACCGTTCTGTCAGCTTCCGCAGTTCAGTCCTCCCTGATGGGGACATTCGCAAATAGCGCCGAGAATCTTGAAAAAGGGGTTGACTTTTTTTGGGGCCTTCGGCTATAATAAGCTATAATAAAGAAGGTAAAAAATACGAGGAAAGGAACCCATCGCTTTGAAGCCATACGGTCTGCTCGGAGAGAAGCTCGGCCACAGCTTCTCCCCGCTCATTCACGCCCGGTTCGGATCCTACCCCTACCGGCTTTTCGAGGTGCCGGGGGACCGTCTTGCGTCGTTCCTGCGGGAGCGCTCCTTCGCCGGGCTCAACGTCACCATCCCGTACAAGAAGGCGGTGCTGCCCTTCTGCGACGAGCTCTCCCCCTTGGCGGCCCGCATCGGCAGCGTCAACACGGTCACGATCGACGGGGACGGCAGGCTGCACGGCTATAACACCGATTACTTCGGCTTCCGCCGGATGCTCGAGGAGGCCAATCTCCCGGTCGCGGGGGCGCACTGCGTCGTCATCGGCACGGGCGGCGCGTCGGCGACCGTCCGCGCGGTGCTGCAAGACCTCGGCGCGAAGCGGATTACCGTGGTGTCGCACCGGGAGAACACCCCGGAATACATTTCCACCCTGTCCGACGCGGAACTGCTTGTCAACACGTCCCCGGTCGGTATGTACCCGAAAAACGGCGAACGTCCGGTCGACTTGTCCCTGCTCCCCTCCCTGTGCGGAGTCGCGGATCTGATCTTCAACCCGCTCAAGACCGCCCTGCTGCTGCAGGCGGAGGAACGCGGAATCCCTTTCGCGGGCGGGCTGACCATGCTCGTCGCGCAGGCGAAGCAGGCATCCGAGCTGTTCCAAGGCATACCCCTCCCGGACGCACGTATCCCGCCGGTCACGAGGGAGATCCGGCGGCAATGCGAGAACATCCTGCTCGTCGGCATGCCCGGCAGCGGCAAATCCGCCGTCGGCGGCATGGTCGCGCGCCGCACCCGCAAGCCCTTCGTCGATACCGACGCTGCGATCGAACTTCGCGCCGGAAAATCCATCCCGGAAATCTTTGAGCAGGACGGCGAGGACGCCTTCCGACGGCTGGAAACCGAGGTTCTGCGGGACGTCACGTCGAAGAGCGGCCAAGTCATCGCGACCGGCGGCGGGGTGGTGACCCGACCGGAGAACCTCCCGCTGCTGCGCCAGAACGGAAGGGTCGTCTTTCTCGAACGTCCGCTCCCGCTGCTTTCCCGCCGCGGACGCCCGCTCTCCTCGTCCGAGGACGCCGTGCGGGAGCTGTACCGGATTCGCCTCCCGCTCTACCGTTCCGTCAGCGACCTGCGCGTCGGCAACACCCGCAGCGTGCAGGACACGGTCCGCGCGGTCCTTCGCGCGCTTGGCTACCCCGCCGCGACGCCCCGAAAATCACCCGGCCGCCCCAAAAAACCGTAAAAAAAATTTTACATTTTTCGCAAAAAGGATTGACAAACCCGTAAAAACGTGGTATACTATGCGCAGAACTAAAAATTTATAAAGGAGAATGTCATGATGAAAAAAGTTTTCGCGCTTCTCTTAGTTGCGGCGCTCACGGCTTGCTTCGCGGTCGTCGCGTTCGCGGCGGACTACACGGACGTCGTCAGCCTGATGCCAACCGACAAAAGCAAGGTCACGCAGGTGGACGGCAAAACCGACGTCACCTTTGAGGGCGGCAAGCTGACGCTTGCGATGGCGCAGGACTCCGATCCGAAGTGGCCGTCGGTCGAAGTGACCGAGGCCGCCGGCAAGGTGATCGACCTTACCGCCACGCCGTATCTGCATCTGTCGGTCACCATCCCGGAGGGGCAGGGTGAAGTGGGCGCCAACGGCGTCATCACGTACACGACCGAAGACGGCGTCGAAGGGCAGTTCCAGCTTTCCGCGCTCCGCTATCCGGACGTCGACCCCGCGGCTCCCGGCACGGACTTCCCGGACAGCGGCAACGTCAACCCCGCTACCGACGACTACCGCGTGACCACCGACGTCACCCTGAACGTCGCGGATTGGCTCAAGGCGCGGACGGATATTCAGAATCCGGGCAAGATCACGATCAAAAAGTTCACCCTGAGCATCTACGTCGGCAACGCCACTTGGGATAAGATCGCGTTTGCGAAGGAAGGCGCCGGCAACACCCCGTCCGAGTCTGCGTCCGAGTCCACGCCGGCTACTTCCGCGACGCCTTCTGCCTCGGCGCCGGCTACCTCCACGACGCCGTCTGCCTCGGCGCCTGCCAATTCGTCGCAAGGTCCCACGACCGGTGACAGCGGCATACTCCTGTTCACCGTCGTCGGTGTGGTTGCGGTTTGCGGGCTTGCCGTCGCCGTAAAGAGCAGGCATTAATCTCTTTCCGACGCACTAACGCAAAGCCAGAACGGAAACGATCCCCCGCCCGTCCTTGGGGGAAAGGGCGAGTGGGGGATCCTCCTTTAAGCGGAGTCTTTTGCTGCTCCGAAAAAGAAAAAAGACAGAAAGGAATCCTATTACGAAATGAAGAAAGTATTCGCATGGCTACTCGTCGTTTCCATCGCGCTTACCTGCGTGTTTGTCGCCGGCGTCAGCGCGGAGACGGTTTATACGGACGTCACCAGCCTGATGCCGACGGATGAAAGCAAGGTCACGCAGGTGAACGGCAAAACCGACGTCACCCTTGCGGACGGCAAGCTGACGCTCGCGATGGCGGAAGGCTCCGATCCGGCGTGGCCGTCGGTCGAAGTGACCGAAGCCGCCGGCAAGGAGATTGACCTTGCCGCCACGCCGTATCTGCATCTGTCGGTCACCATCCCGGAGGGGCAGAATGAAGTGGGCGCCAACGGCATCATCACGTACACGACCGGAGACGGCGTCGAAGGGCAGTTCCAGCTTTCCGCGCTCCGCTATCCGGATGTCGACCCCAATACCAACCCCGCTAACGACGACTACCGCGTGACCACCGACGTCTACCTGAACGTCGCGGATTGGTTCAAGGCGCGGACGGATATTCAGAATCCGGGCAAGATCACGATCAAAAAGTTCACCCTGAGCATCTACGTCGGCAACGCTACATGGAACACCATCGCGTTCGCAAGCGCAGAGGAAACACTGCCTGAAATCAGCTTTCAATCCCTCACGGGCGGCGTCGTTCTGAGCTCGCTCGAAACCAACAGCAACCTCAACGCGCTCGTGGACGGCGACCGCGCGCTCGACGCGACCTCTTGGGGCAGCACGCAGTTCGTCGGCTTCAATCGGAAGGAAGATGTCGCCGCGACCTTCGAAGTTTTGATCGACCTCAAGCAAATCAAGCCGATTGGTTCGATTAACTTGGACTTTTTCCTGGATTCCGGTTCCGGCATCACCATGCCGACGGCTGTGACCGTTGAGGGCTCTGCCGACGGCGAAGTATATTACAACCTTGGCAGTGAGAACGTTACAATCCCGGAAAGCAGCGAGGAAAAGAAAGTCAACACGGTCGCGGCCGACTTTTCGAGTCGCGCGGCCATCAACGTCCGGTACATAAAAGCGACGATCTCCTTTGACAGCGGGTGGGTGTTCCTGTCCGAAATCGGTGTAGGCGACGCAAATAAGGACGCCATTCCGGTCAATCCGAACGATCCGTTCACGTATACGACGGAAAATACAACGGAAAATGCTTCCGTCGTCTACGGTATCGCCGTCTTTAACGAGCCGGGCGAATACGACCTGAATTCCAACGCCGATCCGAGAGCCTTCAACGGCTCACAGATCACGGTCGCGGCTTGGGAGGAAGCCGCCAAGGCGTACAGGATTCGCTTCAACGAGTGCAATGCTTGGTCCGCTGAGGAAGGCAACCATCATGTGACCCCTTCTGTGACCCTCGAGGAGGGCGAGATCATGATCGTCATCAAGACGACGGGTGCCGTCAGCAGTGAGAATGAAGTCAACACCCTCGCTTCCGAGGTGAAGTGGATCATGCGCGGCATGAAGGAGGGCGACTACATCGTTCTGGACACCGAGAACAAGACCTTACAGATGGTTCCGGCCGATGCGATGACCATTCCGGATCCTGGTCCCGGCGGCGATTCTTCCGAGGAAACTTCCAGCGACACCCCGTCCGAGGAAACTTCCAGCGACACCCCGTCCGAGGAAACTTCCAGCGACACCCCGT
>CAZHBX010000009.1:0-55659 GCA_964530795.1 uncultured Ruminococcus sp. | reverse complement strand
ATTCAAACTGAATATTTTTGTTTTTTTCTCTGTCTACTTGACAGGGGGCGGGTCACTCTGGGTTCAGTCGGGCTTTTTTTATTTTTTCCGCGGGGGTGTGGGAGGTCACCGCCCCCACACATGCACCCCTTGCGCAAAATCTTCATCCGTGCTCAACCTGCGCAAGCAGCAGCGCGAACAACAGCAGCGCCCACAATGGGAAAGCGGAACAGACGGCGAGGAACAGAAGGACGGTGAAAAGGAGGACGGCGCTGACGCACGAGACGATGCGGCAGAAACGGTCGACGTCGGACGCGCGGTCGGGCGGGGTGCAAAGGAGGAGCAGGTCGAGGAGAAGCCGCCCGCCGTCGAGGCAGGACCACGGGAGGAGATTGAGGAAGGCGAGGAAAGCGTTGGCAAGGGCGAAGAAGGCGAGCGGGAGGTTTTGCGGAAAAAAATAGAGGAACGGGAGACAGCACAGGACGGCGAGAAGGTTGGCGAGTGCGCCGGAAAAGGCGATCCACGCGGAAGCACGCAGGGGGCAGAGCGCATCGTCATAGACGAGGTTCGCGCCGAGCGGCTCGATGTCTACGCGGCGCAGGGGAACGTGAAAGATGCGCAGGGCTACGAGGTGCCCGCACTCGTGCAGGAGCGCGGCGAGCAGAAGGAGCGACGCCGGAAGCGGCCCTTCGAGCAGGAACAGCAGCACGATCGCGGGCAGGGCGAACAGGTTGACCCGCAGCCGCAGGCGCGGGAACACGGCGTACATCACGAATCGAGCGCCTGCCCGAGCAGTCCGTACAGGCTCTGCGGGACGGCGGACGGGGCGGACGCGCCGTCGGCGAAAACCGTCACGCCGTCGGTACGGTCGATCGGCCGCCGGACGATTCCGGCAAAGCAGACGGCGAGCAGCAGCAGGGCAAAGAGCAGGCAAAGTCTCCGCTTCCCGGCACGCAGACAAAAAAAGGGCTTCTTCATCGCAAGGTTCCTTTCAAAAAATTATATACCCCGTGGAACGGGGAAACGGGCCGAAAAATTCTTGTGATTTATTTCCCGGAAGCGACATATTTTTCACCCGTTTGTCCCTACAATAGGAACAGACGAGAAAACAAGCTCGGCAAACAAGCTTTGACAGGCAGGGGGACGGACCGTGGGCGGGCAGGGGCAGGAGATCGTTGTATTGTATGCGGACGTACTGGCGTTTCTGAACTTCGCGCTGGATTTTCTTTGCCTTGTCGTGTGCGCGAAGGTGGCGATGCGGCGGTTCGTCGGCTGGCGGGTCGTACTCGGGGCGCTATGCGGCGCGGTGTACGCGCTGGTTGCGGTGGGGCTTACGCGGTTCTCGCTGTGGGTGCAGCTGCCGGTACACTTGGCGGTGGCCGCGGGAATGTGCGCGGTCGCGTTCCCGGCGAAGGGAACGACGTGGAAGAAGTTCGTGCGGACGGTGTTCGTGTTCATCCTGACGGAGGCCGCGATGGGCGGCGGGATCACGGCGGTGTATTACATAGGCCGGTGGAAGGCGAGCGCGCTCGGAATTCTGGCGCTGGCGCTGGTGTTTGGCGGTGCGCTGGTCCTTTACGGGCTGTATTGCAGAAAGAAGGTTTACGCAAAGAATATGAAAATCGAAGTCACCTTCGGCGGAACGTGCGTGAAAGCGGACGTACTCGTAGACAGCGGAAACCTCGTCACGGAGCCGTTTTCCGCCCTGCCGGTCGTCATCCTGTCCGCGTCGGTCCTGCCGTCCCCGCTCAACAAACCGGACCTGGAGAGCAGCCCGGTCCCGCTGCGGGCCATCCCGATCCGGACGGAGACGGGCCTGGGACTGCTTTACGGGTTTATCCCGGACAGCATCACGCTTTGTCCGCCGTTCGAGAAGCACCGGCGCGTAGACGCGGTCATCGGCATCGACACGGACAACACGGATTTTGCAGGCTGCGACGGACTTCTGCCGGGCGCGCTGCTTTAAAAACCACTACGAATGAAAGGATTTGACGGCGGATGACAATCGAAAAGAAGCGCAAACGGACGGGCAGCGCCCTGCGAAGGTGGCTGGTACGGCTGCTGCGGTCGGGGGAGGTTTATTACATCAACGGGCCACAGACGCTCCCCCCGCCCCTCTCCCGCGAGGAGGAGGCGGAACTGCTGGAGAGGCTGGACACGGACCCGACCGTCCGCAACACGCTCGTAGAGCGGAACCTGCGGCTGGTCGTTTACATCGCGAAGAAGTTTGAAAGCTCCGCCGTGGGGATTGAGGACCTGATCTCCATCGGCACGATCGGACTGATGAAGGCGGTCAACACGTTCCGCCCGGATAAGCAGATCAAGCTCGCGACCTATGCGTCCCGCTGCATTGAAAACGAGATCCTCATGCACCTGCGCAAGAACGCCGGGGTTCGCTCGGAGCTTTCGCTCGACGAGCCGCTCAACGTGGACTACGACGGCAACGAGCTGCTGCTGAGCGATCTGCTTGGCTCGGAGGGGGACGACGTGTGCCGCGCCATCGAGGAACGGGAGGAGAAGCGGATGATCCGACGGGCCATCGACAGCCTGTCCGAGCGGGAAAAGCGCATCATCGAACTGCGGTTCGGGTTCGCGCCGGAGAGCCGCGGGCAGGAAAAGACCCAGAAGGAGGTCGCCGACATGCTCGGCATCTCGCAGAGCTACATCTCGCGGCTGGAAAAGAAGACCATTGAGCGGCTTCGGGAAGTGCTGACCCACGCGTGACATGGGGGAAACGAACGGAAAAAGCGGCGCGGCGAAAGGCCGTGCCGGCTTTTTTGTCGGGGTTTCACCCCAAATCCCATGCAAGGGCCCTTTGCCCCCCTGCAAACCCTTGAAACCTTTTTAGACGGAACGTCCCCGCCGAAATAGGCGGCCGGATTCCTTGCGCCGGTCTGGTTTCCCCGCGTTCCGGCGGGCTTTTGACCGTTTCCCCGGATATTTTCATTTTCCCTTTCCTTTCGCAGCCGTCGCCGAACCGAAAACCCCTCCCCCCAAAAAAGAAAAACGGCACGGATCCTTTCTTTTCCGTGCCGTCTTGCGGGCAAAACGGTTCCTACACGCCCCCGAACGTCCTTCGGAACTCCCCGGCGACGAAGGTGACAAACTGCCGGACGAAATCCGGCGGGAACGCCTCCGAATCCGCCTCCGTCGCATCGAGCATCCCGTACCATGTGCGGGCCACGAAATCCTGCAGCCCGCTCCGCGTCACGCCGCAGGGGTAGCACGCCGACGGGTCGGGCAGAAACGTCCGGCTCATGGCGAGGAACAGGGCGGGGGCGGTCGGGTCGTGGTGGTAGAGGTAAGATCCGGCGAGAAAAATTTCCCGCCGGTAGCGAAAAAACCAATCCGGCTCCTCCGCATGGGAAGCGCGGTACACATCGTACCCCTCGCGGTCCCAATGCAGGTCAAGGAACAGGTGCAGCAGCACCCCGCGGGAGAACGGGTCGGACAGGTCCAGCCCCTCCGCGAACCGACTGAGCGCGCCAAACCGGTCGGGCAATCCCCGGAAGTGCGTGCGGTCCTTCGCCGCGCGGTCGCCGATCAGGTCCGGGGCGATGTTGCCGGTGTAGAACAGCGTGGGCGCAAACGGGTCGTATCGCTTTGCGCAGGTCAGGTGGACCATCGCGGATGACACGATTCTCCCCTCCCCCCCGCTTACGGCTTGGACCTTTCAAAGTTCCAGGACGAACGGCACATGTCTTCCAGCGTCCGCACGGCCTTCCAGCCGAGTTCCTTTTCCGCGCGGGACGGGTCGGACCAGCATTCGGCGGCGTCCCCGGGGCGGCGCGCGACGACGCGGTAGGGAATTTTGATCCCGGTCGAACGCTCGAACGCCTTGACGATGTCCAGCACGCTATAGCCGACGCCGGTTCCGAGGTTGTAGATGTGCACACCGGGCTCCTCCAGTTTCGGCAGCACCGCGAGGTGGCCGGCGGCGAGGTCCTCGACGTGGATATAGTCCCGCACGCCGGTTCCGTCCGGGGTCGGGTAGTCGTCGCCGTAGACCGAAAGAATCGGCAGGACGCCCTTCGCGACGCGGGTGATATACGGCATGAGATTGTTCGGCGTGCCAGTGGGATTATCGCCGATCTTGCCGCTCTCGTGCGCCCCGATGGGGTTAAAATACCGCAGCAGGGCGACGCTCCAGCGGGGATCGGCCGCTTGCACGTCGGTCAGGATGCGCTCGAGGAAGAACTTGGTCGTACCGTAGGGGTTGGTGGTCCCGCCGGTCGGGAAATCCTCGCGGATCGGCACGGACGCGGGCGTGCCGTATACCGTCGCCGACGAGGAAAAGACGATCTTCCGGCAATCGTGCGCACGCATCACGCCGAGCAGGGTAAGCGTCCCGGAAAGGTTGTTTTCGTAGTATTCGAGCGGTTTTGCGACCGATTCGCCGACCGCCTTGAGCCCGGCAAAGTGAATGACCGCTTCCGGGTCGTGCCTGGAAAAAACGGTTTCCAGCGCATCGCGGTCGCGGATATCGACCGGGTAGAACGCCGGCGTCCGGCCGGTCATTTCCTTGAGGCTGTCAATCACGGACGCCTCGGAATTGCAGAGATTATCCACGATGATCACATCGTCCCCGCGCGCGAGCAATTGCACGCAGGTGTGGGACCCGATATAGCCGGTCCCGCCTGTCACCAGAATCCGCATAAGGGTTTCCTCCGTTTCGGCAAAAAGCTGTCTCCTTTTTTATTTTATCACAGTTTCCGCGGAATTGCAAGGGCGCGGACGGGCCGGAAACGAATTTTTTCGGATGTTTTGCAATGTTTCCGCAAAATCTCTTGACTTTTTGCGGGTTTTGCTGTATACTGTATAGACGAAAGGGCGTGCGCGCGTTCTGCAAGGCGTTTGCTCCGCATAGAATGCTTGCGGGTGAATGCTTTGTGAAAGTCTGGATGAAACGGATGCTGCCGTTCCTGCTGTGCGCCGTACTGCTGTGCGGCGGGATGGCACTGCCGCTCTTTCCGCCATCGGCGCCGGTCGGCGCGGACGGGGAACTGCCGTCGGCCGCCGGAACGACGGCGCTGGATCTTTCCGCCTACGGCGCGGAGGGCGGGTACGGCGTAAACGCCGGGAGCGCGATTCTGCTCGACGCGGCGAGCGGGAGCGTGCTGTTCGCGCAGAACGCGGACATGCAGCGCGGCATGGCGAGTACGACAAAAATTATGACGGCCCTCGTCGTGCTGGAGACCCTGCCGCCGGAAACCGTTGTGGAGATCACGCCGGAGATGACCGGCGCGGAGGGCAGTTCGCTCTATTTACAGGCCGGGGAGCATCTGACGGTCGAACAGCTTCTGTACGGGCTGCTGCTCGAAAGCGGCAACGACGCGGCGGAAGCGCTCGCCATCGCCTGCGACGGGAGTATCGAAGCGTTCACGGAACGGATGAACGCGAAGGCGAAGTCGCTCGGACTGACGCACACGCACTTCGCCAACCCGCACGGGCTTTCCGCCTCCGGGCATTACACGACCGCCCGGGAACTCGCCCTGCTGACGCGGGAGGCGCTGCAAAATCCGCTCTTCCGCGAGATCGTTTCGACCTACCGAATGAAGATTCCCTACCTCGACCAGCCGGGCGCCCGGTCGCTGACCAACCATAATCCGATCCTGACCCGATACGACGGGCTCATCGGGGTCAAAACCGGCTGGACGACGGCGGACGGCAAGTGCTTCGTGACCGCCGCGGAGCGGGACGGGCTGACGCTGATTGCCGTGACGCTCGGGGACACGAATCTTACTTCCACCCACACGTCCCTGCTCGACCGGGGATTCGCCTGCTTTGAGGCGGTCCCGCTGCGGGTCGAGGACGGGTTGTTCCTGCCGCTCGTCGGCGGGAAGCAGCCGTTCCTGGCGCTGTCGGCGGGGGACAAGGAGCTGTCCGTCTGCCTGCCGAAGGGCGAAACGGCGGACGCGAAGGTGGAGACCCCCGCGTTCGTCTACGCCGGCCTGCAAAAGGGCGATGTGACAGGCCGCGTGGTGTTTACATGGAACGGGCAGACGCTCGGGGAAATTCCGCTGCTCGCGGACGAAGACGCCCCGGTACGGCGGCTCTCCTTCTGGGAAAAATTGTTCGGTGCGAAAGAATAAAGCAGGGAAAGACGAATGGCAAGCGACGAAAAATTGCAGAAATATGTGTCCGCCTGCGGACTGATGTCCCGCCGGTCCGCCGAAGCGGCGATTCGGAAGGGGCGGTTCGCGGTCAACGGAAGGGTCGCCCTGCTCGGCGACCGGGTCGATCCGCGGAAGGACAAGATCACCTATCGCGGAGAGCCTTTGGTTCCCCCGCACGGGCGCAAGCTCTGCCTGCTGCTCAACAAGCCCTCCGGGGTGCTGGCGACTCGTTCGGACGAACACGGGCGGAGGACCGTCGTCGATCTCGCCCGGGAAAACGGCTACGGCGGGTACCTCTACCCGGTCGGGCGGCTGGACAAGGACAGCGAGGGCTTACTGTTGCTGACCAACGACGGCGATCTTGCAAACCGCGTCGCCCACCCGTCGGGCAGCCTGAAAAAGGTCTACACCGTCATGCTCGCCGGACGTGTCCGCGACGAGCAGCTGGACGCGCTGCGCGGGATGCGGACGCTCCGAAACCCCCGCACGGAGCGGGAGGAGATGCTGCGTCCGGTTGAAGTGTCGCTGGTCGAACGGAGTGAAAACGCGAGCCGGGTGCGGTTTGTGCTGACCGAGGGAAAGAACCGGCAGATCCGCCGAATGTGCGAGTCGTGCGGGCTTTCGGTCATGCAGCTGCGCAGAGTCGCGCTCGGGCCGCTGACGCTGGGGACGCTGGAAAGCGGGCGCTGTCGTCCGCTGACGAAGGAGGAGCGGAGCGCTCTGGAAACGCAATTGAACGGAGGAAAAAGCCGATGAACGAGATACAGACGCCCGCGCCGGAGGGCGAAGAACCAAAACCGACTTTTGAGCAGGCGCTGAAACGGCTCGAGGAGATCAACCGCACGCTGGAAAGCCCGTCCTTCTCGCTCGAGGAGATGCTCAAGCTGTACGACGAAGCGTCGAAGCTGATCGAGCTTTGTACGGCACAGCTGAACGAGGCAAACGATAGGATCACCGTCCTGCGGGGCAGGCCGGAAACGCAGTCGTGAGAACGCTCGCGGAGACGCTGCGGGCGGACGCGGAAGCCGTCGAACAGGCGCTGGGGGAATGGCTTCCGGCGCGGACGGACGACCCGGCGGGCAAACTGTTTGAAGCGATGCGGTACGCGTCGCTCGGCGGCGGGAAGCGGCTGCGGGGACACCTGGTGCTGACGTTTTGCACGATGCACGGCGGAGAAAGGCGCGCCGCTCTCCCCTACGCTGCGGCGGTCGAGATGATGCACGCGTTTTCGCTCATACACGACGACCTGCCGGCGATGGATAATGACCTGCTGCGGCGGGGCAAGCCGTCCTGTCACGCGGCGTTCGGCGAAGCGACTGCGCTGCTCGCCGGGGACGCGCTGGCGCTGCGTGCGCTGTACACCGCGTCGTGCAACCCGTTTTGCGCTGAAACGCAGAACCTGCCCGCCGTGAAACTGCTTTCCGCGGCCGCCGGCGACGCCGGGATGTGCGGCGGGCAGCAGATCGACCTGCAAAGCGAGGGAAAACCCCTCTCCCCGCCGGAACTGACCGAACTCGTCGAACGCAAGACCGGCGCGCTGTTCGCGGCCGCCTGCGAATTGGGAATCCTCGCCGCGAACGTCACGGACGTTTCGACGCGCACGCGGGCACGGAAGTTTGGGGAAACGTTCGGGCTTGCGTTCCAGATCGCGGACGACCTGCTCGATCTGCACGCCACGGCGGAAACGCTCGGGAAGACCCCGGGCAAGGACGTACAGAGCGGCAAGG
The DNA here is from genome assembly GCA_964530795.1 of uncultured Ruminococcus sp. GTDB lineage: Bacteria > Bacillota > Clostridia > Oscillospirales > CAG-382 > Coliplasma. The sequence continues at coordinate 47,837 of CAZHBX010000009.1, read as the reverse complement.
CGACCTTCCCCTCCCTGCTCGGCGAAGAGCGGGCGGCGAAGGAGGCCGAAAAACTCTGCCGGGAAGCCCGCGGGCTGCTCGAAAGCGCCCCGGACGGAGACGAAAAGGCGGACTTACAGGCATTGTGTGCGTTTGCATGGACAAGAAAAATGTGAGGAACCCTTCCGCGAAAGCGGGAAAGCTATCTAACAAACGGGAAACCCATGAAGAAAAGGGGGAAGAAAATGATGAACGAACAGAATAAACGGAATATCATTTACATTTCAAACCTGAAAAAAGACATTGAAAGGGAAAGGCAAATAAGTTCAAAGCCGCCTATATATTTTTGGGAAGCGCAGAATATATTAGATGTCTTCCTTTATAACGAAATCCGCAACGCTTTTAACACTTCCGACTTTCAGACCGGCAGAAGAATCAAAACGAAGAAAGACGGAAGATAGAAATGCGGGGATCGTTAAAGATGAACCGGCAACGGAATCATAAGAAAAGATGGCGCAGTATCCTAGTTTAATCAACTGCCGTCGAACATGTGCCTAAAAACGCATGAAAGGGCAAATCGATGAAGCTCCTTGTGTTTGCTTCTTACGCCCAGTTTGGGGTGGATGCTGGGAGAAATGAGCTGGTGGGCCGCCTGCAACGGCATGTGGGAAAGGGACCCAACAGCTTTAGAGGCCCTTTTCTGTGGGGGTAACCAACCCCTCCACGGATTCGGGATGAAACCCATCACGCGGTGCGACCTTGCGTGCGGCGGCAACGCCGCGCGTGACCGACGCTGTGGATGGCGTAGCCTGCCCTGCGTGGCTGCAGCGGATGGCGTCCCCCGCGAAAGCGGGGCAACCTGAAATTGCAGCTGCAAAACGGGATTAGACGGTGGACGATTATGGAGGAAATCTCCTAGGCTGAGAAAAGAAAAGGCGCGGCAGGGATTGCAGTGCGGAGCAAAAAAGGCAATCAAGCCCCGAATGCAGCGATGCACCGGCGTCGGCTTGAAAGGGGAACCGCCTTCCGGCGACGGAAGGCAGCCGAACGGGGAAAACCTGCTTGACCGTAAGCCGCAAAGTTTACCTGCCGCGCCGCCATCACCATTTTTTACCGAAACGGAGTTATGAACCCACAGAAAACCAAACCTGTCAAAAGCAAGCGGGATCAGAAGAAGGAACAGCAGCGCAAGGCCAGGATCCGTTGGATCATTACGGCGTTCCTGCTGAGTTTCGTCATCACCGCGGTCATTTCCGTCGCAGCGGGCGAGGTATCGGAACACGCGAGCGTGTTCGCGGCGATTCCCCTGCTGCTCTTCTTCATTTTTCTCGGAATTTTCTTCGACGTCATCGGCCTCGCCGTCGCCACGGCGGACCCCGCCCCGTTCCACAGCATGGCGGCCCGCCGCATCCGCGCCGGGAAGAAGGGCGTCTGGCTGATTCACAATTCCGCCCGCGTGACCTCCTTCTGCAACGACATCGTCGGGGACATCTGCGGGGTCGTCTCGGGCGCGACCGGGACGGCGATCGCGACGCGGCTGTTCGTCGGCGGAGGTGCTTTCTGGCTGACGCTCTGCCTGACGTCGCTGATCGCGGCGCTGACCGTCGGCTGCAAGGCCATCGGCAAGGAGATTGCCCTTCGCCACAGCGGGGCCATCGTCATGTTCGCGGCGAGGGTGCTCTGCGGCTTCCGCCGGTGAGGGAAAACCGGCAAATTTTAAGGGATTGCAAACCAATAAAGGACTGCAAATGGTACTCGAAACGATTCATTCCCCCGAAGACGTCAAGCGTCTTGACGCGGAGCAACTGGATACGCTCGCCTCGGAAGTGCGGGACGAGCTTTTGCGCGTCGTTTCCCGCAACGGCGGGCATCTTTCGTCCAACCTCGGCGTGGTTGAACTGACCATCGCCCTGCACCGGGTCTTTTCCACCCCGGAGGACAGCATCCTCTTCGACGTCGGGCACCAGAGTTACGTCCACAAGCTGCTGACCGGCCGGCGGGAGCGGTTCGACACCCTGCGGCGGTACGGCGGGCTTTCCGGTTTCCAGCGGATGGCGGAATCCCCGCACGACGCGTTCGGCGCGGGACATTCGTCCACGTCGATTTCCGCCGCGCTCGGCATCGCGACGGCGAATCGGCTCGCCGGGAAGGACTGCTATACCGTCGCCGTCATCGGAGACGGGGCGTTCACCGGCGGAATGGCCTACGAGGCGCTCAACAACTGTGCCGGGAACGACCGGCTCATCATCGTCCTCAACGACAACACCATGTCCATCGCCCGCAACGTCGGCGCGATCGACAACTACCTCAACCGCTTCCGCAACTCGGCGAAGTATTTCCGCATTAAGAGCCGCGTCAAGCGGATGTTTCAGCGCATTCCGCTGGTCGGAGAGGATTTGGTTTCGCTCTGCAAGCGCATGAAGGGACGGCTGCGGAAATGGCTGGTGCGGGAGAACCTGTTCGAGCACCTCGGGCTGCACTACTACGGTCCGCTCGACGGCAACGACGAGGCGCTGCTGGAAACCGTGCTGCGGGAAGCAAAGGAAGACGGCTGCTGCAGCGTCGTGCATGTCTGCACCCGCAAGGGAAAGGGGTACCCCTACGCCGAGGAGCGCCCGGACCTCTACCATGGGATCGGCCGGTTCGACCTCGCGACCGGAACGCCGGAAGCATGCGGGGACGGGCGGAAGAGCTACTCCGAGATATTCGGGCAAACTCTCTGTGAGCTCGCCGAAAAGGACAAACGCATCTGCGCCGTCACCGCCGCTATGCCGGACGGGACCGGGCTGACCGGGTTCCGCGAGCGCTTCCCGGAGCGGTTCTTCGACGTGGGCATCGCCGAGGAGCACGCCGTCACGTTCGCCTGCGGCCTTGCGGCGAAAGGGTACAGACCGGTGTTCGCGGTCTATTCGACCTTCGCCCAGCGTTCATACGACCAATTCCTGCACGACTGCGCCCTGCAGGAGCTGCCGATTGTACTCGCGCTCGACCGGGCGGGTCTGGCCGGTCCGGACGGGGTGACCCACCACGGGCTGTTCGACGTCGCCTTCCTCGGGCAGTTCCCCGGCTGGACGCTGTTCGCCCCGGACAGCTTTGCGGAAATGAAAGAATGTCTCGAACGTGCGCTGGCGTGCCCCGGGCCCGCCGCCGTTCGCTACCCCAAGGGAACGGAAAGCGGAACTTTTCGGGGACAATTTGAAAGGGTCGGAGATATATTCTACACAGATTTCGGCGAAAATAGGGCGGAACCGTCTGCCGTGCTGCTCACCTACGGGCGGCTGACCGAAAACGTCCGCCAGGCGGCGGAACTGCTCGCGGGAGAGGGGCGGAAGGTCCGCGTCGTGCGGATGCTGAAGCTGTTCCCGCTTTCGGACGCGGAGTTCAACAGGCTTTGCGGGCTGTTCGGCGCCGCCGGACGGGTATGCGTGCTGGAGGAGGGCGTACAGGCCGGCGGGTTCGGCGAGCGGCTGATCGCCCGGTGCGCGCTGCGCGGGGAGAGCAACAAGCGGACGTTCCGGCTGCGGGCGATCGACGGCACCCTGCCGCTGCATGGCTCGAACGCGGAACTCTACGGCGAACTCGGCTTCCTGCCGGAGCAGATCGCGGCCTTCGCGAAGGGGGACGCATGACCACCCGTTTGGATGTGTATCTGACCGCAAACGGCTACTTTCCCAGCCGCAGCAAAGCGTCGGAAGCGATTGCGGCGGGACGGGTGAAGCGGAACGGCGAAATCCTGCGCAAGCCGTCCCTTCCGATCGAGAGCGGGACGAAACTGACGGTCGAAAAGCCGGAAAACAGCTACGTTTCCCGGGCCGGATATAAGCTTGAAGCGGCCCTCGACGGGTTCGCGCTGGACGTGCGCGGTTTTACGGCGCTCGACGTCGGCGCTTCGACCGGCGGGTTCACCGACTGCCTGCTGCAACGGGGAGCGGCGTTCGTCTACGCCGTCGACGTCGGCACGTCCCAGCTTGACGAGCGGCTGCGGCAGGACGAACGGGTGTGCCGCCGTGAGCGGACCAACGCGCGCCGTCTTCGTCCGTCGGATTTCGACCGCCCGCTCGACCTTGTCACGGTTGACGTGTCGTTTCTCTCGCAGAGGCTGCTCTATCCGGTCCTCGCGTCGCTCTTAGCGCCGGGGAAACCCGTCCTGACGCTCATCAAGCCGCAATTTGAAGTCGGACGGGCGAACATCGGCAAGGGCGGGATCGTGCGCGACCCGGACGGGCGGCTGTTCCGTGCGCTCAAAAGGGAACTGGCTTCGGCGGCGGAGGCGAACGGGCTGCGCCTCCTGCAAACCCTTCCCTCTCCCCTGCCGGGCGGGGACGGAAACCGGGAATACCTCGCCCACTTCGAGCGTGTCTGAACGCCGTTCAAGCGAAAGGAGCGAAAACAGATGGGAACCAAAAATGATCGCCAGCAGGCGCTGCTGAAGCTGATCCGGGACAACCGCGTCGAGACGCAGGACGAGCTGGTCGAAAAGCTCCGGCAGAGCGGGTTCGCCGCCACGCAGGGGACCGTCTCGCGGGACATCCGCGACCTGCACCTCGTTAAAGTGACCGGGGCGAACGGAAAATCCCGCTACCGGCAACAGCTTCCCGCCGTGCAGGGGGAGCAGCCCTTCATTCCGATCCTGCGGCAGGCCGCGGTACGCGCGGAGGCGGCGGGAAATCTCGTCGTCGTCAAGACGCATGTCGGTATGGGCGGCGCTGTCGGCGCCGCGGTGGACGCGATGCCGCAGCTGGACTGCGTCGGGACGCTCGCCGGGGACGACACGCTGCTGATCGTGGCGAGAACGGAGCGGGATGCGTCGGCTATCTGCGATTTGCTCGCGTCGCTCATCGCGGAAGAAACGGACTGAAACGGTATGTTGGTATCGCTGCACATCGAAAATATCGCCCTCCTGCGGCGGTTGGATCTGGAGCCGGGGGCGGGTTTCTGCGCCTTCACCGGGGAGACCGGCGCCGGGAAAAGCATTCTCATCGACTCCATCGGCCTGCTCTGCGGCTCCCGGGGGAACGCCGCGAAGGATCTGATCCGGACCGGCGAGGACTACGCGCTGGTCGAGGGCATGTTCCTGCCGCCGGCGTCGTCGCTCGACGCTTTGCGCCAATTAGACGCGGAGCCGGACGAGGACGGAATGCTGTCCTTGCAGCGGCGGCTGACGGCAGACGGTCGGAGCGTCGCCCGCATCAACGGGCGGCCCGTCCCGCTTTCACGCCTGCGGGAGGCGGCGGGCTGTCTGCTGGCCATCCACGGGCAGCAGGACACCCAAACCCTCGGGGGCAAGGAAAAACAGCGCGAACTGCTCGACGCGTTCGCCGGGGACGACGCATTGATGGCGGAATACCGCGAAGTGTACACGGAATGTCAGGAACTGCAAAAGACCTGCGACGCGTTGAAAAAGCTGGAACGGGAACTCTCCGAAAGGCGGGATCTGCTGATCTACCAGGAGGACGAGCTGAAGCGGGCGAAGCTGAAAAATGGCGAGGAGGCCGATCTGCTGGCCGAACATGCCCTGCTCGCGAACGGCGAGAAGGTCGTCGAAAACGCGTCGGAAGCGTACGAGGCGCTTTATGGCGGGGAGCGGTCGGCGGCGTCGCTGGTGCGTTCGGCGCGGCAGGCGGTCAGCCGGCTTTGCGGGGTACTGCCGGAGCAGACGCAGCGGGGCGAGGAACTTTCTTCCCTGCGGGAGCGGCTGGAGGACGCATTCGCGGAACTCAGCGACATCGCGGAGACCTTGCGGCCCTACGCCGCCGGGCAGGAGCAGGACGCGGGGCGGCTGCGGGATGTCGAGGACCGGCTGGAACTGCTCGCGGGACTGGAACGGAAGTACCGCACGGACGAAGCGGGGTTACTTGAAAAGCTGCGCACGGTCACGCGGGACCTGACGGCGCTCGAAAACAGCGGCGCGGACCGTGAAACGCAGGAGCAGGCGCTGCGGGAAAGACAAACGCTCCTAAAGGAAAAGGCGGCGTCCCTGCACGACGCGCGGACGGAGGCCGCCGGACGGCTCGCCGGGCGGGTGCGGGAAGCGCTCGCCGAGCTTGATATGCCGGGGGTGCGGTTTGATATCCGCGTTGACGCCGGGGAGATGACCCCGGACGGCGGGGACGAGATCCGCTTCCTCGTCAGCGCGAACGCGGGCGAGGAGCCGCGCCCGATCGGGAGGATCGCCTCGGGCGGCGAGCTTTCTCGGATCATGCTCTGCCTGCAGACCGTACTCGCGGACGCCGAGCGCATTCCGACGCTGCTGTTCGACGAGATCGACACCGGGATCTCCGGAAAGACTAACGAAAAGATCGGGCGAATGCTCCGGCAGCTCGCGGAGGGCGGCCGGCAGATCTTCTGCGTCACGCACGCCTCCCAGCTCGCCGCGAAGGCGAACAGCCAGTACCGCGTTTCCAAGAGCGAACGGAACGGGCGGACCGAGACCGGGGTCCGGCTGCTTGACCGGACCGAACGGGTCGAAGAACTCGCCCGCATCATGGGGGGTGTGCGGGTGACCGACACGGTCCGCCGCGCCGCCGAGGAGCTGCTCGACGGGGAGTAAGCATTTTCCGGGGCGGAATTCCGCCCCGGTTTTCCGTTCGGACGGCTCCTCTTGACAAGACGGCAGATTTGTGATATACTGAAAGTAACTCAAAACCCAATCGGAGGTACCCCTATGCGACTGACCCTAAGAAGATTGCTCGCGCTGCTGCTGTGCGTGGTCCTGTGCGCCGGGCTGTGCGTCGGGATGGCGGCCTGCTCCCAATCGAAGGGGCCCGGCGGCGAGGGCGAATCGTCGTCCGTCCCGGAGGAGTCCACCGTTCCCAAGTCCAACGGCGAACGGTTCGCTTCGGCGCTGCGGACGCTCGCTTCGGACGACGGACTGCTGCGGACCGCGTTCGGTGAACCGCCCGCCGGGCAGGTTTTGTCCGGAACATCGGAGGCGGCGGTGAAATTTACCGAGTTCACCTTGTTCGGCGAAGCGCAGCCTGACCTGATCAACACAGATGACCCGATGGTGACGCTCAAAACCGTTCGAAACGGGGAAAAGTCCTATTCTCTCTGGACATATATGCTCGGCAAGGACACGGTCCGGCTGGAGACCTACCGGTCCGCCGCAGACGTCATCGTCTGCCTGCCAGACCTGCTCGACCAGTTGCCGATCCTGCTGACCTCCGTTGCGGAAGCAGGCGAGGATTCGGAAGACCTGACCGGCTGGCTCGACGGACTTGCCAAGGAAGCGACCGTCGAGGACGACTACCTGCTGTTGCAGGAGGACGGCGACACGGTCACCTATACATTGGGGCTGCAAGCGAAAGATGATGCGTCCGACATACCCGACACGTCGGCTGATCCGTCGGCCGGTTCGTCGGCTGATCCGTCGGCTGATCCGTCGGCCGGTTCGTCGGACGGTTCGTCGGACGGTTCGTCGGACGACACGGCCGGCCTGGCGTTCGATCTGTCCGGCGTCACCTGCCAATTTGTGCTGAAAACCGTGCAGGACCGGCCGACCGAGCTGAACGTGACGGTGAACATCGGCGCCGAAAGCGACGGGGTGGAATTCACCTGCAACGCCAAAAAGGAAAACGAAAACGAAGTCACGGCGCACGCCGCGCTGACGTCCAACGGGCAGACCCTCGCGTTCGACGGCGCGGTCACGGCCACAGAAAGCACGCTGGCCTGCGAAAGCACGCTGTCCTTTGCCAACGTGTTTCAGGGTGAAAGCAGGCTGACCCTATCCAAGACGGACGAATACACCCTCACGATTGACGGCTCCACGACGCTCACCGTGCAGTCGGAGGACGGCTCCTCCGTCAGCATCCCGCTGACCGCGACGGGAAGTATCACGTCGAAGGACGACGGGGCGAGGTCGGGCGAACTGAATTTGCGGGCTTCCGGGTCGGACCTGTTTACGATCGGGTTGCAGTGCACGTATACGTTTACGCCCGGGGAGACGAGCGTAACCCTGCCGGAGAACCCGGTCCCGCTGGAGGACGTGGATTTGAACGTCCTTTTGAAGGCGCTGCTCGACAAATACCCGCCGCTCGGGGACCTCATGGGCAGGGATGACGATCCGCCGTTCGACGGAACCTTTTACGCGAGCAAGGACGGGACGCTGTACGCGACCGTCTACTCGGACGACACCGTCCGGCTAACGGCGACGTCGGTCACGATGCAGGACGACGGGGAGACGCTTTCCTTCTACTACAACGGCAAACCCGTCGGCGAGAGCGCGTACACGACGAACGCGGACGGCACCGTCGACTGCTTCGGCATCCATTTCGAGGAGGAACCGAACCCGGAAGAATTCCAGTGCGAGCGCATCCTGTACTACGAGAACGAAGATGCGTCCTGCTGGGTGGAGATCGATTTCGACAGCGGGACGGACGTGACGGTTGACCTCTGTCTGCCCGTTTCCCCCGACGGGGACGAGGGAGTCTATTCCCTATGGATCTCGGACGGACTGACGCTTCCCTTCCAGCTTTCCTTCCCGAAAGAAGGCGTTTTGCAGATCGGCGGGATAACGCTCATGCAGATCCCGCCCGACGGCACAACGTACCCGGCCGACGGGACGACCGAACCTTAAAACACAAACGAAAATGCTGTACGGAACCCCGTACAGCATTTTTTACGCCTCATACTGGTCCGCCTGCGCCTCCCAGAGGGCCGCGGCCAGCCCCTCGGCCGGAATTCCGCCGTATGCGCCGCTCTCCGCCGCTTCCTTCCCATCGCTTTTTCCGTTCCTTCCCCGTTTTTGGGGTTCGCGCACAGGATCCCGAAGTCTTTCCGCCTTGCCAAGGGATTTCGCCAAAAAAGGGTGCGTTTTTTGAAGGTTCCCCATAAAGAGGCGCGGCGGGGGAGCAGTCACTCCCCCGCCGCCGTACCCCTCGCGCCCCTTACGTCAGGACTCGAGCGACGTTCCCTCCTTGCAGTACGCCCGCACGCGGCGGCTGCTTTCGAGGCAGGGCTCGTCGTAACCGACACAGGCGGCGAGGTATTCGCTGCGGGTGCCGTAGCGATAGTCCCCGGAGAGGGACCGGCGAAGGAGGAGGTAATCAACGACGTCCACGCGGCCGTCGCGGGACAGGTCGCCGTTGACGACAAGCTCGTAAGTCCGTCCGCCGCCGTTGACGCGGTCGCCGGTCGCGATCAGGGCGCCTTCCGCGTCGCACACGACGGGGGACGCGAACATGGACGGGAGCGACGCGACGGACGTTTCCGGCGGGAAGCCGACGAGATATTCGCCGTCATAGGACAGCGACGGGTCGACCGGCTCGGGAGAAACGCGGCCGGACAGGTTCCATTCCGCAAGCAGCCACTCGTTGCGGCGGCGGAGCCAGTCGCGGAAGTACTCCAGATTCTGCTCGTAGGTCGCGTCGGGGATGCGCATATAGACCTCGTACTTGATCGACGGGGCCCAGCCCGCCTGCCAGTTGCGGGAAATGGAGCCGGAAGCGGCGGCGACGGTGCGGTCGATGTAGTTCTGTCCGCGCAGGGTGTCATCATAGAGATTGACGATGACGTCCTGCAAGGCGAGGTAGCGCTTATAGAGCGCCTCGCGGAACTGCGGGTAGCCAAGCAGAGCGCCGAACCACGGGTACTGCTCGACCCAAATCCCCTCGGTGCTGTCGTTGTACTGGCTGAAGAAGCCAAAGTTGTAGGTGTCGTAGTAGTCGAAGTCGCAGTTGCCGGAGGACAGGTCGAAATCCCAGACCGGCCCGCCGTAGATCCTGCCGTCCTTGCAGTAGAAGCGGGTGGAAGCGCAGTCGACATCGACGTTCTTGAACAGTTCGAGGACGATGTACGCATTGACGAGGGACGGAATGTCGAACTGCTCGCAGAGGCGGGTGTAGGAACCACTGTTGAGCGCCTCCTCGGCCTCGCGAACCTTCTCCTGCACCTTGCGCGCCTGCGCGGGAGTCGTGTCGTCCGGCTCGTTGATGCCGTAGTGAATGCCGAAGTACGGGCTGTCGAAATAGGTCCTCCCCGGGTCCTCGCGGGCGTCCCGCTCGATGATGAAGTCGCCGTCGCCGACGTCGATATCCACCCGTCCGCTTCCGGCGGAGACCGCTTCGCACAACTGGTAGCAGCCGCCGTAGACCCCGTTGAAGTAGACGTCGACGAGCATGGAGTCCGGCGTGTAGTCCAGGCCGATTTCCCGGGCGAAGTCGAACGCCGCGTGGTTGCGCAGCAGCGTCGGGTCGTAGAGGTTTGCGATCAGGCAATACTTCTTGCCCTTGCCCATGCCGAACAGGTTGGTTTTGGAACTGAATTTGATGTTATAGGGCTTCTTCGCCCCGCTCGACGTCGAGTTGCCGCGGATGCGTACCGTAGCGTTCGTATCCGCCACCGGATCATACTTCCCGCCGACCGCGTCGACCGCGACGACCGTGCAGGAGACGTAGTTCCACACGTTCAGCCCGCTGACGTTCTCGAGATAGACCGCCGGCACGTCCTCGGAACGCCGGTAGGACTTCCCTTGAAAGACGAACGTGTCCTCCGCCGCGGAAGCGGTCATCCCTGCCGACGGCAGGATCCCCCCGGCAAGCAGGCAGACCGCAAGCAGCAGCGCGCCCCGTGCAGCGCTCCATTTCCCGATTCGCATCAAATCCCCCCTGTCTTGTATGAGTATACCAAAAAATTGACCTGTTGTCAACCGGAATCCCGCCTTTCCGGCAATTTTTTTGTTTTCTTCAGATTTCCCCTTGACAAACGCACGGTAACGTGATATGCTCTAACTGTACTATCTGTCATAATACAGCAATTCAAGGCAAAAGGAGATGCGCAGCGGATGCTGTCAGTCGATCCCTTTTCCCGCACACCGGTGTACCGACAGGTCATCGACGCGATGCGGGAGCAGATTCGGCTCGGGATATTCGGTCCCGGCGAACAGGTGCCGTCTATCCGGGAGCTGTCCCTCGAACTGAACGTCAACCCAAACACGGTGTTCAGGGCGTACACCGAACTGGAGCGTTCGGGCGTGCTTTCCCCGGCCGCCGGGCGCGGGTATTTCGTCGCGTGGGACGCGCCGGAGCGGATCCGGTCGGAGCGGCTGGCGAAGGAGTGGCAGGCGTTCCGGGACGCGGTGAAGCGGCTCGCGGAGGCGGGCGTGTCTGTCGAGAAGCTGGAGACCGTGCTGCGTGAAACCTGCGCGGAAGAAGGGAGGAAACCGTCGTGAACCCGTTCTTCGGTTGGAAGTTCTGCACCGTCGGCCTCAAAAGGGCCGGCTCGCGGGAATGTTTAACGACCGCCCCGGACGAGCGGGCAAAGGCCTTCCGGGAGACTTTCCTCCTTCCCTGTCCTTCGCCGAAAGCCGGCGGATCGCGAAAACCTATTTCCCCGAACCAAACGGAAAGAAAGGAATGTGCATGATGATTCAAGCGGAAAACGTCACGATGAAGTTCGACAACTTCGTCGCACTCAACCAACTCAACTGCAAGATTCCCGATGGCTGCGTCTACGGGCTGGTCGGGAGCAACGGCGCCGGGAAGTCCACTTTCCTGCGGCTCATCAGCGGAGTCTACCGCCCTGCCGAGGGCAGAATCGCGGTGGACGGGCAGAAGGTCTATGAGAACCCGGCCATCAAAAAGCAGATCGTCTACGTCCCGGACGATCTGTATTTCCTGCCGCAATCGTCCATGAACCGCATGGCGAAGCTGTACGCGGCGATCTACGAGACCTTCTCGTTCGAGCGGTTCGCATACCTGACGCAGACCTTCGGCCTTAACCCGAACGCCAACATCAACACCTTCTCGAAGGGCATGAAGCGGCAGGCGGCGACCATCCTCGCCCTCGCCGTGCAGCCCCGCTACCTCTACTTCGACGAGACTTTCGACGGGCTCGATCCGGTCATGCGCAACCTTGTCAAAAACGTCATCTACAACGACGTCGTCGAGCGCAGGGCGACCGCCATCATCTCCTCGCACTCCCTGCGCGAACTCGAGGATACCTGCGACCAGCTCGCGCTGCTGCACAAGGGCGGCATCATCTTCGAAAGCGACATCCAGAACCTCAAGACCTCCCTGTTCAAGGTGCAGGTCGCGTTCGGCGACACGTACGACAGGAGCCGGTTCGAAGGGTTCGAGATGCTCGACTATTCGCAGAAAGGCTCCGTCTCGACGTTCATCGCCCGGGGCGACCGGGACACGTACAAGGAAAAACTGGAAGAAATGCACCCGCTGCTGCTCGACATTCTGCCGCTAAGTTTGGAAGAAGTCTTTCTCTACGAGATGGAAGCGCTCGGCTACGCTTTCAAGGACGTGCTGTAAGCAGAAGAAAGGAGTATCCCCCATGAAAACCGTATTTGACCGCAAACTGTATGTGGTCGGCCTCAAAAAAATCAAACTTGTGGGCATCATCTGCGGAATCATCCTGATCGTCTGCAACGCCCTCTTGCCGGTCGCGTCTCTGGCCTCGAAGATGCTGAACGGCGAAACCAACCAAACCGTCGCCACCGTGTCGAGCTACGCGATCGCCTGCCCGCTGCTGCTAATCCTCGTCCCGATCTTTTTCCTTTTGATGTTTTCCTTTCTCAACCACCGCAACGAATCGGACTTCTACCACGCGATCCCGTTCAAGCGGACCTGCGTCCTCGGCAGCTTCACCGCCGCCATCTTCACATGGGTGTTCGGCATCCTGCTCGCGTCCCTGCTGCTAAACGGGTTGCTTTACGCGATCGATCCGGCGGTCTCCTTCTCGCCGCTCGTCCCGGTGCAGCTCTTCGCGTTCTTCGCGGTCGTATCGCTCTACATGGGTTCGTTCATGCTGCTGGCGATGACGCTGACCGGCACGACCGTCTCGAACTGCACGGTTTTTCTGATTTTGTTCTTCCTCGTGCGCATCATTTCCACCATCACGACCGCGATGCTCAGAAGTCTTGTGCCGATCCTCGACGTCTCCTATTCCCCGCTGCGGTTCATGAGCTTCCGCTACTGGCTGCCGGCGGCGACTTTCCGGATATACTACGACCCGTCGGTGTTCCGTGACGTCGGGCTTTGGGTGTATTCCGCCGTCGTGCTGCTCGTGCTGTACGGGCTTTCGGTCTGGTGTTTCTGCCGCCGGAAGAGCGAGAGCGCCGGCAAGAGCGCGGTCAACCGCGTCCTGCAGCATGCGTTCCGCTGTGCGTTCACCCTGCCGCTCGCGCTGCTGACGGTGCTCGGCGTGATGCAGGGCGCCGGCGCCGCGTTCGCCGCCGTCATGGTACTGGTGACGCTGATGGTCTACTACGTGTATGAACTCATCACGGTTAGAACGTTCAAGCAGACCCTGCTTTCGACCCCGCTGCTGCTGGTCCCGGCGGTCTGCTGCGCGCTCATCGTCGGCGGCTGCTACGCGACCCGGGCGGTCGTGTTCGAGCAGAACTACGACGCCGACCAGATCGACAGCGTGCGGTTCTACCAGTACACCGATCTGCTCGACCTGATGATGAATCCTGAACAGTCCAGCTACGAAGACGTGCGCACCTCGGACACGGCCGTCTCCAATCCGGACGCCAACAAACTCATCGCAAAGGCGCTCGACGAAAGCATCCAACTGGTCCGCTCGGACGAATTCTACTCTTACAACCCCAACTATGCGGTCCGCTACGTGGAAATTCAGCTTAAGAGCGGGCGGAAACTCGGGCGGCAGCTGATGATCCCGACGTCGGACAACGAACGGATCCAAGACCTGCTGCAGGACTCCCCCGCCTACCGTGAGGCCTACCTGCGCCTGCCGGCGGACGCGGAGATCGACAGCCTCTATTTCAACGGCAGTGATAGCAAGGACTCCCGCGAACTCTGGGACGTCTTCATCTCCGAATACGAACAGATGACCAACGAGGAGAAGCTGGCGTACAAGGACAACTACGCCTACAGCGAATACAACTTTGAGAAAACATTTGGACTGACCTGGGAACTCTATTTCGACCTCGAAGGCACCTACTACAGCGCCCGCAGTTCGCATTCGTTCTTCGGGAAATACTACATCCCGCCGGAATTTGAGAAAACCCGTGCGAAATACGTCGAGCTGACCCAATCCAAACGGGACGAGACCAGGCAGGTCCTGCAGGACCTCGCCGACGGGAAATACGATTTCCTGTTCGACCGGTCCGACAAGTCCGCCCCCCGGAGCTTCAGCTACGACGGGAACGGCCTCTGGAACGGGAAATCGTTCCTCCTCCCCGGGGGGTATTACGACAACGACTACTTTGGCTACGAGGGCGCGGACGACACAGCCGCGCCGATTGAAGACCCGGAAAAGGCCAAGGAAACCTTCCGCGCGTTGCTCCCCTACCTGACCGACGAGCCGGAGGAAAACGGCTACCTGAGAATCTACTTCAGTCTCGCCGACGGGGAGAACTCCACCCGCGAGCATATGCTCTTCGGGCTTTCGGGCGAGATTCCGCACGAACTGGACGATCTGCTGACGTTCAACTACAGCGGACCCGCGGAAACTGCGATAGACAGTCTCGAACTGCTGCGCGACGGCAAACTGATCGACTGGAACGGCGTGTTTGAGACCGACACCGTGTTCTACGACTTCCGGTGCGTCCTCGGGGACGGATCGACCCTGACGTTCCTGTCCGCCGGGACGGAGGACACCACCCTCGAAACGGAAGAGAGCCGGTGCGCGGCGTTCAGCGAGCGGATGCTCGATCTGCTCGTGCCGGATACGGAACCGGGCGCCGTTCCGTGCCAACTCGAAGCGGCCTTCTACTCGTCCTACAGCAGCGATACCGTGGCGATCGCGGAAAACAGCGGGTGGGCGCTCCCGGAACTTTCGGACGACGTGATCGCGGAACTCGAGTCCCTCGGCGCGGTGTACACCGCCGCGGACGAGTAAAGCGTTGTCCTTTGGGGCGTTTCCCCAAGCCCCATTCAAGGAGCTTTTTGAAAAAAGTCCCTTGAAAATCCTCAAAAACTTTTCAGTCAGGGGGAAAAACGAACCCCGGCGGGCAGGTCGTCCGTCGGGGTTTTCTGATTCCTTAGGTGGCTGATTCGTCCAAAACTTTATCGATGATGCCGTATTGCAGCGCTTCGTCCGGGAACATCCAATGGTTGCGCTCGGTGTCCAGCGTGACCTGCTCGACCGACTTGCCGACGCTCGCGGCCAAAATCCTGTTCAGGCGCTGTTTGATGTCAAGCATATGGCGGGTTTCGATCTCGATGTCCGTCGCCTGTCCCTGCGTGCCGCCGAGTACCTGATGGATCATGATCTGGCTGTTCGGCAGGGCAAACCGCTTGCCCTTCGTGCCCGCGGACAGCAGGAACGCACCCATGCTCGCCGCGAGGCCGACGCAGATCGTCGAAACATCGCACTTGAGATGCTGCATCGTATCGTAGATGCCGAGTCCCGCCGAAACGGAGCCGCCCGGGGAATTGATGTAGAGACAAATTTCGCGCTGCGGGTCAACCGCCTCGAGGTAAAGCATCTGGGCGATGATGGTGCAGGCGAGGTCGTCGTTGACCTCGTTGAACAGAAGGATGATGCGGTCCTTCAGTAAGCGGGAGAACGGGTCGTAACTGCGCTCGTAGCCGCCTTCCTTTTCAAAAAATTGGGGGGTAACAATCATTTCGCGTTTGCTCCTTTTTTCGCAAATTTTTTGCAGAATTTTTGCTTTCTCAGTATACCATCTTCGACCGAATTTGTCAAGCGGGCAAATCCGTCGAAACCGGACGGAATCAGCCGTAAATCGGGTGGGCGTCGCAGAGGGTTTCGACTTCCGAAAGCACCTGCGCCCTGCTCCCCTCGAAGTCCCGGGCGACCATGCCCATGAGGTGGGCGACTTTCACCATGTCGCTTTCGACAAACCCGCGCGTCGTGACCGCCGGGGTGCCGACCCGCAGGCCGCTCGTAACCGTGGGCTTTTCCGGGTCGTTGGGGATCGTGTTCTTGTTGGCCGTAATGTGCACCTCGTCCAACTGCATTTCAAACAGTCGGCCGGTCAGTCCGAACGGGCGCAGATCGAGCAGGATCAGGTGGTTGTCCGTCCCGCCGGAGACGACGGCGAACCCTTCCCGCAAAAGCGCTTCGCAGAACGCTTTCGCGTTCGCCACGATCTGCTTCTGATACTGCACGAAGGACGGCTGCAGCGCTTCGCCGAACGCGACCGCCTTCGCGGCGATGATGTGCATCAGCGGGCCGCCCTGCGTCCCGGGGAAGATCGCCTTGTCGATGGCTTTCGCGTATGCCTCCTTGCAGAGAATCAGCCCGCCGCGGGGGCCGCGGAGGGTCTTATGGGTGGTTGTCGTCACCACGTCCGCGTACGGGACAGGGCTCGGGTGCAGCCCGGCGGCGACAAGGCCGGCGATGTGCGCCATGTCCACCATCAGCTTCGCGCCAACCTTGTCGGCGATCTCTCGGCAGCGAGGGAAGTCGATGGTCCGCGCGTAAGCGGACGCGCCGACGACGATCATCTTCGGCTTGCAATCGAGCGCGATGTGCTCCATTTCGTCGTAGTCGATGCGCTGGGTCACGTCCGAAACGCCGTAGGGCACGATATGAAAGTACTTCCCGGAGATATTGACCGGGGAGCCGTGGGACAGGTGTCCGCCATGAGCGAGGTTCATGCCCATGACCGTGTCGCCCGGCTGGCAAAGCGCGAAGAACACCGCGAGGTTCGCCGACGCGCCGGAATGCGGCTGGACGTTCGCGTGTTCCGCACCGAACAGCCTGCACGCACGCTCCCGGGCGATCTCCTCGACCTTGTCCACCTCCCCGCAGCCGCCGTAGTAGCGCCTGCCAGGGTAGCCTTCGGCATATTTGTTGGTCAGAATGCTGCCGGCGGCGGCGAGAACCGCCTCGGAAACGATGTTTTCGCTGGCGATCAGCTCAATGTTCCGGCGCTGCCGCGCGAGTTCCCCGGCGACGGCGGAGGCGATCTCCGGGTCGCGGGAACGCAGATAGTCAATGCTGTACATGATTTGGATTTCCTTTCTTTTTGGGGAGGAAGCGGCGTACCTTCAGACCGCCGCGGAGGTTTTCCAGAGATTCGCGGGGTATTCGCCCGCGCGGACGAGTTCTTCGAGGTAGGCGCGGAACGCCGAACGGTCCTCGCGATAGGTCACGCCCTTCCAAACGCAATCGGTCCCGACGACGCGGATCGAGTGTCCCGGACTCGAAATGACGTCCTCGGCGACCTCGGTCAAATAGCATTCGCCCTTGAGCAGGTCGCTCCGGGGGTCGGTCAGAAAGGTTCGCAGACGGTTTTCCACGAACGGGAAAATTTCCGGCGTAAGGCCCCAAAAATTCATCGAAACCGGGGTCTTTCCGTCCAGCGGGAACCAGTTCCCGTCCTGCTCGTACCTGGCGTTTTCGCCGTCCGGCAAGATCTGCTTGCGCTCGACGATGGCCTTGAGCAGGCCGTTCTCGGTGCGGCAGACCCCGCGGGACACCGAACCGTTCTCCGACAGGGTGTTGCGGACCGTGTAGCCGGGCATACAGAATTCGCCCGCCCCCGCCGCGTCGAGGAATTCCCTGACCGCACGGAACGTGCCGAGCCCGTAGAAGTCGTCCGCGTTGAAGATCGCGAACGGGCCATCGACTTCGTACCGACAGCACCAGAGGGCGTGGGTCGTGCCGAGCGGTTTTTCCCGCCCGGACGGATAGGTCAACCCGGCGGGCAGATCGTCCGGGGTCTGGAACACGTACTTCACGCGGACCTTGCCCTCCAGCCGCCTGCCGATGGTTTCGCGGAAGCTGTCATACATCTCCCGCTTGATGATGAAAACTGCCGTGTCATACCCGGCGCGGAGCGCGTCGAACACGGAATAGTCGATGATGAATTCGCCGGAAGGGCCGAGCGGGTCGATCTGCTTGAGTCCGCCGTAACGGTTGCCCATTCCCGCGGCAAGAATCACTGCCGTCATGATACGATTTCCTTTTCGGTAATCCGTAAGTTTTTGAGGTTCGGGTCGGACGGAATGCGGTACATATAGTCGGTCATAAGCTTTTCCGTGATCGAACGGAGTCCGCGGGCGCCGGTTTTCATCTCGTACGCCTTCTTCGCGATGGCACGCAGCGCCCCATCCGTGAAGTCCAGCGTCACGCCGTCCATCGCGAACAGTTTCTTGTACTGCTTGACGAGGGCGTTCTTCGGTTCGGACAAAATGCGCACGAGCGCGTCCTCGTCGAGCGGGTGGAGCGCCGTGACGACCGGGAGACGGCCGACCAGTTCGGGAATCAGCCCGTACTTGACCAAGTCCCCGTTCTCCACGCGGGACATGACGAATTCGGCATCCCGCGAGACCCCGCTCTCCGCGCCCGCCGTAAAACCGACCATGCGGCTGCCGAGCCGGTTGCGAATGATCTCTTCCAGTCCGTCGAACGCCCCGCCGCAGAGGAAGAGAATATTCGTCGTGTCGATCTGAATGAACTCCTGATTCGGGTGCTTGCGGCCGCCCTGCGGGGGGACGTTGGAAACCGTCCCTTCGATGATCTTCAGCAGCGCCTGCTGCACCCCTTCGCCGGACACGTCGCGCGTGATCGAGCGATTCTCGCTCTTACGGGAGATCTTATCGATTTCGTCGATATAGATGATCCCTTTCTGCGCCCGCCCGACATCGAAATTCGCCGCTTGCAGAAGCCGGAGCAGGATGTTCTCGACGTCCTCGCCGACGTAGCCGGCTTCGGTCAGCGTCGTCGCGTCCGCGATGGCGAACGGGACGTCGAGCAGCTTCGCGATGGTCTGCGCAAGCAGGGTCTTCCCCACTCCCGTCGGCCCGATCAGGAGTACGTTGCTCTTCTTCAACTCCACGTCGTCGTCCTCGACGAGCTTGCCCTCCATCGCCCGAATGCGCTTATAATGGTTGTAGATCGCCACGGACAGCACAATTTTTGCTTCGTCCTGCCCGATGACGTACCGGTCGAGCACTTCCTTCATCTCCGCCGGCTTCGGGAGCGAACGCTCCTTGGACGGTACGCCCTCCGCCGCCGCTCCGTTCTCCGCCGCTTCCGCCGGGAGATTCGCCGCCTCGGACTCCTCGTACGCGTCGACGATCTCGCAGCAGATGTCGATGCAGTCGTCGCAGAAATCCAACATCCGCCCGGAAATGTTCAGTTTGGTCGTGTGGGCGCAGGGCCTGCCGCAAAAGGCGCAGACTTTGCTTTTCTTTTCCTCCATTAGACTCCCTCTCTCCCCCGAACCGGGGACGCGGTTTATTCCGGCCTGTCGGCGGTCCCCTCCGCGGGAGCGTCGACAGGCTCCTCGGCCGGTTCCCCGGCCGGCTTTTCGCCGACCGTCACGACCGCGTTGTCGCGCAGCAGCTTAATCGCTTTCTGCGCCAGCAGGTCGGTAACAATGCCCTCCTCGGGGATATTCTTCTTGACATAGTCCATCTCCACCGCGTATCCGGCGGCGATTTTTCGGTATTCCTCCTCGATCTCCTTCTCGTCGGCCTTGATCTCCTCGGCCTTGGCGACCTTTTCGAGCGCGAGGCGGGACTTCACCTGCCGCTCCGCCTCCGCGCGGAAGGACTCGCGCAGGGCTTCCGGCGTACTGCCCGTGTACTGGTAGTACAAATCAAGGCTCGCGCCCTGCGAGCGCAGGCGGTAGTCGTAATCGTTGATGTAGCGGTCGATCTCGTTTTCAATCATACACGCCGGCACCTCGGCGGTCATGACGCCGATGAGCTGGTCGATCACCTGCTTTTCCACCTCCGCGTCGGCGGAAGCGTTCTTGCGCTCCTCGACCTTGTTTTTGACGCTCTCCCTGTACGCGTCGAGCGTGTCGAACTCGGAGACGTCTTTGACGAACTCGTCGTCCAGCTCCGGCAGTTCAGTCTTCTTGACCTCGCGCAGAGTGACGTCGAACGTAGCCGGCTGGCCCGCGAGGGACTTTTCGCCGTAGTCCTCCGGGAAGGTCACGGAAATCGTGAAGGATTCCCCGACCGAATGTCCGGCGATCTGATCCTCAAACCCGGGGATAAAGGTGTTTGAACCCAGGTGCAGCGTCTGCTTCTGCGCTTCGCCGCCCTCGAACGGCGCCCCGTCGCGGTAGCCCTTGAAATCGATGACAACGTCGTCGCCGATTTCCGCCGGACGGTCCTCGACCGTCAGAACGCGTGCGTTGCGGGTGCGCACCGCGTCGATCTCGCGGGTGATCTCCTCCTCCGACACGGTCACTTCCGGACGGTAGACATGGAAGCCCTTATATTCGCCGAGCTCGACGGTCGGCTTGACCGTCACAGTCGCCTTGAGCAGCACGCCCTCGTCGTCAACCGAGACAAGTTCGATGTCCGGGCGGGAGACCACCTCGAGCTTCGCTTCCGCGACCGCTTCCTCGTAGACCGGGGGAACAAGCGCTTCAAGCGCGTCGTCGTAGAAAACGGTTTTGCCGTACATCTTTTCGACGATGCTTTTCGGAGCTTTGCCGCGGCGGAAGCCGGGAACATTCATTTTGCCGACAGAGCGGCGGTAGACCTTCATCACCTCCGCGTCGAAGGACGCTTTGTCGAGCAGCAGCTCGAGCTCGTAGGTGTTCGTAGCGGTCTTCTTGGAGCTTTTGAGTGCCATGTTAGGAACCTTTCCTTTCCTTTTTCGCGAACCGGGCCGAACCGTGCCCCCGTCCGTGCATTTTCGTTCAATTCTATTTTAGCGATTTTTTCAAATTTGTCAACAACTATTTGTGAAAAGATGCAAATTTACACCTTTTCAAAAAAATTCACAATTTTGTCTTGCTCTTGTGCATCCTTTCGTTTATACTTGACACGTAAGGAAAGGAGCGATGCGCACATGAAACATGTTCCCCTCTCCGCAAACGCGGAGGGCGCGGACGCGCGGAACGAGGAACCCGCGGGCCGGTTCGCCGATTCCTGCGACACCTACACCGCCCACGATTTGCAGAACATGGAGCGGAACCGCCAGCGAACCAACCTGCTGTCTCTGACCCTGCGGTGCGTCGTCATCGCCGTCTGCATCGCGATTCTGGGGTATTCGGTCTACGAGATCGCCGAAAAACTCATCGACGACCGGCTCGCCGCCGCCGCTTACGCCGCGCTCCGCGCCGAACCGCGGGAGACGACCGCCCTCGCCCGATCGAAGCATCTCCAGGAGCCGAGCGGGATGCCGACCGTTTTGCAGATGCTCAACGCGGACGGCAAGTACGAGGACTACATCCCCGACGCCGACGAAAACGTCGCGCCGGACCGCGCGTCGCACTACGCGCGAACCTACGCGAACTTTCTCAACCGCGCCGACGAGTACCCGAATATGTACGCTTGGATCTACATGACCGACACGGTCGTCGACTACCCGGTCATGTGGAAGGAATATGACAACGACTACTACCTCGCCCACGACTTCCGCGGCCAGGAATCTCATTCCGGGAGCATCTTCGCGGACGGCTGGGTTTCGCCGAACTACTACGGCAACCGCAACATGGTTCTCTATGGCCACAACATGAAGAACGGCTCCATGTTCCATTCGGTCAAGACCTGGTGCAACAGCGCAAAGATCAAGACCCTTGTCAACACCACGCAGATCGAGATTTACACCCGGGAAGGGCTGTATATCTACGAAATTCTTTCCTACTATATAGACGACACGTTCTTCTACGACGAGACGTCCTTCGACAGCGACGAGGAGTATCTCGCTTTTCTCGACAAGATCGCCGGGAAGTCCTACACCAAGACCGGCCGCGTCTACAACGCCGATTCCCGCATCTGCACGCTCATCACCTGTACGAACGGGTCGGACGGGGATTCCCGCTACGTCGTTCACGGGCTGCTCAAGCAGTTTATCGGCCAAGAATCGCTGCGGTAAACCGTTCGGCGTTCGCAAGAAGCCGCCTCCCCCTTTTTCGGGGAAGCGGCTTTTTCGGTCATTCCTGTTCCCCCTCGTAAAGCCGGGGGGTTATCCACCTATCCTCCAGCCGTCCCAGCCGTTCCTTGATTTTCAGGACGCGGAAGAGCAATTCCCGCAGGAAATCCAAAAGCGAGCAACAGAGATAAATTGCCACCGCCGTGCCGAGCACCGCTACCACCAGAAGCGGCGCGGGCATAGACGCGAACGCCGCGAAGCGGTCCTTCATCCAATACGTCCAAACCAACGGATTGGTATGGATTAAGTACACGCTGAACGCGAGCGGCGAAAAAAATTTCACGACGCGCACGCCCCAAGCGGGCAAACGGACCCGTCGGAAAAGCAACAGCAGGAACACAGCCGCCCCCAAAATCAGCGGGGAATAGTATGTAACGAACACACTGCCCTGTTTTTCCACATGAAAAATCGCCCAAGCCGCCCACTTCAGCGCCAATTTCGAAAGCCACGCCAAAAGGACCATGGCAAAATATCCCAGAAACGCCTTTCCGGCCGTTATTTTTTCCAAGAACCCGTACTTTCGGATATACGCGCCCAAAAGATACAGGATTCCGAGCCAAAGGACGTCGTAACCGCCTCCAAACGGCGTGACATGAAAGATCGTCTGCAAAACGGAATACAGGCCAAGCAACGAAAGCAATACCGCCCGTATCCGCCCTTTGCTGAGGCGCTGTACCGCCAGATTCAGCATCGGGATACAGAAAAAGAGGAACGCATAACTGGTGAAATACCAGTAAGATTTTCCCATGACAGGCAGAAACGCCTTAACAACCGTGCGGAGTCCCACCGCTTCGGGCATCACGACCGCGAAAACCGCCGTGATTCCCACCGTATAAAATGCCACGCGTAACCACAGCACCGCAAGATTCGTATATCGGACCCTCGATTCAACTCCGACGTAGCCGGATATCAGCGCATAGCAGTTGACCGCGCAGTACGCGGCTGTTTCCAAAAACCAAGCGACGCCGTAATTGACGGAAAGTTCCCCATTTAACCCCCCCCCCGCGCCTTGTCCGAGTATATGCAGAACGACCACCATATACATGGCGACCATTCGGAGCAGGTCGATTCCGTAATTTCTTGTTTTTTCCATCTTTTCTTCCTTTTTTCTTCCTTCGACGATTCCCCTGCGATTTCCTTCCTTATATTTCTATGTTCTTCGTCAATTGGTCATGGTCTTTGCCGTGCGAATGTCAAAACGGCCCTCGACCTCGCTGTCGACGCGGACCGCGTCGAAGAAGCCTTCGAGGTAGTCATAGATCGCTTCTTCCACCAGCGGGTCCTCGACCGCGGAATAGTTCTCGTCAAGGTCCTCGTCGGTCAGCTCGTGCCTGCGCAGCAGGTAGATGCCGTAACCGGGCAGTTCGACGCGAATCAGCTCACCGTCCGACGCGCTTTGCAGCGCCTCGCGGAAGGACTCGTCCTGTTTGGAAAGATCCAGCACGGTTGGCTCGGAATAGGTATAGAGCGCCCCGTCCGCCGGCTTTTGCAGCGTCGCTTTTCCGCTTTGCAGGTCCTCGTAGACCTGGTCCGCCTCCGTTTTCAGCTTCTCGCGGGACATCGCGGCCGTCACGTCCGATTTCACGAAGGCGGTCTCGTCCAGCTCCAGACGCGTGATGACGTGCCAGCCGTACTCGCTCTGCGCGAGGGCGTATTCGCCGACGGAGATCCCATAGGCCGCTTCGTCGAATTCCTCAACCATGCTCCCGTGCGTGAACGTGTACTGCACGCCGCTGTCAGCGGTTTCGCTCTCGTGCTCGGCAAACGTGGTCGTCCCCGCCTGCAGGGCGTCGTAGACCTCCTTCGCCTTGGCCTCGTCGGTGTAGAGGATATGGCGGACCGTGACATAGTTCTCGTCGAAGTAATCTTTTGCGTCGCGGGTCAGCATGGCGGCGCGAACCTTCGCGTCGGTCTCCTCCGCGCCCTCGCCTTCGGTCAGCGCGGACGACGAGACTGCCTTGCGGCGGATGACGTAATAGGAGTTCCCGTCGGTTCCTTCCCCGCCAGAAAGGTACCAATTCCCCTCGCCGACCGCGTTCAGGCCGGCGAAGAGAGTTTCGGAGAAGTCGTCCTCCGTTACGTAGGAATCCCGCGCCGTAGACACCGCGTCCCCAGCGTTCACGAGCGAATCGAACGTCTCGCCGCCGTCCGTCAAAGCGTCATAAGCCGCTTTTGCCGATTCCCCGTCGGTGTAGCGCAGGTAATCCACGCAGTAAAAATTCGCGATCAGGAACGCTTCCACGTCCGGCGCCGCGTACTCGGACGCGAAATCGTACTGGTACGGCGTCCGGCTGGACGACGAGTCGCTCGCCGCGAGGTAGCTGAACAGGTACCCTTCCGCCTTCGCGTAGTTGGAAAGGAAATTCTCCTTGACCTCCTCGCGGGAGAGCCGGGCGACCCCGTTTTCGCCGTAGCGATAGTCGCGCAAGAGCGCGAAGAGCTGATTATACCGCTCATAGCGCTCGACAGCGTCCGGCGTGACCCCGATCTTCGCAAGTTCGATCTCCATCGCGTCGTCCCCGCCGTAATCGTCCGACAGATCCCGCATATACTCGTCAATCTCCGCGAGGGTCTCCGCGTCGTCGATGGTCAGCCCCGCTTCCGCGCAGAGCTGCTCGACGACCAGCATCATCTTCGCCGACTGCCGCACCGTGTCGGTCAGGGCGGACGCGAAAGTGACCCCTTCGCCCGCTTCCGCGTCCCACATGTCGTCGAGCGCCTTGCCATAGTAGTACTGGGCGTAATACGCGTAGTATTCCTTCACCGTCGCCATCAAATAGGCGTAATCCGCTTCCTGGAGCGCCTGCTCCCCGTACCGCATGACCGTATCCCCCGCCGCGCACGACGCAAGCGACAGCACCGCCGTCGCGAGCGCGAGCAGGAGCAGAAGGGGCCTGTACAACCGTTTCATCCGCATTTCCTCCGTACTTCGGGTAATCTTCTCCCTAATTATACACGGTTCAGACGGATTTGTCCATAGGTTTTTGTGAGAAATTTGTGTATAAATTGAGCAATCCCCGCACTTCCGGGAGCAATTTCGCCCCGGCGGGCATCCGCAGGGCGATGTGCGCTTTCCCCGCGAAGGTCAGCAGCACCCGCCCCCGCAGTCCCTCGGCGTGCGGCAGGCGCATACACGCTTCCGCGTTCAGCGACGGGTGGTAGAAGCACACCAGCCCCTCCCGCTGCTCGATAGACGTAAATCCCGCGTCCATCGCCGCGTGACGGATCAGCGACACGTCCATCAGGTTCCGCGCCGGCTCCGGCAGGCCGCCGAAGCGGTCGGTCAGCTCGTCCTCGAGGTCCCGCCGTTCCTCCTCGTTCGAGAGCGTGCTGATTTTGCGGTAGACGTCCATGCGCAGGCGGGAAGACGCGATGTAGTTCTCCGGCAGGTACGCGTCGGTCCGCAGGTCAACGATGCAGTTCCGTTCCGCCTTCGCGGGAAGTCCCCGTTCGGCGTTGACCGCGTCCTCGAGGATCTTGACGTACAGATCGTAGCCGATGGCCTCCATGTGTCCGCTCTGCTCGGCGCCGAGCAGGTTGCCCGCCCCCCGCAGTTCGAGGTCGCGCATGGCGATCTTGAAGCCGGAGCCGAAAGACGTGAACTCCCGAATAGCCTCCAGCCGCTTCTGGGCAATCTCGGTCAGCACCCCGCCCGAGCGGTAGGTAAAATAGGCGTACGCCTTGCGGGCGGACCGCCCCACCCGGCCCCGCAGCTGGTGGAGCTGGGCAAGACCCATGCGGTCGGCTTCTTCAATGATCAGCGTATTGGCGTTCGGCAGGTTGATGCCGGTTTCGATGATGGTCGTGCAGACGAGCAGGTCAATCTTTCCCTCGACCATATCCTGCCAGACCGCCGAAAGCTCCTCACGGTCCATGCGCCCGTGGGCGACGGCGACCGTGCGGTCCGGGAAGCGCCTGGTCAGCTCGGCCGCCTTGGAATAGATGGAATCGATGAAATTGTGCAGGTAAAACACCTGTCCGCCCCGGCGGAACTCCCGCCGGATCGCTTCGCTCAGCACGTCCTCGTCGTGTTCAAGCACGAACGTCTGCACCGGGACCCGATCGACCGGCGCCTCCTCGAGCACGGACATATCCCGGATGCCGGACAGCGCCATGTTGAGCGTGCGGGGAATCGGCGTGGCGGTCAGGGTCAGCACGTCAACGTCCTTGGCGAGCTGCTTGAGTTTTTCCTTGTGCGTCACGCCGAAGCGCTGCTCCTCATCGACGATCAGCAGTCCAAGGTCGTGGAAAACCACGTCCTTCTGCAGCAGCCGATGGGTGCCGACGATGATGTTGAGCTTGCCGCTTTTCAGCGCTTCGAGCGTCTCCGCCTGTTTCTTCCTCGGCACGAAGCGGGACATCTCCCCAATCTCGACCGGATACCCGCGAAAGCGGGCGAGCAGGGTCTGATAATGCTGGGACGAGAGAATGGTCGTCGGGACGAGGATGGCCGCCTGCTTCCCGGCGAACACGCACTTGAACACCGCGCGCAGGGCGACTTCGGTCTTGCCGAACCCGACGTCCCCGCAGAGCAGCCGGTCCATCGGGTAGGACTTCTCCATGTCCTCCTTGATTTCCCGCGACGCGATTGTCTGCCCCTCGGTGTCCTCGTATTCGAAGCTGCTCTCGAATTCCTCCTGGAAGTCGTCGTCCGGCGGAAACGCGAACCCCGCGCGGGCCCGACGCTCGGCGTAGAGCCGGATCAGGTCCTTCGCAATGTCGCTCGCGGCGGTTTTCGCCCGCAGTTTCGCCCGCTTCCACTCCGCGCCGCCCATCTTCGAGAGCTTGGTATGCTCGTCCCCGCCGACGTATTTGCTGACGAGGTCGAGCTGGTTGCAGGGCACGTACAGCACTCCGCCGTCGGCGTAGACGATCTTGATAAAATCCCGCGAGACCCCGTCGGTCGTGAGGTTCTGGATGCCCATATACCGCCCGATGCCGTGGTTGACGTGCACGACGAGGTCACCGACGGACAGGTCCGCATAGGACGCGATGCGTTCCGCCTTGTGCGAAACGGCTCTTTGCCGGCGGCGAAGCGGCGCGTCGGTCCCGGTCGCGGTATCGGTGAACAGCGTAAACCCCGCGCCGGGCAATGAGAACCCGCGCGGGAGGGATTCCCACGCTCCGGCGAACACGCTGACCACGCCCGGGTGCAGTTGTCCGCCGTAGGGAACGGCGCGGACTTCCTTCTGCGCAAGCAAAGCGAGCAGCGCCGTCGCGGCGCGCTCCCCGGCGGTCACGAACAGTACCTTCTGCTTCGCGTCCGTCAGCGACTGCAATTCCTCGGCAAGCAGTTCCGGGTTCCCGGCGAACCCCGCGGCGGTCTGCGTCGGCAGGGTGTACGCCGCCTTCGCCCCGAACGCGGCCCCGCTGTGCGGAAACAGGTCAACCAGAACGGTCCGCCCGGACAGCATCCGCGCGAACTGCTCCGTGTCCGCGAGCGGCAGGCCGTTCTTCAGCCGGACCAGCCGCCGCTCGGCGAGCGAGGTCAGCACCTCCGCCGTCTCCCCGTAGAACCCCTTCGCCCGCTCGAGCACCCGCTGCGAATCGAACACCAGCGTCAGCCCCTCGCGGAACTCCTCCGCGAGCGAATACCCTTTTCCGAACAGCATCGGGTAGAACCGGTCCGGGAAACGCAGTTTTTCCCGCCGCTCCGCCGCGTCGAGCGCCGCGCGCAACTGGTCGCGGTCCCGTTCGCTCCCGCGAAAGCCCTTGAGCAGCGCCCGCAGCTCCTCCTCGACCCGCCCGAACGCCTCCTCGTCCGCGAACAGCTCCCCGCACGGCAAAATTTCGGCGGACAGCACGTTGTCGATGGTCCGCTGGGCGACGGTGTCGAAGAACCCGATCAGGTCCACCTCGTCGCCGAAAAAATCGATGCGGAGCGGCTCGCCGTACTGCGGGGAGTACACGTCGACGATCCCGCCCCGGTGTGAGAACTGCCCGACCCCTTCGACGACTTCGGCGGCCGTGTAGCCCATTCGCTCGAGCCGCCGGCAGAGCTCGCCGACCGGGTACGTCTCCCCGACCTTCAGCCGCACCGTCCGGCTCTCCAGCACATCCGGCGGGGTCGTGTACTGCATGAGCGCGTCCGGGACAGTCAGCACGACGTCGTACTTCCCGTCGAGCACGCTTTTGAGCACGCTGATGCGCTCGTGCTCCCACTCGCGGGAGTACGCTTCGACGTTCTCAAACACGAAATCCCGTGCCGGGTAGACCAGCACCCGCTCAAAGAACGCCGAGAGCAGCCGCTGCATGGCGTAGGCGTCCTTCTCCTCCGGCAGGACGATCAGCCCCTTCCCGCCGAGCGTCCTGAGCAGCGCCGACGCGAAAAAAGGGCGTGACGAATCGCACATCCCGCTGACGACGCAGGGGGTGTGTCCCGCCTTGACCCCCTCCAGCAGGGAGCCGTATTCCCGCTCACCGGCGAACTGCCGGCAAAGTTCCTCGATCATGCTTCTTCCCCTTGCCGCTTCGGCATGCGATTGTACAGTGCCATGGCCTGCTCGCCCTTGCCCGCGAACAGCAGTTCCAGCGCCGGTTCCAGCAGCGGGAAGTTCTCCCGGATCTTCCGCTCGTCCGCCGGAGACAGTTTCCCGAGGACGTGGTCCGCGAGATCCATGTCCGGGTGCGCCTTGCCGCCGACCCCGAACTTGATGCGCACGTACGCGTCCGACCCGAGGCTCTCCTGCACGGATTTCAGCCCGTTGTGACCGCCCGCGCTCCCGCGCAGCCGGATGCGAAGCCCCCCGACCGGCAGCGACACGTCGTCGTGCAGCAGCACCACATGCTCCGGCGGCACCCGCAGGAACCGCGCCGCGTCCGCGACCGATTCGCCCGAACGGTTCATATACGTCTGCGGCTTCAGGAACAGCACATCCTCGCCGCCGACCATCCCTTTGCCGGTCAGCGCCATGTGCCTGAGCCGCTTCACCTCCACGCCGCACTGCGCCGCCAAGTAATCCAGCGCCATGAACCCCACGTTGTGCCGCGTCCGCTCGTACTCCCGTCCCGGGTTGCCCAGCCCGACTACCAGATACATCTTCCTGTCTCCCCCGTTTTTTCAGATACGATCAGTTTACCTTTTTCTTTCGGGTTTGTCAAGTACGTTTTTCAGATCTGCTGCGAAAGAGACGTGCGGGGGAACCCGTTTCCCCGCATCCCCATCCCCCTTCCAAAATATTTTTGTTTACGATTGACATTTCCTGCAACTTGTGGTAAAATAAATTAAAATCATGACAGGAACGGAGGGGAAAACGTGCGGGACACCGGGGAAGCGGTAAAGGCGTACAGGATGGAAGCGAAGCGGCGGGCAGGGTTTGCCGTGACGGCGGTGCTTTTCACGGGGCTGCTGATGCTGGCGCTGAACCTGCTGATCTCCGCGTTCGGCGGACTCGCGCTGGCGAAGCTGTTCGGCGGGGACATATTCCGGGTGGACTGGAAGTACGAGCTGGCGAACATCGTCCTTTACGTCGTGATGCAGCTTCTGCCGGGGCTGTTCCTGTTCTGGATGCTGCGTTTGCAGCGTGGGAAAGCGGAGAATCCATTCGCCGGTCCGGTCGGCGCGCCGCCGTACCCGTTTTATTTTCTCCCAATGTGCATCGGCGTCCTGTACGCGCTTAACCTCGTCGTGCAGCTGCTGTTTGGGGATCTGCTTTCGCCGTTCGACGCGGCCGGGAGCGACCCGGTGCCGACTTCGGTTCCGGGGGTGCTGCTGTACTTCTTGCAACTGACGGTGCTGCCGCCGCTGCTGGAGGAGGGACTGTTCCGGGGGCTGATGCTGCGGATGCTGGTTCCGACGGTCGGAAAGACGCCGGCGGTGCTGCTGAGCGCCGCCGTATTCGGGCTGATGCACACCAACCCGGCGCAGTCGGTGTTCGCGTTCGGGTTCGGCCTGCTCGCGGGGTTTGCCTACGTGCAGACCGGTTCGATCTGGTTCGGGGTGCTGCTGCACTACACGAATAACATGATTTCCGCCTGCGCGTCCCTCTGGAGTGCGTACTTCTCGGAGACGTTTCCGGCGGTTCTGGCGCTCGGGGTGTTTCTCCTGCTGTTGATGCTGTTCGGCGTGACCGCCGCGTGCTTCTACCCGGGAATGGTGCGGCGGAGCGTTCCAAAAAAGCGTGCGACCCCGGCGGAACGGCTGCTCCCGCGGAGCGGTGAGGTCGCGGCGACCATATTCCGCAACCCCACGCTCTACCTGCTGGCGGCCGGGTACGTCTGGTTCCTGTGGCTGCTGTACTTCGCGGCATGACAGACACGGATGAGCGCTGGATGAGGTGCGCGATCGCCCGCGCGAAGGCTGCCGCGAAAGCGGGCGAAGTCCCGATCGGAGCGGTGCTCGTGAAGGACGGAAAACTCGTTTCCTCCGGGCGGAATCAGCGGGAGAGACGGAAGAATGCCCTGCTGCACGCGGAGATCGTCGCCATCGACCGGGCGTGTAAAAAAAGCGGCGCGTGGCGGCTGGAGGGATCCACGCTGTACGTGACGCTCGAGCCCTGCCCGATGTGCGCCGGGGCGATTTTGAACGCGCGCATTCCGCGTGTGGTGTACGGCTGCCGCGACCCGAAAGCGGGGGTGTACGGGAGCGTGCTGGACCTGCGGGACTACCGCTTCAACCATTCCGCCGAAGTGACCGGCGGGGTGCTGGAGGACGAATGCGCCGGACTGCTGGCCGGCTTTTTCGCCGAACTCCGTAAACGGAAAACGGATACGAAAGGATGACCTTTGATGAAAGAAAAGTTTTATCTGACCACCGCGATCGCCTACACGTCGCAGAAGCCCCACATCGGGAACGTATACGAGGCGATCCTTGCCGACGCGATCGCGCGGTTCAAGCGGATGCAGGGCTACGACGTGTTCTTCCTGACCGGGACCGACGAGCATGGCGAAAAAATCGAGTCGGAGGCGAAAAAGAACGGCGTGACGCCGCAGGAATACGTCGATACGGTCGCCGGACAGATCCGGTCCATCTGGGACGCCTTTCACATCAGCTACGACAAATTTATCCGCACGACCGACGAGGAGCATGTGCGGATGATGCAGAAGGTTTTCCAGAAATTCTACGAGCAGGGGGACATCTACAAGGGATTCTACGAGGGCAACTACTGCACCCCGTGCGAATCTTTCTGGACGGATTCCCAACTGGTGAACGGCCGCTGCCCGGACTGCGGCCGCCCTGTCACGAAGAAGCGGGAGGAAGCGTATTACTTTAAGATGTCCAAGTACGTCGATCGGCTGACCGCTTATATCGAGGAGCACGAGGACTTCATCACTCCCGCCTCCCGTCGGAACGAGATGCTCAACAACTTTTTGAAGCCGGGCCTGCAGGACCTGTGCGTTTCGCGTTCGACGTTCCGCTGGGGCATTCCGGTGCCGTTCGACGAGAAGCACGTCGTCTACGTCTGGGTGGACGCCCTGCACAACTATATTTCCGCCATCGGATACGACCCGGACGGCCCGTCGGAGCAGTTCAAGAAACTGTGGCCGGCGGACCTGCACGTCATCGGGAAGGATATCGTCCGGTTCCACACGATTTACTGGCCGATCTTCCTCATGGCGCTTGGGCTGCCGCTGCCGAAAAAGGTGCTTGGGCACCCGTGGCTGCTGTTCGGCGAGGATAAGATGTCCAAGTCGAAGGGCAACGTTCTCTACGGCGACGAGCTAATCGAAGAATTCGGACTGGACGCCGTGCGGTACTACCTGCTCGCCGAGATGGGGTTCTATCAGGACGGAAACATTTCCTACGAGCTGCTGATTCAGCGGACCAACGCCGACCTCGCGAACACGCTCGGCAACCTCGTCTCCCGCACCTGCGCGATGGTGAAACAATCCTTCGGCGGGGCGGTTCCGACGTACAGCGGGACGGATTCCCCCGCCGCCGGGACGCTCAAGCGGACGGTTTCGGAGAAGCTGGCGAACGCGTATCGCCTTATGGAGGAATACAGCGCGTCGGATGCGCTCGCGCAGGTGTTCCTCGCGCTCAGGAGCTGCAACAAGTATATTGACGAGACGACGCCTTGGACGCTCGCGAAGGACGAATCCAGGCGGCAGGAACTCGCCGACGTACTCGCGAACCTCGTCGAGAGCATTCGACTGTGCAGCATCATGCTGTCCCCGTTCCTGCCGGACGCGGCGGAGCGGATCGACGGAATTTTGACGGCGGAGAGGCCGGAAGTCTGCGACGGAACCTTCGCCTACACCTACCCGTGCGCCGGGCATACGATCGGCGACGCGCCGATCCTGTTCGCCCGGATCGACGAAAAGAAGTTCTTCGCGGAACGCGCAAAGAAGAAAGAGAGCGGGCGGACCGAACAAAAAGCCGAAAAGCCCGCGCCGGAGGCGACCGGAGTCATTCCGGGGGTCATCGGTATCGAGGACTTCGCGAAGGTGCAGTTGACCGTCGGGGAAGTGCTTGCCTGCGAGCCGGTCAAGGGCTCGGACAACCTGCTGAAGCTTCAGGTTTCGCTCGGGAAGGACAACATGAGACAGATCGTTTCGGGCATCGCTTCGTGGTACAGACCGGAGGAGCTGACCGGGAAGCACATCGTCGTGGTTTCCAACCTCAAACCCGCCAGACTGCGCGGGGTGGAGAGCCAAGGCATGCTGCTGGCGGCGGACACGCCGGACGGAGTTCGGGTGCTGTTCGCCGACGGCATTCCGGCGGGGAGCAAGGTTCGCTGATGTTTGATTCCCACGCCCACTATGACGACCGGCTGTACGACGACGATCGGGAGGAACTGCTCGGCCGGCTGTTCGGACAGGCCGGGGTGACCGGAGTCGTCGCCATCGGGTGCGACCTTGCAAGTTCACGCGCGGCAGTCTCGCTCGCGGAAACGCACGGCGGGATGTACGCCGCCGTCGGGCTGCACCCGGAGTACGCGGAAGCGCTTTCCCCCGCGTTGCTTGCGGAGCTGGAGGAAATGCTGCGGCTGCCGAAGGTCGTCGCGCTCGGGGAAATCGGGCTGGACTACCACTACGACACCCCGTCCCGCGACGCGCAGAAGGCCGCGTTCCGCGCACAGTTAACGCTCGCGGAGAAGCGCGGAATGCCCGTTTCGGTGCACGACCGGGACGCGCATGGGGACGTGCTGGCGATCCTGAAGGAGTTCCCCGGTGTGACCGGGGTGCTGCACGCGTTTTCCGGCTCGGTCGAATTCGCAAAGGAACTGGTGAAAATGGGGTGGTACGTGTCCTTTTCCGGCGTTTTGACGTTCAAAAACGCCCGGCAGATGCCGGAAGTCGCCGCCCGGGTGCCGGCCGACCGGTACCTCGTCGAAACCGATGCGCCCTACCTCACGCCGTTCCCCCACCGCGGGGAGCGAAACGACAGCGGAATGCTGCGTTACACCCTGCAAAAGCTCGCGGAGGTGCGGGGCGTTCCGTTCGAGACCGCCGAGCGGGAGACCGAAGAAAACGCAAGGAGGCTGTTTCGCATTGAAAGCTGACACCTACGCCTATCGCGTCGGCGATGGGATCTACATTAACCTGACCAACCGCTGCACCAACCGCTGTACCTTCTGCATCCGCAACAACGGCGACGGCGCCTACGGGAGTGACAGCCTATGGCTCAAGAAAGAACCGACCCCGGAGGAGGCGTTCGCGGCCGTACAGGACCTGCTCCGAAAGGACGGAACCTGCAAGGAGTTCGTCTTCTGCGGTTACGGCGAACCGACGATGCGGATGGACGCGCTGCTGCGGGTCGCCGCCAGACTGAAGGCGGCCTATCCCCTGCCGGTCCGCCTGAACACCAACGGGCAGGCGATGCTCTACGGCGGCGCCGACAGCATCCCGCGCTTCGCGGGGCTGCTCGACTGCGTGTCGGTCAGTCTCAACGCCCCGGACGCGGCGGAGTACGTTGCGCTCTGCAGGCCGGAAGCGGGGGAAAAAGCGTTCGGCGCGATGCTCGCGTTCACGAAGGAATGCACGAAGTACGTGCCGAACGTCGTCATGACCGTCGTCGGCGAGACGCTCGACAAGTACCGGCTGACGCTCTGCCACGCGCTCGCGAACCGCTGCGGGGCGGCGCTGCGGGTGCGGACGTACATCGGGAAGGAATGACCGGGGTCCTTTTCATCAGGGTAAACAAGAAATTCATGGAAAACCCGGAGAAAATTTCATGAAAAGCCCTTGTTTTTTTTGGGGAATGGGTATACAATAGAGAATGGTAGAAAAAGGAAACCAAAAAATTCATTCGGAGGTAAAACCATGTCTGTCAAAGTTGCTATCAACGGTTTCGGCCGTATCGGCCGTCTCGCGTTCCGCCAGATGTTCGACGCCGAGGGCTATGAGGTCGTCGCCATCAACGATCTGACCAGCCCGAAGATGCTCGCGCACCTGCTCAAGTACGATACCGCGCAGGGCGGGTTCTGCGGCAGGTTCGGCAAGGAGCCGCTCCACACCGTCGAATGCACCGAAGATTCCATCGTCGTCGACGGCAAGGCCATCAAGATCTACGCGGAAAAGGACGCCGCGAACTGCCCGTGGGGCGCGCTGGGTGTGGATGTCGTGCTGGAATGCACCGGATTCTACACCGACGTCGCCGACGCCAACAAGCACATTCTTGCGGGTGCGAAGAAAGTCGTCATTTCCGCGCCGGCCGCCAACAAGAAGGCCCCGGACCAGTTTGAAATGCCCAAGACCATCGTCTACAATGTCAACAACAACATTCTGAACGCCAACGATACGATCATCTCCGCCGCGTCCTGCACGACGAACTGTCTGGCGCCGATGGCGAAAGCGCTCAACGACAACTTCCCGATCCTCTCCGGCATCATGACGACCGTCCACGCCTACACCGGCGACCAGATGATCCTCGACGGCCCGCAGAGAAAGGGCGACCTGCGCCGCTCCAGAGCCGGTGCGATGAACATTGTCCCGAACTCCACCGGCGCCGCGAAGGCGATCGGCCTCGTCATCCCCGAACTGAAGGGCAAACTGATCGGCTCCGCCCAGCGTATCCCGACCGCGACCGGTTCGACGACCATTCTCGTCGCCGTCGTCAAGGGCAGGGACGTCACCGAGGAGTCTATCAACGCCGCGATGAAGAACGCGTCGACCGAGTCCTTCGGCTACAACACCGACCAGATCGTCTCCTCCGACGTCATCGGCATGACCTATGGCTCGCTGTTCGACGCGACCCAGACCATGGTTTGCAAGATCTCCGACGACACCTGCCAGGTGCAGGTCGTTTCGTGGTACGACAACGAGAACTCCTACGTTTCGCAGATGGTCCGCACCATTAAGTACTTCGCAGAGCTCAACTGAGTACGCAAAAGGGGTACGGTGGGGGGAGTGACCACTACCCCCCCACGCCCCCCGCAGAATCGGGGTTCATCAAGAAAAGGCTCAAATTCGAGCCTTTTTTCGTTTGGCAGAGATTTCCCGCCACTCCCCGGAGTCACACCCGGATCGCAAAGGCGAGATGTGCCGGCCTTTCCGTCGATGCGGGAAGGTATCGCTTTTCGCCAATGCAAAAACGCGAAGCCGGCGGTACGTCGACTTCGCGAAGCGGCGGCGCGGGGGACGTGACGTCTCCCACACGTACCCCCAACGTATCCCTCTCAGCTTCGGCGTCTCTCCACGAGGGCAACCGCGACAAGGGCGGATGCGCCAAGCAGCGCCAAAAACACCAAGCCGCGGTCGCCGACAACCGGCGAAGCCGACGCGAGGGCGCTTTCGGCGGCGGCGGACGGCGACGGCTCCTCGCCGGGGAGGAGCGGCCGCGCGCCTTGCAGGACGGTCAGCTCGTCGAGGAAGGTCCAGACGGCGGGCAGCTCGGACCCTTCGGGCGACACATAGGTCACGCGCGGGGTGACGACGCACATGACGTAGCGGCCGCTGAACGCGCTTTCCGGCTCGACGGTGACGACGCCCGCTTTCGCGGAGGCGGGGTCGGCAGGCTCGTCAAGGGCAAGCTCGCCGAGGAAAGCGAAGTCCCCGTCCCGCTCGTCGCTGCCGTAGAAGGCGACGCGGACGGGCGCAAAGATGCCGACGGCGGGCTCATTGAGGTAGCCGAGCTCAAAAGCGGTCAGGTCGTTTAAGGACTCGCCAAGGTCGAGCAGGATAACGAAATTGCCGTCCGCGTTCGCGTCGTCACGGCGGAAGCCGACGTATTCCGGATTGCGGTAGAAGCTGCTGCTCGTGTCGGTCACGACCGGCGTACCGTAGCGCCCGTTGGTGAGCTGGTAGTCCTCGTCGGGGTAGCCGGCGCTCGCCGGGGTCAAAAGCTCGTAGGACTTGTGAAGAGAGACGACGTTCTGCGAGGCGGAGACGGAAAGTACCGAGAGCGAAAATGCGAGGAGGCAGGCAAGGAGGAAGGCGCGCTTCATGACGTGCCCCCAATGCGGTCGACCACGTTCTGCATCTCTTCCTTGCTGTGGACGTGCCGCGCATCGTAGAGGACGCGCTGCTTCTGCCGCTCGTCCATGTTTCCAAACGCCTCGAGCGCCTTGGCGTTCTGCGCAAGCGCCATGCCGAACCCGAGCGGCACTTCGTCGCTGCCGAGAAGTCCCGTGGGGTGTTCCGGTTGCTGTTTCATACCCGTTTTCCCGTTCCTTTCCCTTTTTGCGTAGTGTTCCGCGAGAAAACGAATTTTATACATGCAAAAATCCCGGCCGCCTCTGGCGACCGGGAAATTTTTGAAAAATCACAGGGCGGCGGACCTTCCGGAGAAGCGGCGCCGCGCGGACCGCGAGAAAGTACGCCGCCAACCCGCGAAACGGGCAGGCTTCGTTGACGCGCAATCCCTTGGGCGGAAAACGTGAGTCCGTTCACGCGGTGGCGTTCCCGGTTTCGGCGGCCGTCTCAGACGCTTCGGGCGCTTCCGGAGCGGCGGCCTTGCGCTTGCCGAGGTATTCCGGCAACGACAGCCCCGCCATGTTGAACAGCTCCTCGAGCGGCGGAATCGACTTCATCAGTCCGGACAGGAAGCCCGCCGTCGAAGTTTTGCCGTTCGCGCCGTTCGCACCGCTGTCCCAGACAGTAACCTTGTCAATCTTGATGTTCTTGATGGCCTCGACCTGCACCTTCATGAGATCCTCCATCTTGTCGGCGATCATCAGCCGCAGCGCCGCATCCGGGTCGCCGCCGGCCGCCTTGACGACCTCCGCGAAACCGGCCGCCTGCTTGGTCAGGATCTCCTGCATCCCGCGGGCCTCGGCGTCCATGCGGGCGTAGATCGCGTCCGCTTCGCCCTGCGCCCTGCGGCGGGTCTGCTCGGCTTCCGCTTCGGCTTCCAGCGCAAGCTGCCGCTTCTTGATTTCGGTCTGGACGATGACGTCGGCTTCGAGGGTCGCCTTTTCGCGCTCGGAACGGGCGAGTTCAGCCGCCTTTTCCGCCGCGTAGGACTCCTCGAGAGCTTTCGCCGCCTGAATCTTCTCGGCGGTCACGGCGATCTTCTGCGCTTTCGCCTCCTGCTCGCGCAGCTCGGCGTTGGACAGGGCAATCTCCGCCTTCGCGGCGTTTTCGCCCTGAATCGCTTCGGAATCCGCTTCGGAAACCTGAATGCGCTGCTCCTTCTGGGCATTCGCTTCGCCGATGGAACCGTCGCGCTCCTTTTCGGCGACGCTCCTCTTCGCGTCGTTGATGGCCTTGGCGGCCGCTTCCTTGCCGAGTGCCTCAATGTAGCCGCTCTCGTCGCTGATGTCGGTCACGTTGACGTTGATGAGCCGCAGGCCGATCTTTTTCAGCTCGACCTCGACGTTGCGGCTGACCGCTTCAAGGAACTTGTCACGGTCGGTGTTGATCTCCTCAATGTCCATCGTCGCGATGATCAGACGCAGCTGGCCGAAGATGATGTCCTTCGCGAGCTCCTGAATTTCCGGCAGTTTCAGTCCGAGCAAACGCTCGGCCGCGTTCTGCATGACGCCCGGCTCGGTCGAGATCCCGACCGTAAAGCTCGACGGCACGTTGATGCGAATGTTCTGCCGCGACAGGGCGCTCTTCAGGTCAACCGTGATGGACAGCGGGGTCAGGTCCAAGAATTCGTACGCCTGTACGACCGGGATGATGAACTTCGCGCCGCCGTGGACGCAAACCGCGCTCTTGCTCGAGCCGTCCTTGTTCTTCCCGACTTTCCCATAGATGACCATGATCTTGTCGGACGGGCACTTCTTGTAGCGCGAGAACGCCCAGACGATGACGGAAAAGGCCAGGACGCCAATGACGATTAACAGGATGATGGTTTCCATGATTGATTCCTCCTCTATTTGTTGCGGCTATTGCTGTATTTTTCTTTGTACAATGAGCTCGGTCCCGCCGCTGATGCCGACGACGACGATCTGTTCGCCGTCCTCGAGCGGCTCGGCTTCGTCGGTGACCGCGTCCTTTTCGACCAGACGGCCGTCCAGAAGCAGGTTCACCTTGCCGCGCCCGGCCCGCGCGGGCGGGATGCGCAGGTAGACCGTGCCGGAAACGCCGAGAGCGTTGCGAATGTCCTCCGTGCCGTCCGCCTGCAGGGAATAGACGAAGCGGAACAGCAGAGCGATCAGCACCATCGCCGCAAGTCCGGACGCCGCCGCGATCGCCACCGTCGCCGGAAGCGGAAGCGCCAGCCGGACGCACAGCACGCCGACCCAGCCGAGCACGCACAGGAACGCGATGATGCCCCGGAATGTAAACAGACGCAGTCCGCCGTCCGCGCCGTCCGGCCCGTCGTGACCCGGGTGGTCCGCCGTATGTCCGGCGAGCAGGCCCTCGTGCGCGTCGAGGTCGTGACCGACGACGCTTCCGTCGAAGTCGTGGCCGTCGAAGTCGTGCCCTCCCGCGTCGCCGGCGCCGTCCGCGTCATGGCCAACGCCGATCCCAAGGAGCATCAGCACAGTTTGCAGGAGCAGAAACACGGTCGCCGGAATCGCCACGCAGGCGAATACCTGCCCCGCCGTTCCGAGAGATTCCCACCAAGACGTCATTTCACAAAACCCCTTTCGTTTTTCGTTTCATGAATCAAGATGCTGTAGCAAGTCCTCCGCCTGCCGCCGCATTTCGGCGGAATAGTAGGCGTAAAGCATGACTTCCAGCACCAGCGCGAGCCGCTTCTTTCCGCCGGGACGCGGCTCCTTGAAGTCGCTCGTGATGTAGCGGATATGGGTGCGGATCTCGTCCCGGTCCGGCTGGTGCCCGTCGAGGACCACAAGCAGGTTGACATAATAGTTGTACAGGTCCGAATCGTTGATCATGTCGTCGCTCGCGTCGTCGAGGTGCCCGTTGATATAGGAAAGCAGCCTCGCGATGGTTTCGATCTGCATACTTTCCCGCAGCATATTAATGGTCACGATGCGGCAAAACTGGTTGCGGTTATACATTTTATGCGCCGGCGGCGGCAAAAACCCCCGCTTGACCCAATTCTGCACCTCGTAGGGCGCAAGTCCCGTCATCCGCGTCACTTGCGAGAGCACCAATCCCCCCGACAGGAACAGGGTGTCGAGCAGGTCCCGCGCCGCGTCCGGCCGAAACGCCTGCAATTCAATGGTGGTCCCGGGCAAAAATTTTTGCATAGAAATCCTCCCTGTTCATATCCTCCTCAAAGAGAATAACATACAATCAAGCGATTGTCAATAGGCTCCGCATGACTTTTTAAGATTTTTTTCGAATTTTTTCGCGGCATCCGAAAAACGGGCTTCCGGTCAGGAAACCCGTTTTGGCAATTGCATCTGTTCGGCGAGGTCGGTGCGGACGTACAGCCGGTGGTCGGTCCATTCCCAGCCGGTTTTCCAGAGGTGGACCTCCGGGAAAACGGCGACCTCCGTATAGGCGGCGAACGGGTCGTCCAGCTCCGGGAAAACCAGATCGAGCTGGGGTTTGTCCAGCGTGACCGCCGGGAGTCCGAGCGAACGCAGGCGAGCCAGCTCCGCGTTCACCTCGTCCTGCGTCGGAATGCGGTGCAAGACGTAGGTCTTGTGCGGGTTTCCGCCGTTCATGTTCGGCACCACGCTTTGCGGGTAGTAGGCGTTGAGGGCGACGCCGTTGACGGTCTGGTTCGTGTTGTCGTCGTATACCTCGCCGTCCGGGCCGTAGTCCACCTTCCAGCAGACCGTCACGCCGTAGGACGCAAGACCGGTCTCATCAAGGTAGTCGGCCAAGGCACCCGAAAAGCCGTAGGGATACAGAATTTCGTTCCGGCACGCCCCGGCGCACCAGAACAGTGATATGCCGAGGCAGACCGCGGCGGCGAGCGACGAAAGACGGGAAAACGCCCGGCATTTCGCACGTCCCTCTCCGCGTACCGGAAAGCTCTCCCCCGCCGGACGGTCCGCAAGGCACACCCAACACCAGAACACGAGGAACTGCAGGAGGACGTCGATGTGCTGCAAATAGAAGTACACCACCCCGCTGAAACCCACGAACAGCCCGTATGGCAGGACGAACAGCAGCAGCTTGCGCTTTTTCCGCCCGTAAACGCAAATGCCGACAAACAGAAGTGCCCCGACCGCGCACCCGGCGAGAAACAGCGGGATCGAAAAGTGCGCGTAGCGCAGCTCGCTGTAGGACGTGTAGGCCGAAAAGCAGGTCGCGTCGGCAAGCGCGCCGAACGCCATGTAGAGCAGACGGAACCAGAGCGGGTTGCCGCTGTTGACGCCGTAGCTAACGGCAAACGTGTCGCTTTTCGGCAGAATCAGGGCGATTTGCAGCAGCGCGAAAGCGAGCAGTCCCGCGAGCGCCCAAAACCGCCTCCCACGGAACAGCGAACGGAAGTACGTCCCCCAGTCCGGCGACGAAAACCGGGCGTCAAGCAGCCAGACGGCCGCGATCCCCCCGGCGAACAGGATCCCGTACGCGCTTGACGCGCAGAGCAGCGCGAGCGACAGCGCCATGCGAACCGGTTTCGCCTCCCGCGTCCTCCAGAAATGCCCGGCAAGCAGAAATCCCAGGAACAGCAGCGAATACGGGCGGCAGATGACCCCGTGCTGGTAGAAAAGGAAATACGTAAACGGCAGGGCGCACTTCGCCCACCGCGGAAACGGCGCGCGGAACAGCAGGAACGCGACGGTCCCTACATTGATCAGGAAGGAAATCAGCTTCATCGTCCACTCGAAATCCGCTCCCGCACGGGCG
Source organism: uncultured Ruminococcus sp. (assembly GCA_964530795.1). Taxonomy (GTDB): domain Bacteria; phylum Bacillota; class Clostridia; order Oscillospirales; family CAG-382; genus Coliplasma. Next base: position 7,022 of record CAZHBX010000009.1, on the reverse strand, counting down.
AACAGGGCGAGGAACGCATACCAGACCGGCGGGTGTCCCTCATAGTGCGGCAGGACAAACAGCAGGTCGCTCCACGAAGCGTCCCGGGCAATCAGCCACGCCTGCGCTTCGTCGTACCACGGCTCATGGAAGCAAAGCACCACCCCGAGCAGCAGAGCGTACCCCGTAAGTGTGAGCAGCTCCGGCAGGTACTTACGCGGCCAGCCGGAAAAACGGTTCATAGCGCTCCCCCTTGACGGAATTGTACTGCAAGGTCTCGTAGGCGGCAAGCACTTCCCGCGCCTCCCACGGGAGCGCCGAGCGATCCGCCGTACAGAAGCCGTCCGCCGTGCGGCAGAAGTTTCTGGTCACGACCGGCAGAACCTCCATCGCGTCGCACAGGAACTGCTGGTAGGCGGTTTTGGGAAAGCCGAGCGCGTCGACGAGAACGGTCGAAAGGTAGTTGAGCGAAAAGTCCCCGTACTCCCTCGCCCCGAGGTCGTAATTCGCCCAGAGAACGTAGGGAATCTGGTACATGCACATGGCCCGGTCGACTTCGAGCGTGTCCTTGTGCTGGCCGAAGAGCTGCTCGTAGAATTCGTCGGGCAGCCCGGGCTGGTGGTCCCCGAACATCAAAATTACCGTCGGCTCCTCCTGCGCGGAGAAATAATCGATCAGCAGCCGGAAGGACTCGTCCGTTTCCCGCGCAAGGGAAAGGTACATGTCCACCCCTTCGTACCGTCCCTCCATGTTCCCGGTCAGCCGGACGGTCTTGTTCAGCCCGTCCCAGCGGGGGGTGTAGTCGCCGTGGTTTTGCATGGTGACATTGAACAGGAACAGGGGCGAGCCGTCGCCCTCGTCGCGGTGGCGCTCGTAGGCGGAAATGACGTTTTCAAAGTCGGAACGGTCGCTGCAGTAGTCGCGGATATTCGTCACATCGGAAAAGTCCTCGAGGTAGTGCTGCTCGTCAAACCCGAACGAGCGGTAGACCGAAACCCGGTTCCAGCCGGAGGAATCGTACGGGTGCATGGCGATCGCGTCGTAGCCGAGCGACGTGAGCTGTCCAGCCAGCGACGGATCCCCCCGCCGGACAAACAGCTGGTAGGCGACCGTTCCGGGCGGAAGGAACGCGACGCTGTTGCCGGTCAGAAACTCGTATTCGGAGTTTGCGGTGTGTCCGGCAAAGACCGAGACGTAGACGTTCCCCTTGCGGGTATTTTCCGTCAGCGAATCGAGGTACGGGGTGCAGGGCCCGCTGGTTTCCACACCGAGGACGGAAAGGTCGCAGAAGGACTCGTTCATGATAACGATGATGTTCGGTTTCGTCTGCCCGTCGGACAGTTCGGCGGGGCCGCTCTGCCGTTCGTGGGTCAGCGTACCGACGGTCTCGTCGTAGCGGTCGGGCTCGCGGACGGTGCTGTAGCGCAGGTTGATGGCGAAATTAAGCAGGACGCCGTTTTCCTGCGTATAGAATTGGGAAGTCCAGAGCTTGCCTTCAAAATCGGTCCAAGACAGGAACGGCGTCAGAAAAAACACCCCGACGTACCCCAAACAGAGTACGACGGCAGGCAGCACCAAGTGCCACTTCGGTTTCCGCCAGCGGTACGGGCCGGAAAGGGTAAACAGGGCGACGAGGTACAGGGCGCACACGAGGATGCCCATCCACTGCCGGAAGGACGGAAAAAAGTTGTATTCGGTGATGACGTTCATCGCCGTCGGCAGGGACAGCAGATCCGCCGGGAACAGCACCCGCCCCCGGAAGGCGTAGAAATAGCTTTCCACAAGCCCGACCGCGAGGAACAGCAGGCAGTTGACCGCCGCGGACAGCCGCCGCCGGCGAAAGAGCAAGTGCAGCCCTCCGGCGATCAGGTAGTAGCCGACGAGGTTGAGGAACACTTCAAGCGGTTTCAGGTCACACGCAAACGGGAAGTAGCGCAGGTTTCCGATCAGATATTCGACGTTCAGAAACGCGAGCAGCGGTCCGAGTGACCAGAGCAGCCGGGGCAGAAATTGCCCGTCCCGTCCTTTTCCGCCCCACGCGCAAAAGCAAAGCGCCCCCGCGACGAAGGCCCAGAGCAGGGCGTACGGGAACGGGTATTCCTCCGGCAGGAACACAAGCAGACAGGCAAGGGCGAGCAGAGCGGACGAAATCAGCCGCAGCCGCTGTTCGCGGGAAGTCACGAACGACAAAAAAGCGCGTAAGCGCTCCCTGACAGCGTCTCCGAGCCGACGAACCGATTCGCGCATCCGCGCCTCTCCCCCCTCTTTTTCGGAATCCTGTTCGGAATGAAATCGAATTCTGCACGCAAACCTTCCGCACAGGAATATAGCACCCGCCCCAAGAACCTTGGCTTTCAAAGCGCTTGAATTTTTCAGTACGCATGACAGGAATGGCTGTGTCCCGTGAATCCGGCCCGCAGGACCGGATTCAGGGATTTACGGGAGGATGCGGCAGATTTTATGGTAACATATTTGGCGAAAAAAGTCAAGAGAAGTCAAAAAAATTTACGGAGGAATCGAGATTTTTTTTGAAAACCCCTTGACAAACGGGAGAGGATGTGGTACTCTAATACCGCTATGGACGCCGGAGTGGCGGAATAGGCAGACGCCCCGGACTTAAAATCCGGTGAGATTCAACCCTCGTGCCGGTTCGACCCCGGTCTCCGGCACCAAAATCAGATCGACGCGATTTACATCGCGGGGTAGAGCAGTTGGTAGCTCGTCGGGCTCATAACCCGGAGGTCGAAGGTTCAAGTCCTTCCCCCGCAACCAAAAAAGGGGGGCAAAAAAGACGCCCGGCGAAAAAGTCCGATTCTGTCGGGCTTTTTTCGCATTTTCAGGGGTCTAAAAAGCAAGATGATTTCATAGATGCCAAGAGGCGAAAAGCAGCGACATCCTGGAAAGGGGCCGGGACGATGCCGAACGGTGAAAAGAAAGGAATCGCGGTCCGGATCGACGCCGATCTCCACGCCGAGGTCAGCCGGTACCTGAAAGCCCACAACATGACGATGGCGGAATTCGTCATGCTGGCGTTGGACGACAAGCTCCCCCCAAGGATGAAAATTTTGCATCCTTTCGCGGGGTGCGGTTATTCAAACTCGCTCCGAAAAAACACACGCCGGGCGTGTAAAGCCGTCCGGCGCGCAGTTTATTTATGCTTTCCGCGTGGGTTTTTTGGAACATTCGAAATGCTTATGGTGTTTCAGGAAAAGCAGGCGTGGGATTTGCCGTCAAGGCGTTCTTTGCCTTCTTCCTTTTCCGCAGATAGAACACCGTCAGCAGGATTGCGGCGAGCAACGCCAAAAACGCAAAGGGAAGTGTGTAAAACGTTTCTGTAAAGCTGAATTCTATTGCAGCGCCCTTACCAAGGCCCGCCCACGCTTCCGGGCTGATCTTTGGCAGGAGAAACTCCACCATTTTGGCGGAAACCGCATATCCGACGACGGCTGCGTACAGCGGGAGCAGGTTGCAGTGTGAATCTCGCCTGAAAAGCGGAATGATCGCGGGGATCGCGAGCAGGCACAGTAGGATAAGCGCAAGCGGGTACAAAAGCGAATCAAAATAGATCCTGTAAGGCGGCACGTATGAGAGTACCGCAAATACCGTTGGCAACGTCAGGGCGGCAAGTACGCCGAACACGTTGTAGGCGATGCGCAGGGGCTTCTTTTCCATGAGGAACCCCTCCCCGTTCATAGTCTTCTTCTTTTTCCACAGATAGAACACCGTTAGCAGGATTGCGGCGATCGATGCCAAAAGCGCAAAGGGAGTCGAATACGCAAGATTTCCCCAACCGATTAACGTCTCCTCGTGGTCTTCCCAACCTCGGATATAAGAGTCCCAGCCTTCCTCATTGACATGCGGCAACAGGAAATGCGCCATATAGCAGGAAATTGCGAATCCGACGACGGCTGCGTACAGCGGGAGCAGGTTGAAGTGGATGTTTTTCCTGAAAAGCGTGATAAACGGGGGAAGTGCAAGCAGGAGCAGGAGCAGGAGGGAAAGCGGATACGCGAGGTCAATGAAATACAGTTTGTATGGCGGCACGTGGATAAGCGTCGCCACTACCGTCGGCAACGTCAGGGCGGCAAGCACGCCGAACACGTTGTAGGCGATGCGCAGAGACTTCTTTTTCATGAGGAACACCTTCCTTTATACGGCTATCCGGCGTGATGACGCACGACCTAGCTTTTTGGATGAACATGATACCAATGATCAACGATTTTTTTGGAATAGCACGACGCACCATTGTCGCTTCCGTTGACCGAGACTGGCTTACCAACCGGGCAATATGCCAATGCATGACTTTGACCGGTTGTCACAAAATATACAGATCCGTCCTCATGGCACCATATGTAGTCAAGCGTTGCCTCCGGGTCCGGAAAAGCCTTACGGATCCTTTCTATACTTTCCTGTAAATCCGGATCGATTTCCAAATCAACTGATCTGCCGGCGTATCTTAGGATACCGCGAGTCACCCAAAACCATTCCACCGCGTCAGCGTCACGCTCGCGCTCTTCTTGGATAAACGCACTGCAAAATGCAGCTACCTGAACGAAGTCCTCCTGATATTCCGGAAAATCCTCCACGTTATATTTCCACCGCGTAACGTAATAAAATGACAGATTGACGAAAAGGAAAACCGCGAGATAGGAAACGAGAATCGCACCGATGATTATGAAGATGTACTTTGTATATTTCTTCATTAGAAAATTACTCCTTCCTTTCGTGAGCTAAAATACTGCACAAAATTCCCCGGAAAGACATCAAGGATTCCCCGTAATTTTTGTTTTATTTGTTTTATCCGATGACGCGTCTTTCTCCGATTTTTCATGACAGACTGCCTGGACAGATTGCAACCGAATTTACACAGATCATATTTCCCTTCTAATTATACATGATTTGTTTGAATAAGTCAAGTCGATTTTCTGTTTTTTTGGCAATTGAATCAAATGGGAGTATTTTGGCCCCATTTTTAAAAAATAAATCCCTCCTCATACGTTTATTGCAATTGCGGAAACAGGGCAACATGTACTGTGGACAAATCCTGTCCGGGTCAGAAAAATAACGCGTCCCGGCGAAAATTTTCAAGGGGCTGTCGTGTCCTGCGTGAAAACGCGAGGTGCGGCAGCGCCCCTTTCTTTTACGGGAACTCCTGCGTCCTCATTCAGGCGCCTGTAATCGGGACGAGGATATCACGGATTCGACAAATTGCGAGGAAAGCCATTGACTTTCCCGGTAAAATGTGGTATACTGTATAAAATTTTACAGAAGAAAGGAACCGTTACGTCATGAAAAAAGCCGTTTGTCTTCTTTCGCGCTTTCGCTCCTTGTCCTCTGCGCCTGCGACGCGCCGCCCGCGGAACCGTCCGGCGAAACAACCGACGAAACGTCCGGCGAATCGTCGGTCCCCATCGCAAACCCCGCTTCCGACTTCCTGTATGAGGAAACCAGCGACGGCGGCATCGTCGTCACCGATTACATCGGCGAATCGACGGACGTCGTCATTCCCGAAACCATCGACGGCAAGCCCGTGACGGAAATCGGACTAGACTTTGCAAATATGGTTAGTATGGATCCCTGCAAAGTCTACGTCAAGTCCGTGTGGATGCCGGATACCGTTTGGCATATTGGAGGTTCCGCGTTCGAGGGGCAGGACGAGTTGGAAATCGTTAGGTTCTCCGAAGGACTGATAAGCATTGACGGCTCCGCTTTTTGCGGATGCGATATCCTAAGTTCTATCACGCTCCCGGAAAGCCTGCAATATTTGGGAGGACCGTTTACGTTCGCGCACATGGCCTCTCTGAAAGAAATCACGATTCCCAAAAATCTCGTCGATATCGGACTTAATACGTTTTGGATGAGTTCGCTGGAAAAGGTCAACTTTGCGGAGGACTCCCGGCTCGAATTGATTGGACAAGACGTATTTGGATTCACCAAGCTCAAGGAAGTCACGCTTCCGGTTTCGGTGAAAAAACTGGGGATCGGCGCTTTCCGCCTATGTCCGTCGTTAACAAAAGTCGTACTGAATGACGGACTGGAGTGCATTGATACAGGCGCATTCGCCGGTTCGGGCGTAACAGAACTGGTGGTTCCGGCAAGCGTGACGGACATGAATTGCAATTCGTTCGTTCGGGGGGACGACCAAGCGCTCAAAGTCTATTTTATGGGCGACCTGCCGGAGGATTTCTTTCTTGCATTTCTCTCATACGGGTATGACTACCCGGTATTCTGTCTCCACGAAGGGGCGAAGGGATTCGATTTGCGGAACGCAAACCTTGTTTCTATTGAAACGTGGTAAGAACGCAAGACGTTGTTTCATCGAGCGGAAATTCACCTGCGTCGTTTGCAGGATTTCGCTTTATGATTGATAAAAAATTTACTGCACATTGTAAAATAAAAAAATCCGCAAAAAACGGGGACGATATGTCCGCAACAATGCCATAGCGCAATGAATCAATGCCGCCCGAAGGAAAAAGGTGAAACGCGTCCGGATATTCCTGTTTCCCGTCAACTTCTTCGTCACGCTTCGGTCGGCCGAGCGCCGGCTTTTTTGAAAAATGAGAAATACAAAGGCGACGCCCTGCTGCAAAAGACATACACCGCGGACTATCTTACCAAAAAGACGAAGGTCAACGAGGGCGAAATTCCGCAGTACTATGTCGAGGGAGACCATGAGGCGATCATCGATCCAGCGGTATTCGACCGCGTACAGATAGAGCTTGAACGGCGCTGTTCCGGGAAGAACAGACACAGCGGCGTACACGAGTTTTCCGGCAGGATAAAGTGCGGGCAGTGCGGCTCATGGTACGGCTCAAAGGTATGGCACAGCACCGATAAATACCGCAAGGTCATCTGGCAGTGCAACCACAAATACGGAGGCAAGAGATGCTCCACGCCTCATCTGACCGAGGACGAGATAAAGGCGGCGTTCGTGTCCGCGGCGAATAAAGCACTCGCCGACAAGGACACGGTCATCGAGACTTTCCGACTTATCCGGGATACGGTCTTTGACACCTCCGCCCTGGAACGGGAGCGGGAAAAAC
>CAZHBX010000008.1:0-61768 GCA_964530795.1 uncultured Ruminococcus sp. | reverse complement strand
CTTTTTAATCGTTTAGCACCGTGCCGAAGTGCTGTGGATGCAGGTACCAAATGCCGATGTTTGGCATTTCATTGACCTCCTGTTTTGTTTTTTGGGTATGAAAAAAGCGCCTCCCGCAAAGCAGGGACGCTTTCGTCAACAAATTTGATCGCCCGCGAGTCCGTTACAGACCGGGAATACTTTCCTTCATTTCCTTCAGGAAATTTTTCGCCATCTGCATCTTGCTATTGTCTTGGAGGTACTCGATCCCCTTTGGCGTGATGCTCACGCACGGCAGAATCTTAACCCCATCGCCCTCCAGACCGAGGATCGGGACGAGGGAGACGCCCTCGATGTACCCGTCTCGACAGAGGTTGCGCAGGATGTAGTGCCAGTACGCCTCGCCTATGGGGAATTTGTCCGTTCCGTATCTCAAGTACTCCAGATCGGGCTTCTCGCTCTCCTTCAGGCAGGCATACAGATACGCCAGAATGCGGTACACCAAAACATGGTAGTCGTCTTTCGCCATCTTCCGCGCCTCCTTCGCTTTCGTGCGTCTTTATGGTTTCAAAAACCAGCCAATCAAAAACCCTACGATAATGCAAAACATGGCCATCGTGGCATGTCTACCTCCTAATATAGGGCACAACAAAAGCACCACCAACCGGCAGTGCTTTCTTTTAATTCGGATTTATCCTTGGTAGTCGTGCCACTTACATTCACGGCACTGCTTGCGTTGCTCTTCACTCCAAACGACCTTCTTTGGATAATCCTCCGGGTAATCGTCAAATATTTTCGGACTGAGAAGACTATCCGCCACATCTGTGATGGATAGGCACGCGGTAACATCTGTTTGGTCGTCTACTACCGGGCAATATTCTGTCTCTTCGTTCATTTGAAAACCCCCGTCATTCTTCTTGTAGGCGGATCAAACTGCGTTACTTGCTTATGTGTGCCTTAATTTTAACCAAATCTGAATCACAGCAGTCGAATTCGGGCCAAACACCACCGTAGGTGTTCTTTATCTTCCCTTTTTCATTGCTTTCCACGATATACCGAATCTTACCGCCAATGACAGTTTTATCAATAATCGTTCCGATGACACCATTTGATGTTATTTTCACCGTGTCAAACAATTCAAACATTTCAGCCATCCTCTCTGTGTGCTGTTATAAAGCGGGGTTTTGACTTCTCTGTGTCCTTTTGCCATACGGTACGAAATCGTTTTTTCTTCTTAACACCCAAATCCATAAAAATACTGAATCTTTCAATACCGCCGCCCATTTTTACGATATCTGTTTTCTTCGCCTCGTCAAACAAAGTTGCAATATCCTGATTTAACCGTTCCACATCGGCGGGGGTATATCCAACATCAAAAAACTCTTGCGCGTGTTTTGCACCTGGTTTTAATAAAAATCCTTCGATCTTTTCTATTGGCATATCATAATTATCTGATTGAGGCGTTTCTCTTCCGCCCATAGTCATTATACGATTATGAATAGCATTTGTCAACCCCACTCCTTTTTCGTTTTCGACAAATTTTTCTTTCCACTCACCGAACGTCATCTCCCGCGGCACGTCGTAGGTCTTTCCATCGGCGTTACGGGCGAATCTCTCTCCAACGCCCTCCATATCCGCGAAGTACGGCGCGGTGCAGCAGCGGCACCACGGGTGAAACGGCGGCGCGGTCGTGCCGGTCGCGTATTCGCTCATTTTATAAATCTTGTTGTCAAGCTCTCCGCATAACTCGCACGTCATGCTGTCGAGCGACGCGCGTTCTGGGAAACGAACCTTCCCTACCAGATCTTCCCTTTCCTGGAAAAATTTCGGAAAAATTTTTCGCAAACCTCTTGACAACGCAAACAGACGTGCTATAATGAGAATGGAAATTGGAAAGAGCGGCGTGCAAGCACACCGTCCCGAAACCCCGGTTCACAAACATTTCCCGATGTTTGTGAACCATCCACATCGGCTATAACCGGCAGTGCGACGGGACTTAGATTTAATGGTTTATCAGAGCCCTTGAGGTTAGAAACAACCACCAAGATAACACAAAAACCAAACTTTGTCAAGTACCTACCGCTGATGTGCAGTAGGTTTTTCTTTTTCTCACAGACGAATACAACGCGAGAAACGTGAGCTTGCAGATGGTCGGGCAGCAACGCGCCAAAATCCGATACCGGCGGCCCGGCGAGCGCACGAATCCTGCTGCAACGGGACGCTGCCTTTCCACCCCCTTCTCAGGGAAGTCCGCGGGTAAAGCCGACTGTGAAAGGGCGCGCTGACTTGCGCGGGGCTGCCAAAAAGGGATAGGAGTGGGCAACGAAGGCACACAAGCGCTTTCGCTGTCCGACCGGACGCGCATACCGAAGAATCGGCAGCGTATCTGGAAGGGCAGCTCAAAGAAAATGTCGTGAACAGCGCGTGCCGCTTTCTCCTGAAAGCAAAAGAGCCCGGAACGCATTTGCGTCCAGGCTCAGCTTGGCGGACAGATAGGGATTCGAACCCTAGAACGGGGTTAACCGTTACACGATTTCCAGTCGTGCGCCTTAGACCAACTCGGCCATCTGTCCATTGTCCCGCTTCACAACGGGCAACGGGGTTATTATACCATGTTTTTTTCGCCTTGTCAACCGCCTTTCACGGATTTTTTGGGAATTTTCATCGTATACTCTACCGTACACCCGTCGATACTTTAGAAAAGAAAGCGGCGACCGCACAAGCAGCCGCCGTTCGTGGTGACCAGTAGGAGAATCGAACTCCTATCTCCGCCGTGAGAGGGCGGCGTCTTAACCGTTTGACTAACCGGCCACATCGTATCTCTATTATACCACACCCCAACGGGTTTGTCAAGACCTTTTCGATTTTTTGGAGATGATTTTTTGTTTTCAGAGGAGAACTTTTACCGCCTTACCCGCTGGCTGTTCGGGCTGCTGCTGATCGTAGCCGGGGTCTACCTATTCTTCCACTACCTGTTCGGGGCGCTCCTGCCGTTCCTAATCGCCTACATCATCGCGTTCTGCCTACAGCCGCTGGTGCGGGCGATGGAGAAGCGGGCGGGGGTGTCGCGCAAGGTAACGGTGCTGTTCGCGGTTGTGCTGATCGTGGGGATTCTGGTGCTGGTGTGCGTGCTGGCTGTGCGGCGGATCACGGAGGAGCTTGGATCGCTCGCGGACGCGCTCAGCCGGTTCCTCGATCGCCTGCGGGAGGATCCCGCCTATGTTGACGAGATCGCCGACCGCATCGCCGAGCACATCCCGTTCGTTGATACGAGCGAGGGGATACACAACTTTCTTTCCGACCTCGACCATCGGCTGACCGACCTGCTTGGGGTACTGCTGGAACGGCTGTCCGGCTCGGTGCTGCCGTTTTTGACGGGGCTTGCGTCCTTCCTGCCAAACGCGCTGCTGTCGTTGCTGGTCGTGCTGGTGTCCGCTTACTACTTTGCCATTGATTTTCGCAAGATAAACGAGTCGCTGCTCGCGCTCTTTCCCGATCGGGTTGCGAAGAAGCTGTTGCAGTTAAAGCAGGTGGTGCTGGAAGTGGTCGGGAGTTTCTTCCGGGCTTACGGGCTGATCCTGCTCGTGACCTTTTCCGAGCTGTTTGTCGCTCTGCTGCTGCTCGGCTACCGCTACGCGTTTCTGATCGCGCTGGCGACGGCCCTCATCGACATCTTGCCCGTACTCGGGACCGGAACCGTGCTGTTGCCGTGGGCGGCTTTTCTGCTCTTCACCGGGCGCGTCGGGGACGGCATAGGGCTGTTAGTCGTTTACGTGGTCGTGACCATCGTGCGGCAGATCATCGAGCCCCACATCGTCGGGAAATATGTCGGTTTGCCGCCGCTGGTGTCGCTCGCGTCGATGTACCTCGGGTTGCAGCTTTTCGGGTTTTGGGGACTGTTCCTGTTTCCAATCGGTGCGCTGCTGCTTTGTCGTTTCCTGTCCTCGAAGAAGGGGTCGCAGGAGGTGCAGGAAGAGAAAACGCAATCCTCTTGACAATCCGCTTGCCCCGTGGTATACTGGAAAAACAGGAAAAGGGGCGACGGAAGGATGAAAAACGGAAGGAAAACGGTTCTTGCGCTGTTCGCCGCTGCGCTGCTCGCGCTTTGCGGCTGCGACGCAGCGGGGCCGTTAAACGTTTCGGGCGGTTCATATGGTTCGGACGACGCGCCGTCCGCCGCGGAACGGACGAAGCTGCTCTACGCGTCGGTCGAGGTTTTGTCGGACCGGGAAGCGTCCCCGCTGCTATCCCGTCCGGCGGACTGCCCGCAGGAGATCGGTCCGGCGCTCGGAACGATGCTCTCCCTGTACGAAGCGGAACCGGACCGGCTTTATCACGTCGCATTCTGCCTGAACGCGGTCGTCGGGCGAGAGGACCGCGAGGCCGTCGCCGGAAAGCTGCGAACCCCGGACGCACTGTTCGCGGACGAATGGGTCTCGCTTTCGGACGTCGCGGCGCAGAAAAGCGGCGGGGAGGCCGACGGGTGGTTCTACTACCTGTTCACGGCGGACGAGATCCGTGCGCTGGCGAGTGTCGGGCTGCAATGCCGCTTTGTAGGCAGCGGGGAAAGTCTTTCCGCGGACGGCCTGACGCAGAAGCAGGCGATTGAGCACATCTGCCAGTTCTCCGGGGACGCTTTCCGGGCATCCCGGGCGGAAACGCCGTAACGGGGTTGCTGTCGTATCGTTTGCCGCAAGAAGAAAGCGTTTGCCCGCTGTGCGCTTGGGATTGGGGTTTCGCCGGTCACTCTATCCCGACCGCGTCGCCGAGAAGTTCGCCGATTGGGCGGTGGATACAGAGCGTCGCCTGCTCGTCCCAGTCGGTTTCGTCGTAGTTGACGAGAATCAGCCGCTCCCCGTTGAAGTATTGCAGCAGTCCCGCGGCGGGGTAGACCCGTAACGACGTTCCCGCGACCAGCAGCGTGTCCGCCCGGGCGATCGCGTTGATCGCGCCGCGAACCGTGTCGTCGTCGAGCGGCTCCTCGTACAGCACGACGTCCGGCTTGATGATCCCGCCGCAGGTGCAGCGAGGCACGTCGGACGACGGGTCGGCGACTGTATTGACCCCATAACGTTTCCCGCAGCGCATACAGCGGTTCCGTTCGACCGAGCCGTGCAGCTCGTAGACTCGCTTGCTGCCCGCCGCCTGATGCAGCCCGTCAATGTTCTGGGTCACGACGGCGTCCAGACGGCTTTCCCGTTCCAGCTTTGCAATCGCGAGGTGGGCGGGGTTTGGCTTTGCGTTCGGGAAAAGTAGATTTTTACGGTAGAATGCGAAAAAATCCGCCGGGTACGCGTCAAAGAAGGACCGGCTGAGGATAACCTCGGGCGGGATGCGGCTTTCCCGGCGATAGATGCCGCCGGCGGAACGAAAGTCCGGGATGCCGCTTTCGGTGGAGACGCCGGCCCCGCCGAAGAAAACGGTGTGCGTCGCGCGGGAGAGGGCTTCGCGCAGGGCGTCGGATGCCTGCGAACGGTCGGTGATCGTTTTTTGCATAGAGGGGACCTGCCTTTTTTACATTCTTGGCTTAAGCATAGCATATTTTCGCCGGAATTGCAATAAGCTGTTCTCGAAAGGAACGGTGTTTTTTTGTGAAACGGTTCATCTGTGTGCTGTTGCTTGCCGCACTTGCCCTGTCTGCCTGCGCCTGTGCGACGAATCCGGTCGGGACGACGGGTTCCTCCACCGCGCTGTCCCCCGCGCTCGAGCTGCTGCGCGGGCAGACGTCGCTCGTGCTCTGCACGGCGCGGTACGCCGACTTGGCGTTTAGCCGTGCGGATTTCTGCGATCTGACCGGGGAGGGAACCGAGTACATCGTCGTCAATTCGCTTCCGACTGCGGAAAGCGGAATGCTGATGCTCAATGGCGCAGCGGTCCTCGCCGGACAGACGATCCCGGCGTCCTCCCTCGATTACCTGAAATTTCTTCCGGCTTCGGGCGGGGAGGACGCTCCCGCGGAAGCGACCTTTACCTTTACTGCTAAGGCGGATGGCTGGGAGAATCGCGAACTGACCTGTACGGTCGCCCTGCTCGATGGTGAGAATTTCCCGCCGGCGGCGGAGGACGCGTCGGCGGAAACTTACGAGTCCGTCGCCTGCTTCACCCCGTTGACCGCGCCTGACCCGAACGGGGACGACGTGACCTATCGCGTGACGGTCTACCCCCGCCACGGCACACTGACGCTCGACGGAGCCACCGCCGTCTACACCCCTAACGAGGGATTCACCGGCAAGGATGACTTCTCCTTCGTCGCTTCCGACCGTTACGGCGCGTCCTCCCCGGAGCGGACGGTCACGTTTTCGGTTGAGAAGAACAAAACCGGGCTGTACTTCACCGACATGGCCGGTTCCCCGGCGCACAACGCGGCCATCCGGCTGTGCGCGGACGAGGTGATGACCTATCGCAGCGGGACGGACGGGTACCTGTTTGAGCCGGACGCGCCAGTCAGCAAGATCGACTGCCTTGTCATGATGCTTTGCCTGTGCAATCAGGCGGGGAACGTCACGGCCGCGGCCGATAGCGAAGCGGCGGACGACGGCGCGCTCACAGCGGGAAAGCGGGGTTTCCTGCGGAAGGGCATTGAGCTGGGCGCGGTGCACCTCGAGGACGGAATGTTCCGCCCGGATGAACCGGTCACGGCGGCGGACGCCGCGTACATGGCGACGACTCTGCTGGACGTCCCGGCGCTTTCCGCCAAGCAGACTTTCTCCGACCTCGATTCCACCCCGGCATGGGCCTGTACGGCGCTGGTGTCCGCCGACTCCTCCGGTATCCTTTCCGCCCGCGATGGTTTGCTTGACGCGGACGGCGAATTGACCCGCGAGGACGTGGCGCTACTGTTGGAAAACATGCAGCGGTACCGGGAGAAGAGCTGATTTCATCGGGGAGACAAATGCGGTCGCGTTTGCCTCCCCGGCTTTTTTTTCAAAACTTTCCGACAAGCCCTTGCAAAGCAAAAAAAATGTGCTATACTATATACAATATAAGGAAGAAAAACAGGAGAAATCGCCATGTCCGTCAACGAATCCATGCGAAAGCTTGGCGAAGTCCGCAGCGTCATTCGCGAAACCTTTGAATATGGCAATCGCCGCGCCGGGGAGATCGGCAGGGAGAACGTCTTTGACTTTAGCCTCGGCAACCCGAGCGTCCCCGCCCCGGCGGAAGTCGGGAACGCTCTGCGCACCCTGCTCGACGGCGATCCGGTCGCCTTGCACGGCTACACCTCCGCCCCGGGCTCGGTCGCGGCGCGGAGTGCCATCGCCGACGACCTGAACCGTCGGTTTGGCGAAGGAATCGGAATCGGCAGGGAGGATTTGTATCTGACCTGCGGCGCGGCGGCTTCGCTGACCGTCTCGCTGCACGCGCTTGTTAACCGGGGGGAGGAGGTCGTCGTTATTGCCCCGTTCTTCCCGGAGTACCGGGTCTTTGCGGAGCAGGCGGGCGCGGTCGTCCGGGTGGTTCCCGCCGAAAAGGAGGCTTTCCAGATCGATTTTCCCGCCCTGTGTGCGATCCTGAACCCGAAAACCAAGGCCATTATCGTCAATTCCCCCAACAACCCGACTGGGGTCCTGCTGACGATGCGCACCCTGCGCACGCTCTGCGACCTGTTGCGGGAGCGGTCGGAACAGTACGGGCACCCGATTTTCCTGCTTTCGGACGAGCCCTACCGCGAGCTGGTCTATGACCCGGACGCAGAGGTCCCGTACCTGACGACCCTCTACGACCACACACTGATTTGCTATTCCTACAGCAAATCGCTTTCTCTGCCCGGCGAACGAATCGGCTATATCGCCGTCTGCAACCGCATGCCGGAACATGACGCGGTCTACGCGGCCGTGTGCGGAGCGGGTCGTGCGCTCGGTTTCGTCTGTGCGCCGAGCATGATGCAGGCGATGCTTCCGCTGGTGCTCGGCGCGTCCGGGGATTTGGAAACGTACCGCACCAATCGCGATTTATTGTACGGTTCGCTTTGCGGGATGGGGTTCCACTGTGTCCGTCCGGACGGGGCGTTTTACCTGTTCGTCGAGTCGCCGGAGCCGGATGCGAACGCCTTTTGTGCTCGTGCGCGGGAGTACGAATTGCTGCTGGTTCCGTCCGACAGCTTCGGCTGCGAGGGATATGTGCGGGTGTCCTACTGCGTCAGCACCGATCAGATTCGACGTTCCCTGCCCGCTTTCGCGAAACTTGCGTCTGCATATTGCGGTAAAAAACCGTAGAACCGCTACATCTCGTGTTTGGATTCTCTGGTGCAGATTTTTCCGAAAATTTTTGCAAAAAAATTGCGTTACCCCCTTTACAAATGACTTTTTTTGTGTTAAAATAAGTTTACAAAAAAGAAACCAATTCAAAAAGGAGAAAATTCACGTTATGAAAAAGACACTTGCACTCGCGCTCGTGTTTGTGATGGTCGTTTCCTGCGTCAGCGTTCTTTTTGCTTCCGCGGAAGACGTCGAATCGATCACGGTCGAGTTCACGCAAGACCCGGGCACGTCGACCGGTAACGGGTCCGTTACGCTGTTTAAGGCGGAAGCGGACAAGGAACTTGAAATTGATTCCGGTACTGCGAATCTTCGTTGGGCGTACGCTCTGATTGCCGACAAGGACGGCAAGATCGTTGCGCTTGCTTCGCAGCTTTTGAACGATGCTCAGGATCCCGAGAATAAGTTCTCTCCCCATAAGGCGACTGTTCCGGCGGGCGGTTTCGCGATCGTTTCCCACCACGGCGACAGCAGCCAAGAGAATGTCGACCTTCTGAACTTTATCTATGCGCTTGCGCAGACTGCCGGGCTTTCCGAGGATGGAAAGAATGTCGGCACCGGCGTAAACAAGCAGGCTGACGTTTCTTCTGCCGGCTGGACCGCTGCTCTCGCTGCTGACGAGAAGAGCGTTACCCTGTATAAGGGCGCTTCGACGGCCGGCGGTGACGACACCTCCTCTGCGGGGCCTGTTGAAGTGAAAGAAGAAATTACCGTCGACGGCAAACTGGACGATACCGGCTGGGTTAAGGCGGATTGGAAGACCGTCAATGCGAGCACCGGTAAGGTGCAGGGTGATTTGATCGGCGAAGATTTCCAGTACGAATATGCGCTTCGCGCGGATGCGGACAACGTTTATGTCGCCGTCAAGGTCAACACGGCGGCGCACAACGCGGACGCCACGAAAGACCCCGCGACGCAGTACGACGATTTCCGCACCACCGGGTCCGCGTTCCGCATTTACCTCGAGGTCGATCCTGCGACCGGTAAATTTGACAGACTGATCGACGTCATAGTCGTGGACGGCAAGCCAGCCTGCTATCTTGATAAGGCGGAGACTACGGCCTACACGGCGGCTCTTACCACTACGGATGCGGAATCCGTCTACGAAATCCAGCTCAAGAAGGCCGATCTCGGAATCGGCGACACCTTCAAAATGGCGCTGTCTTACTCGGACGTGTGCTTCGGCGAGACCGGAAACCAGTACGATGTGCTGAACAATCACATGTATACCGATAACACCGATGCCCCGTGGGCGGTCGATACGCATTACACCGAGTATTCCGTTGCGGACCTCGCCCTCGGCACCTACACCGACGACCAGCAGCAGCAGCCGCCGCAGCAGCAGCCCGCCGATCCTGCGAAGGAACTTGCGGATAAGCTCGCCGCGCTCGTCACACCGGTCGAGGATGCTGACTTTACCGTCAAGCTCTCCTCTAAGCTCGAGTCGAACGCGGATGGCAAGCTCGTGCTGACTGTCGGTCTGACTGTTACGGATATCAAGGAAGGCGTCAAGATGCAGGGTCTGAGTGCGGTTCTGCATTACGATCCGAAGGATCTGAAGCTCACCACCGAAATGGTTGAGGATGAAAAGGATGGTACCAGCTCTCTCGGCTGCGTCGTCAAGCTCCCGGGCGTTTCGTGGGAAAACCTCTGCGTTCCGGTTCTCGATGAAGAAACCCAAGAGCCGACCGGCGACATCAAGGTCCAGCTGACCGGCATGAATCCTGACCACATCGTTACCGCCGAGGCTCCGATCGAACTCCAGTTCACTTTCGAAGTTCTGACCGATGCGACGGTCGCTGGTGTCTATGTCGACAGCGAGAATGCGTCCAGCATTTACGCGCCGAATGATGGGACCTCCACGACTTACAACTACAAGGGGCAGGGCGGCTACACTGTCGCTTCCTACAAGGCTCCGGATGATTCGTCCAGCAACAACGGCGGCAGCACGGGGACTTCCTCCGCGCCGACCAAACCGGGTGATGCCGGGATCCTCGTGTTCGCGGTTCTCGGAATCGTCGCGATTGCCGGCGCTGTCACGGTCATCAAGGTAAGACGGTAATAAAAACCCCAAATGAAATGGAACGGTAAAACGTTCTGAGAGAAGCGGCCGCGGGAGAAATCCCGCGGCTGCTTTTCGCGCGCAAATTGACCTTGGCGGACAGGAAGTTTTTCCTGCCCATTTTTGCGCATGTTTTTGGCTCCGCTCGCTATACTTTAATCGTAAGGAATTTTACGGCGAGGGGGAAACGTGGAAACATGGCGGGATTTTTGCATCTGCG
Source organism: uncultured Ruminococcus sp. (assembly GCA_964530795.1). GTDB lineage: Bacteria > Bacillota > Clostridia > Oscillospirales > CAG-382 > Coliplasma. The sequence continues at coordinate 51,249 of CAZHBX010000008.1, read as the reverse complement.
CGTAGACGGGACGAAGCTGACGGTAGAACGGCTCCCGGCAGGCGGTGGAGCTGTGCGTTCGGCGGACGAGGATGGCGAGCTCGCGTGCGCGGTCGCGTTTGACGAGGGCTGGGACGGGCTGTCGCGAACGTTACTTCTGCGGCACAGCGGCGAAGCGCCGATGGCGATGCGGCTTCGCCCGCTTCGCGGCGGGAACGGGCGGGTTTCCGGCTGCCTGCTTCCGCCGCCGTTTAACGGGGACGGGCGTCCGGTTCTGTTTTCCGTGGAAGGCGCCGGCAAAAACGGAAACGGATTTACCTGCCGCCTGCGTACCAACGACGTCTGTGCCACGCTGCAGTCGGCCTTATGCGGCAAAAAACGGGTAAATTGCTACGAAGGACCGTTTACCTTACGCAAAAACGGCGTATATCCGTTCGCGAACACGTTTGTTCCGCAGAATTTGACCGTCGCCGTGCCGCAGATTGACCTGACGGGGGATACGGTCACACCGGACACGCTGCTTGCGGGTGTGACCGCGCACGACGCGGCGGGAAACCGCATTACCGGCACGGCGAGTGGACTGCACCTTGCCTGCGGGGAACGTCCGCCGGCGGACACGAATCTGCTTTGGGTGCGCACGGCGGTTTTTCCGGAGAGAATCACGGCGGATTGTGTCACGCCGGATTGGCGTCGGTTGACCATCGGTCGTACCGAGGCGGGGACGCGGCTCTTGCGCTGGACGGAGGACAGGTCGGGCGGTCTTTACGCGTGTGGTTTACAGCGGGAGAACGATGGCTGGGAACTGCGGCTGCTGCATTTTTCGTCGGATGGGCGGGTCGAGCGTGCGGCGGCGGGGAAGGAGCCGGTTCCGTCACCGGACGCCCTACGGGTGCTGGACCTCTGCGCAGGGGAGAAATGCGTGTATCTTTTACTGACCGTGGGGCAGGCGGTCAGCCTGTATCGGTTCGACTGCAAGGCCGGGGACGGACAGTTCTGCGGCGAATTGGAATCGGCGGATTGCACCCTGTTATCCGGCGGGTTGGCGTTCGCAAGCGAACCGGGTGCGCCGGAGGAATTGCTTCTGTACACGAACACAGCGGAAATCAAGGGAGGGCCTTCGGTTTTTCGGGTGTTTCGTGCCGATTGGCATGGGCTTTCGCAGGTCGCGTCGGATTCGTTTGTCGGCGGCGGGGACGGCGGGCTTGCGGTGGTCGGCGGTACGGCGTATGCCGGGGTTCGTGCGGCGGATGGGTCGGCAGTCACGTTCGATTTGCAGTCCTGTACCTGCGGGGTCTGGCGGTCAAACGACGCAGGAACGCCGTTGCGGATCGAGGGGACGGTTGACGGCCTGATTTGCCTGCGGGATCCGGGCGGACTGCGGATTTATGACCCGCGCGCGGCGGAATGCGCGCACGTGGGGCTGCGTTGCGCGGGACGGCGAATCTGCGCTTGGACGGCGGGAGAGGAAGTCTTTCTTGTCGGCGCAGAACGGAGTGCGTTGTCATATGCGGCATTGCCCCGTGGGCGCGGGGAACGCGCGGTATTCCTGTCGCTCGGGAGCGACGGGCTTGGGGGCGACGGGTCCGGCGGTGCGAGACTTCCGCTTTACCATGCCGGGAAACAGTCACTTTTCGCCGAAGTTTCCGGCGCGTTCTGCACCGACGGCGACGCGTGGCGACCCGTCGGCGTGTACTGTCACGACGGAACGCTGTGGAAGCGTGTTTTGCTGGGGTGAGGAATCAAAAGGTTCCGTGACGAACGAATAATGGGCGTTCTGCCGCGGATAAAGAGCGGATTCCTTTTGCGGATTCCGTGGAGAACGTCTCCGCGCCAAAAGACCGACGACGGCACAGGACAGGAAACGCGGTCGGCGGGATGGCGTGTCCGCATAGCCCGGACGTAAAAATAGGCAGAGGTACGGGAGTTCCGGACCGGACCATCGGATTTGCCCGCGGTCAGGTCGTGGTTCATGGAGCGTTCCTTTGGAAAATTTCCATAATAGTTTAGCATATCCGGGGAAATTTGGCAATTCCCACCGACTTTTTTTCGTTTTTTCCGCAAGGTGATTGACAAGGGACAAAAAATAGGGTAAGATAAGGGGAGAAATATAGCACAGGTGGAGCGTTTATGAAGAAGAAGCAAAAACCAGAGCCGATCGTCCGACAGCGGAAGCGCAAGGCCGCCGCGCACGCGGCGTTCCGGCTGCTGATGTCGCTGGCGGGCGCGCTGATCTACGCGGCTGGGATGGGGTTCTTTCTGGAGCCGAATCGGCTGTCCGCGGGCGGGGTCGCCGGAATTGCATTGTTATTAAGCCAGGTGCTGCCGATCGGCACCGGAATTCTGATTTTGCTTTTGAACATCCCGCTGATGGCAATCGGGATGTGGAAATTTGGCGCGAGGTTCCTCGGGTTAACGGTCGGAATGCTGGTCATTTCCTCGCCGCTGATCGACCTGTTCGCGTCGTGGGGTCCGCTGACGGAACAGCCGATCCTAGCCGCCCTTGCCGGCGGAGCGCTCATAGGCGTGGGAATGGGACTGCTCTTCCGCGCCGGGGCGTCGTCCGGGGGGATGGACATCGTTACGAAACTGCTCCATTCCCGCTTCCCGTACATTAAGACCGGGATGCTGAACCTTCTGCTGGACACAGTCATTATCACTTTGACGGCCGTGGTGTTCAAGGACGTGGACGTCGCGCTGTACGCGGCGCTTGGGATTTTGGTTTCGACTTATCTGATGAACATTGTGCTTTACGGCTCGGACGAAGCGAGAATGGTGTATATCGTCGGGGACAAACCGGACGAACTTGCCTCCCTGCTGATGCGCAAGCAGAACCGGGGCGTGACCTTCTTACAGGGATACGGGGCGTACAGCGGAAAGGAGAAGCGGGTGCTGCTGTGCGTGATGCGTCCGAAGGACCTGCCGTATGCCCGGGAGCTCGTCGCTTCCTGCGACCCGAACGCGTTCATGATCGTCGCGGGCGCTTCCGCCGTGTTTGGAGAGGGCTTTAAATCCTACCAGTCGGAAGATCTGTAATGGATTTCCCGCTTTCCGGTCTGCTTTCGCTGCCGTCCCTGCCGGAGACGCTGCGGGAAGAAAAGCTTCCGGTTTACCTCTACGGCATCGGGGACGGGGCGGAAAAGACGCTTGCTTACCTCGACCGGCTGGGGATCCGCCCGCGCGGGGTATTCGCGTCGGACGGGTTCGTCCGGGACGGACTGACATTCCGGGGGTTCCCGGTTGAGACGCTCGGGGACGTCGAGCGGCGGGAGGGCCGTGCCGCTATACTGCTCTGTTTCGGGATGGAGGGGCCGGAGGCGGTTTCGCTGCTCCGCCCGCTGGCGGAACGGCATCTGCTGCGGGCGGTGCCGTTTCCGGTGTACGGGGACGGGATGTTCGACCGCGAGAACCTGCGCGAGCGGTTCGCGGACGCGGGAAAAGTATACGGCTGGTTGTCGGACGACCTGTCCCGCACGCTGTTGGTTGACGTGCTGTCGTTCCAGATGACCGGGGACCCGGCGTATCTCCTTGCGCATATGGAAAAGCCCTGCGAAACCCCGCCAAACAGGTACTTTGCCCACGAAAAGCTGCATCTCGATGTCGGCGCTTACGACGGACAGACGGTGCGGGCGTATCTCGCGGAAAACCCGCGCTGCGCGGGGATCTGGGCATTCGAGCCGAACCCGGAGGCTTTCCGCTGGCTACGGGACGGGACGGATCCGACGCGGGTTTGCTGCTTTCCGCTCGCCTGCGGCGAAACGGACGGGGACGCTTCGCTTTCCCCGCACGGGCGCGGGTCGCGCTTACAGGCGGAGGGAGTGCCGGTGCGGGTTCGGAAACTCGACACGATCTGTGAATACCCGACGATTGGCGCACCGTCCGGCGCACCGGTCGGGAGCCTTTGCGTTGACGCGGAGGGAATGGACGCGGAGGTCCTGCGCGGCGGCGCGAACCTGCTGACGTCCTGCCGTCCGGTGGTCTGCGTTTCGGCGTACCACCGCGCGGAGGACCTGCTCGACCTGCCGCTCCTGCTCAAGCGCTTCTGCTATCGCAGCGAACTGTATTTTCGCAAGAAACCCTGCGTTCCCGCGTGGGATACGTCGTTTGTGCTTTGTCCAAAACCATTTTGAAAGGGAATCTTTGCCATGAAACAACCCTTCATACCGCGTCCGGAGTACCCGCGTCCGCAGTTCCGCCGGGAAAACTGGCAGAACCTCAACGGGGTCTGGGCGTTTGAAATTGATCAGGGGCGGAGCGGCGAAAGCCGTGGCCTGCACCGCCCGGACGCTCGCTATAGCGGGAAAATCATGGTGCCGTTCTGCCCGGAAAGCAAACGATCCGGGGTTGGACATACGGATTTTCTCAACGGGGTCTGGTACAAGCGGACGGTTGCGGTGGAGAAAGAAGCCCTGCGGGGGCGGGTGTTCCTGCATTTCGGGGCGGTCGACCACGCCTGCACGGTTTACCTGAACGGAAAACGGGTCGGCACGCACGTCGGGGGGTACGTTTCGTTCTGCTTCGAGGTCACGCCGTTCCTGCAAACTGGGGAGAACGACCTAACGGTCTGTGCGACGGACGACGTGCGGGACCCGATGGTGCCGCGGGGCAAGCAGAGCGAGGAGTACGCCTCCCACGGCTGTGATTACACCCGCACGACCGGCATCTGGCAGACGGTCTGGCTGGAATGCACGCCGAAAGCGTATATTTCGTCCGTGCGGCAGTTCCCGGATGCGAAAAGCGGGTCGCTGACGCTGTGCGGGAAGGTGTGCGGCCGGGGGGACGTCGAGGCGGTCGCGTCTTACGAGGGACGCGAGGTCGGTCGGGCGAAGCTGGAGGACGCCTGCGGGCCGTTTACGATGACGCTTTCGCTGTCGGAGACGCATCTGTGGGAGGTCGGAAAAGGCCGGCTGTACGACTTGCGGCTGACCTTCGGCGGGGACGTCGTCGAAAGCTATTTTGCTCTGCGGAGCGTCGGGTTTGACGCGGACGGCCGTTTCCTGCTCAACGGGAAGCCGCTGTTCCAGCGGCTGGTTCTGGATCAGGGCTTTTATCCGGACGGGGTGTACACCGCACCGACCGATGCGGACTTGCTGAAGGATGTACAGCTTTCCAAGGCGCTCGGGTTCAACGGCGCACGGCTGCACCAAAAAGTGTTTGAGGAACGCTTCCTCTACCATTGCGACCGCGAGGGGTACCTCGTCTGGGGCGAGTACCCCAACTGGGGACTGGATCACACCCGCCCGGAGAGTATTTACAGCATTCTGCCGGAATGGATTGCCGAACTCGAGCGGGACGGCAATCACCCGTCCATCGTCGGCTGGTGCCCGTTCAACGAGACGTGGGACCGGGGCGGACGGAAGCAGTACGACCCGCTGCTCTCGCTCGTCTATCGCGTGACCCGCGCCATAGACCCGTCGCGCCCCTGCATCGACACAAGCGGCAATTTTCACGTTGAAACCGACGTGTACGACCTGCACGATTACGGGCAGGACCCGCTCGCCCTGCGCGAGCGATACGCCCCATTCGCGTCCGGCGGGGAACTGGCGGACGGCTTCCGCAACCGACAGTCCTATGGCGGGCAGCCGGTATTCATCAGCGAGTACGGCGGGATTCGCTGGTCGGAAGGGAATCCGACGGATGGGTGGGGTTACGGTGATACGCCGAAAACCAAGCGGGAATTCCTCGAACGTCTGCGGGGACTGACCGACGCGCTGCTTGACAACCCGCGCCTGTTCGGCTTTTGCTACACGCAGCTAACGGACATTGAGCAGGAGCAGAACGGGCTTTACACCGACCGCCGGCAACCAAAGCTGGATGTCGCCGCCGTCCGGGCGATTTTTTCGCGCAAGGCGGCTTGCGAAGAAACGGGATGACGAAAAAACTGCCAGGGGGGACTTTTAACCTCCCGGCAGTTTTTCTTCCGGCGAAACGCCTGCTTTTTTTGTGGAAAACGGTTGATTTTTTACAACGGATTCGGTATAATAAGAAGAGGGCTTACAGGGACATCAGCTCGGACACCGTTACGAACTCGTATCCCCGCTCGCGCAGGGCGGGGATTAGAATTTCCAGCGCCTGCGCCGTTGGGCTTTTGCCGACGACGTAGTCGTGAAACAGCACGACGTCCCCGTCTTTTACGTTGTTCAGCACGGTGTCGACCACACTGTCAACCGGGACAGCCGCCCAGTCGCGGGTGTCCACCTTCCACGACCAAAGGACGTAGCGATACCCTAAATCCGTAACGAGCCGAACCGTTTCGTCGCTGCCGTTCCCGCCGGGCGGCCGGAAGAGCGTCGGCGTGACGCCGCACTGCTCCTCGAGCAGGGTCTGCGTATCCTGAATCTCCTTGCGAAGCGCTTCGGCGCTCATGTGGGAAAGATTCGGGTGGGAGTAGGTGTGGTTGCCGATCTCATGTCCCGCCTCGCACACGCGTTTGGTGATCTCCGGGTGGGCGGCGATATTTTCGCCGATCTCAAAGAAGGTGGCTTTGACGCCGTATTTCGCGAGAATTGCGAGGATTTCGTCGGTCTGTGTCGGGTGCGGTCCGTCGTCAAAGGTCAGGGCGAGGTATTTGCCCGCTTCGGGGTTCTCGCGAAAGGTCAGGCCGTCGGTTCCAGATGCGTTTTGCGCCGTGGTCTGTCGGGCGGAAACGTCCGCGGCGAGCTCGTCGAGCGTACCGAAGCGGTAGCCGCGGGCCTCGATCTCGGTTAACACGTCGTCGAGGATAGCCGCGTTGGTCGCGGAAGTCGGGTGCAGCAGCAAAACCTCCCCGGGATGCAGGTTGGAAAGCAGTTTCTCCTTCGCTTTCTCCTCGCTCATCTGGGCGTTGTTGTCCCAATCGGCGTAGGCGTAGGACCAGAACACCGGTCGGTAGCCGAGTTCGTTGCAGAGCGCGAGCGTGGTTTCTGAAAAGCTGCCTTCCGGCGGGCGGAAATACTTTGCCAGTTCCTTCCCGGTCAGTTCGCGGTAGCGGTCCTCCACGCCGGAAAGCTCCCTGCGCAGAGTCTCTGCGTCGCGGATGGCGGAAACGTCCTTGTGAGAGGTGCTGTGGTTGCAGACCGTATGCCCTTCCTCCGTCATGCGCAGGACGATTTCGGGGTTGTATTTGATCAGTCCGGGCAGGATAAAGAACGCGCCGGGCGCTTGGTGCTTTTGCAGGGCGTCGAGGATGCGGGCGACATTTCCATTCTCATATCCCGCATCAAAGGTCAGGTAGACGACCTTGTCGTCCGGGTTGCCGAGCGCGAGAACGCCGTATTTCGTCGGCAGGTCGCTCCCGCCGAGCAGGACCGGCTGGCCACCCTCGACGGATTTAAAGAACCAGTTCTGCCGGGCGTTCGCGTCCGCCGAAACCGGAAGCGGCGCCAGCAGGAGAAGCAGCGCCAGCAGGACCAGGGTACATTTTTTGAAGAAGTACAGTTTGACCATTCCTTTCGTGTGAGGGTTGGGTTTTACAACCGTTAGTCTGCGCGGCAAAACGGCAGTTTACAACAGGAAAAAGTTGTTTTTGAAGAGGGAAAGATTGTTATGAGCAGCATCCGGGAGAAATCCCTGCAAAAGCACTTCGAATGGAAGGGCAAAATCGAGATTTCACCCCGCACGGACGCTTCATCGAGGGAATCCCTGAGTTTGGCATACACGCCGGGGGTGGCGGAGCCGTGCCTTGCGATCCGGAAGGACCCGTCGCTGTCCTATGAGCTGACCCGGCGGTGGAATACCGTCGCCGTCATCACCGACGGGAGCGCCGTGCTGGGATTGGGCGATATCGGCCCGGAGGCCGGGATGCCGGTTATGGAGGGGAAGTGCCTGCTGTTCAAGGAATTTGGCGGGGTGGACGCGATCCCGCTCTGCGTGCGCAGCAAGGACCCGGACGAGTTCGTCCGCACGGTCGAGCTGCTGTTGGGGTCCTTTGGCGGGGTGAATCTGGAGGATATCTCCGCGCCGCGCTGCTTTGAGATCGAGCGGCGGTTGCAAGAGGTTTCGGACATTCCGATCTTCCACGACGACCAGCACGGGACGGCGGTCGTGGTCGCCGCCGGGGTGCTCAACGCCTTGCGGGTGGTCGGCAAGCGTCTGGAGGACGTGGAGGCCGTCATCTGCGGCGCGGGCGCGGCGGGCATCGCCATCGGGCGGATGCTGCATACGCTGGGGGTCAAGGACGTTGTCTACTGTGACCGCGATGGAATCCTTTATCCCGGAATGAGCGGACTGGACGCGGAACGCGCGAGACTGCTGGACTGGACCAACCGCGCCGGAAAGCGCGGGGGACTCGAGGAAGCGACCGCGGGAACGGACCTGTTTATCGGGGTCTCCGCGGCGGGGTTGCTGAAACCAGAGATGGTGCGTAGCATGAAAGAACACGCGATCGTGTTCGCGATGGCGAACCCCACGCCGGAGATCCTGCCGGAGGAAGCAAAGGCGGCGGGCGCCGCCGTCGTTGGAACCGGGCGGAGCGATTACCCGAACCAGGTCAACAACGTTCTCGCGTTCCCCGGGATCTTCCGCGGCGCACTGGACGCGCGGGCAAAGCGCATCACCGAGGGTATGCAGGTTGCCGCGGCCTACGCGCTCGCGTCGGTCGTCCTGGCGGAAGAGCTTTCGGCAGAGCGGATATTGCCGGACGCGTTCGACCCGCGGGTCTGTCCGGCGGTCGCGAGGGCGGTCGCGGAGGCATGGCGGGCGGAAAGCGCCGCGCATGCCTGAAAATCAGCAAAAAAGGAGCGTTCCGACGCATGATGACAGTTGGCTACCCGGTCGCTTCCGTGACGGAGGCGCCGGATCTGATGAGCGAGCAGGTGGATGAGCTGCTGTTTGGAGAAACCTGCGAAATTTTGGAGGAGAGCGGCGCGTTCGCGCACGTCCGCACGGATTACGGCTACGAGGGCTGGGTGGAGAGGCACGCGCTGGTCGAGCCGTTGCACGCCCCGAATCGGGTGGTCGATGTGCCGTTCTGCGACCTGCTTTGCGAAAACCGCAACTTCTACCGCCCGATGATGACCCTCCCGCGCGGGGCGAGGCTGGACGTCGGCTATTCCGACACGGAGAAGCGCTACGGGTTCGCGGTCCTGCCGTCAAAGCGCATTTGGTACGTTCACAAGGCGCACCTGCGTCCCCTGCCGACCGGTATGGGTTCGGAGGAAGAGCTGCGGGCGGGAATCGTCGCGCAGGGGTTGAATTACCTCGGCGTACAGTACCGCTGGGGCGGCCGCTCGCCGTACGGCGTGGACTGTTCGGGACTGTGCTTCATGGCGTATCGGCTCAACGGGCTGACGATCTGGCGGGACGCGTCGTTCGAAAAGAACGATTCCCTACGGGAGATTCCGCTTGCGGACGTAAAACCGGGGGACCTGCTGTTCTTCCCCGGGCATATGGCGCTTTCCCTCGGCGGAAACGCGTTCCTGCACGCTTCGGCGTCGGCGGGGAAGGTTCTCCGGGACGATTTCGAGAAAGGACCCTACGGACCGGCGCTGCGGGAGAAACTGCTTTGCGCCGCGACCCGGTTTTCGTTGAAATGATCGCACAGGAGGAGATCCGCCGGCAGGAGGAGATCGCGTCCTCGCTGCGGGAGCGGCTTTCCGGGAAGAAGGCGCTGGTGCGCACCTTCGGCTGCCAGCAGAACGAGGCGGACGGCGAACGGATCGCCGGGTCGCTGTCCGCCTGCGGCTATGAGATCACCGAGACGCTTTCCGAGGCGGATCTGGTGATTCTCAACACCTGCGCAGTGCGCGAGCATGCGGAAAAGCGGGTGCTGGGGGTTATCGGCTCGCTCAAAAAGGAGAAGGAGCGGCGGCCGTCGCTGTTACTTGGGATGTGCGGCTGCATGGCGCAGGAAGCGCACCGGCGCGAACAGCTAAAACGGAGCTACCCCTACGTCGATTTCGTGTTTGGAACGGATATGCTCCACAAAGTGCCCGAAATCGTGGCGAACGCCCTCGCCGGAGGCGGGCAGAGGCAGTACGTCAACGACCTGCCGCACGACGAATTTGGCGAACTGAGCGAAGGCACGCCGGTTCGGCGCACCAGTCCCTACCGTGCGCTCGTGAGCATCATGTACGGCTGCGACAACTTCTGTTCCTACTGCATCGTTCCGTATGTGCGCGGGCGCGAGCGCAGCCGGCCGTCGAACGCGGTGCTGCGGGAAGTCAAGGAGCTCGCCGACAGCGGCTTCCGGGACATTCAGCTGCTTGGGCAGAACGTCAATTCTTACCGGGGCGAGCTGTCCTTTCCGGCGCTGCTGGAGCGCGCCGCACAAATCGACGGCGACTTCTGGCTGCGGTTCATGACCTCCCACCCGAAGGACGCGTCGGACGAGCTCGTCGCGGTCATGGCACGAAACCCGAAAATTGCAAAGCACTTTCACCTGCCGTTTCAATCCGGCAGCGACCGGGTGCTTTCGGAGATGAATCGGCGTTACACCCGTGCGCAGTACCTCGAAAAGGCGCTGAAAATCCGGGACGCGATGCCGGACGTGTCGCTGACGTCGGATGTCATCATCGGGTTCCCGACAGAGACGGAGGAAGAGTTCTTAGAGACTGTCGAGTTGGTCCGGCAGGTGGAATTCGACATGCTTTTCACGTTCCTCTATTCCCCTCGCGCCGGGACGCGGGCGGCGAAGATGGACGGACAGATTCCGCACGAGGAGCAGGTACGCAGGTTTGAATATCTGTCCGGCGTGCAGAACGAGGTTGCCCAGAGGCGAAACGACAGATATATCGGCAGGACCTTGCGGGTGCTGTCCGACGGGATTGACGCGAACGGAATTCCGACTGGCCGGTGCGGGCAGAATAAGATCGTCATTTTCGACCGCCCGGTTGCGGCAGGGCAGTTCTGCGAGGTGAAAATCCAATCGTCGCGGCAGTACGCGCTGTCCGGGACGGTGGTTTGAACAGGAAAGGAAACCGAAATGAACGAAAGCTGGAAGAAGGATTTGGAAATTTTTCTCGAGGCGCTGCGGAACTGCGAGCCGGTGGTCCGCTATCGGAACGCCAAGGAGGCCTACGTGGCGGACGGGCACCTGATCGCGCTTGTCAACCAATACAACGTCGAGGGACAGCTGCTGCGGAACGAGGGCGCCAAGCCCGAACGGGATCAGGAGCTGATCACCCAGATCACCGGAAGGCTGAAGGAGCTTTACGATGAAATCATGCGCAATGAGCACATGGCCGCGATGCAGCAGGCGGAGGAGGAAGTTTCCCGCATCCTCGCGGAGATTGACCGGGGCGTGCAGTCCATCGTGCGGCCGGAAGCCGTCGAGGGCGGGGCGTGCTCGGGCAATTGTTCAAGCTGCCACGGCTGCGGCTGAAAAGGGCTTTGACTTTGCGCAGGTTTGCGGCCAGGCCGTAGTCGACGGGGCCGCAGGAATCCCCCGGCTTTAGCCGTGGGGAGTGTCAAAGCGTTTTCGCAAGAGAGGAGGGGTATCCATGGCGCTTTCGCCGTTGATGGTGCAGTATCAGCAGTTCAAGGAGCAGAATCCGGATTGCCTGCTGCTGATGCGGATCGGGGATTTCTACGAGCTGTTTTTCGAGGACGCGAAGGTGGCGTCACGGGAGCTGGGGTTGGTCCTGACCGGGAAGGACTGCGGGTTAGAGGAGCGTGCGCCGATGTGCGGGGTGCCCTACCATGCGCTCGACCAGTATCTCGCAAAATTGGTCAGTAAGGGCTACCGCGCCGCGATCGTCGATCAGCTCGAGGACCCGGCGACTGCCAAAGGGCTTGTGAAGCGGGGCGTCACCCGCATCGTCACGGCCGGAACGGTCTTCGAGGGCGGTTATCTCAAGGAGCGGGAGAACAACTATATCTGCTGTGTCTGCGTCGGCTCGGACGGCATTGGCGCCGCATTCGCGGACGTTTCGACCGGGGACGCCACGGCGACGGAGCTGCTCGGCGCGCAGGCGGAGGAGCGTTTGATTTCCGAGCTTGCGGCGTATGCTCCGCGCGAGCTGGTCTGCGCGGAATCCGTTCGCGAGGGATTGGGCGTGAAGTTGTCAGAGCGGTTCCACTCGGTGCTGACCGTTTTGCCGGACGAACTGTTCGAGCCGGAAAAGGCGATGGAGAGTTTTCGCGAACTGTGCGAAGTACCGGAGAGCGGCGCGACCTACGCGCTCTGCGCCATGGGGGCGCTGCTTTCGTTGCTGCGCCGAACCCAGCAGATTGACCTGCACTATCTGAAACAGCCTACGATTTATGACAGCGAGAGCTTCCTCGGCATCGATAGCTGCTCGCGCCGGAACCTTGAACTTTGCGAGACGCTGCGCAGCGGAGAGCGCAAGGGGAGCCTTCTCTGGGCGATCGATCGGACCCGCACGGCGGCGGGCGGGCGGATGCTGCGGAAGTGGCTGGACCGTCCGCTGCTCAACTGCAAATCCATTCGCACCCGGCAGATGGCGGTGCAGGAGCTGTTCGACGATTCCATCCTGCGAGGCGAGCTGATGTCGCGGCTGCGGGGCACAGTGGATGTGGAGCGGCTGAGTACAAAGCTGGTGTACGGCACTGCTAACGCTCGCGACCTCAAGGCGCTCGAGCGTACATTGACGCGCATCCCGGAGATCAAGGAGCTGCTCAATCCCTGCAAGTCCCTGCGGATATGCGACCTTCGGGAGCGGCTGGACGCGCTGGAGGCGGTGTCCGAGGCCATCGGAAGGACCATCTCCGAGGACCCGGCGATGACCGTTAAAGAAGGCGGCATCATCAAGCCCGGCTGTAACGCGGCCGTGGACGAGCTCCGTTCAATGATGGACGACGGGAAGAGCTGGTTGACCAAAATCGAGGAGTCTGAGCGGGAAAGGACCGGGATCCGTTCCCTGAAAGTGGGCTACAACCGGGTTTTCGGCTATTACATTGAAATTTCCAAGTCCGCCCTTGCGCAGGTGCCGGATGATTATGTTCGCCGGCAGACGCTGACGACCGGTGAGCGGTTCGTCACGCCGGAACTGAAGGAGATGGAGTCCCGCGTGCTGGGCGCGAAGGAGCGCGATAGTGCGCTGGAATACGATTTGTTCTGCTCTCTGCGGGATTTCGTGCTGCAATCGCTGGAGCGACTGCAGGAAACAGCGGCCGCGATGGCGGAGCTGGACGTGCTCTGCTCGCTTGCCGAGATCGCCCGGGAGGCGGGATACGTCTGTCCGGAGGTGGACGAATCGGACGTCATCGAGATCAAAGGCGGGCGGCACCCGGTTGTCGAGCGGTTCCTCGAGGACGAGTATTTCGTGCCGAACGACTGTCTGCTCAACGGGAAGGACCGACTGCTGCTGATCACCGGTCCGAACATGGCGGGCAAATCGACCTATATGCGGCAGGTCGCCCTGATCACGCTGCTGGCGCAGATGGGCAGTTTTGTCCCGGCGCGGCAGGCACGGGTAGGCATCGTGGACCGCATCTTCACCCGCATCGGCGCATCCGACGATCTCGCGTCCGGGAACTCGACTTTTATGCTCGAAATGAGTGAAGTCGCCGGGATTTTACAAAACGCGACCCCGAAAAGCCTAATCATTTACGACGAGATTGGGCGTGGCACCTCGACCTACGATGGGATGTCCATCGCCCGGGCCGTTGCGGAACATACCTGCGGTAAGCTGGGCGCCAAGACCCTGTTCGCGACGCATTACCACGAACTGACCGACCTCGAGGGAGAGCTTCCCGGGGTCGTAAATTACCACATCGCCGCAAAGAAGCGGGGAAACGACATCATGTTCCTGCGTAAGATCGTGCGCGGCGCGGCGGACGACAGCTACGGCATCGAAGTCGCCGCCCTCGCGGGGGTGCCGACGCCGGTCGTGAACCGTGCGAAGCAAATTCTGAAACAGCTGCTTGAGCAGAACGGCGTCCCGCAGGCCCGCGAAGCGCCCCCAGCGGACGGCGGGACGGTCACGTTCGACGACCTTTCGGCGAATGCCGTTGCGGACAGGCTGCGCGAGACGGATCTGAACGAATTGACGCCTTACGAGGCGATAAATCTGCTGTTTGAACTCAAAAAGATGCTGTAAAAGGCGAGGGAAGGGAGAGGTTCCGCATGGGCGTCATCAACATTCTCGATCCACAGACCGCCAACCGCATCGCGGCGGGCGAGGTAGTGGACCGTCCGGCCAGTGCGCTCAAGGAGCTGCTGGAGAACGCGCTGGACGCAGGTGCATCCCGGATCTCGGTGGAGATCAAGGGAGGCGGCCGTACTTTCCTGCGGGTGACGGATAACGGGAGCGGGATCTCCCGCGACGATATGCCCAAGGCTCTGCTGCGCCATGCGACCTCTAAAATTTACAACGGGTCGGACCTGAGCGAGATCGCCACCTATGGGTTCCGCGGGGAGGCGCTCGCCTCCATCAGCTCGGTTTCGCGCATGGAGATCATTTCCCACGCCGTCGGTGAAACGGCGGGAACACGCTTGACGTCGGACGAAAATGGGGTCGTTATGACCGACACCGGCTGCCCGGACGGCACGAGCGTCATCGTCCGCGATCTGTTCTACAACACTCCCGCTCGGCAAAAGTTCCTCAAACGGGATGTCTCCGAAGCGTCCGCCTGCCTGTCCGTCGCCGCAGGCGCGGCGGTTTCCCGCCCGGACGTGTCGTTTGCCGTTTCGGTCGAGGGGGAGAAGCGGTTCTTCACCGCCGGGGACGGCAAGCTGCTCGCGGCGTTGTACGCGGTGTATGGCAAGGGGTTTGCCGTCGGGCTGCTGCCCGTGGAGTATACGCTCGACGGGGTGCGTGCGTTTGGCTACGTCACGCCGCCGAACCAAGCGCGGGGCAGCCGGTCGATGCAGCTATTCTTTATCAACGGGCGACCGGTCCGGTCGAAAACCGTCATGGCGGCACTCGAGGAGGCGTTCCGTTCGTATCTGCCGCATGGGAAGTATCCGGGCGCGGTGCTGTTTGTGGAACTGCCGCTGGGATTGACGGACGTCAACGTGCATCCCGCGAAGTTGGAAATCAAGTTTGCAGACGAGCGTCCGGTCTTTTCGGCGGTCTACTACGCGGTGCGCAACCGCTTGTCTTCAAACGGGCAGCCGACGGAACAGCCGGAGCCTTCGGAAGCCGCGATTTCGTCGTCTGCGGAGCCGGAAAAGGCTTCGGCGGAAACGTCGGAGGCCGCGCAGCCTGCGGACCCGGCGGAAAAGGCGGAGTTTGCCGAAGCGCGCAGACCGTTTCCGAAGCCGTCGCTGTTTTCCTCGCCCGCGCGGAAGGAACCCGCTGAACCGAAGGGCTTCCGGGCGGACATCGGGCTGGAAGACTTGCGGATGGGAACGCTCCTGCGGGTCGCACAGCCGGAAACGCCGGACGGCGGGGAAGAAGCGGAATCCGCGCAGGGAACGCTCCTGCCGGAGGACCCGCAGCAGAAGCTGGACGACCGGCCGTATCACAAGCTCATCGGGGAGGCGTATGACGCGTTCCTGTTCGTCGAGACTGCGGACGCGGTGCTGGTTATCGACAAGCACGCCGCGCACGAGCGCATCCTTTACGAGCAGCTAGCCTCCCGCAAGCAGGTCCGTTCGCAGGGTTTGCTGACCGGCATTCCGCTCACGCTTCCGCCCGGGGACGCGGCGGTGCTCTGCGAGAATGCGTCGTACTTAGCGGAGTTCGGCTTCGAAATCGAGCCGTTCGGCGGGGACACGGTTCTGGTCCGCGCGGTACCCGCGTCGCTTGCGGGGACAAAGGAACTGCGGACGTTGCTCGAGGGGTTCGCGTCCGAGCTGACCGATGGCAGCCGGGTGCCGTTCGCGGAAAAATGCGACCGCGCGCTGTTCACCGTCGCCTGCAAAGCGGCACTGAAGGCGGGTATCCCGAACGACCCGGCGCACAACGAATGGATCGTCGAACAACTGCTCGAAAACCCGTCCCTGCGTTACTGTCCGCACGGAAGGCCGGTGCTCAAACGCCTGTCCAAGCGGGAAATCGAGGGGTATTTCGACCGTTAGAGGGGGAATCATGGCTTTCAAACTGCTCAAAAGGAACGGCACCGCTCGGCGAGGCGAGTTCCGGACCGTCCACGGCACCGTGCAGACGCCGGTATTCATGAACGTCGGCACCAGCGCCGCCATCAAGGGGGGCGTTTCCACCGACGATCTGCGGGAGATTCGCTGTCAGGTGGAGCTTTCCAACACCTACCATCTGCACGTTCGCCCCGGCGACGACCTGATCCACCGCATGGGCGGGCTCCATCGGTTCTTCAACTGGGACCGACCGATCCTGACAGACTCCGGGGGGTTTCAGGTGTTTTCGCTCGCGCGGCTGCGCAACATCCGCGAGGAAGGGGTGCATTTTCAGTCGCATATGGACGGCGCACCGGTGTTCATGAGCCCGGAGGTCAGTATGCGCATCCAGTCGAATCTCGCGTCTACGATCGCTATGGCGTTCGACGAATGCCCGTCCTCCGTCGCGGAGCACAGCTACATCGACCGCTCCTGTGACCGTACGGTGCGCTGGCTTTACCGCTGCCGGGAGGAACTGACCCGGCTGAATGCCTTGCCGGACACCATCAACCCGCGCCAGATGCTCTTCGGCATCAATCAAGGGGGCGTCTACACCGACCTGCGCATTCGCCATATGAAACAGATTGCCGAGCTTGACCTCGACGGCTACGCCATCGGCGGGTTGGCGGTCGGTGAGACGGCGGAGGAGATGTACCGGGTCATCGAGGAGGTCGAGCCGTTCATGCCGGCCGACCGTCCGCGCTACCTGATGGGGGTCGGGACCCCGCTGAACATCCTCGAATCGGTGGACCGTGGGGTAGACTTCTTTGACTGTGTCCTGCCTTCGCGAAACGCCCGGCACGGGAACCTGTTTACGTCGGAGGGCTTGCTCAACCTCAACAACCGCAAGTTCGCCGAGGACCCGCTGCCGCTCGACCCGGTTTGCGACTGTCCGGCCTGCCGCAGCTATTCCCGCGCGTACATCCGGCACCTGTTCAAAGCGCGGGAGATGCTGGCAATGCGGCTGTGCGTGCTGCACAATTTGTACTTCTATAACCACTTGATGGAGCAGATTCGCGACGCTTTGGACGGGGGCTACTGGAAATCCTTTCGGGAGGAAGCGGTCGGACGGCTCGGACGGCGGGTCTGAAGCGATGAAATATATGAAAACGGGAGGAACGACCATGAAACGTCTGGGCTGTCTGCTGCTGTGCGCGGTGTTGCTGTGCGGGGTCTGCTGCGTTTCCGCGGGCGCGGACGGCGGCGCGGGGTTGGCGGTCACGTACCTGCAATGCGACGACCGCTGGAAGGACGTGCAGGTCGGGACGCTGAACATCGTGCAGTCCGCCTGCGGCGTGGCGACCCTGTGCAACGCGGTTTACTACCTGACCGGTAAGGAGATGGACCTGGTCGAGGTCGCGTTCTGGGCGAACGAGGCGGGGCTGTTCAACGCCGGGTTCGAGGGGAGTTACCGTTCGCTCTTCTCCTATTCCGCCCGGGAATACGGCGAAACATACGGCTATACAGCGGGCGAATTTCAAGGCGGCGATATCCGTTCGCACGCGCTCGTCAATCATCTGCTGTCCGGTGGAACGGCGGCGCTGCATGTGCCGGGGCATTTCATGGCGGCGGTCGGCTACGACCCGGCGAGCGGGATGTATCTGGTCATCGACCCAATGCCGGGTGATAACGGGCGCTACGACACCCGCCGCGCGGGGCTAACCCATTCCGACGGCGACTGGCTGACGGCGGAGCAGCTCTCGGAGGGGTACATCGCCGTAGACGGCTATTCGTTGTTTTCGGCAACGGAAAGCGGAGACGCGCGCCGGGAGGCGCTGCGGGCCGCCGGGGACGCCGCAAGCGAGGCAAAGCGCACGACGGGGGACGCAATTCTGGCGTTCTGCCGTGCGCTCGGTGCGGTTCTGCCTGCGCAGGGGTGAAAAAGGGCCGAGAAAAGCCGACCGAAAAAATTTTGGTCGGCTTTTCGTGGCGAAACTTTACGGTTCCTTCAGCGGACGGATTTTCCTGCGATAAATTCGCAGGAAGAACAGAACGGTAATGACCAGACTGACGAATTCGGAGATCGGAAACGCCCACCAGACGTTGGCTACCTGTTTCGTCAGGCTCAACAGATACGCCGCGGGGAGCAGCACAATCAGCTGCCGGCAAAGCGAAATGACCGTCGCGTACGACCCGTTGCCCAGCGCCTGAAAGCTCGCGCCGAGCGCGATGCCGAACGCGGCGAGCGGGAAGCTGAGGCAAATGATGCGAAGCGCCTCCCGGCCAATGGCGAGGAACTCGTCGGACGGGTTGAAGAAACCGAGCAGGAAGTCCGGGAACAGCCGGAACACGGCGAGTCCGACCAGCATGATGCAGAGCGCGACCGTGCAGGACAGGCGCAGGGTCCGCAGGATGCGTTTCGGCTTGCGGTAGCCGTAGTTGTAGGCGACGATGGAGATGGTCGCGTTGTTGAGTCCGAACACGGGCATGAAGAAGAAGCTTTGCAGCTTGTAATAGACGCCAAACACCCCGGTCGCCGTTTCGTTGAAGTTTTGCAGAATCTGGTTCATCCCGAAATTCATGACCGAGCTGATTGCCATCATAACCGTAGACGGGAAGCCGACCGAGAGGATGCCCCGCATGACGTCCGAACGGGGTTTGCAGTAGGTCAGGCGGAAGTGAATGTCCGGGTTTCTTTTGAGGTTGAAAAGCAGCGCCATGGCCGCGGCAACCCATTGGCCGATGACCGTCGCGATCGCAGCGCCCGCCACACCGAGACGAGGCATTCCGAAGTAGCCGAAGATGAACACCGGGTCGAGCAGGATGTTTAACAGCGCCCCCGTGCCTTGGGTGATCATGGTGTAGACGGTCCGCCCGGAGGATTGCAGCATTCGTTCGAACAGCACCTCGGCAAACAGCCCGAGTGAGAACAAGCAGCAAATGGTCACGTAGACCGATCCATCGCCGACCGTCGCCTCGACGTCCGACTGCATGGCGATGAACGGGTGGGTACCGGTTAGCCCGAGGGCGCCGAACACCATAAACAGCAGCACGGCGACGCCGGACAGCAGCATTCCGTTCCCGGCGGAGCGGTTCGCCTTTTCCCGGTTGCCTTCGCCGAGCGAGCGGGAGAGCAGCGAGTTGACGCCGACGGCGACCCCGGTCGAGAAGGCAATCTGCATATTCTGAATGGGGAAGGCGAGGGAAAGCGCCGTCAGGGCGCTTTCGGAATAGTTCGAGACATATACGCTGTCGACGACGTTGTAGAGCGCCTGCACGAGCATGGAGGCGATCAGCGGCAGCGCCATGTTCAATAGCAGCCGTCCTTCCGGCAGCACGCCCATCTTATTCTCTTTTAGCGGCTGCGCCGGGCAAGATTTGGGTGTGGCAGGATGCATTTTTCGGTTCATTCCTTTTTAGAGTTGGTCCGCCGTGGCGACCAGCTTCGCGCCGAAAAGGTCGTCGAGCAGGACGTCCCCGATGTGCACGGGGGCGCCGACTCGCAGGGTACTAACGCGGTCCATCGCGTCGAACAGACGCTCCTTGGGGATCGGGCGGTCGGTTTTGACCGGGACCAGCCGGTTGGTTCCGGCGACGCGGACCGTCGTCGTCAGGGTGCGGACGGGGTGTAGTACCTCGTCCTTCGCGTATGCCGCCCCGCGGGGACAGGTGTTGCCGGTGACGGAGGCGACTTCGCCGCCGTCGGTCAATTCCACCCGCAGCGTACAGCCCATCGGGCAAACGATACAGGTCAGTTCACGGGTTTTCATGTGGGGTCTCTCCCTTACAAAGTCAATCGACCGAGACGGTCAGTGCTTCCCCGGCGTCGCTCGCCGCGTGCAGGACGACGGGGGACAGTTCAAAGGATTCCATCTCGCCCGGAGTCATCCGGCGCTTCTTTTTTGTCGCAAGCACGGTTTGCCCACTCTTAACGGTCAATACCGCGTTGTCCGCGACGCTCCCGACGCGGAAGAACAGCCGCACCGTCTCATTCGGCGAATCGATCCGCTGCGGGACGGTGTAGCGCACCTTCCCGCCCGCATGGACGGGGATCGAGCGTTCGGCGTGTTCACCCGGGCCGGACAGCACCCATTTCGCGGCGTTTTCGCCCGCCAGATGCGCCTCCTCCGAGACGAAATCCACCAGATCGTGGACGTGCAGCACGTTTCCGCAGGCGAACACGCCCGGAATGGCGGTTTCCCGCCGCTCATTGACGGACGCGCCGCCCGTAATCGGGTCGAGCGGGACGCCCGCGCCCTTGCTTAGTTCGTTCTCCGGAAGAAGTCCGCAGGAGAGCAGCAGGGTGTCGCAGGGAATGTACTGTTCGGTTTCCGGCCTGGCGCGAAGTTTTTCGTCCACCTCCGCGACGGAAACCCCGGTCAGCCGCCCCTTTCCGTGAATGCGGGAGACTGTGTGGCTGAGCAGCAGAGGAATGTCGAAGTCCCGCAGGCATTGGACGATGTTGCGGTTGAGTCCGCCGGAATAGGGCATGAGCTCGCAAACGGCGTGAACGTGCGCTCCCTCGAGCGTCATGCGGCGCGCCATGATCAGCCCGATGTCGCCGGAGCCGAGGATGACAATCTCTTTGCCCGGCAGGACGCCCTGCATGTTAACGAACCGCTGGGCGGTTCCGGCGGTATAGATACCGCTCGGACGCTCGCCGGGGATGTTCAGCGCGCCCCGCGGGCGTTCGCGGCAGCCCATCGCGAGGACGATCGCCTTCGCTTCGACCGTGAAAATTCCGTTTTCACGGTTCATCGCCGTGACTGTGCGGACGGGAGCGATGGACAGCACCATGGTTTCGGTCAGGATCGGGATATTCCGCCGTCTGACCTGTTCGACGTCCCGGGCGGCGTATTCCGGGCCGGTCAGTTCCTCGCCGTAGCGGTGCAGGCCGAACCCGTTGTGGATACATTGCTGCAGAATTCCGCCGGGGGCGGTGTCGCGCTCGAGCAAGAGCAGGTCCTTCACACCCGCATCATAGGCGGCGACGGCGGCGGCAAGCCCCGCGGGGCCCGCGCCGATAATGGCGATGTCTGTTTTCACGCCTGTTCCGCTCCCTTCTTTCGTTCTCCCGCCAGCAGCAGGCTGCCCGGCGCTCCCTTACAGAGCTCCGTCGGGGATTTTCCGGTTTCCTTTGCCAGCAGCTCAACCAGCAGCGGCGTGCAGAACCCGCCCTGACAGCGCCCCATGCCGCTGCGCAGGCGGCGCTTAAGCGCGTCGAGCGTAGTCGCCTGCGGGGCGCGGTGAATTGCTTCGACGATCTCACCTTCCGTGACGGTTTCGCATCGGCAAACCACCCGCCCGTAGCGCGGGTCTTTGCGAATCACCTCGTTTTTCTCCTCGACCGACAGCCGGCGGAACCAATGGTCAGACCTCCGGCAAGGATCAAAACGGGGATTCGGACGCATTTCGAGCCCCGCGTCCCGCAGCAGGTCCGCAGCATAGGCGGCGATGGCGGGGGAGGCGGAAAGCCCGGGCGACTCGATCCCGGCGCAATGCAGGAAATGCCCGTCCCGTTCGGAGAAGCGGATGATAAAGTCTTGCCTTTCCCCGTCGGGGACGGCGCGGAGCCCGCTGAAGGAGGTGATGACCTGCCGGAAGTTCAGTCCCTTGACGGATCTCCCCGCCTTCGCGCGGACGTATGCGAGCCCGTCGGCGGATGTGGACTTGTCCTCGCGGTCGTCCGAAAAGATCGAAGTCGGACCGATGAGCAGGTTGCCGTCCACCGTCGGTGTGACCAGCACGCCTTTCCCGGCCGCCGTCGGCACCTGAAACAACGTGTGCCCGGTCAGTTTGCCCTCGGATTTGTCGAAAAGCAGGTATTCGCCCTTGCGGGGGCGAAGGGTAAAGCTGTCGTCGCCGATCAGGCGGGCGACGCGGTCGGCGTATAGCCCGGCGCAGTTGACGAGGTAGTCGGCTTCAATCGTGTGCGGCCCGGCGGTGACGAGAAATTTTCCTTCCCGCTTTGTAATCGCCGTGACCGGGGAGGATAGGTAGAGAGAAGCGCCGTTGTCAGCGGCGTTCCCGGCGGCGGCGATTGCGAGCCCGTAGGGGCAGACGATCCCGGCGGACGCGCTGAGCAGAGCGCCGACCGCTTCGTCGGAAACGTTCGGTTCGAGCTTGCGCAGTTCCTCCTGCCCGAGGACGGACAGCGAATCCGTCGGCACGCCGTTGGTCCGTCCGCGCTCGTACAGCATTCGCACCGTTTCCATCTCCCGGGCCGAGAGCGCGAGTACCAAAGAACCGTTGTTCCGGTAGGAAACCCCCAATTCCTCAGCGAGCGCGGGCATCAGCGCCGTGCCCTTCACGTTCAGGGACGCCTTGAGCGTGCCGGGTTCCGGATCGAACCCGCCGTGGACGATGGAACTGTTCGCCGCCGTCGCGCCGCTCGCGACGTCCTCCCGCGCTTCGATGAGCGCGACGGAGAGGGCATATTTTGTCATTTCCCGTGCGACGAGGCTGCCGACGACGCCCGCACCGATGACCGCGACCTGATAGCTGTTCATATTCTGCGTTTCTCTTTTTCCTTGTAGAATTTCTTCCTGATCATTGTAACACAGCACAAACCGAAAATCAAGCGCATGATGCGAAAAATGAAACGGGAAAAATTCGGAAAAACAGGGCGGAATCACGAAAAAAGCCGAAACCGCCCGCCGCTCAAACGGGTTTTACGGCAAAATGTAGACCAAAACTATAAAATGCAGTTGACAATCGAAGCAAAATCAGGTATACTAAAGGGCGAAAAGAAACGAGGGAGGGATTTCCCCGGTGGAAAAATTGAAACTCTCGACGATCGACCTCGCGTACATTGCGCTGTTCGCCGCCCTGATCGCTGCCTGCTCGTGGATTTCCGTGCCGACGACGATCCCGTTCACGTTGCAGACGCTCGGGGTGAGCCTGACCGTCGGACTGCTGGGCGGGAAGCGGGGGACGATGGCAATTCTGCTGTACCTGCTGCTTGCGGCGGTGGGTGTGCCGGTGCTGGCGGGGTTCACGGGCGGGGCCGGGGTACTGCTCGGCGGCACGGGCGGGTACCTGCTCGGGTTCCTGTTGACCGGGCTGACGGTGTGGCTGCTGGAGAAGAAGCTCGGGAAGCGACTATGGGTGCTGGCGGTCGGGATGATGCTGGGACTTGCGTTCTGCTACCTGTTCGGAACGCTGTGGTACATGGCCGTCTATCTGCAAACCGGAGAGCCGGTCGGATTCTGGGTCGCGATGAGCTGGTGCGTGTTCCCGTACCTGCTGCCGGACCTGCTGAAGGTCGCCTTGGCGCTTTTGCTGACCGTGCGGCTGCGGAAGTATGTACGATAAGGGGTTCCGTCTCCGCCCGCACCACGGGATGTGCCTTGCGTACTTCGCGGGGCACGGCTACAGCGACGGGTTTTCCCGGCACACGGCGGGGCTGCTGGACGTTCTGATGGCGGAGACGCCGGTGACGATGACCGTCGGGACGGACTGCGTCTGTTCCGCTTGTCCGAACAACGTTCGCGGCGTGTGTGCGCAGGCGGAGAAAGTCGCGGGGTATGACCGCGCCGTACTGGAGAAGTGCAGATTGCGGGAGGAGGACGTTTTGCCGTTCGGTATGTTTGTCCGGCGGGTACAGGTGCGCGTCCTTGCGCCGGGATTTCGTCCGTCAATCTGCGGGGGGTGCCGGTGGGAATCGCTCTGTGCCGGGCAAAGCCGCTGGGAGACGTTTTTGTAGAATTTTTCGCTTTCTACCTGGATTTTTTGTGAAAAGTATCGGTATCCTTTTTGAAGGGTATCCTATTGCGAGCAGAATTCTATCGTTCTTTTACCCCAAAGAGTTTGTAACCCAATAGCGGTCCAATGGTTTGTCAGGAGGATTCCCTTACAGAGGGGCGAACAAAAGAAACGTTCAAAAAATCACAAACCGTCTGCCAGACGAATTCGTCCTGCGCCGTCATGCGCGCCCAGTCGTACCGGGAGCGGAAGGCGTTTTTTTCTTCGTCCGTCGTCAGGGCATGCCGCTTTTGCGCGGCGCGGTAGGCTTTGAAGAACGCGTCCTTATAGGCGACCGCGTCGCGCGTGTAGTTCGGGTTGTGCCGCTTGCCGTCAACGCGAAGAAACGTCAGGTTGTCCCGGTCCCCCAGTTCCCTTTGCAGCGGCAGGAAGTTCCGCTCGAAGCTGACGATCGGGTCGTCGGCGGAATGCACGACCAGCACCTTCGTATTCGTGTTCCGCAGCGTTTCCAGCGCGTCGATTCCCGCATATCGCGGGTTCCTTTCGAGTTCCTCGCGGAGAATGCGCTTCCCGTACCGCTTCAGCGGGAATCGGTCGAGCGTTTGCCCAAGGATGCAGGCGAGGGAGCGGAAGCCCGCGAACGCGACGGCGTGCGTCACGTCCGGGTGGAATGCGGCGATATTGAGCGCGGCAAAACCGCCCCAGCTGTGCCCGATGACGGAAAAGGCCGTTTCGCGGAACGTGGGGTCGCGTTTCAGGGTATGCAGGAGATCGTCGAGGTCGATGAGCGACTGGCAGAGCCCGCCGGTGTCCTCCCCGCCGGATTCCATGCAGCCAGTGTGGTCGTAGGCGAATACCGTATATCCTCGGCGGGTCAACAGCTCGATCTCCCGCAGGTATCCCCGGTGCCCGGAACCGATGCCGTGATCGAACACGACCAGTCGGTCGGTGCGCGCTTCCCCGCGAAAGTACAGCCACCCGGCGAGCGCGTGGCCGCGGGAGGAGCGGAAGGGGTAGGCCCGCCGCTGCAGCCCGGGGAAATCCTCCGCGTCGTAATAGAACACCGCTCCGTCCCCGTCGGCGCGGGGGTAGACCTTGGCCCGGTAAGCGGAACGGACCGCGCGGTAGAACGGGGAAACCATACCCATTCCTCCCGCGTCAGTTGATCTGGGGGTTCATCTCGTGGCACTTGCGGATGACGTCGAGCTGCTGGCGGACCTGATAGAGTTTGATGTCGTGCTCACGCCCGTTGAGCAGGAGTTCGTAGACCTGGTCGTAATAGGTTTGCACGGCGGCGACAAACGGTGCCTGCGGGTCGCCCTCCCAGCTCTCCTCGTACCACTTGAGCTGTTCGGTGCAGTAGGCGGGGAGCTGCTCCTCGTCGATGTAGAGCGGGGTGCGGATGAGGGTCTGCTTGGGGGCTTCCTCCTCCTTAAAGTACTTCCAAACCAGTTTCTTCATATCCCCTTTGAGGGTGCCGCGGGTGCCTTCGACCTTGTAGGTGTAGGACGGGTAGGCGTCGCAGGAGGAGATGTCGAGGTCGATCAGCGGGCGGTCGGGGGCCGTCAGGATCAGCTTAACGTAGTCCTCGGCGTTGCCGAAGGTATTGCAGCGGTCCATTTTGCAGAAAATACCCAGTTCCTGATCATACGCGTCCAGTAGATTGAGTGCCTGATCCAGCGGGTGCGGCCCGGTGTTGGCGAGGTTTCCGCCATTGCGGTCGAGGCAGCACTGCCAGTCCCAACGGCGGGCGAAGCCGTTGAATTGAATGCCGATATGCACGATGCGGCCGAGCTTGCCGGAGGCGATGACCCTCTTGACTTGCAGGAAGTAATCGGCGAACCGGCTCTGCTGAAAGACCAAGAAGTGCAGGTGTTTCCGCTTTGCGGTCTCGCACAGGTCGTCGAACTCCGCGACCGTCGGGACGCAAGGCTTCTCACACAGGACGTCAAAGCCGTGTTCGAGCAGGTCCTTGGAGATGGCGTAATGCAGGTGGCTCGGGGTGGAATTCACCACCAGGTCGATGTCGTCCCGGTCGAACAGGGAGGTATACTCCTCGTAGACGTCGCAGCCATACTCCTTTGCCGCCCGTTCGCGGCGCTTTTCGAGCTTGTCAACGACGGCGACGACGCGGAAGCGCTCGGTGTCCTTTCGGAGGTGTATCCCGTGAATGTCACGGCCGCTTCGGCCCTGCCCGATGATGGCGATGTGAAACTGTTTCATGGTAACATGGGGCTCCTTTCCGTGTGTAAGGTGATGAAAAAGCCTTCGTGGGTTCGGCAGGAAACGGTAAAATTCCATGCCGATCTCAGTATAACACAATCTTTCCGGACTGTCAAGACATGGAATCGTCCAAACGCAGGTAAGCGCGGAAGCCGCCGGCAAGGTTGTAGGCGTCATAGCCCCGCGCTGTCAGCCGGCGGACCAGTTCGGCGCTCTTTTCGCCAGTCTGGCAGTAGACGAAGATGCGGCGGTCCTTCGGCAGCCCTTCGTCGGTTGCCGGGTAGGGGAGCGACCCGGGGATCCCGCCGAACTTTCGCAGTTCCGTCTCCCGTGCGTCGAGCAGTAGGTCGCTTTCCGTTCGGGTGCGAAAGAAGGTGCGAAAATCTGTCTCCCGTGCCGGTTCTTCGGTCCCGCAGATGGAAACCTCGTACTGTTCGCGGACGCCGGGCTGGATCAGGCTGTGAACGGTCGGATTTTCGCCGCAGACCGGGCAGTCCGGGTTGCGGTGCGGGAACGGAGCGACACGGGTCTCCATCGTCAGCCCGTCGAACCGGAAGACCCGCCCGACCAGCGGGTTCCCGATGCCAAGCAGGTACTTGATCGCTTCGAGTGCCTGCAAACTGCCGATGACCCCGGTCACCGCTCCGAGCACGCCGCTCTCCGCGCAGGTCGGCGAACCGGCCGGGACGCTCCCAAGCAGGCATCGCAGGCAAGGCCCCCTGCCGGGCAGATAGGTCAGCACCTGCCCTTCGAATCGAATGACTCCGGCGTGGCAGTAGGGCTTGCGTTCCAGAACGCAAGCGTCGTTGATGAGAAATTTTGTCTCGAATCGGTCGGTGCAGTCCAGCACGAAGTCGTAGGGTTCGAGCAGGGCGGGCAGGTTTTCCGGGGTGACCCGCCCATGGTGGGGGCGGACGGTCACGTAGGGGTTACGGGCCTGCAGCGCTTCGACGGCGGCGTCGAGCTTGTCCCGCCCGACGTCGGAAGCGGTATAGAGGGTCTGCCGCTGGAGGTTGGAAAGCTCCACCCGGTCGAATTCGGCGATGCCGAGCGTTCCGACCCCGGATGCGGCGAGGGAAAGCAGCGCCGTCCCGCCCAGAGCCCCCGCACCGATGACGAGGACCTTCGACGAGCGGAGCTTCTCCTGCCCGTCCGGTCCGATCTCCCGCAGGACAAAATGCCTTGCGTAGCGTTCTTGTTCCTCCGCGGTAAATGGCATACGAGTACCCCTTTCCGAACAGCCATGCGTTCCGCATCGCCTTGAGCGGGTCGCGCAGCTTTGGGCGCGCGCCGTATGACAGCACGCCGACCCGGTAAATTTTCGCCAAAATCACCCCAACTCCGACGACCGAGGTGTCTAAATTCGCCAGCGACAGAACGAGCTTTCCCCGGGGAATCTCCCCGGGGAATCTCCTCCCGCACGACGTCCTTGAGCAGACGGGCGTTGACCGGGTCGAGGCCGGAAAACGGCTCGTCGAGAATAAGGACCGGCGGGTCGTAGGCGAAAGCGGCGATGCCTTAAATTTGCCCTTGGAGAGGGCGTCCGGCCGCTTGCTCCGGCAGTCCGTCATGCCCGGCCGTTCCAGCACCTTTTTCTTCGGGCAGAGCCCGCGCTCCTCCGGCAGGCAGCCGAACGTATGGCTCCCGCCGGCGCCGCGAAAAGCGCCGGCAGATGCACCGAAAAAGCATTATTTTGAGAGGAATTCGTCAATTGCTTTCGCCGCGACCTTGCCCGCGCCCATAGCGGAGATGACGGTCGCCGCGCCGGTCACCGCGTCTCCGCCGGCGAACACGCCTTCCCGCGAGGTCGCCCCGGTCGTTTCCTCGACGATGATCCCTCCGCGCGAGTTGACCGAAAGGCCCTCCGTCGTGGTCTTGATCAGCGGGTTCGGGGAGGTGCCGATGGCGATGACGACGGTGTCCGCGTCCAGCACGAACTCGCTGCCTGGGATCGGGACGGGACGGCGGCGTCCCCGCTCGTCCGGTTCGCCGAGCTTCATGCGGATGCATTTCAGTCCGGTCACGCAGCCGTTCTTCGGGTCGCGGCGGTCCGCCGGGTTCTCGTAGCCGAGTACTTCGACCGGGTTGTTGAGCAGGTGAAACTCCACGCCCTCCTCAACGGCGTGTTCGACCTCCTCCCGTCGGGCGGGCAGTTCCTCCATCGAGCGGCGGTAGACGATGTACACCTTCTCCGCCCCCAGCCGCAGCGCCGTCCGCGCCGCGTCCATCGCGACGTTGCCGCCCCCGACGACGGCGACCTTGCCGCCCTTGCGAATCGGCGTGACCGGCACGTCCTCGTAGGCTTTCATCAGGTTGCTGCGGGTCAGAAACTCGTTGGCGGAGTAGACCCCCTTGAGACTTTCGCCCGGGATACCCATGAAGTTCGGCAACCCCGCGCCGGAGCCGATGAACACCGCTTCAAAGCCCATTTCAAACAGCTCGTCGATCGTCAGGGTTTTGCCGATGACCATGTTCGTCCGCACGTCTACGCCCAGAGCCGAAAGGTGCTCGACCTCCTTGCGGACGATCTCTTTCGGCAGACGGAATTCCGGAATGCCGTAGACCAGCACCCCGCCCGCGGTGTGCAGCGCTTCGAAGACGGTCACAGCGTAGCCTTTCTTCGCCAGATCCCCCGCGCAGGTCAGACCCGCGGGGCCGGAACCGACGACGGCGACCCTGTGCCCGTTCGGGGCGGGACGCTCGACCGGTCTGGTGACGTGCAGGTTGTGCCAATCGGCGACGAACCGCTCAAGCCGGCCGATGCCGACCGGTTCGCCTTTCAGCCCGCGAACGCATTTCGCTTCGCATTGCGTCTCCTGCGGGCAGACCCGTCCGCAGACAGCAGGCAGGGAGGAGGTGCGGCTGATGATATCGTAAGCGCCCTCGAAATCTTCCTCCCTGACCTTTTCGATGAACGCGGGGATCTCCACGTTGACCGGGCAGCCGGACACGCAGGGCATGTTCTTGCAATGCAGGCAGCGAAGCGCCTCGTTCACGGCGGTCGCTTCGTCGTAGCCGGTCGCGACCTCCAAAAAGTTATGGGCACGCACCTCCGGCGGCTGTGAGGGCATCGGATTTTTTTTCGGGGAAAGATTCGGTTTAACAGACATGGTTTCTTCCTTTCTTGCACGCTTCAGCCTTGGGTGCGGTAGAGGTTGCAGACCCGCTCGCGTGCTTCGCGCTCGAATTCACGGTACATCGTCCCGCGGGACATCGCCTCGTCGAAGTCCACCTCGTACCCGTTGAAGTCCGGCCCGTCCACGCAGGCGAACTTCGTGATGGGTTTGCCGTCGCGGTGCAGGGTCAGCCGGCAGCCGCCGCACATGCCGGTGCCATCGATCATAATCGGGTTCATGGAAACCGTGCAGGGAATCCCGGTTGGCCGGGCGGCCTCGACGACGAATTTCATCATGATCAGCGGGCCGATCGTGATGATCTCGTCGAACGTTTCACCTTGCGCGAACA
Organism: uncultured Ruminococcus sp.; assembly: GCA_964530795.1. Classification (GTDB taxonomy): domain Bacteria; phylum Bacillota; class Clostridia; order Oscillospirales; family CAG-382; genus Coliplasma. Next base: position 21,983 of record CAZHBX010000008.1, on the reverse strand, counting down.
GGTTATTCAGCGGGATACAAACGTTGCCCTTTTCGCCGTAGGAGCCGTCGTCGGTCATGACGAACAGACGGTCGGAAGCGGCGCGGAAGTCGTCCTCAAGAATCAGCAGGTCCTTGCTTCGGAAGCCAATGACGGACGTGACCTTCGCGCCATCCGCGTGCAGCGCCCGGGCGATCGGCAGGGCGATTGCGCAGCCGACTCCGCCGCCGACGATGCAGACGTTCTTCAGCCCGTCGAGCTTGGACGGCACTCCGAGCGGGCCGACGAAATCCTGGATATATTCGCCCGCCTGCTTGCGGTTGAGCAGCTCGGTGGTCGCGCCGACCACCTGAAAAATGATCTCCACGGTTCCCGCTTCGCGGTTGTATCCGGCGACGGTCAGCGGAATGCGCTCCCCGTTTTCGTCCACGCGCAGGATGATGAACTGCCCGGGCAGCGCCTTGCGGGCGACGAACGGAGCCTCGATCTCCATGCGGGTGACCGTGGAGTTGAGGGGGGTTTTGGAAACGATGCGGTACATATACGGTTTAATTCCTTTCTGTCTTTTGGAAGGTTTCGTTTAGAGGGGCTTTGCGAGCTTCTGCTGGAGGGTGCGGTAGAAGCTGTCGCGGGAGGTGCGGACCAAGCGAAAGGTCTTTTCGGCTTGCCGCACCGTGACGTGCGCCCCGTTGCGCAGCGGCAGTTTTTCGCAGCCGTCGGCGACCAGAAGGGGCGGTCCGTCCTCCCCGTCGCCGTCGGGCGGGGGGAGAGTGACGCGCACGCTGACCGTGTCCGTTCCGGGCACGACGAGCGAGCGGTTATTCAGGGTATACGGGCAGACCGGGGTCACGACGAGGTTGCCGGATTCCGGCATCAGGATCGGCCCGCCCGCGGACAGGTTGTACGCCGTCGAGCCGGTCGGCGTCGCGACGATCAGGCCGTCCGCCGGGAAGACCTGCAGGAGGCTTTGGTTGACGGACAGCTCCAGGCGCAGCGCCCGCGAGAGCGCTGAGCGATGGATGACCGCTTCGTTAAGCGCGAGGAAGCGCCTCGGAGGTTCGCCCGGGTTTTCCGCTTCGCCCTCGAGCAGGATGCGCCGTTCGGTCAGGCCGTCCCCGGCGAGCAGTCTGCGCAGCGACGCGAGGGCGTCCGCCGGTTCGCAGTCGGTCAGATAGCCGACGTGTCCGAAGTTGACCGCCCAGACCGGCAGGTCATACGCAAGCAGCGCCCGAACGCTCCGCAGCACCGCGCCGTCCCCGCCGGCAACCGCCGCGAGGTCCGCCCGCCCGTCGAACGCGGGCAGATCCGCGCCCGCCCGGCGCAGCGGTTCCAGTCCCTCCGGCAGGGCGCAGGCGGTGTGTCCGTTTTGTTTCAAAAATCCCGCCAATTTGGCGCAGAACGCCACGGTTTCCGCTCTTAGCGGGTGGGGCAGCAGCAGCAGTTTCATCCGTCCGCCCCCTCGCCGACGTCGCGGAACGCCTTGTAATCGGTCTTTCCAACCGCCGTCTTGGGGAAGCTGTCGAGGAAGACGATGCTTTGCGGCAGGCTGTACTTCAGCAGCCGCTCCTCCAGCCGCGTTCGCAGGACGGAACGGATCTCCGCTTCGCTCTTTTCTGAATGCTTGTTGCGCACCAGAAACAGAACCGTATGGGGTTTCGGCGTCTCGAACAGCACGAAGGCCGCGTCGTAGACGTCCTCCTGCAAATCCGTCGCGATGCGCTCGGCCTCGGCGGGGTAGACGTTGATTCCCGCAATCTTGAATACCCGCTTCTTGCGGCCCTTGAGAAACAGGTAGCCGTCCTCATCGAGGTACCCGAGGTCGCCGGTGCGGATCCACGTCTTGCTGTCGATCGTGCGGATCGTGCGGGACGTCGTCTCCGGGTCGCCGCGGTAGCCGTTCATCAGCGTGTCCCCGGCGATATAGACCTCCCCGATCGTGCCCGACGGCAGGGGCTTTTCGTCCTCGTCCCGGATGGAGAGCGTGATTCCGCGCAGCGGCTTGCCGACGGATTCGGCGCGGAAGTTTGAAATCGTATTGACCGTGCAGACCGTGACCGTCTCGGTCAGCCCGTACCCCTCCAGCATTCGGCAAGGGGAGCCCTTCTCCTCCATGAGTCGATTGAAAGAGGTGATCAGACTCTGCGGGACGTTGTCTCCGCCGATGAAAGCGCACTCCAGCCTGTCCAGCCGGGCGGACAGGAAGGACGGCTCTTTCATCAGCTTCTGATAGAGCAGCGGGACGCCGATCATAAAGTTGATTTTTCCTTCGTTGAGCCATCGAACCGTCTTTTTAAGGTGAAAACGGGTCATCAGGGCGCAGGATTCCCCCCAGTAGAGCGGGGCGTGAATGCCCATCCCCAGACCGAACCCGTGGAAGGCGGGCAGAACAGCGAGCATGGAGCGGTTTTTCATGCCGTTCGGCAGGAGGTCGTCGGCTTTGGCGACGAGATGGTTGATCGCGTCGTCGCAGAGCTCGATGGTCTTTGGGAACCCGGTCGTCCCGCCGGAATGCAGCAGGACAGATGGGGAGGCGCTGTCGAGCGGGGTGCATTCGTTGCATTCCGCTTCCCGGCGGAAGCGGTCGAGGTCGTGTAATCGGTCGGTCTCCGGGACGGAACCGTACTTCAGCCGGCAGAGTAGGCGCATATGCAGGGAATGCTCGTACATGGGGTTCGCGAAAGCGAATCGGCGCTTGCTCGCCCGGAACAGTTCTTCGTTTTCCTTGTAGGCCGTTGAAAGCAGCAGCACAAGCGTGCTGTCCGTCTCGTCAGCGGTGCGGATGACCTCCGCGACCGGGGAGAGCGGGTGAATCATGTTCTGCACCGCCCCGACCATGCTCAGCGCATACAGCGCGTAGACGCAGGCCGGGATGTTCGGCAGGGACACCGTCACAACGTCCCCCTTTTTCACGCCAAGGCGGCGGAAATAGCCCGCCATCTGGCGCACCCGGTGCAGCAGAACGGGATAGGAAATGCTTTTCTTTTCGTAGTAGATCGCCGGGGAGGGGCTGTTGTGGTTTTTGGACAGGCATTCATACAGGCTTTCCGCCATGAAAGCATCACCTCTTTTCGAAAAAAATTACAGGGCCAGCGTGTACCCCATCGCGAGCAGCACCCCCGCCGTCAGCACCGGCAGGAGCAGTTGATGGGCAAGGTAGATCCACAGGCTGTGCCGCCCGAGAAAGGTCAGCGGGTGGTTGCGGTAGGGGCTTTTGAGCAGGGACTTCCGCTCCGGATAGAACTGCTTGCCGAAGAATACCCCGACGAAGATCTGTCCGCAGACTTGCGGGAAGGAAAAACTGTCCGACCCGCATTGTGCAAAGCCGAAGAACGACCTCACCAGCAGCGAAAACAGGGGTTCCTCCCCGTAATGTACCAGTTCCGGCCGGACGACCCAATCGACGGTCAGCCCGAATCCCCAGAGCGCAAGTCCGAGGGCGAGATAGACCCACTTGTTCATCCGAATTTTTTCGCAAAGCCCGACGAGCAGAAGGGCGATGGAAATGCAGTGCAGCACCCCGCAGGCGATGGTCAGATCCGGGTTACCGGTCAGCGCGCCGACGACGTAGGTCCCGCCGGTCAGCGCCATCGCGACTGCGAACAGTTTGCCTCCACGGGCGAGGTTGCTATGCGAAAAGGAGCAGCAGATCCCGGTCAGCGAGAAGAACACGAACAGGACCACCGGCCGCACGACGGTCCGGACCCCCCAGTTCCAGTAAGACCTTCCGAGCGTGTCGAGCGCTTTCGGGTAGGTCTCGAAGATGCCCGGCAGGAAACCCCAGAGGTCGAAAAAGAAGTGGTCGACAATCATCAGCAGCACCGCCGCGCCGCGAAGCAGATCCAATTCCTTCACCCGCTTGGCCCAGCGGGGCTGCTTGCCGTCCATTCGTTTGTTCCTCCTTTGCCCTTTAGGGCTTCAGCCGATCGGCAGGGTTGCGTGAGCGTTGAGCGAGGGCCCGGCGGTGTTGCCGGCGAGAAGTTCGTAGTACCCCTGCGACGCAATCATTGCGGCGTTGTCCCCGCACAGCTTCAGCGGCGGCAGATGCAACGTCCGCCCGTAACGGGCCGCGAGGTTCGCGCAGGCGGCGCGCAGGTGCGAGTTCGCCGCCACCCCGCCGCAGAGCACCACGTCCCGCAAAATTGGTTCGCTCTGCAAGAGCAGCTCGAGGCGGTCGCTCAGCATGCGCACGACCGCTTGGGTGAAGGAAGCGGCGATGTCCGCGCGGAAGGTGTCGTCGAGCGCCTGTCCGCGCTGGGTCGCGGTGTGAACCGTGTTGATGACGGCGGTTTTCAGCCCGGAAAAGGAAAAATCGAACGGGCGGCCGTTCACGTTCCCCTCCGGAAAGGGGTAGGTGTCCGGGTTCCCGGTTGATGCAATTCTGTCCATGGCGGCGCCGCCCGGGTAGGGAAGTCCGAGCACCCGCGCGCACTTGTCGAACGCTTCGCCCGCCGCGTCGTCCCGCGTTGTGCCGACCTGCCGATAGAACGTGTAGCCATCCACCGCGAGCAGCTCGGTGTTTCCGCCGGAAACGCAGAGCGCCGCGAACGGAGGCTCGAGCCCGGGGGAGACGAGGTAGGCCGCCGCGACGTGTCCGCGCAGGTGGTGCACCGGGACGAGGGGTTTGCCGGACGCGAGGGAAAGTCCCTTCGCAAACGACACTCCGGTCAGCAGTGCCCCGATGAGTCCGGGAGCATAGGTAACGGCGACGGCGTCGATGTCCGCGAGGGTCAGATTCGCTTCCCGCAGCGCCTGCTCGGTCACACCCCAGAGCGCTTCCGTGTGGGCGCGGGAGGCGATCTCCGGCACTACGCCGCCGTAGAGAGCGTGAATCTCCACCTGCGTCGCAACGACGGAGGAAAGCAGCTTCCGCCCGTCCTCCACGACCGCCGCGGCGGTTTCGTCGCAGGAGGATTCAATTCCGAGGATCCGTTTCACAGGATTTCCAGTCCTTTCTTGAACAGCAGCGCGTCCCGCCCGCGGTAAAACCCGCGTCGCACGCCGACCTGCCGAAAGCCGTTTTTGCGGTAGAGCGCCTGTGCGGCGAAGTTGTCGTCGGCGACCTCCAAAAACATACTTTCGCAGCCTTTTTCTTTCGCCGCGTCGAACAGTCCGTCGAGGAGTGTTTGCGCGATGCCGCGCCGCCGGTAGTCCGGCAGGACCGCAAGGTTCTGTAACGCCGCCTCCCCCGCGGCGCAGTACAGGCAGCCGATGCCGCAGACCTTCCCGTCCGCGAGGGCGACCAAATAAACCGCTTCCGGGGGCAATTCCGCGAGCTGGCGGATACTCCACGCGGTTTCGAGGCAGGTTTTCTCGACTTCCGCCGCCTCCGGCACGCGTTCCGCCGTCAGCGGAACGACAGCGGGCGTGCGCAACGACTCACCCGACATAGGTCAGGGCGGGGTAATCGTCCTCCCAGCCGTCTTCGCCGGGTTCGATCATCCACGGCATGGCGGCGTTTTTATAGACGTTGCCCTCGCCGTCCATCAGGAAGTAGCTTTCATGCAGCCCCTCCACCCGGTAGAGCGTCTTTTCGCCGTCGGAGAAGTATTCTTCCCCTTGCGCCTTTGCCTCTACTTCCGGCACGAGCAGGTATTCCGCGTCCGAAACGGTATCGTAAAATCCGTTCTGCCCGAACACGAACGGCGGGACGGAATCCGTCACGGACTCGACGGAGAGGGTCTCCGGGGAGGTTTCATGGTAGTATCTTGTCTGGCAGCCCGGCAGAAGGGCGAGCAGTGCCAGAAACAGGAATGCGGTTACTCTTTTCATATCGCATCTCCATTCGCTCCGACGATCCACGCGACGATTTCCGACGGGGCGTCCGCGACGCGGAAGGTCGCCATGTCCTGCACGTAGTAGCGTCCGTAGATGTCCCCGAAAAAGCAGACGCTGTAATACAGCCCGGGGTAATCGGCGCTGAGCAGCCGGAAATAGTAGAGGTCGTCGTCGGAATAGGTATCCTGCGGAACGTCCCGCGCTTCGCCGTTGACCAGCGCGTCCGTGATTTTCCGGACCAGCGCCGTGTCCTGCGAGGGGTTCTTCCCGCGCAGTTCCTCGGCGAGGTATTCGTCATCCGCGTACAGCTGCGCGATCATCAGCGGCATAACGCCGTCGCGAAACAGCCACGCGGCGATAGCGTTGAAGTTTTCGAGCGTGACGTCCGGAAGCTCCTTGTTGCGGTAGACGATGCTGCTCTGGCTCGCTTCGTCATAATCGCACAGGAACCGTTCCGGCTCCTCGCTGCGGATGGCGTAGTACGGCACGCCGTCCACCTCGCAGTAGGGTTCGACGTCGACCCGGACGATCGGTTTGACCGCGATGACGTTGCAGGCGACGTATTCGACGCCGGTTTCGCCGTTGCGAAAGCCGATTTCGGTCGGTTCCCATTTGCTGCCGCAGGACGAAAGCAGCAGCGACAGGCTAAGCAGGAGTGCGGGCAGGGCGTGCAGGCGCTTTGACATGGTTGCTTTTCTCCTTTTTGCGGGGTCAGTACCCGATTTGCCCGAGGCTGTCGTCGTTCTGTACCCAGTCGTCAACTTCATAGACGGAAAACGCGTTCTCGTTCTCGCGGACGTATACCCGCCGGATCCCCGCGTTGATGACCAGCCGTTTGCACATCTGACAGCTCGTCGTGCCGGGAACCACCGCGCCGGAGCTTGGGTCGACGCAGCAGAGGTACAGGTCCGCGCCAAGCATGCTCTCGCGGGCGGCGGAGATGATCGCATTCGCTTCCGCATGGACCGCGCGGCAGAGCTCGTAGCGTTCGCCGCGGGGAACGTTGAGCTTGTCCCGCAGGCAGTTCCCAATGTCCGAGCAGTTCTGCCGTCCGCGGGGCGCGCCGTTGTAGCCGGTCGAGACGATGACGTCATTGCGCACGATGATGGCGCCGTAGTGCTTGCGCAGACAGGTCGATCGCGTCGCGACCGTTTGGGCGATGTCGAGGTAGTAATTGATTTTATTTTTCCGCTCCATACTGTAATCTCCTTCATCTTTTCATTCTATCACAACTTCGCGGCATTTGCAAGGGATCCCATAAAAAAATTCATCTTGAGGCGTATTGTTTTGCCGGAATATTTGTTTCTTTCCCCGCCATGAGGCTGAAACGTAAATTGGGGGCGCGGGCTGCGGGAGCAGCCGGCAGAGTTTGGGGATCGCCGAAGAAAGCATAAAAAATGGGGGAAGGAAGGTCCGAATCTGAACCTTCCTTCCACACCGGATTCCATTCTACGGGGCGTGGGAAAAATGAGTTTCCCGCCGTACCCCTTTACGCCTTCTTCTTGCGAACCACGACGATGATGACCACGATCGCGGCGATGATGACGACCGCAAGAACGACGATGAGTGCGATCATTCCGCCGGACGGGCCGCTGCTCTCGCTGCCCGCGGAGTCTGCGGACGAGGAAATGCTTTGGGCGGACGTTTGCGAGGACGAGCCCGAGGATTCTTTCGTCGGCTGCTTGACGAGCGCTTTCAGGGCGGATTGCAGGGCTTTCTCGGCGTCGTTGATCTTGCTCTGATCGTCGGCGGAGTAGGCCGCGTCGACCACTTTCTGCGCGTCGTCATACGCCTTTTGCAGAGCATCGAGGCTTTCGGCGGTATAGACAGTGGTCTTCGCCAGCTCGGATTTCGCGGTGTTGCAGGCGGCTTGCAGCTTGGTGTAGTCGCCCGGCTTGACCTGGGTGTAGTCCACCCCGTCGAGGATCAGCTTTTCGCCGTCGAGCTTGTATTCGACCGTTTTGCCGTCGAGGGTCAGCTTGCCGTCTTCACCGAGCGCCCACGTGATCTCCTTGCCGTCCTGTGTCCCCTTGCCGCCGGACTGGAGCTCGAGAAGTTTGCCGTCGGAAGTCTTCCACACGCCGACCAGTTTCGCGGAATCGTCCTCGACGACGGCCAGCTGCGCGTTGTTATACTTGAAGGAAAGCGAACCGTCCTTCAGCTCCACGCCGTGGAGGTAGAGCCGCTGTCCGACGACGAGTTCTTTCGAGAGCGCGCGGGCCTTGCCGGCGTCGGTCGTGCCGTTTTTGTCGTCCGAATGGACCAGCAGGACGAGGTCGCCTTCCTGGGGCTTCTCCTGGAACGTGACGGCGCTGCCGGAACCGTCAATGGTTTCAATCAGCGTGTAGTAGCCTTCGATTTCCCCGTCGCTCGCCTCCGGACGGAGCAGGAGCGTCTGGGAGTAGTTGGGGTTGTATTCGTTGATTTTCTCCGGCGCGGAGATCAGGGCGATCTGCTCGGAGACGGTGGGATGGTCAAGCAGGGTGATTTGCAGGAGGGACTCTTCAAGTCCGTCCGGCAGGTCGCCGTGGGGCATCTTGTCGCGGGAAGCTACGCCTAGCTCCACGTTCTGCTGCCCTTCGCCGGATCCGGTCATGGTCATGACGGCCGCGTTGTCGGCGTTCTTGCCGCTGATGATCGCGTCCTGCCACTCGATAAGGCCTTTGGTTTTCTTTTCATAGTTCTCCTGCGTCCCGACTGCCCACGTCAGACCGAACTGCGCGCCGTCCCCTTTCGCTTCAAGTCCGGTTTTGTCCAGCGGCAGGCGGCATTCGTAGGTCGTGGTTTCCTTGCTGTCGTCGCGCGAGCCGGCGAACTCCCAGTCAGTCAGCTTCAGGGCGTTTCCCGCGGCCGTCGGCTGGCTCCAGCAGACCTTATAGGAGTAGTCGTCGTTGCGCAGACACATACCGATTTCGAGGTAGTCGCCCGACCATTCGGCCGTCTGGTACTTCTTCTTCGTGTTGTCCGGCGCGCCCGGAGTCAGGATGAACTGCACGCAGCAGTAGTTGAACATCAGGTTGTCGGCGACGTCGTCCGGGATGCGGTAGTCGTACTTCGTATGGACTTTCCACGCGAGGTAGAGGTCGGTGTCCGTCCACGCGGAATAGAACTCGATCTCCAGGTCTTCGTCGTCCTGAATGAGGTAGTCGGACAGGACGATCCCGTCGACGGCCCCGTCGGCGACGAGCCAGTCCACCATCGGACTGCCGTACTCCTTGGAGGAAACGTCGCCGTCGACGACCGGAGCCTCCTCGGCGAACGGTACGTCATACTTCGGGTTGGGCTCCTTGGCCGGGGCGGCAGACGGAATGATCGCGAACGCCGAAACCGTCAAGAGGAGCGCGAGCAGCGTCGAAAGGACGTGTCGCGCGAAAAAATGCGACTTTTTCATGGATACTTTCTCCTTCTCTGGTTTTCCCTCAGGTCCTCTTTTTCTTGATAGCATTATAGCATATTTTTTCGGTTTTGACAAGGGGTTTTTCTATATTTTCTGACCCGTTTTCCTCCAAGCTTTACAAAAAGGAAGGGGGATGTGCGAAAAAGGACCCGGCGGGGGCGCCGGATCCGAAGCATGGGGTTCATTGCGGATTGGATTGGAGCTGCTTTTTGCTTTGCTGCAGCTTATAGAGCTCGTAGTAGCGCCCCTTTCGCTCGAGCAGCTGCCGGTGGGTGCCCCGCTCGACGATTTCGCCGTGGGAAAGCACGAGGATGCAATCGGCGTGTTGGATTGTCGAAAGGCGGTGGGCGACGATGAGCATGGTGCCGATGTTCGCCATCTTTTCGAGCGAATCCTGGATCAGCAGCTCGGTCTCCGTGTCGATGTTCGCGGTCGCCTCGTCGAGGATCATGACCGCGGGGCGGTGCAGCAGCGTGCGGGCGAAGGAGAGCAATTGCCGCTGCCCGGCGGAGAAGTTGTTGCCCCGCTCCCGGACCTCCTCGTCAAGCCCGGCGGGCAGGCGGTCAATGAAGCGGTCGGCGTTGACGTAGCGGCAGACCTCCATGACCTCCTCGTCCGAAACGCCCTCCTTGCGTAAGAGAATGTTGGAGCGGATGGTTCCGGAGAAGAGGAACACATCTTGCAGCATTTGCCCGAATTGGCGGCGGAGGGACGCGATCTTCACCGTGCGGATATTCACGCCGTCAACAAGAATTTCGCCCTTCTGAATGTCATAATTGCGGCAAAGCAGGGAAAGAATGGTGCTCTTGCCCGAGCCGGTCGAACCGACGAAGGCGACCATCTGCCCCGCCTCCACCCGGAAGGACACGTCCTTGAGCACCCACTCGCCCGGCACATAGGCGAACCAGACGTGCCGGAACTCGACCTCCCCGCGCAGGGGCGGGAGCTCGACGGCGTCCGGGGCGTCCTGCACGTCGGGGACGAGATCGAAGATGGCAAAGATCTTTTCCGCCGAGGCGAACGCCGACTGGAGCAGGTTGAACTGCTCTGCGAGGCTCTGGATCGGGTTGAAGAAGCGGGAAATAAACATATAGAAGGAAACGACCGTCCCGCTGTCGATGGTTTGCCCGAGAAAGCTGACGTTGCGGATATACCCCCGCCCGCCGAGGTAGAGCAGGCAGAGCACCGAGGAGATGTAGAGCATGTAGACCAGCGGGCGGAAGACGCCAAAGACGAAGATCTGCTGCTGCTTGGCCTTGCCGAGCGTGCGGTTCTTGCCGTCAAATTCCGCCTTCTTTTCGGGTTCGCGGTTGAAGATCTGAATGATTTTCATGCCGGAGAGGTTCTCCGACAGGAAGGTGTTGATGTCGGTCGTGCCGTCTTTGACCATACGGTACGCCTTCCGGCTGAACTTGCGGAACACCACCGTGAAAAGCACAATGAAAGGCACAAAGCACAGCACCATCAGGGTCAGCAGGTAGTTCAGGCACAGCATTGCCGTCAGCACGCCAAGGATGACGAAGCAGTTCTTTACCAGAGTTACGAGAATATTGGTAAACATCATCGAGATGGCGTTCGTGTCGTTGGTGACGCGGGTGACCAGCTTACCGACCGGGATCTCGTTGAGCTGTCCGTGGGAGAGGGATTCGATGTGGACGAACAGGTCCTCGCGGAGCCGGGTAAGAATTTTCTGCCCGACGATTTGCAGGAGGATGGCCTGGATATACGTACAGGCGAGGGAAACGAGCAGGATCCCCGCGTAGACTGCGACGGCGATGAACAGCCGCTTCAGCGGAAAGTCGTTCTTAATCATCTCCTCGATTTGCCCGATGAGCAGCGGGGAGAGGATGTCGTAGGCGATGGAAAACAGCATGACCAGCAGCACGAGCAGCAGCAAACGGACGTGCGGGCGGACGTAGTGCAGCAGCCGCCGGACGATCTCGCCGTCCTTCATATTGCGGTCAAAGCCGATGGCCTCCTTCTGGCGGCGGATGGCGAGATAGGCGAGGATGAACAGCAGGGCGAACGTCCCGACAATGCCCCCGACCAGCAGGAGCGGATACCACTCAAACATGTGCCTCCCCTCCTTCCGCGGCCTGCGCGTCGTCGAGCCGTTGCAGCTCGACCATCGTCCGGTAGGGCGGGCAGGACTTGTACAGTTCCGCGTGGGTGCCGACTGCCGTCAGCCTGCCGTCCTCGAGGAACAGGATCTTGTCCATCCGTTCAACCGTGCTGATGCGGTGGGCGATGAGGATGGTGGTTTTGCCCTGCCGCACGCGGCGCAGGTTTTCGAGGATGCGTTTCTCCGTTTTGACGTCAACGGCGGAAACCGAGTCGTCAAGAATGAGGATGCTCGCGTCCTTCATGAGGGCCCGGGCGATGGAGATGCGCTGCTTCTGCCCGCCCGAGACGGTCACGCCGCGTTCTCCGAGTACGGTTTCGTAGCCGTGCGGAAATTCGGCAATATTGTCGTGAACGTCGGCGAGCTCCGCCGACGCGCGGATAGCCGCTTCGTCGTCGCTGTCGGACGCGAAGGAGATGTTGTTCGCGATCGTGTCCGAAAACAGGAAGTTGTCCTGCGGGACGTAGGCGGCGTACTGCCGCACGGTGCGGATGGGAATGCGATTGACGTCGGTTCCGTCGAGGAACACCGTCCCGTCAGGCAGGTTGTAGGTGCGAAGCAGCAGATCGACCAGCGTGGTTTTGCCCGCGCCGGTCTTGCCGATGACGCCCACGTTTTCCCCGGCGTGGATGGTAAAGGACACGTCAGTCAGCGCGTCGATGCTCGCGCCTGGATAGCGGAAGGTTAGGTGACGGCACTCGATTTTGCCGGTCAGCGGCGGAACGTCATGGACGTCCGGACCGTCCGCGACGTCGACCGGCGCCGTCAGCAGTTCGGTGATGCGCCCGAGGGACGCTTTGCCGCGGGACCGCATCTCGATGAGTTGCGAAATCGCCATGACCGGCCAGACGATGGAGTTGAAATACCCGATGAACTCCACCAGCTGCCCGGGGTTGAAGATTCCCTCGTGTACGAGGTATCCGCCGTAGCCGAGGATGACGCAGATGACGGACTCCACGAACAGCGTGACGGAGATATTGACCTTGGTCGAGATGCGGGTGTAGGCGATGTTCGCTTCCTCGTTCTCCTCGTTGAGCTTGTGGAATGCCATGAGCTCGACGGTCTCCTTGACGAACGCTTTGATGACCGCGATGCCGGAGAAACTCTCCTGTGAGAAGTCGGAAAGATCGGAAAACGCCTCCTGCCGCCGCTCCCACTTCTGCTGCATCCGCTTGCCGACGACCGTCGCGAGGAACACCAGAAATACCATCGGGATCAGCGAAAGCAATGTCAGCAGCGGGTTCATCCGCGCCATTTTGACAAGCGCCATGACGCCAAGGAAGAGCGCGTCACAGAACATCAGCACCCCCGAGCCGAAACAGTCCTGAACGGTCTCAAGGTCGTTGGTGAACAGCGACATGAGCGTGCCGACCTTGTTGACTTGATAATACTGCTGGGACAGGTCCTTGCAGTGGTCGAACATTCGGCCCCGCAGGTCGGTCTCCATGCGGATCCCGGACCCGAAGAAACAGATACGCCATAGGAAGCGCCCGAAGACGATCATGAGGATGGTGAACAGCAGCGGGCGGCAGATCTCCGTCAGCAGGAAGTCCATGTCGAAGGCGTGCCTCACGCCGTCGACCTCCACGAAGCCCTGGTTGATGCCGTTGATGACCATTTGGTAGAGCTCCGGTACGACCAGTTGGAAGTAGTCGACGACCACCAGCGCGAGCAGCCCGAGCAGCAGCGCCGGGGCGTACTTGCGATAGTAGCAGTTGATCTGTTTCCCGAACAGCATAAGAACTCCTTTGCGACGCTTAGTTGAAGAGCCTGTCGAACTGCGCGCGGAAGCGCGGGAACGCGGGGGCAAACGTGAAGAAGCGGTCCAGCAGTTTGCCGGAAAGGGTGATTAGCGGGGTGTTGACGACGGTTAGCAGCAGCGTCCCGACGCCGACCATGTCCGTTGAGAACCGATGGAACAGCAGCAGCATGAGCAGGACGGCGAACAACAGGGAGGAAACGTCGTACAGCCACTTCACCCGGCCAAGGCGGAAGTTGTAGCGCTCGGTGAGCTCCTTGACGAACAGCTCGTAGACCTGCTGCGGCAGGTAGGTGCGCAGATAGAGCGCGATGGAGAACGCCGTGATGCAGGCCCCGGCGGCGCAGCAGGCGACCCGCTGCCAGAGGACTGGGCAGACCTTCGTCCCGAGCAGCATTCGCCAGCCGTCCAGCGCAAACCCGTAGACGATGGCGGTGAGAAAGGACAGCAGGTACTTTTTCTTGAATCGCCGCACGGAAAAACACAGAGCGACCAGCAAAACCCCTTGCAGGAGGTACTCCGACGCCCCGAACGTCACCCACGCGAAATACGGGGAAAGGAACCGGTGCAGCACGTACGCCGGGGCGACGACCATCGACACCCCAAATCCGCTTTTCGCGGACAGGCACACGCCGAGCGAACACAGCAGCACACCCGCGGGCCACGCCGCTTCGCCCATGCGCCCGACGCGCTTGTCCGTTCCGCCCGCCACCGTTTTCCTCCCTTGGTATCTTCCATGGTCCGAGAAGTATAGCACACTTTTTCGGGTTTGTCAAGAGGGAACCGGCAAAAAGGGAATATCCGGCGGATTCTGCCGGATATTCCGCTTTTTTCAGGGCCTGCGCAGGTTGCGGAGCCCCTTGAAATTCCACGTCCTCGGGGAGAAAAAGATCAGCATTGGCAGGATCTCCAACCGCCCGATGAGCATGTCGAGCGACAGGAGAATCTTTGAAAAATACGAGTAGGCGGCGAAGTTGCCGACCGGACCGACCATGCCGAGCCCCGGCCCGATGTTATTGACGCAGGCGAGGGTGGCGGTCAGGTTGGTTTCCAGCCCGAACCCGTCGATGGAAAGCAGGAGCGTCGTGACGATGATGATGGAAACATAGATGGAAATATAGTTGCTGACGTGGTGCAGCGTATCGACCGAGACGGCCTCGCCGTCCTGCTTGACGACGTTGACCGAGTGGGGTTTGATGATGTGCCTGACCTCCCGCGCCATGTTCTTGACGACCAGCATTACCCGCGAGACCTTCAGCCCGCCCGCCGTTGACCCGGCGCAGCCGCCGATGACCATCAACGTGACGAGAATGGTTTTTGATAAATCCGGCCAGAGATTGTAGTCAGTCGTGGCAAAGCCGGTCGTGGACATGATGGTTGTGACCTGGAAGAACGCCGTGCGCAGGCAGGGTTCGACGCCGTCAAACAGATGCGCCGTGTTGAGCGCGATGAGCAGCGTCGCCGCCCCGGCGATTAGCAGGTATATCCGCAGTTCGGCGTTGTGCAGGACGGTTTTGATTCGCCGCAGCAGCAGGAGGAAATACATATTGAAGTTCACGCCAAACAGCAGCATGAAGCTCGCGACGATCCATTCCGCCGCCGGGTTGTTATAGGCGGCGATGGAGGCGTTGCGAACGGAAAATCCGCCGGTGCCCGCCGTGCCGAACGCCGTCGTGACCGCGTCGAACAGCGGCAGCCCCGCGATCAGCAGCAGGATCGTTTGCAGCACGGTCAGGGTAAAGTAGAGCGCGTAGAGGATCAGCGCCGTCTGCCGCAGTTTCGGAACCAGCTTGCCCTTGGTCGGGCCGGTGGTTTCCGCGCGCAGCAGGTGAATCGCCTGTCCGCCCGCGGACGGGAGGATGGCGAGCATGAACACCAGAACGCCCATTCCGCCGATCCAATGGGTAAAGCTCCGCCAGAGCAGGATCCCCTTCGGCAGGGACTCAACCTCGGTCAGAATGGTCGCCCCGGTCGTCGTAAAGCCGGAAACCGTCTCGAAAAACGCGTCGATATAGTTGGGGATTGCGCCGGAAAAAACGAACGGCAGCGCCCCGAACGCCGAAAGCAGCAGCCATGCCGCGCCGACGACGACGAACCCTTCCTTCGCGTAGATGCGGTTCTCCTCCGGCTTGCGGAACAGCGCCGGGATCGCCGCGAGCAGCAGCAGCAGCGCCGCGAACAGGAACGGCAGCAGCGACTCCCCATAGATCCATGCCGTCAGCATCGGCACGGTCAGCAGCGCCGCTTCGATAAAGAGGATGATACCTAACAGGTACCCGACCATGCGGTAGTTCATTACGTAAGGATGTCCCGGATTCCCCGGACCCGCTCGTCGGTGATGACGATGACCGTGTCGCCGCTGCTGATGACGTCGTCACCGGTCGGAATGAGGATCTGGTCCTGATGGACGATGCAGGCGATGAGGACCCCCTTGCGGAAGTGCAGCTGCTTAAGCGGTTTGCCGGTCAGCCCGCGGATGTCCTCCTTCACAATGAATTCGAGCGCTTCCACCTGCCCGGAGAGCAGCATATGAAGGGATTCGATTTCCGAGTCCCGCACGTTGGTCATGGAGCGGACGAAGCGCAGGATTTGCGTGGCGGTCGAGGAGCGGGGGGAGACGATGCTGTCGAGCCCGACGCCCTTGAAGAAATCGACATAGGGCATCGCCCGGATGAGCGCGACCGCCTTGGCGACCCCGCGCGTCTTTGCGTACATTGAGATGATTGCGTTTTCCTCGTCCATGTCCGACAGGGCGAGCAGCGCGTCGCAGTGGTCGAGTCCCTCCTCGAGCAGCAGTTCCTGCCGGGTGCCGTTGCCGTGGATGACCGTGCAGTTGTACTGCTCGGCGATGGCCTGGCAGAGGTTCACGTCCTTCTCGATGACCGTGGAGTTGTACCGCCCCTTTTGCAGCAGCGCTTCGAGGTAGTAGGTGACTCGTCCGCCGCCGACAATGAGAATGTTCCGAATCGGCCTCTTGCGGGCGCCGAGAGTGGCAAAGAACTCGGTCGCCTCCTCGTCCGGGACGGTCACGCAGATCAGATCGCCCGCTTCGACGCGGAAGTCGCCGGACGGGATAAACACCTGCTCTTTGCGCAGCACGCCGCAGACAACGAAGCGGATGTGCAGCCTCGTGCGCAGATCGTTGAGCGTCTGCCCGCAAATGGGCGAGCCGTCCGGCACGCGAAATTCCGCCATTTCCACCCGCCCGCGGCAGAGGGCGTTGATTTTCGTGGCCGCGGGGAAGCGGAGCATCCGATAGACCTCGCGGGCGACGGCGAGTTCGGGGTTGATGGTCATGGAGAGGCTCATTTCGCTCCGCATGAGCTGCATAAGCTCGGAGTATTCCGGGTTGCGGACGCGAGCGATGGTGTGACCCGTGCCGAGTTTCTTCGCCGCCGCGCAGCAGAGAATGTTGATCTCGTCACTCGACGTGACGGCGATGAGCAGGTCCGCCTTTTCCGCGCCCGCCTTCCGCAGCACGCCGACGTCCGCGCCGTTCCCTTCGACGCTGAACACGTCGCACAGGTTGGTGATCTCATTGAGCACCGACGCGTCGCGGTCGACGACCGTGATATTATGCTTCTCTGTCGCCAGCTGCGAGCAGATGGCCGCTCCGACGCTTCCGCCGCCGATAATGATGATCTCCATGGACCGTTTTCCGTCCCCCTCTGTTTTCCCTTTCCTAACAGTATAGCACACTCTTCGTCAAAATGCAAGGGAAAATTTCCGCGTTTTCGGCCGTCCGGAGGCCTCAACCTTTTTTCGCCCGCAGCCGAAAATTGACGAAAATTAATTGACAGACGGGCGGAATTGTGGTATACTGTACCGCGAAAGGTGGTGGAATCGAATGCAAATCGACACCAAACAAAACGAGCGCTACTTCTCGGGCGCGGCGATGGGTTGGATTTCCAAGATTTGCGCCATCGTCGCCATCGTCTGCGCGGCGCTGCTGTTCCTGCGCATCTGGTGGCTGTACTGGATCGTCGGCCCGATCGGGATCATCGCGGTCATTGTCGCCATCGTCGCGAGCACCCGTTCGGTCAGCGACCGGGAGTACGACGGCGTGTGCAACGATCTTGAAAAGGCGTTTCGCACCCGCTATATGGACTACGTCAACAACGAGCTGAACCGCAACAACGGCCGCGGCAAGGCCCCGGTCGCCGTTCCCGAGGACCGCATCTGCTATTCCCGCAGCTTCCTCTACGGCGAAGGAATGCGTCTGCGCATCGGGCAGGATACCCGCCGCAGGACCGACCGCATCTCCTTTACGGCCTACCTGCTCGAGCGGAATCGGGTCCTTATCGGCTCGCAGTCCGTCGGGCTGGTTGATGGGACGCAGGAAGAGCTGTTCCGCACCGTCCTGTTTGAGAACGTCGCGCAGGTCGAGGCGTTTCGTCCGGAAGGGCTTCACGAGTTCGCGGAGTACAGTCGCGTCCGCATCACGCTCAAGGTCGGCGATCCCGTCGAATTCTGGCGTGCCAACGACGCAGAGCTCGACGAATTGATCAGCGTCCTGCGTGCTCACATCAGCGATTCGCCGGCGGAATAAGAGCGGCAGGGGCTAAAACAAAAGCCGGGAAAATCGGATCCCCGGCTTTTTGCTTGCTTCACGTGAATTGACATAATCTCATTCGCCTTTTGTGGAAAACTCTGTGGAAAAGTGGGCAGTTTTCCCTCTCCAATTCCCGGAAGCTTGTCCTGACGCGGTTTTTGCTGTGGAAAGCTCTGTGGAAAAGTGGATAACATATGTGGAAAGGCGGGCGAATTATGTCAATTCAGGATGGCGTAAAATCAGCTCTTGAGTTCGATGTTGCCGGAGAGGAAACGGATGGAGCGCTCGACGGCGTCCTTGGAGTCGTACCACGGCTCCTTCTCGAAGTTGTAGTCGAACTTCTTGCAGAACCAGGATACGTCGTCTTTGAGCTTGGCGACGTAGGCGCTCTCAAGCTTGGCGGCGTCCTCGGCGAGCGCACTGTACGCTTTCTTGTCGAGACATTTCGACGCGGTCCGCACGAGCCGGGCGTAGTGGGGCAGGCAAAAGCAGCTCTGCTCGTTGAACTTCTTGCGGAAGTCGGATTCCTCGGCGTGCAGGTCGGCGGTGTTGACCAGCACCCGCGAGAATTTTTCCTTGATCCGGTCGCAGACGTAGCAGGTCTGCCCGAGTTCCTCCGCACGCCGGACCCCCTTCTCCGCCGCGTCCCGCGAGAGCGGACCGCCCGGCTTGAGCTCTTTCTTCAGCTCGTCAAGGTGGCTTTCCAGCGTCAGAGCCATGCTCAGCCGGTTCTTGCGGGGGAACATCTTTTGGTAGTGCCGGGCGCAGAATCCCTTGCGGTTGGTCACCTTGCGCACCTCCGGTTCCATCATTGACGCCCCGAGGATCAAGTCCAGCTCCGCTTCCTCCAGCTTCGTGTACAGCAGGCAAAACGGGCATGCGCCGTTTTTTTTGTCAAACGCATCGTTGATTTCAATCGTGTAAATGTGCTCTCTCACGGGGAACCTCTTCCTTTTTTGTTTCCTTCTTCCTTATTATACGAATTTTTTGCAAAAAAGCAAGAGGCAATTTCGTTTTGCCGCCCTACCGCCCCATCAGCACCATCACGTATCGGAACAGCGCCACCACTGTCGACATGACCGCCACCGGCACCGCCACGTACAGTGCCTTGATCACAAACGGTTGCTTCATGTTCTTTCACACTCCTTTGAGGGTAGTATTGCCAAAGGAGCGAAAAGAAATACAGGGAAAAGGACATTTGGGAGAACGAGTTCCTCCACGCGTACTCTTCGTATCCTTTACGTAAAGCTTTGTACTGCAAAAAGTTCCCCCGCTCCACGGGGGGAGCGAGGGGCCTTTTTGGGTATGCAGCAAGCACGTGCCGGGAGCTTTAGCCGCAGCAGCAGCAAAGTATGATTGCGATCAGAATGATGATCCACCAGCAGTTGTTGCCGTTGCCAAAGAGCGAATCAAAGCAAGCCATGTCATATCCTCCCTTCACAGGTAGCATATGCAAAGGCGTTCCGGCGGGTGCGGGCTTATTGGATCCCCTTGTAGGCGCAGTATTCCTCGAGACACATCCCCAGTTCGTGCATCTCGGTTGCCGCGTCACGCCCGACGAAGCGGAAGTGCCACGGCTCGAACATGACGGTGGTGATGTTCTCCTTGTCTTTCGGGTAGCGCAGTACGAACCCGAAGCGGTAGCAGTTTGCTTCGAGCCAGAGCGCCGCCTCGGTTCCAGCGAAGGAGAGGTCGGTTTGCTTCTGGTTGTGCATGTCCACGCATAGCCCGCTCTGGTGTTCGCTTGTGCCGGGGCGCAGGGAGTAGACCAGAACGCGGGCCTCGATCTGCTCTTCGGTCTCGTCCGGGTGCGCCGCACGTTCCTGCGCGAGGTAACTGTTGAACAGGGCCGCTTGGCTGTCGTAGGAGCGGTAGCCGTTGGAGACGAGCACGTCGTCGATGCCGTACATCTGTCCTTCCTCGAGGAACGCCTGGAGCGCCTTTTCCGCGACGAACCGCATCTTGCTGTAGTAGTCCGGCCGTCCCGGCTTCATGTACTTGATGTTCACGAGATCCGCCGGCTCGAAATCCGCCGCGAGCGTGTGCGCCGCGTCAACAAGAAAGACGTATTCCATCGGGTCCGCCGGGCAGACGTATTGCTCGTAAGGGTTCATATCGATCGAGTAGGCCTTGTTGACCTTCTGCTCGTAGGCCTTTGCCGTTTCCGGCTGCGCGGGCAGCCTGCCCGCGCCGGAAACCGGCGGCTCGACGACGACCGGCTGGTCTGACTCGCCGCTTTCCTCTTCCTCACTCAAGCCCGGTAGAGAGATCACGCCGGAAACCTCCTGTTCGCTCGGCGTCTGGACGGATGGGGTGCGGCTCACGTCAGACGTTGAAGAAATTTCGGATTCGCCGTCCGCCGAGATGGAGGGGTCGTCGGAAGGAGTGTCGTGTTTGGAGAGCGAAAGTGCTAAGATTATGCCAAGCAGCAGGATGGCGACAAGGAATCCGATCGCGATGTAGTAGAGATACGGTCTGGTTTTCTTGGTGGTTTGCGCCATGTCAATCCCTTCCTTCCGCCGCGCGAAGGACGGCGCGGACCGCCTCGCACAGGTTCGTTTTGCCGAACACGCCGCTCCCGGTGACCAGCACATCCACGCCCGCTTTCACGCACGCTCGCGCGTTCTCCGCGCCGATCCCGCCGTCCGCCTGAATGCGGAAGGAGAGACCTTGCGCCTGCCGTTCGCGGGCGAGCTTGCGCACCTTTTCGAGTTGCTCCGGGCGGAACTTCTGCCCACCGAAGCCGGGCTCGACCGTCATGACAAGCACCATGTCGCAGAATGGCAACAGGTCGTAAAGCACTTCCACCGGGGTGTCCGGCTTGACCGAAATGCTTGCCCGCACGCCGAGGGAGTGAATTTGTTCGAGTACCTCCCGCGGGCGTTCCGTCGCCTCGTAGTGGATGGTCAGGATGTCCGCGCCGGCGGAAACGAAAGCGGAAAGGTATCGCTCCGGGCGGTCGATCATCAGATGTACGTCAAAAACCAGATCGCAATGAGGCCGCAGGGATTGGATGACCGGCACGCCGAAGGAAATGTTCGGCACGAACAGCCCGTCCATCACGTCCAGATGCAGGTAAGAGGCGCCTCCCCGGCGGATCTCCGCGGTCTGTTCGCCGAGCCGGGAAAAATCAGCGGCGAGCAGGGAGGGGGCGAGCAGAATTTTGTCGGAATTTGGCTTGTCCATGGGGTACCCCTTTCGGTGTTTGGCTCCATATACTGAATACAGGTCGTCAGACAACAGGCGGCGGGCGAGACGGCAAGGACGTCGAAGCATCGCAGGACTGAACAAAGCACCGCCGGACCTGCCGCAGACCATACGGCATCTCCGGCCACGCCGGAAAACGACGCGGCCGCGGATGCTATGACAGTAGTATACTCCCGTTGGGAAAAAATGTCAAGTCATAAGATGTTAACAATGCTGATTTTTTCTCCGTCACGGATCTCTTTCAGCAGCATGAACAGGGTTTCCTTGGCGGATTGGTAGTCCGCCTGCATTCCCTCCTCGTCGACGGGTCGGTAGGCGTTCATGGCGTTCGCCTGCTGGCGGACCTGCTCGAGCAGGGCGTGGTGGACGGTCAGCGAGAAGAAGCCGTCGAGCCGCTCGAGCTCGGCACAGAGCTGCTCGGTGTCGTCCTGCCCGGCGAGGGCGGATAAGCGATCGACGTCCCGCCGGACAGCGATGGCGTTGACGACGGTCAGCGTGACGGCAAGCGAGAGCAGCAAAACAGCAAGCAGGAATTGCTTCATATTATATATAGCTCCTTTCGGCGCTCAGCCGCCGGAATTTCCGCCGCCGTTTTTGGCGTTTTTGGCGGGCAGAACGCTCATCTTGCCGGTTTGCTCGAGGAAGACGCAGTCCACTTCTTCGATGCCCCGGTAGCCGTTGATGCGGATCTGCGCTTCGACCTCCTCCTGCGAAATGCGGGTGCGGGTCAGGTTGTGCTGGAGATAGTGTCCGTTGTGGACCAGTTCAATCGGTTTGCCCTCCAGCAGGCGGCGGAGTGGCCGGCATTTCCGGCACAGCAGGGCGAGGACCACCTCGAACGAGCCGATGATGAAGAGCGGCAGGAGGCCGTAGAGCAGGGGAATATCCCGGTCGGTGATCGGCAGGGCGGCGATCTCCGAAAGCAGGACGGCGGAGATGAATTCGGTCATTTGCAGTTCCCCGATCTGCCGCTTGCCCATCAGGCGGACGACCAGCATCATAGCGACGTACATGAGGATGGTGCGGATGAAAATAGCGGTCATGGAAACGTCTCCTTTCGCTTTGAGTGTGGGCAAAAAGTGGGCCTGTTATACAGAATGACCGAAAATTCGGTGTCGGTTTGAGAAAAAATGTCGAAAAAAGGCCTTGACAATCAAATAAAAGCGTGATAGAATACAATACACCGTGAGGG